>JAKFWO010000009.1 GCA_021731815.1 Hyphomonadaceae bacterium | reverse complement strand
GGTAATTGGGGCGCGTTCCTCCCGCAATCGTCATGAAGTTGCGTTGATTTTTCCGATCGGGAACCACGGAAAGCGGCTGGACCCGGCCATATTTCACGGTATGATTTACGCCGACAGAAATTTCGAAAAACAGACTTGCAGAACAACGGACTTGCGGAACAAAAGAGAAACGTATACTGCGTTTTGGCACAGGCCGGAATGGCGGCGCAGACAGGGACACAGAAATGATTGGCTATGTAACGATCGGAACCAATGATTTGGCGCGGGCGGCGGCGTTTTATGATACATTGCTCGGCGAAATTGGCGCCAAACGCATGATGGAGGGTGAACGCTTCATTGCGTGGACTATCGGTGACGGATGCGGAATTGGCGTCACCATGCCCTTTGACGGTCAGCCGGCGACCGTCGGAAATGGCGTGATGGTGGCAATCGAAGCCAAGGACAAAGCGAGTGTCGATCGCATCTATGCAAAGGCACTGGAACTTGGCGGAACCTGCGAAGGCCCGGCCGGACCGCGCGGGACAATTCCGGGCTTCTATGCCGGCTATTTCCGGGACCTTGACGGCAACAAGCTCAACGCCTTCTATATGGGCGCGTGAGTGCCGCGATCGGCGGCCAGGATTTGAAGGAGTACACCGTGCGCCTGCATATCGCTTCCCTGATCCTGTGCCTTGGGGCTCTGGGAGCCTGCGCAGAACCACGCCAGAATGGAGGACTGACACGGGCCCCCATTCCTGCCAGCGCCAGCGTTTCGATTGAGCCGGTGGCGGTGGCCATCGGTCTCGACCGTCCCTGGGGGCTGGCTTTTCTTCCGGATGGCCGATTTCTGGTTACCGAACAAAGCGGGCAATTACGGGTGATCGGCGCGGATGGGATGATCCTCCCGCCGGTCACCGGCCTGCCGCCCGTGCTGGATGAAGGTCAGGGTGGATTGCTGGATGTGGTGATCCATCCGGATTTCGGTGAAAACCGGCTTGTCTATCTCTCTTTTTCCGAACCAGCCGGGAATGCCAATCACAGCGCGGTGTTGCGCGGCCGCCTGAGCGAGGATGCGACGCAACTCACCGACGTCGAAGTGATCTTCCGCCAAAAACCCAGCATGCGCAGCCAGCATCATTTCGGCTCGCGTTTGGTCTTCGCTGCCGACCGCACGCTTTATGTGACTTTGGGCGACCGGTATTCCGGGCGCGACCAGGCGCAGAATCGGGCCAATACGATCGGGAAAATCGTCAGGATCCGTGATGATGGTTCGATCCCGGCGGACAATCCTTTCGCGCAAGGCGGTGGAGCGGCGGAAATCTGGTCCTGGGGCCATCGCAATGTTCAGGGTGCCGCGCTCAATCCGGTGAGCAATGCGCTCTGGACCCATGAGCATGGCGCCAAAGGCGGGGACGAAATCAATATTCCATTGGCCGGAAAGAATTATGGCTGGCCGATCATCACCTATGGCGTGGACTATTCCGGGCTGCCGATCGGTGAAGGTTCCGCCAAAGAAGGTCTGGAACAGCCAATCTATTATTGGCGGCCCTCCATCGCGCCGTCCGGCATGGCCTTTTATTCAGGGGACAAATATCCGGGCTGGACCGGGGATCTGTTTGTTGGTGCGCTGGCCGGCCGGCATCTGGCCCGGCTCGATGTCGAGGGTGACCGGATCGTCGGGGAAGAAAAATTGTTGACCGGCCTCGATGCCCGCATTCGCGATGTGCGGGCCGGTCCCGACGGGTTTCTCTATGTCCTCACCGATGAGAGCGAAGGGGCGCTGATCCGGTTGCAGCCCAAAACCTGAGTTTTGGGAATCGAGGCATTCCGGAATTGCCATGGTCCAGGCGGATTCAGGTGCTATCAGCCCCTCGTCGGGTGCGCCGGTGAAATTCTGACCCGGTCTGTCGGGGTGCCCGATCCGGATGATGGGGACGAAAACGCCTCATTCGACCCTTGGCGTCGGCACGTGGAGGCCGAAGGCCTGACGCTCGGCGAGCGCTTCCCGCCGGAAGCGGAATAATTCTGCCGGACGACCGCCGGTGGCAGCGTGGAAAATTCCTGCCCCCTCTACCAGCCCTGACCGTTCGAGCAGCCGGCGGAAATTTTGTTTGTGCAAAGGAAGGCCTGCCACGGCCTCCACCACTTTTTGCAGGCCGGAAAGCGTGAATTGTTCGGGCATCAATTCAAAAATGACGGGCCGATATTTGATCTTGGCGCGCAGACGCCCGATCGCGGTGGCGAGAATCCGGCGGTGATCAGATTCCATGGGCACGCCGAAATCGCGGGCTGGCAACAAATCGGGAGAATCATGATCGCAGGGGATTTCCTCCCCGAAGCGGGAAAGATCTCGTATGGCCTCGGGCGCGAGGCGCGATTCATATATTAATTCATAGCGTTCAAGCGCGCGCTCCTCGATCCACGGCAAGCCATCCAGCCCGAAAGCTGCCCGCATGCGCGTGAGATTCCTCGATTCCCGGGCAGGAACGCGGGCCGCCCATTGGCGCAAAGCGGGGATGATCGTCCGGTCGAGACAGGCGGGGCGGCCGCTCCGCCAGTCCTCCCACGGAAAATGGTTTCGCCAGGGTCGCCAGTCCGCGTTGTCGGATGACAAAAGGGTGCGTGCCGGCGCAAGGCCGAGATAACCGATCGAAATGACCCGCCCCATCCCCGCACCCTCGCCCGGATCGGGACCCGGCATTTCGCGGCCCTGATCGCCAAAGGTGTATAATTGCTCGACATAGCCCGGTTCGAACCCGGTCTGGGCGCGCACCCAATCACGCAGGCCGAGCTCAAAAGTACGATGCCCTGCCGGATCGAAGGGCCCGAATGGCAGGCTGATCGCATTGCCGCGCAGGGCCCCCAGAAACCAGGCCTCGGTTTCATCCACGGCGATGATGACCGCCGACAGGCCAATCGTGATTTCCGCGGGCCGTGCCCCTGGGCCTGCCGCGGACATATCAGAATCCGTTTTGTTCATGTCAATCTTGTCGGGCACGAAAAATTGCCCTTACCCGACTGGATAGATTGAAGGAATTTCAAAAGGAATCGCTTCGTCGGACAGGAAGGAATCCTTCCCCAGCCGCTCGGCCGCCGCTCTCAGACGACCCCCGCGTCCCAGAATGTCATCGGCAAAACCGACAATGCGGATATTGGGTTGCGCGGTGGGCGAGGCCGAGCGCATGGCGCGCGCGATCTGGATTTCAGCTGTTTCGGGATTGTGGATGGCGGCGGCGATCATGGCGGTGGCCGTCGAGCGACTGATGCCGGCAAAGCAGTGAATGAACAGCGGATTTTCCCGTTTCCACTCTCGCAGGAAAGCGATGATGTCCTCAACATGGTGGTGCTGGGGGGCGAGCTTTCCCGGATGATCCTCAACGATGTCGTTGAAGTGGATTCGAAGATGCGTATCGTCGTGTCCGTCTGCACGCGGAAACTCGTTTTCGGGCGAAAGCAGGCTGACAATCCGTTCGGGCTGCCGCGCGGCGACCATTTGGTGAAACAACCGCAATGGTGAAACGATAATGGCCATGTCGCCCCCTCGGGATCGCGCCGCCCTGGCGGTCACTTGTGTCCCGGGGGGGTGTTTGCACCGGAAGCACGGGCAAAGTCCAGCCGGCAGGCCGGGCGAAGGGTCAGCGAATCGGGGTCTCGAGCCAAGACCGATGCGAAACGGGCCTGTCGGACGATCAGACGAAATCGGCCTGATCGCGGTTCAATGGCGGGGACAGGCACGGCGCAGGCGGGGTGCCGATCGCGCGAAATCCTGGCAATTATTGACCCGAATCGGTCGCTGCCCCGGCCGGTGCGCCGTCGGTCGCCCCATTCGTTGAGCCGCCGCCGGAAGCGGCATTCGCGATCCCCGCTGCGGGTGGTGCGCTGACTCTGGCCACGGATTCGCAGGTCCCGGCGCAATTGAGGAGCTGGCGCGTCGCGCCGCGGAACATATTGACCTGACCGGCACTCAGTCCCGCGACCTCGAGCAGGCCATCAAACACCCGGCGCCCTGAATTGTCGAAGACGATGAGATTGGTCACGCCCACATTGTGCCCGGTCAGCAGGATACGGCGCGGATCGAGCAGATTGGCATTGGCAATCGCCGGATTGCCGACCACGATCGCCGAAGCCGGCGTGGGCAGATCGAGCACCCGGCCGACATTGATTTCGACCTGAAGCGGTGGGCCCGAAAACGCTGTCTGCGCAGCGGCATCCGAAAACGGAAGCGGAGCCAGAACAGTGGCCGCGAGCGCCGAACCGGCGAGGAAGAACATGTGAAAGGATTGGGCCAAAAGGGCCTCCCCGGACCAGATCGCCGCGCGGCCTGAGATAATGGCCCGGCAAAACAGGATCATGTTAGCGCGCAATGGTTTCGCGAACCCTAAAATCGGGACGGAACACCCGCGGCGTGAATCAACATGCTTCAACCACGACATCTGGTTCCAACCACGACAATTGGTCCGGGATTTGTGGCATTGCGACAAATTCCTCGAAAGAATGCGGGCGTCAGAATGAGGTCGTCATAATGATGTCGTGGAGAATCGGTTATGATCGCAGGGCTTCAGGAAACTTCGCACCTGCGGCAAGGATTTGTCTTCGAATCGGACTTTGTATACACCGGTTAACGCATCGGGCTTTCGGATCCGGACACCGTGTCGGTCCGAAAGAAGCTGCCTCAGGCAAGACCATGAAACAGGCAAGACCATGAAAGAGGAGATCCGCTTTCAGTCGTAACGCCTTCATTTTTCGGCCGGCACCGCGTCGTCGGCCCTCCCGCCAGTCGGGGAGGGCGTCATGCAGGTGATCAAGGCACCGCCATCCGGATGGCCTGCATTGGTGCTCAATGCGGATTTTCGGCCGCTTTCCTATTACCCGTTGTCGACCTGGCCCTGGCAGGAAGTGGTGAAAGCCGTGTTCCTCGAACGGGTCGAGGTGCTGGCCTATTACGATCATGTGGTGCGCTCGCCGTCGCTGGAGCTGCAATTACCCTCTGTGATCAGCCTGCGCGATTTCATCGACCAGGATCGCCCCCCCGCCTTTACCCGGTTCAACGTGTTCCTGCGTGACGGATTCGAGTGCCAATATTGCGGCTCGAGCGAGGATCTGACCTTTGACCATGTGGTGCCGCGCTCCCGGGGCGGGCGCACGACCTGGGAAAACATCACCACGGCCTGCGGGCCCTGCAATCTCCGCAAGGGCGGGCGCGCGCCGAAGGAAGCGGGGATGGCGGTGCATGGACGCCCGTTCCGGCCCAATGTCCACCAGCTCCAGACCATGGGGCGGCGCTTCCCCCCGCATTTTCTGCACGAAAGCTGGCTCGATTATCTCTATTGGGATGTCGAGATCGAGGCCTGAGCCTCGTGCCTCCCGCAAGGGGCCGGATCGCTTTCTTCTTTGATCTTCATTCCAGGATTCGCGCATATTGCGGGTGCGAGCTCCCATCAATGTAGAGCGCTGGCAAATTGAACGGGCATTGCAAACCCGGAGGCAGTGGCCGGCCCACGACATATTCTTACCGCCGAACCTGGCTTTCCGCTTGCGGGGCGATCGCCGGTCAGAATCCGCGACCCCGCCTGTCCCTATTCCCCCCGGAACACCGGTGCGCGCTTGTCGAGCAGGGCGTTGACGCCCTCCATGTGATCTCCCGTGTGGTGGGCGATGGCCTGGGCGGCGGCCGACATTTCGAGAATCGTCTCATAGCTGGCATTCTGCCCTTGTCGGAGCAGCATTTTCGCCATGCGCAGCGCATGCGGGGGCTGGGCGGCGATTTTGGTCGCCAGCGCATGGGCGGCATTCATCAAATCCGCGTCTGGTACGACCTCCGACACAAGCCCCCAGGCGCGCGCGGTTTCGGCGGACACCACATCGCCGGTGAACAGCAATTCCGCCGCCCGCGCCTGGCCGATGATCCGCGGCAACAGCCAGGCACCCCCATCCCCGGGGATGAGGCCGAGCTTCAGAAAGGTCACGCCAAAACGTGCATTGGTCGAGGCAAGGCGCAGATCGGCCATGCAGGCAATGTCGCAGCCGAGCCCGATGGCCGGGCCATTGACCGCCGCGATCACCGGGATTTCCATCGTATAGATGGCGCGCACGATCTTGTGGACATTGCGCCGATAGCCGCCGCGCACTTCGTAAGGCGGGCCGGCAAAGGCCCCCTCGCGCTTTTGCATCGCCTTGACATTGCCGCCGGCCGAGAAGGCCTTGCCCTCGCCAGTCAAGATGACCACGCGCAGGCTTTCATCGGCATTGATCCCGCGCGCCGCGGCCTCGAACTGATCGCCGTCGCCCGGCTCGCCCAATGCGTTGAGCGTTTCCGGGCGCGTCAGCGTCAGCACCCCGACCGGCCCCTCGCGGGAAAAGTGCAGCAGATCGCCCATCACGCCGCATCCCTGACCGAGCCCTGGGAACCGAGCGCCGAAAAACGGCGCAGATGCCAGTCGACATTGCCGAATTGCGTGTCGATCATGGTCAGGCGCTTGAAATAATGGCCGATCCGGTATTCCTCGGTCATGCCGATGCCGCCATGAATCTGGATCGCCGCCTGACCGATAAAGCGTCCGGCCTGGCCGATCTGCACTTTGGTAGCGGAGGCCGCCCGGGCCCGGGCCACAGGCGCGTCTTCGGCCATGCGCATCGCCGCCATATAGGCCATGGAGACCGATTGTTCATGGGCCATGAACATGTCGACCAGACGGTGCTGCAACACCTGAAAGCTCGCCAGAGTCTGGCCGAATTGCTTGCGCGTGCGCGCATATTCATGGGTGATCGCATTCATCGCGCCCATGATGCCGATGGCTTCGGCGGCAAGGGCAGCGATCCCATGGTCAACCACCGCCTCGACCGCGGAATGGGCCCCGCCGACAGGCCCGAGCAGGGCATCAGCCCCGATTTTTACATTTTCAAAGGTGATTTCGGAGGCGCGCAAACCGTCAATGGTCGGAAAATCCCGGGTCGTGATCCCCGGCGCATCCTTTTTCACGATGAAGGCGGAAATCCCGCCGGCTTCGGTCATTCCGCCGCCGGTCCGTGCCGTAAGCACCAGATGATCGGCAAAGGGTGCCCCGATCACCACCGCCTTATGGCCATCGAGCACGAAGCCGCTGCCATCGGCGCGCGCAGTGGTCGCGACATGCGTAAGCGAGAACCGGCTTTTTGGTTCGGCCTGGGCGAAAGCGAAAATCCGTTCGCCCGCGGCGATGGCAGTGAGATGCGCTTCTTTCTGGGCTTCGGTACCGAGCCTTGCGATCAGCCCGCCAGCCAACACGACGCAGGGGATAAAAGGATCGAGCGCGAGGACCTTGCCCAATTCCTCCATGATCACCAGCACATCGACCGGCCCGCCCCCCAGACCGCCATAGGCCTCGGGCAGGGCTGCCGCAAACAGGCCAAGCTCCGCCAGTTCCTTCCAATAGCCGGGATTAAAGCCCTCGGCCCTGGCGAGCGCGCGCCGCTTTTCGAAATCATAGCGCCCGGCCCCCCATTTGGCGATGGAATCGCGGATGAGCGTCTGTTCCTCGGTGAAGGTGAAATCCATTCGGCCTCTCCTCTTTTTCTTCCCACAGGGATAAGCCCCTTGCCGACAAGATCAAGCCCGTTTCAGAAAAACTCCGCGCATGCGCATTGACGAATTCGATTTTCCACTGCCCGAGGACCGGATCGCCTTGCGGCCGGCATTTCCGCGCGATTCGGCGCGGCTGCTGGTCGTTCCAGGCGGCGCGGCTGCCATGCCCGCCTTCGGGCACCGCCGGATCGGCGATCTTCCCGGCCTGATGCGGCCGGGCGATGTAGTGGTGTTCAATGATTCCCGGGTCATCCGCGCGGCGCTTTCGGGGCGGCGCGCGCCGCGGATGCCGGATGGATCCTCCGTCACATTGCGGATCAATCTGATCGAACGCCTCGCGCCCGATCGCTTCCGGGCCTTTGCACGGCCCGGAAAGCGGCTGCGCATCGGCGATGAACTGGAGCTCGGTCCGGGATTCACCGCCGAAGTTACCGGCAAATCGGAAGATGGCGAAATCGACCTGCGTTTCAACCAGGAGGCAGAGGCGCTCGATGCCGCGATCGAGGTTTATGGAACGTCCCCCCTGCCGCCTTATATCGCCGCCCGCCGCCCGGCAGATTCATCCGATATCGAGGGTTACCAGACGATTTTCGCCCGGGATGCGGGCTCGGTCGCCGCCCCCACTGCGGGCTTGCATTTCACGGCCGGCCTCATGGCGGAACTGGCGGCGCGGGGCGTGATTCTCGCCCCCCTTACCCTGCATGTCGGCGCGGGCACCTTTGTGCCGGTCAAGGCGGCCGATACCGATGACCATGTCATGCACAGCGAAAATTATGCGATCCCAGTGCAAAGTGTGGCGCACATTCTCGCGGCGAAAGCCGAAGGAAGGCGGGTCATCGCCATTGGCACCACCAGCCTGCGCACGCTGGAAGCCGCCGCCGCCGCGCCGGATGGGCTGCGCGCCGGCCCGGGCGCGACGCGATTGTTCATCCTGCCCGGCTACCAGTTTCGAATGGTCGATGTGCTGATGACCAATTTTCACCTCCCGCGATCGACCCTGTTCATGCTGGTCTGCGCCCTTGGCGGGACTTCCCGGCTGCGCGCGGCCTATGCGGAGGCTGTCGCGAGAGGCTACCGCTTTTATTCCTATGGCGATGCGATGTGGATCGACCGGGTGCCGGGCTGAGGGGGAATTGGACCAACCGTCACCGGGGCTTGCGCAAGGCGGCCGCCATGACGACAAGGGTGAATCCGTCCGGCAGGTGCCCGTCCGGGAATCCATGGCGCGCCGAACCGATCAATTGAACCCGACCTTTTGAACAGTGCCCGGGGGGGGGCTTCCAATGACCATCACCGTCGAAAGCGCGCGCAAGGCCATCATGGATGTGTGGGCGACCTATGGCGACATGATCGTCGCCGGGGCCTTCGACCTGCTGGCCGCCAGCCTCATCCTCATCATCGGTGTGTGGTTTTCCCGCCGGCTTGGCCGGGCAACACGAAAATTGCTGCTGAAAAATCCGCGCGTCGATTCGACCATCGCCAGTTTCGGGTCCTCGGCGGTGCGTTATGGCCTGCTCGCGGCGGTGATTCTGGCGGTGCTCAACCAGTTCGGGGTCGAAACCACCTCGCTGGTGGCGGTGCTGGGGGCGGCGACCCTGGCCATCGGCCTCGCGCTCCAGGGGACCCTGTCGAATGTCGCGGCCGGCGTGATGCTGGTCCTGTTCCGTCCCTACCGGCTGGGCGATGATGTGCAGATCGGCGGTGCCAAGGGCGTGGTCGAAGACATCTCGCTGTTCACCACCGAACTCAGCACGCTTGAAAATGTCAAGGTGGTCATTCCCAATGGCAAGGTCTGGGGCGAGACTATTTCCAATTACTCGGCGCGGCCCACCCGCAGGCTCGACCTCGAATTCGCCGTGTCCTATGCCGACGATCTGCGCCAGGTCGAGAAGGTCCTGCGCCAGGCAATCGCCGCCGATTCCCGTATCCATGCGGCACCCGAGCCCTTCGTCAAGGTGAAGAAGCTCGCCGACTGGTCGGTGATCTTTGCTGTGCGCGCCACGGTGGACAATGCCAATTTCCTCGATGTTGGCATGGATCTCAATCTTGCGGTCAGAGAGGCCTTTGCGCGCGCGGGGATCACCATCCCCTTCCCCGTCCAGACATCGGTCCATGTGGATGCTCCCGGCCCGCATGCGGATCGCGACGGATGACAGCCACAAATCCACCAAACCCTTGACGCACGCGCCGAAGCTGGCAGGGATAGCGCCTTGATCCTGCATGCCCGCCAAGGGAGCTTTTCGTGGAAATCGATCCCACCTTGTACCGTCTGGCAATTTTCGCGCTGGCGATTTTTGTCGGCTATTATGTCGTATGGTCGGTGACGCCCGCCCTGCATACGCCGCTGATGGCGGTGACCAACGCCATTTCCTCGGTGATCATTGTGGGAGCGCTGCTCGCAGCCGCCGCGAGCACCGAGCCGCCGCCCGCCCCGATCCGGACCAACAAGGAAATCGTCGAGACCTGCAAGGCGCTGCCGAAAGCCATCGATGAGATCAGCCGTAAACTGGCACCGCCGGACCGTCGCCCGTCGCCGGAAGTGCTTGCCCAGCAGCAGCAGGCCTGCGAGGAGACCTTCACCATCAATCAATCGCCCTCGCTGACCAATCCGGCCGCCAATGGTGCCGACCCCAATGCCGGGCTGTTCTCGAAAGCCTTCGGTGCCATCGCCGCGGCATTGGCGGCGGTGAATATCTTTGGCGGTTTCCTCGTCACCCGGCGCATGTTGTCGATGTATCGGCGCAAGGAGAAGAAGCCCGCCGCCGCGCATTGAACCGGCCATTGCTCCCCCCGGCCGCGAAGTTCCCTTTTCGTCGAACGCATTTTCCAGGCATGTCAGAGGCCCAGCAGAATGACCGCCAATATCGCCGCAGCCCTCTATACGGTTTCCGGGATCCTGTTCATCCTGGCCTTGCGGGGCCTGTCGAGCCCGGTGACCAGCCGGGCGGGCAATCGCAATGGCATGGTCGGCATGGCGCTGGCCATCGGGGTGACGCTGTGGCTGCTATATGAGCGCCGGGCGCTCGATCCGGTCACCATCGGCCTGATCCTTGGCGGGCTGGCGCTGGGGGGGCTGGCGGGGGCGGTGATCGCCCAGCGCGTGCAGATGACCCAGATGCCGCAATTGGTGGCGGCCTTTCACTCGCTGGTCGGGCTGGCCGCGGTGCTGGTGGCGGCAGCGGCGCTCTATTCACCCCAGGCCTATGGCATCGCCGGCGAGGATGGCGCACCGAAACTCCAGAGCCTGGTCGAACTCGGGCTTGGTGCCGCGATCGGAGCCGTGACCTTTTCCGGCTCGGTCATCGCGTTTCTGAAGCTCAACGGCAATATGTCGGGCGCGCCGATCGTGTTTCCGGGGCAGCATGCGGTCAATCTCGCCATGGGGCTCGGGCTTGCGGGGCTGATCTATGTGCTGTGCGTGATTGATCCGGCTGCCAAGCCAGCGATCTTCTGGGCGCTGTCGGGTTTGTCGCTGTTGTTCGGAGTGGGGCTGATCGTGCGGATCGGCGGGGCGGATATGCCGGTCGTCGTGTCCATGCTCAATTCCTATTCCGGCTGGGCAGCAGCGGCGCTTGGTTTCACGCTCGAGAACATTGCGCTGATCGTGACCGGCGCGCTGGTCGGATCGTCGGGTGCGATTTTGTCCTACATCATGTGCAAGGCGATGAATCGCAGCTTCATCTCGGTGATCCTTGGCGGCTTTGGCGGGGAAACCGGCGGCCCGGCGCGGGGGCCGGAGACGCGGCCCGTCAAGCAGGGCTCGGCCGAGGACGCCGCCTTCATCATGCGCAATGCCAGCAAGGTCATCATCGTTCCGGGCTATGGTATGGCGGTCGCCCAGGCCCAGCATGCGCTGAAGGAGATGGCAGACCGTCTGAGGGCCGAGGGTGTGGACGTCAAATATGCCATCCATCCGGTGGCCGGGCGTATGCCCGGGCACATGAATGTGCTGCTGGCCGAAGCCCAGGTTCCCTATGACGAAGTGTTCGAGCTTGAGGACATCAATTCCGAATTCGCGAGCGCCGATGTGGCGTTCGTCATCGGGGCCAATGATGTGACCAATCCCTCGGCCAAGACCGATCCTCAGAGCCCGATTTTCGGGATGCCGATTCTGGAGGTCGAGCGCGCCCGCACGGTATTGTTCATCAAGCGCGGCATGGGTTCGGGCTATGCCGGGGTGGAGAACGAATTATTCTTCCGCAACAATACGATGATGCTGTTTGCCGATGCCAAGAAGATGGTCGAGGAAATCGTCAAGGGATTGTGAGGCTCAGCCTTGCGATGCCTGCCAGAATTTTGCGCTGCCATTTCCGGAGATTGCGCCGCCCCCCATCGTGCCTTAAACATTTTCAGGTACACGCGCGTGCAGGCGGAAATCATGTTCGCTTTCGCCCGAAATCGCGCCGATATTCGAAAATGCGCCATGATGTCCGAAACCATTGGGGGACGCAGCGATGACCGAGTTTTCGGAATCCGGACCTGACGACAACGGCCGCGATCCGGAAGTCCCCGAACGCGCATTCGCTGAAACGCGCCGCTCCGATCGCCCCCGCATCGCCCTCAGGCCAGAATCTGGACCAGAATCTGGGCCAGAATCGGGGTCAGAATCTGGTGATCGCTGGGAAAACGCCCCCGGATTATGGTCGGGCCTGCGTGATTTCACTTATTGGGCGGCGACCATCGCCTTTGCCCTTGCAGGGCTGGGTATTTTTGGATTGCTGTTCGGCGCGTTTTCCTTGCCCGATCCGCGCGCGGCGCTGGCGGTCAGCGGCCAGCGCCTGGTGTTCTACGATGCCAGCGGGACCATTCTGGGCGAGCGCGGCGACCGTCCGCCCGATCCCATCGATGTTTCGACATTGCCGCGTTTCGTGGTCGGTGCCTTGCTGGCGGCCGAGGACCGGCGCTTTTACCAGCATGCGGGGATCGATCCGATCGGCGTGGCGCGCGCCGCCGCTGCCAATCTGTTCGCCGGAAAGGTCGTTCAGGGCGGATCGACCATCACCCAGCAATTGGCCAAAAACCTGTTTTTGTCCAATGCCCGCACATTCCAGCGCAAATCGCAGGAATTCTATCTGGCGCTGTGGCTCGAAGCCAATCTGTCCAAAAACGAGATCCTTGGCCTCTATCTGTCGCGCGTCTATTTCGGGGCGGGTGCTTATGGGCTCGAAGCGGCGGCGCGGCGTTACTTCGCGAAACCGGCGCGGGATCTGACTCTGCCCGAAGCGGCTCTGCTGGCCGGATTGTTGCGGGCCCCCTCGCGCGACGGGCCGCTGGCCAATCTGGAGCGCGCCAAGGCCCGCACGCAATCAGTCCTGTTTTCCATGGCGAAAACCGGCCAGGTCTCCGAAGACCAATGGCGCGACGCGCTGTTCGCCCCGGTCCGTGTTCGCCCCAATGCCCCGACCGCAGCAGCCGCCTGGGCACTCGATCTGGCCGCGCGTGAGGCCAGGGACATCCTCGCCGATTCAGCCTTTGGCGAGGACCAGACCCCCGCCGGGGAGATCCGCCTGTTCCTCACCCTCGATTCAACGCTGCAACGGGCAGCGGAAAAAGCGGTGGCCGAGCATTTCCCCAAATCCCTGCTGGCTGGCGCGCCCGATCTGCAAACGGCATTCATCGCACTCGGCCCCGATGGAGGAATTCGTGCGTTGCTGGGGGGCCGTGATTACGGCCAGAGCAGCTTCAACCGCGCCACCGACGCAAAGCGCCAGACCGGATCGGCCTTTAAACCCTTTCTGTTCCTTGCCGCGCTGGAATATGGCTTGCGCCCCGAACAGGTGGTGCCCGATCTGCCATTTCAATATGACGGCTGGACTCCTAAAAATTTCGACGATTCCTATCGCACCGAGATCCCGCTGGCTCTGGCCTTTGCCGAAAGCCGCAACGCACCGGCCGCCTTTATCGCCAATCAGATCGGCCTGCCACGGATCGTCGAGACCGCCCGACGCCTTGGTCTGCCGCCCCCGCAAGCGGCTTTGCCGGCCATCGCGCTTGGGGCCAATGAAGCGAGCGCCGCCGAATTGGTGGCGGCTTATGCGCCCTTCATGAATGGTGGTTTCGCGGTCAAGGCCCATATCGTGCGCGAGATCCGGATCGGGGCGCAGATCCTGCGGCCGGCACCGGCAAAATCCGGTCGGGCGGCCGCGGAAGCACATCTGGGCACGATGCGCCTGCTGATGGCCAAAGCCGTGCGCGATGGCACCGGCCGCGCCGCCGCCATTCCAGGCCGTGTAATAATGGGCAAGACCGGCACGACCAATGACCACCGCGATGCCTGGTTTATCGGCTTTTCCGGAAATATATTGGCCGGCGTGTGGATGGGTCGCGACCAGCCGGCGGGTGTCAATGATCTGACCGGCGGCGGGGCACCGGCCGCGATCTGGCGGGCTTTTGCCGAAGCCGCCTTGCCGCGGGACGTGATGCCGGCGGCTTATGCGCCACCCGTTTTGGCACCTCCTTCGCTGGAATCCCCTTCGCCCGAACCGGGCGAATTGGCCCAGGGCGAAGCAGTCGCATCCTTGTCCGTTCCGGAAACCGCCGTGGTTTCCCTCGAAGATGCCGCCAGGCCGCCACCCGCGAAAATAGCGGCCATTGCGCCGGCCCCCGTCACATCCGCGTCCAAAGTCCCTGCCAAAGATGCAGCAGCACCGCCCGCCGCGCCAGCCGAGGAGGCCTGGCTCGCCGATCTCGAAGGCTTTGTCGCTGATTCGGTGAAGAAAAAAGGGCAGAAGCGGCGCTGACACCGCCCGGTCGCCCGGCGGCCCGTGCCGGCGAATCTGTGCCGGCGAATCTGTGCCGGCCGATCGGGGATTTGAATTGGCAGTTCCGATCGGCGCAAAATTGTTGCGGCGCGGTGAAAGCCGATTAATGAATGCGCCCCTGACCGCTGCCCCTGACCGCCCCCCTGGCAACTGCCACGCTCGCCCCTTCCGGAAACTCGCATGATGCTCCCCGTCCGGCCCCGCCGCAGCCTGCTTTATTGCCCCGGTGCCAATCGCAAGGCGCTCGACAAGGCCCGTTCGCTGGCGGCGGACGGGATCATTCTCGACCTCGAGGATGCGGTGGCGCCCGAGGCCAAGTCGGATGCGCGGGACAATGTCCGGGCCTTTCTGGCGGGTGATGGCACCATATCGGGACCGGGAAGCGCTGAGATCATCGTGCGCGTCAACGGATTGGCCACCCCATGGGGCAAGGAGGACCTCGCAATGGCCGCCGGGGCCGGGGTGAAAGCGATCCTCTTTCCCAAGATCGAGGACGAAGCCGACATCCATGCCGCCATGGACCGGCTGGCGCGCGCGGGCAGCGACGCGGCCCTGTGGGCGATGATCGAAACACCGCGCGCCATTCTCAACCTCGATTCCATCGCCCGCGCGGCGCGCACGCATGGGCGGCTTGTCGGCTTTGTTGCGGGCACCAATGATCTGGCCAAGGATCTGCGGCTTGGCCCGCCGCCGGCCAATGGCCATTCGCCGCGTTTTGCCCTGCTGAGCGCATTGTCGCTCATCGTGATGGCGGCCAAGGCCTATGGGCTCGCGGCGATCGACGGTGTGTTCAACGATATTGCCAACGAAGCCGGCCTTGTCGCCGAATGCGCCGAGGGCCGCGCTTTGGGCTTTGAGGGCAAAACATTGATCCATCCCGGCCAGATCGGCATTGCCAATGCCGCCTTTGCCCCCGATCCGTCCGCGCTCGCCCGCGCCCGCGCCATCGTCGCAGCGTTTGAAGATCCGGCCAATGCCGGCAAGGGCGTGCTGAAAGTGGACGGGGCGATGGCCGAATTGCTGCATTATGAGAGCGCACGATTTCTGTTGGCGGAAGCGCAGGCCATCGCGCTTCGGCAGGCCCCTTCGGTTTGAGGACAAGTGATGCGAAACCGAGCCACGACGAAAGAGGACAAAGCCGCCAGTTTTGATGGCGCGCCCGACATGCCGGCCGGCGATGAGCTTCCAATCGGAACAAGCGATTCCGGAACCGGAAGCGGCGATGCCCGCGCGCGACTGGTCTATCCGTTCGATGAGGCTCCGCTTCCGGGCCGGGTGATGAAGGTGGCCCCCGGAATCTGGTGGCTCCGCATGGCGCTGCCATTCTCGCTGAAATGGATCAATCTCTACGCCATTGACGACGATGACGGCGAGGGGGGAAATGGCATCGCGCTCGTCGATTGCGGCATGGCGCTCGAGGACACGAAGGAAAGCTGGCGCGCACTGTTTTCCGCTTCCCCGGCCGAAGGCGGGCTCGGCATTGCCGGCTTTTACGATGGAACGGATGCAGCCCCCCGCCGCGTCACGCGCGTCATCGTCACCCATATGCATCCCGACCATGTCGGTCTGGCCGGATGGCTGTGCCGGATGTTTGACTGCCCTTTATTCATGACGCGGCTCGAATATGTCACCTGCCGCGTGCTGGTGGCCGATACAGGCCGCGCGGCACCCGAAGAAGGGGTTCGCCATTACCGCGCCTGCGGCTGGGATGCGGTCGCACTCGAACGCTATCGCGACCGCTTCGGCCGCTTCGGGGCGGTAGTTTCGCCCTTGCCCGAGAGCTTTGTGCGTCTGTCGGACGGTGACCGCCTCGTTCTCGGCGGGCGGGAATGGGTGATCATCACGGGTGCCGGACATTCGCCCGAACATGCCTGCCTCTATTGCCCCGGCCTGAAACTACTGATTTCCGGCGATCAGGTTCTGCCGCGGATTTCGTCCAATGTCTCGGTCCATCCGACCGAACCCGATGCCGATCCCCTGAGCGACTGGCTTCATTCCTGCCGCAAATTGCGCAACACCATCCCCGACGATGTCCTGGTTCTGCCGGCCCATAATGAGCCCTTTTACGGCCTGCATGCGCGGCTCGATGCCCTGATTTCCGGGCATGAGCGCGGGCTGGTGCGGGTGCTTCGCAAGCTCGAGGGCGACAAGCGGGTGATCGATTTGTTCGGTGCCCTGTTCGCACGCGCGATCGGCGAGGATCTGATGTCCATGGCGACGGGCGAGACATTGGCGCATCTCAATTGTCTGTTGCGCCGTGATTTTGTCACACGGCACCGCGATGAAACAGGGATCGATTATTGGCGCAAGCGCGGCTAGACAGGATCAGTCGCCCCGCCCCTCCCAGGAGAGATTTCATTGAGCCTCATGAAAAAAATGGTGCATGAAATCCGCCTTACGGTGGAAGCCGCGATTCCGGCCCTCATCCTGGTGTTTATCGGCTTCACCCTCGCTTATCAGAGCTACGATATCCCCTCCCAATCCATGCAGCCGACCATGGAAGTCGGCGACCGCATCGTGGTGTCGAAATTTTCCTATGGCTATTCGCGCTGGACCATTCCCTATGGCCTTGGCGGCGTGCTGCCCGCCACCGAAGGGCGCCTGTTTGGACGCCCCCCGCGGCGCGGGGATGTGGTGGTGTTCCGCCATCCCTTTCTCGACAAGGATTTCATCAAGCGCGTCATCGGCCTGCCAGGCGACGAGATCGCGCTGAAAGACGGGCGGGTTTCCATCAATGGCAAGGAGCTGAGACGCGAACTCGTCCGCACCCGCAGCATCATGCGCTACGAAAAAAGTGGCAAGGTGGAATTCCCGGTCACGGTTCAGGAATATGACGAATTCATGCCCGATGGCCGCGCCCACCGTATCTATGAGTTCAGCGACGCGGACGTGCTCGACAATTTCGGCCCCGTAATTGTCAGTCCCAATACTTTCTTCGTGATGGGCGACCATCGCGACAACAGCCAGGACAGCCGCGCCGAAGCCGGCCCCGGAATGGTCCCGATGGAGCGGCTCGAAGGCAAGGCCGAAACCGTGTTGTTCACCTTTTACCGCTGCCGCGGCAAGGATCAGGGCCATGATTGCGCCGATGGGCGCTGGTTGAAACCCTTCACCCGCAAAGCCATTGCCGAGGCCAAATGACCGCTGCCGATAATGCCCGCCCCGGGTCCCGCCTGCGCATGATCCTGCGCGAGATGCGGCTGTGGCTCGAAACCGGAATCGTGGTCTTCATTCTGTTTTCGGCCTTTTCGACCCTTGCGGGCTCACGCTATTACATCCCGTCGGAAAGCATGCAGCCGACACTCGAAGTTGGCGACCACATCGTAGTGGCCAAATATCGTTATGGTTTTTCGCGCTGGTCGCTGCCTTATGGGGTAGGAAAATGGTTGCCCGCCGGAGATGGGCGCTTTTTCGGGCGTAGCCCGGCTCGCGGTGACGTCGTGGTGTTCCGCCACCCGCATGAGCCGCGCGAGCTGATCAAGCGGGTCATCGCCCTGCCGGGTGACCGTGTGGCGGTCGAGGCCGGGCGGCTTGTGCTCAATGGCAAGGTCATCCCACGCGATTTCGAACGCGAAAGCCGCATTCTCGACCGCTATTCCCAGGACAGCACCCTGCAAAACTATATCGAGACGCTGCCCAATGGACGGCGCTACCGGATCTATGAGATCGATGATGCTTCGGAGCTCGATGATTTCCGCGAAATCACCATTCCGGCGGGCCGGGTCTTCGTGATGGGCGACAATCGCGACCAATCGGCCGACAGCCGGGCCGAGGAAGGTCCCGGACTCGGGCCGGGTCTGGTGCCAATGGAATATCTGGTCGGCAAGGCGGAAACCCTGTTATTCACTTTTGCCAAATGCCATGGTGCCGAACAAGGCTATCAATGCCCGCGCGACCGGGTCTGGAAACCGCTTGAAATCAAGCCGGTGCCGAAGGAAACACCGGCCTGAATTCCTTTCCGCGCTGATTGCCGATCCGGCTTCGGGCAGCACGGGCTCATCCGAGCCGGGTTCCCGCCTCGAATTGGTGACCGCGCAAAAAGACCTCGAGCGGCATCGCCTGACGTCCCTCGCGTTGCAGGCGCAGCAAGCGCACAGCACCCGTGCCGCAGGCGACCAACAAGGACGCGTCCAGCACTTCGCCCGGCGCGCCCTTCCCCGGCTCCACCCCCGAAAACAGGACCTTGACCCGTGCGCCGCCCAAATTTTCGGGCAGCGTGAACCAGGCTCCCGGCTGGGGTGAAAAGGCGCGGATTTGGCGATCAACCGAAGCGGAATCGAGCGTCCAGTCAATGCGCGCCTCTTCGGACGAAATCTTTGGGGCATAGAGTGCCGCATCGTTATTCTGCGCCATTGCCGAGGCGAGGAAATCCGCCGCCTGCGCCCCCATCAGCCGGGGCAGATGCGCGCGCAGCACTTCGGCCCCCATGTCGCTGAGCCGGTCATGGAGGCTCGCCAACGTGTCGCGGGCATGGATCGGGGTTTGCGCCCGCGCCAGCACCGGCCCGGTATCGAGCCCGGCCTCCATCACCATGAGATCCACCCCGGTTTCGGCATCACCGGCCAGCATGGCGCGCTGAATGGGTGCAGCCCCCCGCCAGCGCGGCAGAAGCGAGGCGTGGAGATTGAGGCAGCCCAGCCGGGGAGCCGCCAGAACCGCCGGCGGCAGGATCAGTCCATAGGCGGCAACGATTGCGAGATCGAGATCGAGCGCCGCGAACGCCGCCACATCTTCGGGGGCCCGGAAATTCGCCGGTATGTGCAATGGCAGATCCAGCGCCCGCGCGCGCTCATGAACCGGCCCGCCTTTGAGCGACAGGCCGCGCCCCGAGGGTCGGGGCGGTCTGGTATAGACGGCAGCGATTTCCAGCTTGCTGTCGTGCCGGCTGTTCAGTGCGGCTTCAATGAGAACGCCCAGCGCCGGCACGGCGAAAGCCGGTGTGCCCATAAAGGCGACACGAAATGTCCCTGCGCCTGCGCTGGCCAAACCTGCCCCCGACTGATCCACTCCCGATTGATTCGCCCCTTGAATCATCCGGGTGCCGGAGACCCGGCGCGGTGATGGCGTCCCCGGCGGGATTCGAACCTGCGACCTACGGTTTAGGAAACCGGTGCTCTATCCTGCTGAGCTACGGGGACATGGGGCCCTTATCCCTTCGCGCAATGATTTTCGCAAGCGCGATTGCGTGCGGGCAGGGCCAGCGACCTCTCATCCCGATTCGGAGGGGGCCCATTCGGCGGGGGCGGCGATGAATTCCTGTGCATCGAGATCGGGCAATTTCATGCGGCCGGCTTTCCATTCGGCTTTGGCGACCTCGATCCGCTCGCGGCGCGAGGAGACGAAATTCCATTCGATGAAGCGTTCGCCCACTGGCTCGCCCCCCAGCAGCATGATGACCGCATCGCTGAGCGCATTGAAGACGATGGTCTGGCCGGGATCGAAGACCAGCATGGTTCCGCCGCCAAAGGTCTGGTGATCAATCTCGACCTCGCCCGAGGCGATAAAGGCCGCGCGCTCGGAATATTCGGCCGGAAGTCCGGCGCGTCGTCCGGCGGCCAATTCCCAATGGGCATAAAACAGCGGCGAGTGAACCGGTGCCGCAGCCTTTGCGCCAAAGCCCGATCCCAGAATCAGCCGCGCGCGGAATCCGTCCTGCTCGTACAGGGGAAGCGCATCATTTCCGGAAAAATGCGCGAAGGACGGCGCGATTTCCTCGACCTCCTCCGGCAGAGCGATCCAGGCCTGCACCCCGTTCAGCCGCCCGCCTTCGGCGCGGGCGCGCTCGAAGCGTTCGGAATGGGTGATCCCGGCCCCTGCCACCATCCAGTTGAGCTCGCCAGGGCGGATCGCCTGTTCGGAGCCCACGGAATCGCGGTGCATGATCTCGCCCTCGAACAGAAAGGTTACGGTTGCGAGCCCGATATGGGGATGGGCGCGGACATCGGCGCTTTTGGCGAGCCCCGCCGGGAAGTCCGCCGGCCCCATATGGTCGAGAAAAACAAAGGGCCCGACCATGCGGCGCGCGTGAAAGGGCAAAAGCCGCCCCACTTCGAAGCCGCCAAGATCGCGCCGTCTTTGGGGTATGACCAGCATGGGTTCCTCGTGCTCGTTAAACCGGATTTGCGCCTTCCCGCAGGCTTCAATCGCCCTGGGCCGAGCTGAAGCGTCGGGCCTGGACAATCCATTCCTCGCGCCCGATCCGCCCGGGAAAATGCAGATGCGATTCCACCCAGGCGACATTGGCAGGGGTCCAGGCGGCGATCTGGTCGAAATGATAGATGCCGAGCGCGTGCAATTTCGCCTCATTGACTGGCCCCACACCGACAATGCGCTGGAGGTCGTCGGACGCGTCCTCCCGCGGGGCATTGAGCGCGGGCGGCCTTTGCTCGACCGGTTCAGGGGGAGATTCCGGTTCGGGCACGGGCTCGGACTCGGGCATTGGCTCAGAAATCGGGGGCTCAGAAATCGGGGGCTCGACCGGCGGCGCGAGCGGGTTCATTGCCGCCATTGGCGGCCGGACAGTGAGCATTTGGCTGAGCCGGCCCTGCAGGAACAGATTGCGCCAGCGCAGCCGGTCGCGCTCGCGCTCCCATTCCGGCGGCGGTGCGGCAATGGCGGGTGCTTCCGGCTCTGCCCGGCGGAGGTCGCGCTCGAGAAGCCCGATGCGGCTTTCCAGATATTTGTTGCGCCATTTCAATCGCTCGGCCGCCGCAATGGCTTCGGCACCAATCGCAAGCGCCCCGGATTCTTCGACGGGTTCGACGCGGCGGGCCTGTTCCTCGGCTTCCTCGGCGGCATGGGCAAACAGGCCGACGGCCTCGCTGGGTTCACCGCCGCTGGCGGCAAGGGCTGCGGACAGCCGCTCGATTTCCGCCTGAAGCGCCGATTCCCGACTGGCTTCTTCGGCGCGATGGGCCTCCAGCCGGCGCAGGCGGGCGGAAAAATAACGCTCCCGCCAGGCGAGAACCAGTTCCGGTGCCAGTTCCGGTGCCAGTCCCGGTGCCGGTGCCGGTGCCGGGGCCGGTTGGGGGGCCGGATCGGGCGCAAGGGAAGGCTGCGCAGCTGCGGCCGGAAGGACAGGGGCCAGTGCCCGAGCGGGCCCGGCCTCCATCGCCGCCATGCGCAATTCCAGAAAACGCGCGCGCTTTTCAGCCTGAAACAAGCGCCAGAGGTCCCGGTCATCTCTCACCGGCTCTTCGGTCGCCGGAGCCGGGATCGTCAAGGTCCGCAGGCGATCATTTTCGGCAATATATTCCTGTAATCTGAGGTCGAGCGCTGTAATTCTCCGCGCCTGATCGGCCGATCGGGCGAGAGCAGCGGTCCTTTCAGCCTCAGCATTGCGCACTGATTCGGATGCCTGGGCGGCATCAAGGGACCATTTCTGGCGCTCGCCCATAAATTCCACCTCGCGGCGGGTCAAAGCGCGCTCGAGTTCGAGGAATTTTGCATTCCATTCGGAATCGCGCGCTGCGAGTTCCTGCATGAGGCGGGCATCGTTGTCTTGTTCGGCTGGCGGGCCGGGAGGGACTGCCTCGCCTTCCTGCGCGTCGAGCCAGGCGAGCGACGGATCGGTCCCTGGCCCATCATATGCGGTTTCCGGCGGCGGGGCCTCGACCGCCCCCACGCGCCGTTCCCGCCGCCAGCCCCAGCCGGCCAGCGCGCCAAAACCGAAGGACAGGACCAGAAACAGAAACCATTTCGTAATCAGCCAGGCCAATTTTCTCGCCCCTCTCGCCTCGTTCCCGGATCGGGAAGATTCTGCCGGCCCGATTCGGATGACGCAGTCATCAACCGGCCAGGCAAACCGGCATGGCGCATTCTCTATAGCCACACGCGCTGGTCATGCAAAATCCGCACCGCATCCGGCCTTATTCTGTGTCCTCGCCCGGCCAGTCGATGATGAAATGTTCGAGGAGATCCGGATCCACATCCGCCTCCGACAGGGTGAGCCCGCGCACGGACATGCCGCGCCGGTGGATTTCCTCGCGATCCCCACAGACGAGATGGTGCCATTCGGGCAGATCCGCACCGATCGCCACCAGACGATAGGCGCAGGTCCGCGGGAAAAAGCCGAGTTCGGGTACATTTTCGGGCGTCAGCTTCAGGCACAATGGCACATGGGTCTTGCGATCGGAATAATTCCGGCACGCGCAGGTCTTGTCATCGAACAGCCGACAGGCGACCGAGGTTCGGAACAATTCCCCGGTTTCCTCGTCCTCAAGCGTGGTGACACAGCATTTTCCGCAGCCATCGCACAGGCTTTCCCATTCATCGGGGCTGAGACCCGAAAGCGGGCGGGCTTTCCAGAAAGGCAGATCGGTCATGGGAAGCCTTGATGTGACATCGCGCAATGGCCCTAACGCTTGACGCGCCGCCCGGCAACCGCTTCTAACCGCAGACTTATGGGCGCGTCGCGCCTCATTTTCCTGACCCCATCCTGCTGCCAAGGAACCGAAATGAACGCTGAATCGGGGAAATCTTCCACCCCTCTCTCCCCGACCGGATCCCGCGCCATCGCCGATAGTCTGCGCGTCCTCGCGATGGACGGGGTGCAGGCCGCCAATTCCGGACATCCCGGCATGCCAATGGGCATGGCCGATGTGGCAGCGATCCTGTGGGGACATGCCCTTAAATTCGACGCTTCCGCGCCCGAATGGCCCGATCGTGACCGGTTCGTCCTGTCAGCCGGGCATGGATCCATGCTGCTTTATGGCCTTCTGCATCTTGCGGGCTTTCCGGGCATGGATGAACAGGCCTTGCGCCTGTTCCGGCAATGGGGCTCGGCGACACCGGGACATCCGGAATTCGGACACAGCCCCGGGGTCGAGATGACCACCGGCCCGCTCGGCCAGGGCTTTTCCTCGGCAATCGGCATGGCGATGGCCGAAGCCCGTCTGCGGGCCGAATTCGGGACCGACCTCGTCAGTCACCGCATCTGGGTGATCGCTTCGGACGGCGACCTCATGGAGGGCGTCAGCCACGAGGCCGCAAGCCTTGCCGGGCGGCTGAAGCTCGACCGGCTTTGCGTGTTGTGGGACGATAATTCGATCTCCATCGACGGCGATCTGGCGCTGTCCGAGAGCGGGGATCAATTGCAGCGCTTTACCGCTTATGGCTGGGCGGTCCTGCGGGTGGATGGCCATGACCATGCGGCGATCACAGCGGCGCTCGATTGGGCGATGGCGCAGGATCGCCCGGTGCTGATTGCCTGCCGGACCAGGATCGGCCGCGGGGCCGCGACCAAAGAGGGGCTGGCCGAGACTCATGGCAAGCCGCTGGGAGCCGGTGAAATCGCTGCGACCAAGGCCCTTATGGGCTGGACATTGCCGCCCTTCACGGCATCTGCGGAAGCCTTTGCCGCCATGCGCGCGGCCGGCGCGAGGGGGGCCGTTCAGCGTGCCGCCTGGGAACGGCACCTCGCTTCCGCGCCCGCGCGCGAAAAATTCCTGACATGGCATGACCGGGATATCGGAAAAACCACGCGCCGGGCGCTGGCACCGCTCATTGCTGAGGCCCTGACCGCCTTGCCTGCGAAAGCCACGCGCGAGCATTCGGGAGCCTGTCTCGAAGCGCTCGTGGTGGCCCTGCCCCAGCTCATGGGCGGATCCGCGGATCTCACGCCCTCCAACAATACGCGGGCCACAGGCATGACGACCTTCGACATGCCCGATTATCGCGGGAATTATGTTCATTATGGCGTTCGGGAACATGGCATGGCGGCGGCCATGAACGGAATGGCGTTGCATGGCGGGATCATCCCCTATGGCGGGACCTTTTTCGTGTTCGCCGATTATTGCCGCCCCTCGATCCGGCTTGCGGCGCTGATGGGGCTGCGGGTGGTGCATGTCATGACCCATGATTCGATCGGCGTGGGCGAGGATGGACCGACCCATCAGCCGGTCGAGCATCTGGCGAGCCTGCGGGCCATGCCCAATCTGGCGGTTCTGCGCCCGGCCGATCTCGTCGAGACCGCCGAATGCTGGGCACTGGCGCTCGAAAATGACCAGGGTCCCTCGATTCTCGTCCTGTCACGCCAGAAAAGTGCGCCTTCGCGGCTCACTCCCGCGGTCGAAAATCTCTCCGCCCGCGGGGCCTATGAGATTCGCGCCGCCGAGGGGAGAAATGCGCAAGTGACGATCTTTGCCAGCGGGACCGAAGTGGCGATCGCCATCGCCACCCGTGCCCTGCTTCAGGCCGAGGGGATCCCGGTGCGGGTCGTCTCGGTTCCTTCCTGGCGGCATTTCCACGCCCAGGACGCGGAATATCGCCATGAAATGATCGGCACCGCACCGGTCCGGGTCGCCATCGAAGCCGCGGCAAGCTTTGGCTGGGAGCGCTTCATCGGCGAGGACGGAATATTTATCGGCCTCGATCATTTCGGCGCGAGCGCGCCCGGCGACCGGCTCTATGAGGAATTCGGCCTCACGGCCGAACAGGCCGCCACGAAAATCCGCGCAGCCCTTCAACTGGCCTGACCCCAAGGCGGGCGCGAATCATCTTCGGAAACAGGTCTTGCGAAGCTGACTTTCGCATTGCTGCACGGGTGAGGGGAAGATAAGAAGGGCGCGAATGGCGGCCTTCCGTCGCCTCCTTGATCGGGACACGCAATTTCCATGGTTTTCGAACTTCCCCCGCTGCCTTACGCCCGCGACGCGCTCGCCCCCCATATTTCCTCCAACACCTTTGATTTTCACTATGGCAAGCACCACCAGGCCTATGTGACCAATCTCAACCGGCTGGTCGAGGGAACCGGCTTTGCCGGGCTCGGCCTCGAGGATGTCATCCGCAAAAGCGCCGAAGAAAAATC
Source organism: Hyphomonadaceae bacterium (assembly GCA_021731815.1). Lineage (GTDB taxonomy): Bacteria > Pseudomonadota > Alphaproteobacteria > Caulobacterales > Aquidulcibacteraceae > JAKFWO01. The sequence goes on along the minus strand of JAKFWO010000009.1, from coordinate 79,243 downwards.
CGCGGGCATCTTCAACAATTCCGCCCAGGTCTGGAATCACAGCTTTTTCTGGGATTCCATGAAGCCCATGGGCGGGGGCGCCGCGCATGGCGATGTCGGGCGCCTGATCGACCGCGATTTCGGGTCGTTCGAGGCCTTCAAAAAGGCCTTTGCCGAAGCCGGTGCCACCCAGTTCGGCTCGGGCTGGGCATGGCTGGTCGCCAAAGGCGGCAAGCTTGAAATCCGCAAGACCCCCAATGCCGAAACGCCGCTGACCGAGGCCGGGACCACCCCGCTTCTCACGCTCGATGTGTGGGAACACGCATATTATCTCGATTACCAGAACCGCCGGCCCGATTTCATCGCGACCTTCCTCGACCATCTGGTCAATTGGGATTTCGCCAATGCCCGGCTCGCCAAAGCCTGACCCTTTGCGCCCGGAACCCGGAGTTTCCCATGGCCTATGTCGATGGCTTCCTCATTCCCGTGCCCAATGCGCGCCTCGATGATTATCGGGCTTTGGCAGAGCTCGGGGCAAAAGTCTGGCGTGATCACGGTGCCCTGCATTATTTCGAGGGGGTAGCCGAGGACGTACCCGAGGGTAAAACCACGGATTTCTGGCGCGCAGTCAAGCGCGAGGAAGGCGAGACCGTGGTCTTTGCCTTCATCGTCTATGAATCGCGCGCCAGCCGCGACGATGTCATGGCGAAAGCCATGGCCGATCCGCGGATGCAGATGGATCCGTCCACCATGCCTTTCGATGGAAAACGCATGGTGTTTGGCGGCTTTTCCGAACTGGTTGCATGGATGGGTGAATCCCGTCCCGCAGGCTGAACATCCAGCACGCCCGGTCTATCCGGTCATGGTATCCGGCCTTCGCATCCGACCTTCGCATCCGGCCTTCGCATCCGGCCTTCCGTGCTTTTCTCCGTCGAATTGTGACGCTTAATGCCCCAATTACTCATCGAGTTTTTCTCCGAAGAAATCCCGGCCCGGATGCAGAAAAGCGCCGGGGAGGCTCTCGAGAACGCGCTGCGCGCGCGACTGACGGAGGCAGGGCTTGCCCCGGCCAGCCTCCGCAGCTTCACGGGTCCGCGCCGCCTTGCCTGTGTCGCTGAAGGAATTCCCGACCGCCAGCCCGACCGGACCGAGGAGAAAAAGGGCCCGCGCCATGGCGCGCCCGCAGCCGCGATCGAGGGCTTTTTGCGTAGCGCCGGCCTTGCGCGCATCGAGGATGCAGAAATCCAGTCCGATAAAAAGGGGGATTTCTACATCGCCCGGACCATCCGTGCCGGCCGCGCAACGCGCGAGCTGGTCGCCGAAATCATCCCGGCAATTCTCGCAAACTTTCCATGGCCCAAATCCATGCGCTCGGGCAGCGAGGATTTTCTGTGGGTTCGCCCCCTGCACGGAATCCTCTGCGTGTTTGACGGGATGGCCATTCCCTTCACCTTTGGCGCGCTGACCGCCGGGGATGAAACGCAGGGCCACCGGTTCCACGCCCCCGGCCCGATCCGCGTGACGGATTTTGCCTCCTATGAGGAACAGCTCGCCCAGGCCCATGTCGTGATCGATCGCGAGGCACGCAAATCGCGCATCCTTGCCCAATGCCATGCATTATGTGCGGGACAGGATCTGGCATTGATCGAGGATGCCGGCCTGCTTGAGGAAGTCGCCGGGCTCGCCGAATGGCCGATTGCCGTGATGGGCGACATGGACCCGGACTTTCTCGAGCTTCCGGCCGAGGTCATCGCCACCTCGATGCGCACACATCAGAAATTCTTCGCCGTCGAAACCCCCTCGGCGCGCAAGACGGACAGGCCGAAACTCGCGCCCAAATTCATCACCATCGCCAATATCGCCGCCAGTGACGGCGGCACGGCCATCGCGCGCGGCAATCAAAGGGTATTGACCGCAAGGCTCAACGACGCCCGTTTTTTTCGCGATACCGACCGTGCCGAAGGCCTCGCGGCACCGAAAAGGGAAGCCAAACTCCGGGCATTGGTGTTTCACGAAAAGCTCGGCAGCGTCCATGACAAGGCCGAACGGATCGCGGCGCTTGCCGGCGAGCTCGCTTTTGTTTGCGGGGCCGATGGCGAATTGGCCCGGCAGGCGGGCTTCCTCGCCAAATTCGATCTCGTGACGGAAATGGTGGGGGAGTTTCCGGAATTGCAGGGCAATATGGGCTATCATTATGCCCTGTCCGAAGGGCTTCCCGCCGAATTGGCCGAGGCCATTGCCGATCATTACCGGCCGCAGGGCCCGCGCGATGGCCTGCCCCGCCATGGTTTGGCGCGGGCGGTCGCCCTGGCCGACAAGCTCGATACCCTGCTCGGCTTCTGGCTGATCGGCGAGAAGCCGACCGGCTCGGGCGATCCCTATGCCCTGCGCCGCGCGGCTCTGGGTGTGCTGCGCAACCTGATCGAGCATGACATCGCCTTCGATCCCGGTGGGGACGCGATCCTCGAAGCCCATATCGCGCGCTATGGGCCGGCGGCGGCGGGCTGCGATCCAGCGGCATTGTTGCAGGCCCTGACCGGCTTTTTCCAGGACCGGCTTTCGGTATTGCTGCGCGAGGAAGGCTGCGAGGCCGATTGCGTGCGTGCAGTCCTTGGCGGCACCGGTAACGGCTTCCTGCCGGCCCGCTTGCGGCGCAAGGCGATGGCGCTGCAAGGTTTTGTTGCCTCTCCCGAGGGCCGCGATGTGCTCGCCCTCAATCGTCGCGCGCTCAATATCCTCGAGGCCGAACGCCGCAAGGAACCGGGGCTCGAACTCGACCCCGAAGGCGCAATCGGCTGGGCACAGACAGCCATGGATGCCGATCGCAGCCTCGCCGAGGCGATCATCGGTTGTCGGGCGGAGCTGAAAGCTTCGGTCGCAGCGGAGGATTTTGGCCGGGCTTTGAAGCTGCTCGCCGGATTGCGCGCCCCGCTCGACACGTTTTTTGCCGATGTCATGGTCAATGATCCCGATCCTGCCTTTCGCCGCGGGCGGCTCGGGCTGCTGGCGGCACTGATCGGGGTCAGCGCGCCGGTGGGGGATCTCGGCCTCCTCGCCGAACGTGGCTGATTTTCGTGACCCGGAACATGCGGGTGCCATGTGCTCGCCGAAATTGGGCGGACGCGATCTTGCGCTGTGCATTCGGTAGATCGTTTGGATTCCGGTAATCGAGGGTGCCAGGAGTTCAAGGACCGAAAGGGCCGGCGCGATCTGGCAGCTGAAAAATCCGCATGGGCCCGCTCGACAGTCGTCCATGTTCGGGCTATGGGGAGACAACATCGCTGATCGCGTCTTCGGGCGCATGGAAGCGGCGGGCCTGGGCCCGGCCGCTTTTTTGTTGTCCGATCGGGCGTGGCCTGAACCGAAATACCGGCCCGATATGCGGCGGAAACGGGAACCCACTTGCGCAGTCTGACCCCGATTGAACATCAGCTTTTGCGCCTTGCCGAGCCCACGGCGGAGGCGCTGGGCCTGCGGATCGTGCGCGTTCGCATTCAGGGGGCGAAGCGGGTGCGGTTGCAGATCATGGCCGAGCGTCAGGTCGACGGATTGATGGCGGTCGAGGATTGCGCCCGCCTGTCGCGGGATCTCTCGGCAGTGTTTGATGTCGAGGATCCGATCCGCGGCGAATATGTGCTTGAGGTGTCCTCGCCGGGCATCGATCGCCCGCTGACTTCTTATGAGGATTTCACCCGCTGGGCGGGTCATGAGGCGCGGCTCGAAATCCGGGCGATGATCGATGGCCGCAAGCGCTTTTCCGGCATGCTCGGAGTGCCGGCGGGGGGCAAGGTCGGTATCCTTACTGCCGACGGGATGGAACATGTGTTCGATTTCGGCGAGGTGCAGGAGGCGCGACTGGTGCTGACCGAGCGATTGATCGCCGAGGATTTGCGGCGCGCGGCGGAAGCAGCCGCGCAAGGGGCTGATCCGGAAGTTGCCATCAGGCCGGCGATCACGAAACCGGCGGGCCCAAAAGCTGCGCGGGGTACAGGCAAGACGGGAACGAAGTCAGCAAAGACCAAGGGGCGCGCGCCCAAACGCAAGGCCGGAATCGGACCGGATGCAGCCGATGCCGGTACTGCCGAAACCGACGCGCACTGAATCCGGGGGCGGATGCTCCGGTCCGGAACGCGTTTCCGCACTGTTTCCGGGGGAAATGGCCACCGGGCCGAAGATCAGGTCCGGGCATGTGGCCGAATGTGAGACTGAACCGAAGAGGAAAGACCGAACATGACTGCGATCAGCGCCAACCGCCTTGAAATCCTCCAGATCGCCGATGCTGTGGCGCGCGAGAAGGGGATCGACCGCTTCATCGTGATCGAGGCAATGGAAGACGCCATGCAGAAGGCGGCCCGTGCCCGCTATGGGGCCGAGCACGATATCCGCGTCACCATCGATCCGAAAACCGGCGATACACGCATGGTGCGCTGCCTTACGGTGGTGGAAGAAGTGATGCAGGATTCGGTCGAAATCGACCTCGCCACCGCGCGTCGGCGCAAGCCCGATGTCGAGCCCGGCTTTGTGTTCGAGGAGGAATTGCCCGCCCTCGAATATGGACGGGTCGCGGCCCAGACCGCCAAACAGGTTATCCTGCAAAAAGTTCGCGATGCCGAGCGCGATCGCCAGTTCGAGGACTTCAAGGACCGGGTTGGCGACATCATCAACGGGGTCGTCAAGCGCGTCGAATATGGCAATACGATCGTGGATATCGGCCGTGGCGAGGGGGTCATCGTGAAGAGCCAGGCCATCCCGCGCGAGGCCTTCCAGTCGGGCGACCGGGTGCGGGCCTTTCTTTATGATGTGCGCCGCGAGCCCAAGGGCCATCAGGTATTTTTGTCGCGCGCCCATCCCCAGTTCATGGCGAAATTGTTTGCCCAGGAAGTCCCCGAGGTCAATTCCGGCGTCATCGAAATCAAATCGGTGGCGCGCGATCCGGGCAGCCGGGCCAAGATCGCCGTGGTGAGCTATGACGGATCGATCGATCCCGTGGGGGCCTGTGTGGGCATGCGCGGCGCGCGTGTTCAGGCGGTCGTTGCCGAATTGCATGGCGAGCGGGTCGACATCATTCCATGGAGCCAGGACGAGGCCGCCTTTCTCGTCAACGCGCTCCAGCCGGCCGAAGTCAGCAAGGTGGTCATCGATTCGGATGAAGGCCGGGTCGAGGTCGTCGTCCCGTCCGAACAATTATCGCTGGGCATTGGCCGGCGCGGGCAGAATGTGCGGCTGGCCTCCATGCTCACCGGCTGGCAGATCGACATTCTCACCGAGGAACAGGACAGCGAACGCCGGCAGAAAGAATTCGAGACCCGCACCAATCTGTTCGTCTCGGTGCTTCAGATCGACGAGACGCTTGCTCAATTGCTGGCCAGCGAGGGCTTTTCCTCGATCGAGGATGTTGCCTATACCGATGCCGACGAACTGGCCTCCATTCCCGGGATCGGGCCCGATAACGGCGCCGAACTCCAGTCGCGCGCCAATGACCATCTGGCCCGCGAGACCCAGAAGCTCGACGAGGAGCGGCTGGCGCTCGGGGTGGCCGATGAGGTGCTCGACATTGCCGGCGTGACATTGGCGCGCGCCATCACGCTCGGCAAAGCGGGTGTCAAGACAACCGACGATCTGGCCGGCCTGACCCCCGACGACCTCGTGGGCTGGGTCGATATCGTCAAGGGGCAGAAGGTGCCGAACAAGGGCGTGTTCGATCAGAAGGAACTGAGCCGCGAGGCGGCCGAAGCCCTGATTCTCCACGCACGCGTCGCCGCGGGCTGGATCGAGGCTCCGGAACCGGAATATACGGCCGAAAATGACGAGGGTTATTACGACGAAGCCGGCGGCGATTATCCCGAAGGCGAATTTGCCGAAGACGGATTGGTGTTCGACGAGGACGAAGCGCGCGAAGCCGGGATCATGACCGATGAAGCCGCGTCCGAAACCCCGTCCGACGGGGATGAAGGCCGCTCTTGATCGTTGTCCGCCGTTCGAAATCGGGTCGCGCTCCGGTCGGGGATCCGGATTCCGGAGTGCGTGAGCCCCGCTCAGGTCCCGATGCGGGGGCCGAACCCGCGCGGCGGGGGCCCGGGCGCCGCTCGGCGGTGACCGGCGCGACCGTCGGGCGCGAAACCGCCCTGCGTTTCGTGATCGGGCCCGGCGATCAGGTCTTTGTCGATTTCGATCACAAATTGCCGGGGCGGGGGGCCTGGGTCGAGGATGAACGCGCATTGCTGGAAAAAGCGGTGGCCAAAAACGCCTTTGCGCGGGCGTTTCGCAAGCCTTGCCGGGTTTCGCCCACGATGCCCGATGAAATCGTCGCCGCCCAGCGCGCCCGATGTCTGAGCCGGCTCGGCCTCATCCGCAGGGCGGGAGGGCTCTCGCTCGGTCACGACCAGGTGCTGATTACCGCCGGGCGGCGCGCGCCCGGTGCGCTGATCCTCGCCAGTGACGGATCGCCCCGCGAAAAGCGGAAATTGCGCCAGAATATCGTGTCGCTGCATGGACCGCTCCCCGTCGTTGAAAGCTTCGATTCACGGGAATTGGCGATGGCGCTGGGGCGCGAACGTGTGATACATGCCTCTGTGGTGATCGGCCGAATGGCGCAATCCTGGCTCGCGGAATATCTGCGGCTTTTGCGCGTCAGCGGTGCGCCGCTCCCCGATTGGCGAGAGGATGATCTCGCTGGGCCGGGGCATCCCGATCGCGATCCCGATGACGATGACGAAGACGAAGACGAAGACAATCACTCCGGTGACGCCGATTTCGATGGGGACGAATAGCTTGCGCTGACGTTGAAATCGGCGTTCAAGGGTGGCGTCGTTCCCCGCCGTCGGGAAGAGCAATGATCCGGTCGTTTGGGCCGGGTTTCGCGAGGAATTTGATCGGGGGTGCTGCGGTTGCATTGCCCGAATAGCGGGGTCAGTATCGGGAGGCGGAGACGCATTTCCGGACGGGCAGAATTGCAGCAGCGGTACTCGGGTGAATGGCACTGGGGTGAATGGCACTCGGGTGCCGGATTTAATTGGTACTGGTTCAGGAAACGCATGAGCAATCCGGGCGATATCAGCGACGATCATGGCCGCCGCGCAGGCGCAGGACGTCCGCAAACGGGAAGCGGAACCGGCACGGTTCGGCAAAACTTCCCGCATGGGCGCTCGAAAGCCGTGGTCGTTGAGATCAAGCCGGCCAAGCGCGGCGGGCATCCGCCCGGCGGGCCGGCGGCGCCCCAGGGCGCACGTCCGGCTGGCGGTGCCGGCGCAGCGCGCCCGCCAGAATCCCGCTTGCCAGAATCCCGCTTGCCAGAATCCCGCTTGCCTGAGTCCCGGCTTCCGGATTCGCGATCGCGGGAGACCCGGGCACCGGATTCCCGTCCGGCTGAATCGCGTCGTTCGGATGCGCGTCCAGGAAGCGAGCGCGCCGGCGCGCCGGCGTCCCCGCCGCACCGGCCGGCTCCGCCGCGTCCTGATGCGCCGCGGGCATCCGCTGCCATCCCGCCGCTCCACCGTCCTGAAATCATTATTCCCGAACCGGAAAAACCGGTGGCTGCCGCACCAGAGGCGATTGCCTCTCCACCTGTAGTCGAAATCGAGGCCGAGCCGGAAATTCTCGCGACCGCGCCGCCAGCACCAACCGAAGCCCCGCGCGCGCCGGCAGCGTTGCGTCCCTCCCTGCGCCCGCTTGTACCCGAAGCCGGGGGCGAGCCGCGCCCGCCGCGCAGCGAAGCCCCGCGGGAGATGCGGGGTAGCGACAATGCCGGATCGGGCAGTATTGCGCCCAATCGCGGGCCGCGTCCGGATGGCAATTTCAGCCGTGGTCCCCGTCCCGACACTGGCCGTCCCGACACTGGCCGTCCCGACACTGGCCGTCCCGACACTGGCCGTCCCGAAGGCGGCTTCAATCGCGGCCCCCGGCCCGACAGTGCCGGCCGCGCGCCGGCGGCCGGCGGGCGCACTCTGTCGCCCGAGGAATTGGCGGCGCGCCAGCGTGCCTTGTCCAATCAGGACAGTTCGGATTTGCAGCGGCGTGAGCAGCGCCGCGCGGCCGACGAAGCCCATCTGCGGCGCGAGCAGGCTGCTGCCCGCCAGCGCCTCGCAGAGGATGAAGCGCGCCGCAATATCGAGGCCGAAGCACTGGCCAAGCAGGAAGTCGAAACCCGGCGCCGGCGTGACGAGGAAGCCAAAGCCCGCCGTGGCGAGGCAGGCGGAGCCGAGGTCAAGCGCATTCTGAGCCCGGTCCTGCGCGCTGCGGTTCAGGATATCGACGACGAAGGCGAGAGCGCCGCCGGGGCTGGTGGGCGGATCAAGAAAGCGAAAACATTTCCCGGAGCCGGTGCGGGGGCCGCACTCAAGGGGCCAATCTCGCGCACCAAGGGCGAGCCGAAACGTCGCGACGGGCGCCTGACCGTGGTCGATGCCGTGGCCGAAGGCGATGATCGCTGGCGGTCGCTGGCGTCCCTGCGGCGCGCGCGCGAGCGGGAAAAGGAAAAGCGCATGCGGCAATTGGGCGGTCCGGACGCCCAGAAAGTGCTGCGCGAAGTGGTGGTGCCCGAAATCATCACGGTTGGCGAATTGGCCAACCGCATGGCCGAACGCGCCGCCGATGTCATCAAATATCTGATGAAACAAGGCAATATGGCGACCACCAATACGGCGCTCGATGCTGACACCGCCGAACTCATCGTCGCCGATTTCGGCCATAGCGTGAAACGGGTGGCGGATTCGGATGTCGAGGAAGGCCTGATCGGCGCGCCCGATGACGAGGAATCCCTGACCCCGCGCCCGCCGGTCGTGACCATCATGGGCCATGTCGACCATGGCAAGACCTCGCTGCTCGATGCGCTGCGCCATACCGATGTGGCGGCCGGCGAGGCCGGCGGGATCACCCAGCATATCGGTGCCTATCAGGTGCAGCTCAAAAATGACGCGCGAATCACCTTTCTCGATACGCCGGGCCATGCCGCATTTTCGGGCATGCGCGCACGCGGTGCCCAGGTCACCGATATCGTTATTCTGGTGGTCGCCGCCGATGACGGCGTGATGCCGCAGACCATCGAGGCCATCAGCCATTCCAAGGCCGCCGGCGTCCCGATGATTGTGGCGGTCAACAAGATCGACAAGCCCGATGCCAATCCTGCAAAAGTTTTGCAGGAACTGGTGCGCCACGAGGTCATTCCCGAATCGCTGGGTGGCGATGTGCAGGTGGTAGAGGTCTCGGCTCTGAAAAAGCTCGGGCTCGACGACCTGACCGATGCCATCCTGCTCCAGGCCGAGGTTCTGGCCCTGACCGCCAATCCCGATCGCGCCGCCGAAGGCGTGGTCATCGAGGCGCAGCTTGACCAGGGGCGCGGCGCGGTGGCCACGGTGCTGGTCCAGCGCGGGTCCCTGAAGCGCGGCGATATCATCGTTGCGGGCATGCAATGGGGCCGTGTGCGTGCGCTGGTCAATGAACGCAAGCAACAGCTCAAGGATGCCGGGCCGACCACGCCGGTCGAGGTGCTCGGCCTTGATGGTGCGCCCGAGCCCGGCGATCAGGTCGTGGTGGTGGAAAACGAGTCGCGTGCGCGCGAGATCGTCGATTACCGCCAGCGTCTGCGGCGAGAAAAATCGGGCGCGGTTCCCATGGCCCGCAGTTCGCTCGAGCAATTGATGGCGCGGATGAAGCAATCTGACGTCAAGGAATTGCCGGTCGTGGTGAAGGCAGATGTGCAGGGATCGAGCGAAGCCATTGTCGGGGCTCTGGAAAAGCTTGGGGCAACCGAAGTCCGCGCCCGGGTGATCTATTCCGGAGTCGGTGGCGTCTCGGAATCGGATGTGCTGCTCGCCAAATCGTCCGGTGCGCCGATCGTCGCGTTCAATGTCCGCGCCAATAAGCAGGCGCGCGATCTGGCCGATCAGGAAGGCGTCGAGATCCGGTATTATTCGATCATCTATAATCTGCTCGATGATATCAAGGGCGTGCTCTCGGGGATGTTGGCGCCCGAACGCCGCGAGACCTTTATCGGCTATGCTCAGATCCTCGAAGTATTCAATATTACCAAGGTCGGCAAGGTGGCCGGTTGCCGGATCAGCGAAGGCACGGTCAAGCGCGGCTGCGGCGTGCGCCTGTTGCGCGAGAATGTGGTCATCCACGAAGGCAAATTGTCCACCCTCAAGCGCTTCAAGGATGAAGTGCCGGAAGTCACGGGCGGCCAGGAATGCGGCATGGCCTTCGAAAACTACCAGGATGTGCGGGTGGGCGACCAGATCGAGTGCTTTACGGTGGAAATCGTCGAGCGCAAGCTGGCCTGAGGCGGGCCCCATCGGTCGGGGTCACCGCGATCCGGGGGCATTTCGGCCTGGCGCAGCTCGGTCTGGCGCAGCTTGACGGGGTCCGGACTTTGGCGGAAATGTCAGCCACATCCGGCAGGGAGTGGTGATGGCGCGCGCGCAGAGTGACAGCGAGACTTTCGACTTCGTCATCATTGGCGGCGGCAGCGCCGGTTCGGTGCTGGCCGCACGGCTGAGCGAAATCAGCGGGAATCGGGTGCTGCTGCTCGAAGCCGGCGGGACCAATCAATCGCTGCTGGTGCGAATGCCGGCCGGTGCCGGGACCCTGTTCAAACAAAAAAGCAGCTTCAATTGGGGACTTTCCACGGTTCCGCAGAACAATCTCGACGGGCGCCGGCTCTATTGGCCGCGGGGGCGGGGATTGGGCGGCTCTTCGGCAATTAATGGACTGATCTATATTCGCGGACATCGCCGAGATTATGATCAATGGCGGCAATTGGGCCTCAAGGGCTGGGCCTTTGAGGATGTTCTGCCTTATTTCAGGCGCTCCGAGAATTTTGAGGGCGGGGCCGACGCGTTTCACGGCGACGAGGGCCCGCTCAAGGTGGAATGGGGGAAATCACCCCCGGCCCGCCGCGCGCTTTATGAGGCCTTCATCCAATCCGGGCGCGCTGCGGGCTTCCCGGTCAGTGCCGATTTCAACGGTGCCGAGCAGGCCGGCATGGGCCAATATCAGCTGACGATTTCCGACGGCGAGCGGCAGAGCGCCGCGCGCGCTTTCCTCGAACCGATCGCGGGCCAGCGACCCAATCTTGCTGTCCGGACCGGGGCGCATGTCAGCCGTATCCTGATGGAGGAAGGCCGCGCCTGCGGCGTTGAATTCAGGTTGAACAAAGATACGCAAACACAGACAATAATGGCCGCGCGCGAAATCATCCTGTGCGCGGGCGCGGTGCACTCGCCGGCCATTCTGCAACGCTCGGGGATTGGCGACCCTGCCGATCTGCGGGCCGCGGGGATCGGGATACGCCACGCTTTGCCGGGCGTGGGCAGGAATTTGCAGGACCATCTCGATGTCGCCCTGGTGGCGCAGACCCATTCGCGCGCCACTGCGTGGTCCACCAACAGGGGATGGCGCAAGCCACTGATCGGCATCGATTATCTTCTCCGCAAGCGCGGGCCCGGGCGGGAGAATTTTCTCGAGGCCGGGGCGTTTCTCGATTCGCGCCCGGGGCTCGACCGGCCGGATCTGCAAGTGCATTTCGTGGCCGGAATCGTGATCGATCACATGCGCAGCCAGATCAACAAGGACGGCTTCACCTTGCATATCTGCCAATTGCGCCCCGAGAGCCGCGGTGCCGTGCGTGTGCCGAATGCGGATCCGCTGGCCGACCCGCTGATCGATCCCGATTACCTTGCCACTGCCGAGGACCGGCGGGCCCTGCGCGAAGCGGTGCGGATCGGGCGCAGGATCTTTGCCGAGAACCCGATGGCCGGGCTGATCACCGGCGAACTCCTGCCGGGTGCCGGCATTGATACGGATGCCGGGATCGATGCCTGGATCCGGCGGGCGGCAGAAACCATCTATCACCCGGTGGGGACGTGCAAAATGGGCGCGCCGGGCGATGAAATGGCCGTGGTTGACGATGAATTGCGGCTATGCGGGATCGCCGGCCTGCGGGTGGTGGATGCGAGCGTCATGCCGCTGCTCGTGTCGGGCAATACCAATGCGCCCACTTTAATGATCGCGGAAAAGGCCGCCGACCTGATCCTTGGCCGTCCGCCGTTGCCGCGGGCCGAATTGTCGCACGGGGCTGCCGGGGACGAAATGCGTCCGGCAAATTCCCCGCGCGCGGTGCCGTGGGATTCCGGTTTTGCCAGCCTCTGAGCGCGTCTTTTTTAATTCCTCCACCAAATGTTTACGAAACTGCGTGTAGAAATGGAGGGTGGCTGAGCCACTTTTCGTGGCAATTGAGAGCGATCGCATGACGAATGAAACCCGCTTTTCCCGGCTGGCAGAACTCGCCCATGAGCGATCGAGCGACAAGCGCCGCGAATTGCTTCGCGAAGTTACGGACCTGTTCTTCGACCGCAACGGCAAGAGATCGTTGGACGAGGATCGCCTGTTCGATGACATCATGTCGTCCGTGGCGGCTGAAATGGATTTCGAGGTGCGGGTCGAACTCGCCAACCGGCTGACCAAATCGCCCGGAGGTCCGCGGCGAGATTGTCGCGGCAATTGGCGATGGACCATATCGCGGTGGCTGAACCCGTACTGCGCACCAGCCAGACGCTGGAGGATGAGGATCTGGTCGATATTGCCCGCGTCCAGGGGCAGGATCATCTGATGGCGATCTCGCGACGGGATCGGGTAAGCGCAACCCTGTCCGGTGTCCTGGTCGATCGCGGCGATGATCGGGTGGTGAGTTCGCTGTTGCGCAACCGCAATGCCCGCTTGTCGCGCGCCGCTTTCGAGCAGATCGCCGATCGGGTGGCCGGTTCTGTCGAGCTTCAGGCACCTTTTGTCGAGCGGCGCGACACGCCTCTCGATCTGCTCAACGAGGTTTTTGGCTCCGTGGAGCGCGATCTGCGCGAAAAAATTCGCGCCCGCAATGAAGAAGCAAGCGCCGAGGAGGTCGAGGCCGCCCTGGCCATTGCCCGCACCAAAGTCGCCAAGGCGCATGGGGCGCTGCCGGAGGATTATGATTCGGCCCTCGCCTTTGTCGAGCGCCGGGTGGCGGAAAATGCGCTTGATGGCCCGCTGCTGGTCAATGTGCTGCGCGAGAAGCGGATCACCCATTTCAAGGCGGCTTTGGCCCGCATGACCGGGGTCGATTTCTTTACCGTCCATCTGTTCTGGGAGAAGAAGGATCTCGACGGGCTTGCGACGATCTGCCGGGCAGCCGGAGTAGAGCGGGCGGTGTTCGTGACCATCTCCGTGATGCTGGCAGGCGGCGCCAATGGGCTCGGCCAGGCGGAAATCTATGGCCGGCTCTATCAATCGGTGCCGCAAGAGGCCGCGCAACGCGCCATCCGCTTCTGGCGGGTGCGGAAATCGGGCAGTGAATCCCGCAGCGCCGCGTGAACCGGGGAAATCCCGCTTTGCCATTCATTGGTGCGGCTATATGTCGGTCGCATGGAATCCAAGGCTGACGACGATGAATGTCCCGAGGAGGACGATCCCGCCCCGCGCCCTGCGGAGGTGGTGGCAGATCTCGGCCATGCAGGAGAGCGGCTCGATCGCTTTCTGGCCGGGCAGTTTCCGGCCTTGTCGCGCTCCCGGCTGAAGACATTGATCGAAAAGGGCCGGGTGCGGGCCGATGGGAACATTGTCAGCGATGCGGCAGGGAAGGTGCGCACGGGAACCGTCTATCGGGTGGATGTGCCGCGCCCGGAACCCTCGCGCTTTCTGCCCGAACCGATCCCGCTCACCATTCTCCATGAGGATGCCCATCTTCTGGTGCTGGACAAGCAGGCCGGACTGGCAGTGCATCCCGCCCCCGGCGCATGGACGGGAACGCTCGCGCATGGGCTTTTGCACCATTGCGGCGCGGCGCTGATGGAAATCGGGGCAGCCGGACGGCCGGGCATTGTTCACCGGCTGGACAAGGATACGACGGGCGTTCTGGTGGTCGCCAAATCGGAGACTGCATTGCATTCGCTTGGCAAGCAATTTCAGGCAAAGAGTGCCGAACGGATCTATCGGGCGCTCAGCGTCGGCGCGCCGTCCCCCGTCCTTGGCCGGGTGGAGACTCGGATCGGACGCGATCCCCGGGATCGCAAGAAAATGGCCGTGCTGCCGGAGACCTCGAATGCCGGGAAGCTCGCAGCTACCCATTACCAGACCGTCGCCATGCTTGGCGCGGGTCCCCGCGGTGCGGCCGCCGCGGAATTGCGGCTGATTCTGGAAACGGGCCGAACCCACCAGATCCGGGTGCATATGGCGCATTTGTCGTGCCCGCTGATTGGCGACGAGACCTATGGCGGGAGCAGGGCTGCGCGCGCGCTCGATCATTCTCTCGCCGAACAGGGAATTGCCATGAAGCGCCAGGCGCTTCATGCAGCCGTGCTCGGCTTTCGCCATCCTTTTACCAATGAGATGATGCGGTTCGAGACCTCGCCGCCGGATGACTGGCAAAGTCTGCGCGCGGCGCTGGACGGGATAAGGGTGAAGTGAGTGAAGTCCAGGAAGTGAGAAATGCAGGAAGTGAGACGGGCGTCACGCCCCCGGCCCTTGCGGACCGGGGGCGTTTCAGCCGGCAGGCATGTCAGCTTTTTGCCTTGGCCTCGCGCTGTGATGTGCGATCCTCGCCGCGCCCGCCACCTTGCTGGGCATCCCCTCCGCCATTGAACATCGGATTCGGGTCCCAGGCCGCCCTGAATTCGGGGTCCTTGAGATAATCCAGCAGAGAAGCCTTGGACGCACCACCGCGGGCAAACATCACGGCCTGCTGGTCGGCCGGCAATTTGCGCAATTCCTCGGCCGACAGATCGCCGATCACATCGGCAAGTTCCCGTGCCATCAGATGATTGGGAACACCGAAGACCTGCATCACCGCCGAAGAGGTCACCACCGCCTGCCATTCACTGGGATACATGCGCTTCAATTGCGACATGTCCTGAAAAAATGCCCAGACCCGCATCCCATATCCGCGCGCCAGGGTGACGGCGGTGGGAAGCGCATCGAATTTCCCCAGTTGCGCGCATTCATCAATGATGAAAAGCGTTCGCAATTCCGGCAATTTGGTGCGCGCCATGACAGCCGACATCAGGCTCGACACCCACAGGCGCAAAAGCGATGCGTGCGAGGTCAGTTTGGTCGGTGGAATGACCAGATAGATCGTCATCGGCTTGCCCTCGCGCAGGGCCTCGAGGTCGACACTGGACTTCATGAGCGTGCTCGCTGCCGCATCCGAAGCCAGCGCCGAGAGATAGGATTGCGCGGTCGCAATGACTCCTGACCGTGTTGCTTCGTGCAAATGCAGGAACGAACCGATCTCTTGTGTCGACAGCCGGTTGAGCTGCGTACCATGCCGTTCGAGCAGGCTGGCGAGGCCATAGACCGGATCCGCGCTTTTGAGATAATCGCGCACCTTTGAGAAATTCCGCGTTGCAGGGCCTTCGGTCTGGGCGACAGCCGCGATGACACCCGCACACAAAGCCCGACCCCAGATGTCCCAGAACGGTTCCTTGGTGGACTGGAAATTTCCTGACAGCAGGGTCGCAAGCGCCTCGGCCTCGGCACCGTGGTCAATGCCGGGCAGATCGAAAATGTCGAAGGGATTGAGCGAATCGGTGTGTTTGTTCACCAGTCCGAAAGGGTCGATGATGCGCACATCATGGCCCATTTCACGTCGACGGCGTGCCGTGACCGCGGCGGCCTCGCCCTTGGGGTCGAGCACGATCACCGATCCCTCGTAACGCAAAAGATTGGGGATGATGCTGCCGCGGCCTTTCCCGGCACCGGTCGGCGCGATGGTCAGCACATGACCCTCGCCCTCGAGCGTGACAGGCGAGCTCGCGGCCGGGCCATTGCGGTTGACGGAAGATTCACGAAAACCCGGCACCGACGGCCCGGCGCTCGGAAGATGCCGCCCCAAAAGCAGTCCGTCGCCTGCGCCCGACGCGCGGGCGAGCAAAGGGGGCACCGAATCCGGCACGCGGCGCGACTTCTTTGGGGGCCCTGGCTTGCGCGCGGTTTTCACGGGCTTCGCCGGAACCGTGCCATCATTGTTGATGTCTTCGTTGAGATTGCGCTTGGGATCGGGGGTCATCAGCAATTCTCCACCGTGGCAGCGAGGGGACTGATTCGCTGCACAGGAGGATGTTCAATTGCGTTCTTGACAAGTTCGGGGCGGAAAAGAGGCGAAATCTTGTCGATTTGTTAATGACCCGTTCTGCGCCTTACAAAAAATTTACACATCGCGATTTCGTGAACGCAGCGACCCTTCGTGCCGGTCGATAGAAAATGTCATCGAATCAGGGCCTTACAGGCTTCCTGACTGGGTTTCTGTTCGCGTTCGGGGGCACAGACGGACTTGCTGTTGGCGGGGCCGCCGGGGAAGCATTTGCAGGTGGAGCGGAGGCACCTGGCACCGTCGCCCCCGATGGAGCCGCCGCAGGTGGTGAATCGGGCTGTGAATCGGGCTGAGAATCGGATGGTGTGAGCAGGACGGCCGCCGGATCTTCCACTGGTTCCGGAATGGGCTTTGCCGTCACCGGTGGCGGGCCGAACGGATCTTCCGATCCCTTGCTGCGAACCGGCTTCACCACCCGGACGACGCGCGCTTCGCGTCGCAGCTTTTCGAGGATCTTCTGGATTTCCTGCAAGGTCATATAGCGCATGATCTGCGGGCGCATTTCCTCGAGCGATGGCGGTGCTTTGGTGCGCCGGTCTTCGACACGCAGCACATGCCAGCCCATGGCGCTCGGGAACGGATCGGCGATTTCACCCACTGGTGTGTTGGCGATGGCGGCGGAAAAGGGCTCTTCGAACTGGTCGGCCGTGACATAGCCAAGATCCCCGCCTTCGGCCCGGCTTTCGGGATCGCGCGAATGCTGGAAGGCAAGGGTTGAAAAATCCTCGCCCCCCTTGACCGATTTGATGATGGCCTGGGCTTCCTCGCGCGTTCCGACAATGATGTGGCGCACACGCGTTTCGTCGCCCAATTGCAGCAGGCGCAATTGCTCGCGATAGAGTTTCTGGACGGATTCATCCGTCGCCTGATTGGCGACGATGTTTTCGATCAGGATATTGCCCAGAATCCGCTCTCGCGCTGACCGCAGGCGGTGGCGGGACTGGTCGTCCTTGTCGAGATTTTGTGCCTCCGCCTGCAATGACAACAGGCGCTGGTCGACCAGATCATCGACGATCCCGGTGAATTCGGGTGAGCTGGGCGCAAGGGTCTCGCCCGGCTGGACGATGCCCTGGGCCACCGCCTCCAATTGCACATCGGCAGTATAGATCGGGTTATTGTTGACCATGGCAGCGATCTCGCCGCCCACCTTTTGCCGGCGGGTGCCGGTCCCGTCCTCGGTTTGCGCGCCGCATGCGGCCAGAAGCGCGAGGATCATAAGCCCGGCAAACCGGAAATTCACGGGCCCAATATCTCGCGCAACGGATCTGATGCCGCGAATGATCATGTGCTTCCTCCGGGACGCCCCGTGAAAACAGGGGCCGTGCAGTGGGCTCATTTGACACGCAATGGACCCGTCCTTAAGTGGAGCCCGTTCACAAGTCGAGCCCGATCTGTACGCCGCGCCGGTCAATTGCCTGAAAGCTCCGGTGCCTGAAGCCTCCGGGGCCTGAAGCCTCCGGGGCATGTTTGTTGGATGATGATGCCTGTGAAGGGATAATGCGGCGGCATGATGACCCTGTGCGGGTGAAAGCAGTCTTTTCGGTGGCGCGGTTTCAGGATAGCATTCCCGCCATGCCGATCCTGCGCAGAAAGGCGGGCAGGATTCGTCGGCGGTGACGGATATCGGCAGGGCCGGTGCCGCAATTCAGGCGGAATGTTGCGGGAGAAAGCTCGCGGGCCTGATCCCGACACCCGGCGCGGGAACTGGCTTTGAGGATTTTCGGGCATTTGCGGACCGCGTTCGGGTACGCAAGTCCCCCGAACCACAATTTCGGGCACGCGAAAACAGTGGAAGAAGCGACAACGTAACGATTGGGTACCATATATTCGAAGTCGTGCCGGATTTCCGGCGTAATACCGAAGAAGCGATGGAACGCGCGCGCGGTTTTGGTGCGATGCTGTGCTCGGGTCAGGACCTGCGGCCTGATTTGGACCTGAGTTGGGATGCCGTTTTCCGGAAAAATTGTTTCCGGAAAATCGTGGCGGGATTTGGGTCCGTGAGCGTGAAGATTGCGCGACACGTGTGATGGAAGAGCGGAATGCTGAAATTTGCGACGAAATTGTTTGGTTCGGTCAATGAACGCAAGCTTCGCGGGATGAAGCAACGGATCGCGCGCATCAATGCGCTCGAGCCGACCATTGAAGCCCTGTCGGACGAAGCCCTGCGCGCGCGCACGCCGGAACTGAAGGCACGCCTGCGCACTGGCGCGAGCCTTGACGAGGTCCTGCCCGAAGCCTTTGCTGTCGTGCGCGAGGCCGCGCGGCGTACCCTCGGCCAGCGCCATTACGACATGCAATTGATGGGCGGGATGATCCTGCATATGGGGCGGATCGCCGAAATGCGCACCGGCGAAGGCAAGACGCTGGTTGCCACCCTGCCGGTCTATCTCAATGCGCTGGAAGAACGCGGCGTGCATGTGATCACGGTCAATGATTACCTCGCCAAACGCGACGCGGACTGGATGGGCCAGGTCTATCGCTTCCTTGGGCTTTCGGTCGGCTGCATCATTCACGGACTCGACGATCGCCAGCGGCGCGAAGCCTATGCCTGCGATGTCACCTATGGCACCAATAATGAATTCGGTTTCGACTATCTGCGCGACAATATGAAATATTCGCTGACCGATATGGTCCAGCGCGGGCATCGCTTCGCCATTGTCGACGAAGTGGATTCCATTCTCATCGACGAGGCGCGCACGCCGCTGATTATTTCGGGCCCCACCGAGGATCGCACCGAATTCTACCGCGCCGTAGATGCGCTGATCGACAAGCTCGCACCCGAACATTTCGAGCTCGACGAGAAGCAGCGTTCGGTGGTGTTTACCGAAGACGGGTCCGAATTTGTCGAGGAATTGCTCCACAATGCCGGTCTGCTCGACGGGCATCTCTACGATCCGGCCAATGTCTCGGTCGTGCACCACGCCAACCAGGCGCTGCGGGCCCATAAATTGTTCTTTCGCGACAAGGACTACATCGTCAAGGATGGCGAGGTCGTTCTGATCGACGAATTCACCGGGCGGATGATGCCGGGCCGGCGCCTGTCCGAAGGTCTGCACCAGGCGATCGAGGCCAAGGAAGAGGCCTTTGTCCAGCCCGAGAACCAGACGCTCGCTTCGATCACTTTCCAGAATTATTTCCGGCTCTACGATAAATTGTCCGGAATGACCGGGACGGCGGCGACCGAAGCCGTGGAATTTGCGGATATCTACAAGCTCGAAGTTGTCGAGGTGCCGACCAATCGCAAGGTCCAGCGCATCGATGACGAGGACGAGATCTACCGCACCCAGCCCGAGAAGACGGAATCGGTGATCACCGATATTCTGGATTGCCATGCCCGCCGCCAGCCCGTGCTGGTGGGCACCGTGTCGATCGACAAATCCGAAAAGCTCTCGGCCGAATTGCAGCGCCGCAACATTCCCCACCGCGTGCTCAATGCCCGCTATCACGAGCAGGAAGCCCATATCATTGCCCAGGCCGGAATCCCGGGGTCTGTGACGATCGCCACCAATATGGCCGGTCGCGGCACCGATATTCAATTGGGCGGTAATGCGGAATTCACTTTGGCCGATTGGCTGGCCGAGGAACAGGCCAAAGGCGGGACGCCGGGGGAAGCCGAGATTGCTGCCCGGCGCAGTGCGATCAATGCAGAGATCGACGAGCAACGGCGCCTCGCGATCGAGGCCGGCGGGCTCTATGTTCTGGGCACAGAACGCCATGAAAGCCGACGGATCGACAATCAATTGCGGGGCCGGACCGGGCGCCAGGGCGATCCCGGCCGCTCCAAATTCTATATCTGCCTTGAGGACGATCTGCTGCGCATTTTCGCGGCCGATCGGCTCGATGCCATCATGCGCGGGCTCGGCATTCGTGATGGCGAGGCGATTGTCCATCCCTGGATGACCAAGGCGCTGGAAACCTCGCAAAAACGGGTGGAGCAGCGGAATTTCGAGATTCGAAAGAATCTGCTGAAATTTGATGATGTTATCAACGACCAGCGCAAGGCGGTTTTCGAGCAGCGCATCGAATTCATGCGCTCGGAAAATGTCTCCGAGGTCGTGGCCGAAATGCGGCTGCAAACAGTCGAGGACCTCGTCCGCCGCGACATGCCCGAAAAGGCCTATGCCGAAAAATGGAAGGTCCATGATCTCAAGGCCGATGTCTTTGAATTGCTGGGCGTCGACCTGCCTGTTCCTGAATGGGCGGCCGAAGATGGCGCGGCCAATGAAGAGATCATGGCCCGCATCCTGCGCGCGGGAGATGAAGCCGCTGCCGCCCATGCCGCCCAGATGGGTCCTGAACGCATGCGCTGGGTCGAAAAACAGGTTCTGCTCCAGATCCTCGACCATCATTGGCGCGAGCATCTCGCTCATCTCGACCATTTGCGTTCGGTCATCCATTTGCGGGGCTATGCCCAGCGCGATCCACTCAACGAGTTCAAATCCGAAGCGTTTTCGCTGTTCGAAACCATGCTGAGCACCCTGCGCACGGAAGTCACGCGCACACTCATGCATGTGATGCAGCCCGCTCCGGCCCAGGCGGCGGCGAGCGAGGAACCGATCCTTGTTCATTCTTCCCGCCATCCCGCGCTGGACGCCTCACGGGGCGATGATTCCGCCGCGCTCAAGCCGGTCTCTGAATTGCCGGAGGGGTGGGATCGCACGCGCCGCAACGATTCCTGCCCCTGTGGATCGGGAAAGAAATTCAAGCATTGCCATGGCGAGATCCGGGTGAGTGCAACGGTCTGAATTCGCGTGTGAAGGGGAGCAGGTGATGCGCAATGCAGGCTTGTCTTTCCTTCGCCTCCGCCTGATCGGCCTGTTTGGACTTGCCGTGCTGACGACGGCCTGTTCCGGGGGCGGGGATCCCGTCCCTGCGAAACCGTCAACGGCACAAGAAGCCGGAATTGCGATTCCCGCTTTACCAGTGTCGCCTGCGCCAATTGACCCCATGGTCGCGGAAGAAGAAGCGGCGATCGCCTTGTCCCGCGGGGCCGCCCGCCGGCGCGGTGCGGCCTTGTTGGTCAGCTGGGGCTCCCGGCGGCTGCTGCGTTATGTCGACCGCGTGCAATGCCCGGCTGCGGCGCGGCCCTGCGTCCGGCATTTTTATGTTGGCTCGCTGGGCGATCGTCCCTTCTACCATGTCATCGAACGGCATTTTGCGACGCTCACCGATTATCTGCTGGTCGATTCGCTCGGGGGCTCACAGATCGCCGCGCTTGATATTCCCCAGCCCTCGCCCGATGGGCGCTATTGGGCAATTGCCTCACCGCCCGACCGCCGGGATATCGCCCCGGTGATCCAGATGTGGCGGGCCGATCCCCGTCCGCGGCTGATCGCCGTTTTCCAGAATCCGCCTGGGGCGCAATTCCATATTCGCGGCTGGAAAGCGACCCGCAAACTTGATCTGCGCATTCGCCGGACGATCGAGGGGCGCATGCTGGATTTGTCAGCAAGTGTCGAGCCCCGGGAAGGGCAATGGGCGCTGGTCGACCGTGATCCGGTCACCGGCCGCGAGCGCGTTGCCTTGTTTTCGGCGCCGGCAAGATCGTGATCGTGTGGGGGTTCGGGTTGATTTAGTGCCGATCAGCGCGCCGCATCATATTCGGCAAGGGCCAGACGAAATTTTTCCAGAAAACCGGTCTGGGCCTCCTGGCTGGGGAGCGGTATGAGGGGCTCGAAAAGTTCGATCGCCGGGTCTCCAAACCATTGGCGGGCCTCGGCGATTGAAAAACCGGCCAGCTCGACGGCCTCGAAAAAAGCACTGATCCGGTCGGCGGCCTTGATGATACGGGCCACGGGTTCCGACGGGCGTGGACCAAGACCGTAGCGAATATGAATGGCGCAGGCGAGCCGATCCTCAAACTGGCGATAATCGAATCCCAAAGCCGCCTTGAACGGACTGATCATGTCCCCGATCACATATTCCGGCGCATCGTGCAAAAGCGCATAGAGCCGGTCGGCCGGGCTGAAGGGGTGCCCGTTCTGCCGGACCGCGAGGCTTGTGCAGATATCGGCAACCAGCACCGAATGCTGGGCAACGGAAAAGCCATTGGGGCCGGAGGTCTGACCATTCCAGCGCGCCACCCGCGCCAGACCATGGGCGATGTCCTCGATCTCGATATCGAGCGGGGAGGGATCGAGCAGATCCAGCCGCCGACCTGACAACATACGCTGCCATGCGCGTGCAGGATCACTGCCCGATTGGCGGGACCGCTTGCGGGAGGTGGCAGAATTGCGCGGTTGCGGGGCCATCGGATTGCTCATGCCCGTGAGTGCTGCCGGGGCGGCGGCTCGGGCAATTTTCTCCGGTCGAACCGGTCAATTCGACCGCCTGTCACCCTGAATGACTGTCACCCTGAATGACTGTCACCCTGAAAATTTCTCCGGGCAGACTTCTCTGGCACTGTTTCATGCCGAAAGAAACCATGCAACCGATGCGCCAAAGCGCCGGAGGAGGTCAGGGATGAAACCCCGTGCGCCTTCCGCCCGCTTCTCCCCTTTACCCTCCGGGGGCCGGCTGTTCGAGGCCTTCAATCGTCTCCTTCAGTTTCAGCTTCTTGCGCTTGAGTTCGGCGATACGCGTGCTGTCCGTTGCCGGGCTTCGAACTTCGTTCCGGATCCTGGCATCCAGTTCCGAATGGCGGGCTTTGAGTTCACGGATGCGGGCGTCAATCGCCATGGGCGGCCTCCTCGTGCTGGGCGTTCACCCAGACCTGGAACGGCGACGTCCCGGACCCTTTGTTCCCTGATCCGTCGCGGAGGGTCATGGTCCGCGCGACCGGGAACTCGGTGGTTTTTCCAACTGGCGGGGGTGACGAAAACGCGCCACCTGTTCATGCCTGTTGCGCCCGCGCCGCTCCGGCTGAGCCAGACGAGACTACTCCAATAGTGGCAGAGGGGAAGAGCCAAAGCGTCGTGTCTGTGGAAAATTCGCCTTTTGCGCGAAGATGGTGCCCTGAGCGCGGATGATGTGCCCGGTTGGTGTACCAAATTGGTGTGCCTGATTGGCCAATTCACGAAAGCAGGGTAGAAACGTGACATTGCCCGATCGAATCAAATCGATGGAATCGGGATTCATGATTCCGGATTTCGGAATCATGCGTTTTGTTCTGATCGGGTGAGGTCATTCGATCGGGTGAAGGCAGGTGCTCGCGCGTCGCGTGGGCTTGCGGAGCGGCGCATGCACGATTCCGGCCGGAGTGATCCTTTTGACCCGCAAGCCATGGCGATTCGCGCCCGGATCTCCGTATTGCGCGAGGAGCATCGGGCGCTGGACGACGAAGTGGCCGACATCATCCGCGCCAATGGCGACCAGATTCGACTTGCGCGGCTGAAAAAGCGCAAACTTGTGCTCAAGGATGCCATCCGCACGCTGGAGGATCAGTTGTTCCCCGATATTATTGCGTAAAACCGGGAGCGGAATTCGGAGCCGAAAACCGGAAGCCAGGGCGTCGCCGGTCTTGACCGCATGTTTCCACGAAAATCGCCCGCGCGAACAGGATAATCGATGACCGACGCAAACCCTCTCTCCGCATCTGCGCCGACCCCGCTGGTGCTGTTGATCGATCGCCGCGACGATGGGGTGACCCTCCTCACCATCAACCGGCCCGAAGCCCTCAACGCGCTCAATAGCGATGTCCTGGCCGCTTTGGTCGACGCGTTTGCGGCCTATGACGCAGACCCTGCCCAAAGATGCCTCGTCCTCACCGGATCGGCCAAAGCCTTTGCGGCGGGGGCCGATATCCGGCAAATGACGGAAATGGGCTTTGCCGACATGTATCGGGTGGATTGGTTTGTGGAATGGACCACGCGCATCTGCGCCACCCGCAAGCCCTGGCTCGCCGCCGTGTCCGGCTATGCTTTGGGCGGCGGCTGCGAATTGGCGATGATGGCCGATTTCATTCTGGCGGCCGGGAACGCCAAATTCGGGCAACCCGAAATCAAACTCGGTGTCGCGCCGGGCATGGGCGGATCCCAGCGTCTGACCCGGGCCATTGGCAAAGCCAAGGCCATGGAAATGTGTCTGACCGGGCGGATGATGGACGCTCAGGAGGCCGAGCGCGCCGGGCTGGTCGCCCGCGTGATCCCCGATGCCGATTTGCTCGCCGAAGCCCTGAAAACCGCTGTCGAAATCGCGAAAATGGCCCCGCTTGCGGCAATCATGAACAAGGAAATGGTCAATCTCGCATTTGAAACCACGCTCGCCCAGGGAATCTGGACCGAGCGCCGCCTGTTCCACGCGCTCAATGGCACTGCCGACAAGCGCGAGGGCATGGAGGCGTTTGTGGAAAAGCGCGCCGGGCAGTGGAAAGGGGAATAGGGCGATTGCAAGGGTGCTGCGTCTGAATACGGGCCGGGCCAGGAGCATCCTCATTGAAAATGTCCGGATTCATTAATTGGCGCATGTTCGGAAGAAAAATCGGATTCCGCTTTTTCTGAGCGCGCTCTGACAGCCGCTTCGGCCTTCAGGAAAGACACGAGAATCGCGGCCGGATGGCCGCCCGGATCAGGCTATCAGGGGATGCCCGGCAATTCTGGCATAATCGACATGGATTCATCGGAACTCCGGAAGCGTTCGAGGCCAACCCGCACGGCAATCGCTGCGCGCATACGCTGGCGCTTGCGCCGTTTGCTTGCGGCGCGGCCCCTCGAACCTGGCCTGGTGCCTGAGGGACCACTGGTTATCGCGGGGTTCTTTCGGACGGCCAGTGGCCTGGGCGAGGCGGCCCGGGCCTGCGTCGCCGCACTGGAGGATCAAGGCCGCGCCGTTGTCGCGGTCGATCTGAGCGACGCTTTCGGGCAGTGTGATCTCGTTCCGGATATCCAATTGTCAGACATGCCCAGCGCACGCAAAGGTACACTTGTCCTGCATGCCAATGCGCCCGAAACAGAGCGCGCGCTGTTCGTCCTTGGCATGCAAAGACCAAGGCGCTGGCGTGTCATTGGCTCCTGGAACTATGAGCTTTCCCGCATCCCCTTGTCGTGGCGGGCGGCGGAAAGGCATCTCACCGAAATCTGGGCACCGACCCGATTTGTCGTCGAGGCCATCAAGAATGTTGTCGCGACGCCGGTGAAACTTGCCCCTCATTTCGTTGCTCCGTCCTCGAATCCGCCACGCATGCGGCGCAAAGGCGGCGTCTGTCTGACAATGGCCGATGGCCGATCGTCTTTTGAGCGCAAAAATGTACTCGGCGCGATCGAGGTCTTCCGGCGTGCAGCCGCCGGGCGCGATGATTGCTCGCTGGTCGTCAAGACCCGCAACCTCACCGAGTTTTCAGCCTATGCCGACAAGATCGCCGTCGCATGCGCCGGCGATCCGCGCATCCGTCTCATCGATCGTTCGCTCGATGCAGTTGCGCGCGCCGAACTGTTCGAAACCTGCGACATCTTCCTGTCGTTGCATCGTGCAGAGGGATTCGGACTGGCGATCGCCGAGGCGATGGCTCTTGGCGCTGCCATCATTGCGACCGACTGGTCGGGAAGCAGGGACTTTGTCGACGAAACATGCGGAATCCCGGTTCCGGCACAAATGGTTCCGGTCGTCGACGCGAGCGGCGTCTATGGTAACGCGAGCGGCATGTGGGCCGAACCGGATTCCGCGGCAGCCGTCGCCGCCTTGTCGGTTCTGTTGGATGATCCTGCTCTCCGCATGCGCCTCGGCGAGGCAGCCCGCAGGAAAATCGCTTCGACGCTCGACGGATCAGGCTATGCGCGCGCGCTCGAATGAAAGGCTTTGACATGACTATGCCTGTTGATATTGCCGACCCCATCGTCAGCGTGTTGATCGTCAACTACAATTCGGGAGTGCGGCTGGGTCGGACGCTTGACTGCCTCGAAGTGCAAACCTTTCGTCGCTTTGAAACGATTGTCCTCGACAACGATTCGAAGGACGAATCTGCGGACAGCGCAAAAGCGCATCGGCTGAAGCCGTGGCTGATTCGTTCCGATTCCAATCTTGGCTTCGCTGCCGGAAACAACCGCGCAGCGCGGATTGCCCGCGGAAGCTGGCTGGCCTGTCTCAACCCCGACGCCTATCCGCGCCCCGATTGGCTGGAAAGATTAATGGCGGCGACGGTGCGCTATCCCGACGTCGAGGCATTTGGCTCGACACAGCTCGTCGCTGATGATTCCACTCTGATCGATGGTGCCGGCGACGTGTTCCACGCGCTGGGTATTCCCTATCGCGGCCATTTTGGCTGGAGCGCGCGGGATCTGCCGCCCGAAGGCGAATGCTTTTCACCCTGCGCGGCAGCTGCGTTGTATCGGAAGGCGCGTTTCGATGCTCTCGGAGGATTTGACGAGCGCTTTTTCTGTTACGGCGAAGATGTCGATCTGGGGTTTCGGCTGCGGCTTGCGGGCGGGCGCGCGGTGCAGGTCGCCGATGCTGTGGTGTTGCATGAAGGATCGGGCATCAGCGGCCGCCACAGCGATTTCACCCTGTATCACGGGCATCGCAACCGTATCTGGGCGGGATATAAAAGCACGCCAGGGCTGATTTACTGGCCGCTTTGGCCGGCGCGCCGCCTGGTGGATCTTTATCTCCTTGCGCGAGCCCGTGGGCACGGATTCTCCGACCCATTCGCGCGCGCATTGCGCGACGGGTATCGAGGGCTCTCAGCCTTGCGCGAGGATCGCAGAAAACTTCTGGGTTCGCGCCGGGGATCTGTTGCCGATATCGCGCGCGCCATGACCTGGGCACCGTGGAAAATTTCGCGGCGTAGTGCCGACATAAAACCCGTGGCAAGCCGGGTCCCCGGCAAGGTGCCCGGCCCCTGACGATGCAAGCCGTTTTGGACCGTTGCTCGCATTCCGCAGAGCATTGGGGATTGTCCGTTCACAAGAAGTCAAACCAGATCCGGTAATGGATCGGGCAATCCGCTGCGCCTGGTTGTGTGAAATCACTGCCGGTAAACTGGTGGTATCGCCGTAATCCGGCGACGGTCATGACCGGTCAAGCTCGCCGGTGTCATAGCTATGCCTTCGAGATGAAAACCGAATCCGCCACGGCCGTGGAGAACAGATATCGGTTGAATCTGCCCGGCGGATTTAAGCGCATCCGAACCCGATTCAACAATCGCAAAACCGTGCTCCAGTCGTCCCGGGCGTCCCTGCTGTGAGCCTTTGGCTGGTTGTGCCTCCGACCCGAACTGCTTGCTTCGGTCGAGCCGGGATGGTGCGATGCGCGACCGGGCTGAGCCTGGCACCACGGGCCGTGGCGGCTCGCTTTGGCGTCTCGGCACGAACATTCGCCCATCGGCCCGGAATTCGCCCAGGTCTCGATTGTCGTTGAGGCCGCGACTTCCGAAGTGCCGGACTTCGCCTTGTATTTGTAGAAGCTTGCATCCGCGATGCCGTGCTTGCGGCAGACATCCACCGTCTTCGCACCCGCTTCCGGCTCCTTCAATATCCCGATAATCTGTTCGTCCGTGAACCGTGACCGCTTCATTCGTCCATCTCCCGGTTCTGACGGACTCTACCAAAATCTGGAGGCAGTTCAGGGGCTCACGTCACCGGCCCGAGGACTTTCGCCCGATTATAACTCATTATGAAAAACGCAGCGTCAGCTTTGCAACCACCTTTGGTTCGGTGGTAAATCTACCATGTTCCGATGAGTCCCGCATCTAATGGAAGGCGGAAGAAGAGATCAGCCTGGGCCGCGCGCGCTGCGCCGTGCCCGCTTTTCCAAAAGTGCCGCCAATCTGTCCCGGAAGCCGGTAACTCAGGGCCTCGGCGACATCTGCCCGAATCACGGTCTGGTCGACCGGTGCCTCATTGCCCTCACTCAAGCGCAAATCTGCGATGGTTCGCGACAGCCGAAGGGTCTTGTAATATCCACGCGCCGTCAGGCCGAAACGTTCCGCCGCGCTCGACAGAAGTGCTGCAGCGGCTGGCTCCAACTGAACGAGCGCGTCGACCTCAGCACCCGAGATGCGGGCATTCGGGCGACCATCGCCGCGTTCGCGCTGCAATTTGCGCGCTCCTTCTGCCAAAGCCTGGCCCTGTGCCGAATTGAAGGTCGGCGGCGATTTGAGTGCCAGATCGGCAATCTTGACCGCACTCAGTGGGACGGTCAGGTCGATCCGATCGAGAAACGGCCCCGACAAACGCGACAGATATTCTTCCGAGCATCTGGGACCCCGCCGGCAATCCTCTGCACTTTCAGCACCGCATTTGCACAGATTCATGGCGGCAACCAATTGAAATGCCGCCTGATAGCGCGTTCTACGATTGGCGCGCGCAATAAACACCTCACCACTCTCCAATGGCTGGCGCAGCGAATCAATTACGACCGGAGAAAATTCCGGAAGTTCATCGAGAAACAGCACGCCGTTATGCGCGAGAGAAATTTCGCCCGGCTTTGCCCGCGCACCGCCACCGATAATTGCCGCCATGCTGGCCGAGTGATGGGGTGCCCGAAAGGGCCGGGCACGCCGCATCTCGCCGCGCGGAAGCAATCCAGCTACCGAATATATCAGGCTGAGTTCGAGCATTTCTTCGGCGCGGAGCGGGGCAAGGAGCCCGGGCAGACGCTGGGCCAACATGGTTTTCCCGCAGCCGGGAGGGCCCGATAACAGGATGTTGTGCCCACCCGCGGCGGCAAGGATCAGGGCCCGGATTCCACGGCTCTGACCCTTGATATCGGCAATGTCCGGAACAGCATTTCCATCGATCGCCGCGCCCGGTGCCGGTGGATTCAACGGACGAACGCCGCGAAAATGATTGACGAGAGACATCAAATTATCGGCCGCGATAATATGTCCGCCAGACCATGCTGCCTCTGCGCCACATGCCGATGGGCAAATGAATTGTTTTCCCTGTGCCAGCGCAGCCATGGCGGCGGGCAATGCGCCCGGCGCGGCCGTCAACCCTCCGTCGAGTCCGAGTTCGCCAAAGGCGGCCGACCCCTCCGTCACATCGCGTGGTACAGCACCAATCGCAGCCATGATCGCCAATGCGATAGCAAGATCGTAATGGCTGCCCTCCTTCGGCAGATCCGCGGGGGCCAGATTCACGATGATACGTTCCGGCGGCAGGCCCAGACCAAGCGAGGCGAGGGCCGCCCTGATCCGCTCCCGACTTTCCGCCACCGCCTTATCGGGTAAACCCACGATCGAAAAGATTGTTTGCCCGCTGACGATCTGGACCTGGACATCTACCGGCCTTGCTTCCACCCCCTCCAGGGCACAGGTCGAGATACGCGTAACCATGGATGTGTTCCCTTCCTGTTTCTGATTTTCCACAGAGGAACAGAGAATGGGGCTCATATCAAGAACAAAATTTGAACAAAGCCCGTTTTTTGCAGCTTGCCTACAGACCCGAACCGATGTAGGGAAAGCGCGTCTGGCCCTATGGAGGAATGAAATTCATGAATCCGGTCGTGCGGAGAAGTTTTCTTCGACGATTCCTTGCAAGCTGGGTCCGCATATCCCGGTCTGGTCGGCTGATCGTCTGGTGCTTTGGATGTCTTACGCTGGTGATGGTCAGCGGCTGCGGGCCCGTCGATCTTGCGGGGTATTCGAGCAACCGACAAGTGCCTGCTTTACTCTCGTCGGATGAATCGGCGGATTTCGCAGATCAGATTGAAGCGCGATTGCTCGCCGACAATGTGCAGACCGCCATCGTGTTTCGTACTGGACGTCCCCGCAGCAAGCTGCCGAAGGGGATATCCTTCACGCATGGCGCGTTTTGGGTGCAGTCGGATGTAAGGATGTCTGACGGGGAAATCCGGAAGGCGTATGCGGTTTACAATCTCTTCCATGGCGAAGGCGATCTTGTACTGTCATCATATCTTCATCAGGACTGGCCGGCAGATTTCACCGCGGGATCGGTGGTAGATGATGTCGGCATTATAGTTCCAGTGCCGGACCTTCAGGAAAAGCTTCAGGCCGCGGTACTCGATCCGTCCTATAGCAGGGTTCACATTGCTGATTATTCCCTGATTTCGAACCCTTTCGACGGAAGATATCAGAATTGCAATGAGTTCATGCTCGACGTGATTGTATCCCGGCAATGGGATATTGACCCCTATCCTGCGATCAAGCAGAAGCTCCGGGAACTGGGATTTGAGGCCTCTGTGATCAAGCCCGGATTGCTCCAGAGAGTTCTGGGGCCCGAGCTTGATCCCCGGTTGCGCATCGATGACCATGATGGACCGATCGCCACCGTGACCTATGAATCGATCGCCGGGTTTCTGAAAGCGCAAAACCTTCTCAAGGAGGCATTCATACTGCAGCGAAGCAATGCACAACCCGATTCTTGAAGCAGAGGCGACAGCCTCAACCTGTTCAATATCCGCAATCCCGACGGCATCTCCGGTTTCTGACCTGCCCCCATTCGCGCGTCCGGGCTAAACGTTAGTTCATTGCGGCCTCCATTTCTGGTTTTCCGACGACGCGCAGCGGCCACGCCCGCATGACGCCAGCATGACGCCAGCATGACGATTGTCTCCTGCGCGGGCGGCCTCCGGCCCAGCGCAGAGTGGGGACGCACGGCGTTGTAGTGACGGTGCCAAGCCTCGATCGGCACCTGCGCCTCTCGGAGTGTGTAAAATATTTCGCGATTGAGCTGCTCATCGCGGAGCTTCCCGTTGAAGCTTTCGACGTAACCGTTCTCCCATGGGCTGCCCGGCTCGATGTAAGCGGTCTTGGTGACGCCCTCGGCGACCCACTCGCCCAGGGCGATGGCGACAAACTTCGGATCGTGTCGCTTCTCACATGCTCGGGCGCGCCGCGCGTGATTTTCAGATCAGCCAACACGTCGATAACATCGCTTGAGTTGAGCCGTCATGCCACGCGGATCGCCAGCGCCTCGCGGGTAAATTCATCGACCACGCAGAGCATGCGGATTTTCCGTCCATCATGGGTGCGCTCCTCGACGAAATCGTAGGCCCAGACATGGTTGCGCTACTCCGCGCGCAGCCGCACGCACGAGCCGTCGTTCAGCCACAGACGACCGCGTTTCGGTTGCTTCATCGGCACTTTCTGGCCCTCTCGCCGCCATATGCGTGCGACGCGCTTGACGCTCACGTCCCATCCGGCCGCCTCCGGCATCGCGCGGGTTCGGCGATACCCGTAGCGGCCACATGTGCGCGCCAGTTCGACAATGTCCCCAATCAGCCCCGCTTCATCGTCGGGCGTGTTCGGCGTCCGGCGCTGCGTCGAGCGATAATGTCCAGGCGCCGCGCACGCGCGACGCTCCGAAATATCCAGCTTCTGCTGTACGTGCTCGACGCAGACTCGGCGACGAGCGGGGACTGGAAGGTTCCCGAGGCGGCTTCCCTGAGGATCAATTTATCGAGCGTCAGATCACTCGCAGCCTTTCGCAGCCGCAAATTCTCCATCTCCAATTCCTTGATCCGCTTCACCTGGTCGGTCCGCAGCCCGCCAAATTCCTTGCGCCAGCGATAGTAACGCACCTCCGTCACGCCGATGCTCTTCACAGCATCCGCGACTGAGCCGCCTCGCGCCGTAATCACTTCAACTTGCCGCAGCCTGGCAAAGATTTCCTCGGGCGTGTAACGCTTCCGGGACATGATCTTCCTCCAAAAATATAGTCCATCCTAACTCTCAGGCCGGACGCGTTTGAAGAGACTGGGTCACGGTCTGCTGATCAAAGGCGGGGGAGGCGCGCTCGCACAACCCGTTGGGTTCGTCGACAATGTTTCGATACAAGATCTTTGCGATGCTCTCTAAGGAATATCGATGGCGGCATCGGGGGCCTCGTTGGAAACTGATAAAGAACCTGCGGATAATACCGGCACGGTGCCATCTTCGCGCTGCCGCGTGCAACCCGCCAATGTCCAAACCGGGTTTGCGTCACAATCTGTGAACCGTGCCAGGACGGAGAGAGGAAGTAGCAGGGAATCACGATTCCCTGAAAACCGTGTCTTTGCAACGGCGTAGTCTCTGGACTTCGGGCACCGGCTTTCTTCGCACATGCCCGCCTTATTGTGGCGGCAATGAAGCCTGGGCCTGGGCGGGCAGGGTCTGGTCCATGCTCGCGGCGGGTTCGGGGCAGGTCGGGCAATTGATGAGCCGGCCTGGAACGCCAGCGACCGTGCAGCCGGCGGGCACCGGGCTCAGTACCACCGAGCCCGCGGCAATTTTCGCGTAATCGCCGACGGTGATATTGCCGAGCACCTTGGCATGGGCCCCCAGCAGCACGCCACGCCCGATCTTGGGATGGCGGTCGCCGCGTTCCTTGCCGGTGCCCCCAAGATTGACCCCGTGCAGCATCGAAACATCGTCGCCCACGCGCGAGGTTTCCCCGATCACGATACCGGTGCCGTGGTCGATGAACACGCCTGCGCCGATCTCGGCAGCCGGGTGAATATCGATCGCGAACAATTCCGAGGTCCGGCTCTGCAGGTGAAAGGCGAGGATGTCACGCCCCTCGCGCCACAGCCAATGCGAAATGCGATAGGCCTGCAGGGCCACGAGGCCCTTGAAATACAGAAAGGGTTGCAGATAGGTGCGGCAGGCCGGGTCCCGCTCGCGCACGGCGCGCATGTCGCGCTCTACGATAGTGATGAGTTCAGGCCAGTCCTCAAAAGCGGAATGACAGACATCGCGGATCAGCAAGGCATTCATGTCCGCATTGGCGAGCTTTTGCGCCAGATGATAGGCCAGTGCGTCCGAAAACCGGTCGTGGTGGAGAACTGTGGCGTTCAGAAAGCTCGCCAGAATGGGCTCGGCGGCGGCTGCGGTCGCTGCGTCCACGCGCAGGCTCGCCCAGACGGAAGCACCGGTGTCGGCGACGAGGACTGGATTGGGGCTGTTCACGGTTCTGGCTCTCCATGGGGCAACATGCGCGTGTAAATTCTTGCGGGAATAGTATCAAGGAAATCCGGGCGTGTTTTTTTCCGGGGCCTTGGCAGGGTTTTGAATATTCATTGGCTGTGCCCATGTTCACTGCGAAACCGGGGGCTACCCGGCAAGACGCATCGAAAAATATGCAAGAATATCGCCATCAAACCAGGGCATTATTCTGAGAATGAAGCCGAGGCTATTGCCGCGGCCAGTTATCTGCGTGCCTCCAAAGCCTGTGGGCTCCATGTAGGCGTGAACAGCAGATTTTACGAGGGCATCGGTCTCAATCGTCCCGCTGATCCAGCAGTGCAGCGCACAATTCCGGGGGCAATTCCCCCGTCATCGCCATGCGATAGACGCGCAACAATGCCAATTGGGTGAGGGCGTCGCGGATCTCGCCTGTGTCGATCATGGCAAGGGCGGTAGGGAAATGCACGCGTCGCAGGGACAGATGCTCGCTGCCTTCGGGATGCGCGATGCCCTCCGCGAGGCCGGTGGCGAGAAAAACCACGCCGGTTTCGTCGGTGACGCTGTTGGAAATGTCGGTACGCAGGATTTCGCGCCATTGCGTGGCGGAGAGGCCTGTTTCCTCGGCCAATTCGCGCTGGGCGGCAGTCAGCGGAGGCTCATCCGGCGGTCCGCCACCTTCGGGGATTTCCCAGCTCCAGCGGTCGAGCGGCACGCGGAATTGGCCGACCAGGGTGAGACTTCCATCGGCGAACAGGGCGATCACGCCGATCGCCCGATTGCGGAAACGGACGATGCCATAGAGGCCGGGGGTCCCATCGGGCTTCCGGCCCCGGCGCTCGAAAACGGAAATCCACGAATTTTCATAGATGTGGCGTTCGGATTCCCAGTGCCATGGATCCCCGGTCGGGGGATCGGTTTTGGCACCGGAATCCTCGCTGCCGGATGCCACGATTCAGCCCTGCCGCGGCGGCGCGATCGGAACCGGGGCGGTGCAGGCCGCCAGTCCGCGCAAAGCGAGGTCGGCGTGATATTCAATGAATTGCCGGCGTGAAATCTGTAACTCCGGATCCGCAAATTCCGGAAAGCGCGGCAGGCTGACCATCAACATGGTCAAGCCATGCATTGACGCCCACAGGGACAGGCTGGCATAGACCGGGTTGATGTCCGCAAGCTGGCGGGAACGAACGCCATGCTCGACGCGCGCCAGCAGGAACTGATAGGCCTTTTCGCTGTTATTACATTCCTCGGCCGGCGTGACGAAATCGTCCTCGCCTTTTGACGCAAAAGCGGCAGCGTAATGATTGGGATGGGAAACGCCGATCTCCACATAAGTGATGAAGGCCCGCCGCAAATTGCCGATGGCATCGCCCGCCAGCGCCGCGGGATCCTCCATTCGGCCGACCAGCTTCTCAAAAAACGCCTCCTTGAGTGCCGCGATCACCGCGCCCTTGGAGGGAAAATATTTGTAAAGCGCCGCCGGAGAATAATCGACAGCTTCCGCGAGGCGGCGGATCGACAGGCCTTGCGCGCCTTCGGCGGCAAAAACCTGCTCGGCGGCGAGAATGATTGCCTCGCGCACCCTTTTGCGGCGGCGGTCCGACGGACTCGCGCCGGGTACATTGTCCTCTCCCGTGAGTTCGGCCGCCATTCCCGAAACGTGTTCGGTTGGGTCGGTTCCATTATCGGATGCGAGACTGGACATGTCCTTGGCTCAAATCCCTGATTGTCAGTGCCATTTGCGAGATGTGGACAGGCGCGCGGCGTTCATGGGTAAATTCCGACCCTGTCTGGATCCGGAATTCATGAATGATGGACGTACTTGCCGTTTGCGTCAAATTTCAAGGAAAGGCCGTGTCCCGGCGCCGGGGATTTCGAGCGTTGTCAAGGGAATTCGAACCGGGTTTCTGAATTCAGAATGCTCAAGATGTGGATTTTCAAGGGATGGTTTTCGGCCAAACCATGGGTTGAATTTGCTGCATGAATCCTTGCCCTCGCCGCGGACGCGCGCGCCCGCCTGTAGCACCAGCAACACCTTGGTTTTTATGAAAACAATGGATTACTCTGTCCGCCGGACGAATATTGACCTCGCATGGGCAGACGGCCTGTCGCGCAATCGCCAATATCCTGTTGAGGCAAGACAGCTAGTCCCCGTCACCCGCCGGGCCCTTGCGAAAGGGCGTATATTCGCCGAGCGCGGCGATCTGGGCTTCCACCGCCCGGCGCTCTTTGTCCAGAAACCCGGCAATGGCCGCCCGAAATCCGGGATCGGCAATCCAATGCGCGGAATAAACCGCTTTCGGGGCATAGCCGCGGGCGAGTTTGTGGTCGCCTTGCGCCCCGGCCTCGACCCGCGACAGGCCGCGCGCCAACGCGAAATCGATTGCCTGGTAATAACAGAGTTCGAAATGCAGGCCGGATACGAATTCGCTGGCGCCCCAATAGCGGCCAAAGAGCGCGTCCGAGCCAATGAAATTCAGCGCCCCCGCAATGGGTTTCCCCCCGCGATCAGCAAGTACCAGCAGGATATGGTCGCGCAATCTTTCGTGAAACAAGGCGAAGGTGAGGCGGTTGAGATATGGCTGGCCCCATTTGCGCGCGCCGGTATCCATGTAAAACGCGAAGAAATGGTCCCAATCCTGTTCTGAGATCGCGCTTCCGGTCAAAGCGCGGATATTCAGCCCCTCGCGGGCACGGAGGCGTTCCTTGCGCAGATTTTTTCGCTTTTCTGATGACAGGACCGAAAGAAAATCGTCGAAATCGCGATAATTGCGGTTTTCGAAAATATATTGATTGTCCTGGCGCAACAGCATCCCGGCCTCGCCAAGCGCCTGCCATTCCGTTGCCTCGGGGAAATTGATGTGCAGGCCTGAAATCCGGTTATCGGCTGCGAGTGAGATCGCGGAATTGAGCAATGCCCGTTCGGTTCCGGCGCGATCGGGTCCCGGTCGCGTGAGCCGCCGGCGCCCTGTCACAGGCGTGAAGGGCACGGCGCTCAGCAATTTCGGGTAATAGCGTCCGCCAGCCCGGCCGAACGCTTCCGCCCAGGCGTGGTCGAACACATATTCGCCATAAGAATGCCCCTTGAGATATAAGGGCATCGCGCCCGCCAGCGCGCCTGTTCCGTCACGCGCAAGGAGGTGATGGGGGGCCCAGCCCTCGCGCGCGCTCACGGCGCCCGAATTTTCCAGCGCCTCAAGATAATCCCAGCCCAGAAATGGATCGAAGGGGCGATCCGCCGGATTGGCGACCGCGTCCCATTCATCGCGTCCGACGGATTTCAGCCCCTCGGCAAGGGTGATTTTCACTGTTGCGCGATCCGCAGGCGTGGAATCGGAGGCCATTACCGCAGCGCGCGCAGTCAGGCGATCTCGAAAATGCCATCGACCTCAACGGCAAAATCCAGCGGCAGATTGACCGAGCCCACTGCCGAGCGCGCATGCCGGCCTGCATCGCCGAGAATTGCGGCGATGAGATCCGAGCACCCATTGCCGACTGCCGGAATGGCGGCAAAATCCGGCGTGCAATTGACGAAAATATTGAGCTTGACCACCTGGCGCACGCGGTCGAGATCCCCGCCACAGGCGGCCCGCATCTGGGCGAGCAGATTGATCGCACAGAGCCGCGCTGCCGCCTGACCCTGTTCGAGGCTGAGATCGCGCCCGACCTTGCCCTTGATCCCGCCATTGGCATCCACAGAGACCTGCCCTGAAACGTGAACGAACGAACCCGTGCGGACAAAGGGCACATAATTGGCTACGGGAATCGCGGGCTCGGGCAATTCCAGGCCGATCTCCAGCAAGCGATCAACAGCACCCATATGTCGTATCTCCGGCAAATCGAAACAATTTTCGGGAAAGCTCTCGCATGGCTTCGATCAATTTGAAAGTGCCATTGGGCCGTGCCGGACAGGCCGGTTTTCCGCGAATTCATGTGCGCCTGATGCGTTCGGGGCAATTTTCCGGTATTTTTCAGCGAGTATCTGACCAGGGAGTGATTCGCCGCATGTCCGAACCCGTTCTCGACCGCGATTTCTTGCGTCGCGCGGCCTATGACGATGTCGCCCTGATGCAGGAAGTGCTGGGCCTGTTTCGCCACCAGATCGATGTCTGGGCACCGTTTTTCGACCTCGACCACGATCCCGCCATGTGGCGCA
This sequence comes from Hyphomonadaceae bacterium, assembly GCA_021731815.1. GTDB lineage: Bacteria > Pseudomonadota > Alphaproteobacteria > Caulobacterales > Aquidulcibacteraceae > JAKFWO01. The sequence goes on along the minus strand of JAKFWO010000009.1, from coordinate 42,220 downwards.
ATGCCGCCCATTCGCTCAAGGGCTCGGCGCGCGGGGTGGGGGCGGTGGCGCTGGCTTCTTCCTGCGAGCAGCTCGAGCGCCTCACCCTCGCCCCCGAACCGCCCGGCCGGGTCAGCATTGCATTGACGATGCAGGACATTCGCGAACAGATCGAGGCAACCCGGACCGAAACCCTGCGTTTCGATCAGGAGCTGGCACTGACCGGCTTGCGCAAGGCGTCGAAGGCCTCGAATTCATAGGCGATGCAGCGCTCCATCAATTCGCGCCATACGGGTTCGGCGATCGTCCAGGCAAGCCCCTCACGGTCGGCGGCAGCCTTAACTTTTTCGAGAACATCGCGAATGCGTGCCTCGTCGCGAACCGCATGGCGGTCGGGCTTGATGCGCGCGGCGGCGTCCATATAACTCTGGCGCTCGGCGAGGATCCGCACGAGCAGGCGGTCAATCCGATCGATTTCAGCGCGCACCTCGCCCATATTGGTGCATTCATCCGCGCTGCGGTGAGGGGATTCACGATGATCATCAGCCATCGAAAGGTTTAGCCTCCGGCACCGAACGAACAGGAAAAAGCGTGTGTGCGGGCGCGCGCGCCAAACTATAGACGGCAGTGTGGCGCGCAAGTCCCGGAGGCATCAAGGCGGTGCCGCGGCGACCGCCAATTGATTCGGCGCGCCGCCCTGCGTATGAGAGGCGCCAATTCGGCATTTGTTCAATCCGGCGGCGCATCCTGTGGCTGGCGCAGCGGATTTCGACGTAGAGGACCAGTCCCATGCATGATGGCGTATCCACCCTGGCACCCGACACCGCAAGCCCGGGCGCGGGTCATGTTCCCGCCCCCGGCCGCGTCGCGAGCGCACCGGCGGGCGAACATTATTCCACCGATGTCATCATCATGGGCGCGGGCCCCTGCGGCCTGTTTCAGGTGTTCGAACTGGGTCTGCTCGACATCAAGGCCCATCTCGTCGACATTCTCGACCGGCCGGGCGGCCAATGTACCGAGCTTTATCCCGAAAAGCCGATTTACGACATTCCGGCCTGGCCGATCATTTCGGGTCAGGAACTGACGGACCGGTTGATGGAGCAGATCGCGCCCTTCAATCCGGTGTTCCATCTTGGCGAGATGGGGACGGGGCTTGCGCGCCAGCCGGATGGCAAATGGATGCTCACGACCGATCACGGCACCACGATCACTGCGCCGGTCATCATCATCGCCGCAGGCGGGGGCTCCTTCCAGCCGAAAAAGCCGCCGATCCCCGGGATCGAAGCCTATGAGGGCGATGTCGTGACCGGAGAAGGCGTGTTCTATGCCGTGCGCAAGCGCGATGCGTTTCGCGGCAAGCGCGTGCTGATCGCCGGTGGTGGTGATTCTGCGCTGGACTGGACCCTCAATCTCCAGCCGATCGCCCGATCGGTGGGGCTTGTCCACCGCCGCGATGATTTCCGTGCCGCACCCCATTCGGTGGCGCAGATGCGGCAATTGGTCGCCGATGGGGCGATGAATTTGCACATCGCCCAGATCAAGGGTTTGGCAGGAACGGCACCGCGCCTTGAGGGCGTGGTGATCGACGGGCCCAATGGCGAGGAGATCCTGCCCTGCGATGCCCTCCTGGCGTTTTACGGCCTGACCATGAAGCTCGGCCCCGTTGCGGAATTCGGGCTCAATCTCCACGAAAACCTCATCCCGGTGGACACGGAGAAATTCGAGACCTCGATTCCGGGGATTTTCGCGGTTGGCGACATCAATTATTATCCCGGCAAGCTGAAGCTGATCCTGTCGGGGTTTCACGAGGCGGCTTTGGCAGCCCAGGCCGTGCATCGTTATGTCCATCCGGACCGCAAGCTGCGGTTTCAATATACGACGAGCTCCACCGATCTTCAGAAAAAGCTCGGCGTGAAATAACCGGGTGCCGGGCATTCACGGAATTCGGGCCCCTTCAGCCAAGCAATTTGCGCAAATATTGGCCATATTCGCTTTTGCCCAGTTTTCCGGAAAGGGTAGCGAATTCGGAATCCGTGATGAAACCCTTGCGCCAGGCAATTTCCTCCGGGCAGGATATCTTGAAGCCCTGACGTTTTTCGAGCACCCGCACGAATTCGGCGGCTTCGAGCAGGCTGTCGGGCGTGCCGGTGTCGAGCCAGGCATAGCCCCTGCCGAGCGGGCTGACCTGCAATTGCCCGCGCTCGAGATAGATGCGATTGACATCGGTGATTTCATATTCGCCGCGGGCTGAGGGTTTTATATTCGCAGCGATATCAACCACCTGTTGGTCGTAGAAATAGAGTCCGGTGATCGCCCAGTGGGATTTGGGCCGGGCAGGTTTTTCCTCGACCGACAAAGCCCTGAATTGATCGTCGAATTCCACGACGCCATAACGTTCGGGGTCGGAGACCTGATAGGCGAACACATTGGCCCCGGACACGCGCGCCGCCGCCTGCACCAGCCGGGATTCGAGATCGGCCCCATGGTAGAGATTATCGCCCAGAATCAGGCACGAAGCTCCACCAGCGACAAAATCGGCACCAATGTGATAGGCTTGCGCGAGGCCATCGGGGCTCGGCTGAACGGTATAATGAAATGACATTCCCCATTGCGTGCCATCCCCCAGCAATCGCTGAAACAGGGGCAGGTCATGGGGGGTGGAAATGACCATGATCTCGCGAATTCCCGCCAGCATCAGTGTCGACAGCGGGTAATAGATCATCGGTTTGTCATAGACCGGCATCATCTGCTTTGACATGCACAGGGTCATGGGATGGAGCCTGGTGCCCGATCCTCCGGCCAGAATGATTCCCTTCATGACATTTCTTTCGCTTGACCGATCAATTGATCGAGGCATTTCTCCAGCGATTCGCGCCATGGTGCCAGGCCAAGCCCATAAATGTCGCGGAGCCTGTCGCAATTCAGACGGGAATTGGCCGGCCGCCGCGCCGGACTCGGCCAGGCTGAACCAGCGATAGGGATAATTCGCGCGGCCTTTGCCCCGCGCCGGCGCGCACCCTCGAAAATCACCTCGGCAAACCCCGCCCAATGGGTCTCGCCCTGACCGGTCATATGAAATGTCCCCCGCAAAGCGGGATTGGCATCGACGGCGACCCGGCGCGCAATGGTCTCGAGCCCACGGGCGATTTCAGCGGCTGAACTCGGGCAACCCCATTGATCGGTGACGACGCTGATCTCGTCGCGGGTTTCGGCAAGTCGCAGCATGGTCTTCACGAAATTGGTGCCATGGACCGAATAGACCCAGGCAGTGCGCAGGATCACATGATTATCGGTCGCCGCACGCACTGCCAGCTCCCCGGCAAGCTTGGTCCGCCCATAGGCGCTGACCGGCGCGGGAAGATCATCTTCCTGCCATGGCGTTGTTTTTTCGCCAGAAAAGACATAGTCGGTGGAGAGATGAAGGATCGGAACGCCCAATTCGGCCGCGAGGCCGGCAAGAGCACCGGGACCATGGGCATTGACCCGCAAGGCCAAATCTTCCTCGGCCTCGCAGCGATCCACTGCGGTAAAGGCGGCCGAGGAGATAATGACATCCGGACGCGCGGCAAGAACCGGCGCGCGCAGGCTTTCCGGCCGGCCGAGATCGCAGTCCGGGAGACCGATGCGGGTGAGTTCGATGTCATGGCTCGCGGCGGCGCGCAGCGCGAATTCACTATCGACCTGGCCTTCTTTCCCGGTGATGAGGATCTTCAGGGGCATCAGGTCACTATTCCCAGGCGCTCACCCGCATAGATTCCGCCGCGCAGCGGCCCCCACCACGCTTCATTGGCCAAATACCATTCCACGGTCTTGCGCAGGCCGCTGTCGAAACTCTCGGCAGCCCTCCAGCCCAGCTCCTTTTCCAGCTTGCCGGCATCGATGGCGTAGCGATGGTCATGCCCCGGGCGATCGGCCACAAAGGTGATCAGATCGGCATGAGGATGGTTTTTGGGCGCAAGCTCGTCCATCAGCGCGCAGATCCGTTCGACCACGTGGAGATTCGAGTGCTCGTTACGCCCGCCGATCGTGTAGGTTTCGCCCACTCGCCCTTGCGTGGCAATCAGCCACAGGGCGCGCGCGTGATCCTCGACAAACAGCCAGTCGCGGATATTTGACCCGTCCCCATAGACGGTCAGCGGCTTGCCTTCCAGCGCATTGAGAATGTTGAGCGGGATCAGTTTTTCCGGAAAATGCCGGGGTCCGTAATTATTCGAGCAATTTGAAACAAGGATCGGCAGCCCATAGGTCCGGCCCCAGGCCCGGACCAGATGGTCGGAGGCCGCCTTGGACGCCGAATAGGGCGAGGAGGGATCATAGGGGGTGGTCTCGCTGAACAGGCCATCGGCCCCCAGCGAGCCGAAGACCTCATCGGTCGAGACATGGAGAAAGCGGAATTCGCTCCGGTCACTGGCCGGCTGCGAGGCCCAAAAATGCCGGGCGGCCTCGAGCAGGGTAAATGTGCCGAGAATATTGCTGTGGATGAACCCCCCGGCAGCATTGATCGACCGGTCGACATGGCTTTCAGCCGCCAGATGCATCACCAATTGGGGCCGGAACCCGGCAAGGGCGGTATCCATCGCGGCGCGATCTGCGATATCGGCCTGAAGGAAACGGTAACCGGGCGACGTGGCGATGTCTGCAAGCGAAGCGGGATTGCCGGCATAGGTCAGCTTGTCGACATTGAGCACCTGATGGCCCTCGCCGATCAGCAGGCGCACCAGGGCCGACCCGATAAAACCTGCCCCGCCGGTCACCAATATTCGCATCTTACCCACACGAATGCGCATTTTGCGGTGAATCACCCCAGGACCATGACTCTAAAGCAGCGTCGCCAGCAAGGGCAAGTCGCGATCCTTGTCCGACAGGATCGCTTCGCTTCGATCAACAGGCCATTGGATCGCAAGGTCAGAATCGTCAAAGGCGATCCCGGCATCATGTGGCCGTGAATAATGGCACGTCACCTTGTAGCTGACGATGGAATTGGGCGCGATGGTGCAGAATCCGTGGGCGAATCCGGCCGGAACCCACATCTGGTCGCCATTCTCGCCGCTGAGCACCGCGCTGACCCAGCGGCCGAAATTCGGCGAGTGCCGGTTGATATCCACCGCCACATCGAAAATGGCCCCCGACACACAGCGGACGAGTTTGCCCTGGGCCATGGGCTCGCGCTGGAAATGCAGGCCGCGAATGGTGCCCTGTGCCGCTGAACAGGATTCATTGTCCTGCACAAAGCCGGTATCGGCGATATTGGCGCGAAACCATTCATCCTTCCATGTTTCATGAAAAAAACCGCGCAAATCGCTAAACCGGGTCGGCGAAATCAGTTTCGGCCCATCGATGTCGAAATTTCGGAATTTCACCTTTTTCTCCGCTGAAAGGCCTGAGCTTTCTTTCTTCTACACATCGAGGAGCGCGAGGCTCCGGCCGGGATCCGATACCGGGCAAACAAAAGATGGTGGGCGCGGCAGGAGTCGAACCCGCACTTGAGCGGTTATGAGCCGCCGGCTCTGCCGTTAAGCTACGCGCCCGTGATGGAGAGGCGAAGTCCTTAGCCGAAGATTTGTGGGCTGGGGAGTATTTTTAACAACATGCATTATGGCAAAAAGGCGATTTGTGTGGGTGTTTTGCCGAATTTAGCTGTTGGGGCGTATCTTCCTGGCCGCTGGATGCCTATAAGGCGCGCCAACAGCCCCTTTTCCCGGAGACGACCATGACCGCTGCGCGCCGACTGCGCAACGTCGCCATCATCGCCCATGTCGACCATGGCAAGACCACTCTGGTCGATCAGATGCTCGCCCAGGGCGGGGCCTATCGGGAGAACGAGGCGCGCCAGGAGCGCGCAATGGATTCCAACCCGCAGGAGCGGGAGCGCGGCATCACCATTCTCGCCAAATGCACCTCGATCATCTGGTCGAATGACACGGGCGAAACGCATTTCAACATCGTCGACACGCCGGGCCATGCCGATTTCGGTGGCGAGGTGGAGCGCGTGCTGTCCATGGTCGATGGCTGCCTGTTGCTGGTGGATGCCGCCGAAGGTGTGATGCCGCAGACAAAATTCGTGTTGTCCAAGGCGCTGCGGCTGGGGCTGCGGCCGATCGTGGTGCTCAACAAGGTCGACCGGCCGAATGCCGAGCCCGACAAGACGGTCAATGACGTGTTCGATCTATTCGCAGCCCTCGGCGCGAGCGATGAGCAGCTCGATTTCCCCTTCGTCTATGCCTCGGGCAAGGAAGGCTGGGCGCTGACCTCCATGGGCGATGCGCGCGAGAGCCTGAAGCCTTTGTTCGAGCTCATTCTTTCGCATGTACCGGATCCCGCGCCGCAGCGTTTCCTCGACCAGCCCTTCAAAATGCTGGCGACGATCCTCGATTCGGATGCCTTCATGGGCCGGACGCTCACGGGCCGGGTCGAATCCGGGCGCATTTCCGTCGGTCAGACGGTGAAGGCCCTGTCGCGCGACGGACGCGAGATCGAGCGCGCGCGGCTGTCAAAGCTTTTTGCCTATCGCGGCCTGCGCCGCGTGCCGGTGGAATTTGCCGAGGCCGGTGACATCATCGCCATTGCCGGAATGCCGCATGCAACCGTCGCCGATACGATCTGTGATCTCATGGTCGAGGAACCGGTGCCCGCCACCCCGATCGATCCGCCGACACTGGCTGTGACCGTAACCATCAATGACAGCCCATTGGCGGGCCGCGATGGCGACAAGGTACAATCGCGGGTCATCCGCGCGCGGCTGTTTGCCCAGGCCGAGGGCGATGTCGCCATCAAGGTCACCGAAACCGCGGACAAAGACGCCTATGAACTGGCCGGGCGCGGCGAATTGCAATTGGGTGTGCTGATCGAGAGCATGCGCCGTGAAGGCTTCGAATTGTCCATCTCGCGTCCGCGCGTGCTGTACCGGCGGGACGAGGAAACCGGCGCGGTGCTCGAACCCTTCGAGGAAATCGTCATCGATGTCGATGATGAATATTCCGGGGCAGTGATCGAAAAACTGGCGCAGCGCAAGTCGCAGATGAATGATATGCGCCCGTCCGGCAGTGCCAAGACGCGGTTGGTCTTTCACGGCCCCTCGCGCGGGCTGGTGGGCTATCACTCGGAATTCATGACCGATACCCGCGGGGCGGGGGTGATGAACCGGGTGTTTCTCGATTATCTGCCCCATGCCGGCGATATTCCGGGCCGGCGCAATGGCGCGCTGATTTCCAATGAAATCGGCGAGACGACGGCCTATGCCCTGTGGAATCTCGAGGATCGCGGCGTGTTGTTCGTCGATCCGGGCGAGGCGGTGTATGAAGGCATGATCATCGGCGAAAATTCCCGCGCCGACGACCTCGAAGTCAATCCGATGAAGGCCAAGAAACTGACCAATGTGCGGGCCTCGGGCAAGGACGAGGCGATCCGCCTCACCCCGCCCCACAAGCTCACGCTGGAGCGGGCGATTTCCTGGATCGAGGACAGCGAATTGGTGGAAGTTACGCCGAAGGCCATTCGCGTGCGCAAACGCTGGCTCGACCCCAATGAACGCAAACGCCGCGAGAAAATGAGCGAAAGCGTGGGCTGAGCTGCCAGCACTATTCAGGTCGCGCTGCCTGCAAGACGACGATATGCAAATTCACAGTTTCAAGGCCCCTCGATCGCATAGCCCTTCCCGGCGAGATAGGCCAACAGGCCCTTGTTCTTGTCGAGAACGGAATCAATCGAGGCATAGACCAGGATGCGGCGCCGGGGACCGTGTTCCTTTTCCAGATTGGCGTAGAACAGTGCCTCCGATTGGTCGAATGCCGCGGTGAATTTCGCCAGCGCCGGATTGCCCTTGAACGCTTCGATCAGGGGATTGGCGCATGCGCTCTGCGTGTTTGACTCAATGACCAATGTGCGCAGGGTTTTCACATCACCTTTGGCCCAGGCATTGGCGCGGCGCCGAAGCTTGCCCGTATCGGTTTCAATGAAACGCAATCGTTCGTCGAAACACGCACCTTCAATCCGGTCTGTGGCTGCGTCGATTTGGGCGGCAAGTTCCGTGACCTTGACGCCTTTGAGCGAGACCGCGACATCGGAAGTCACCCGCTTCTTCTTGTGCTTTTTCTCCAGTATTCCCAGCGATGTCAGTAATGCAACTCCGGTCAGATTCTGGTCTTCGTAATATTCGGAGGTCAATTTGCCAATCGCTGCGATCGGGCGCAGTTTTTCGTAATCGCCTTCATCCTCGCCCGTTGCACGGCGGATCCTGTCGAACCTCGCCCATGATTCCGGTGATAAAACCTCCTTCAGTTTCGCGCCGTCCTCATTTTTTGTGTAGCTCAGTAATTTCGGCAATTTGAACAACAGGCCGAGCGATTTTCCTAATCCCGCAGACAGCGAGACATTGGCACCGGCGCGCATGACGACATCCGATTCCGCCATGACTTTCTCGACCTCGGACGTGTCCCACATGACGCCTTTGGGCAAGACCGGGGTCATGCCAAGCAGCCAGATTTCGCGCCCGTCCTTGCTGGCGAGCCACAGGCGGGGGCCCTTGCGAAGGCCCTCGACCACGACTTCCTCCGGTGCCTCAGGGTCATCGGGAAGAGAGTTGGCTTCCGGCGGGAGCGTTTGTCCCACCGGTGCGCCAGAGGATCCCTGAGCCCATGCAGGGGTGGAAACCATGACACCGCCGGTCAGCGCGGCCATAAAGGGCGCAAGCGCCAGCAAATTCCGAAAAACCATAGGCCGGTTCCCTTTTCCGCCCGATCCCCGGATCGCGACACCCTTGCGACGGAGCCAGCGTCTCACGCAGGGAGCCTTTTCCCTGCCACAGGGAAATCAATCATCTCCCATGCGGGCGCGCCAATTACGTAACATTCAGGGTCGGCATCCGGCCGGTGTGTCTGGCCACCGCAACCCCCGGCGCTTTTCACGCCGGGCCGAAGGCCCGCCTCATTGACCCGAATGGCGCGATATTGCATCGTAACTCAGTGACGATGAACCGCATCATTCGCGCCTTGTGCGCATTTCGGCTTGTTGCCCTGCTGATCGCCTTTACGGCGCAGGCGATGATCCCGTTCGGCTATATGCCGCGCGCGGATGCTGATCGCGGATTCCGCATGGCTTTTTGCGGTAATCCCGAAGGAATGGTCGTTGATGTCCGGATCGTCCGTGATGGCGAGCAACCGGACAATCCAGCATCCCTTGCCGGAGCAGACGGGATCTGCCCGTTTGCCGGGCATGGCGGATTTGCGCCGCCTTTGCTCCCGATCCCCGATATGTCCCCGGCCGCCCGGCCGCGGGACTTGGCTTATCCGCCTCCGCATGTCACCAGCGTGCGGCCGCTCGCCGCGCCACCGCCGCCCGCCACCGGGCCGCCACAGGCCGTCTGAACTGCTTTTTCACAGGCGTTTCCCGCTCCGTGTCGGAGCGCATTTCCAAGCGCCCCGTCCTCGCCGCTCGCCAATCCTTGCACCGCTTCTTCCGTGGCGATTGCCTGTCGCGCGAATTCTGGCCGGCGCATCTGTTCTTCAGGAATTTCCCATGACCATCACGACCTCTACCGATCGGGCGAGGCCCGGCAGACCCAATCTGCGCAGGAACGATCGAGGCAAGATCGGGCCCGGGGACGGCATCGCGACCTGTCTGGCGTTCGGCATTGCGATCGCACTGACCGGTCTTGCGCCGTCCGCGAATGCCCATGGCCGCGCCGGGGCCCGGTTTTTCCCGTCCACCATCGCAATCGAAGACCCCGCTGTGGCCGATGAACTGACGCTGCCGATCTTTTCCCGCTTCAATGGCGCGCGTGAAATCGAAGGTGAATATTCCAGGCGCCTCGCACGCTTCTTCAGCGTGTCGATCGAGGCGGGACGGACCCGGGAGGCCGAGGACGGCGAAATCCTGAGCGGATTCGAAAATATCGAAACGAGCTTCAGGTACCAGTTCCTGACCAGCGCGAAGCACGAGACCATTCTGTCGGCCGGGCTGGGGATCGAATGGGGCGGGACGGGATCGGCGCGCCTCGAGCTCGCGCCCTATAATTCCTGGGCCCCGACCCTGTTCTTCGGAAAGGGGCTGGGGGATTTGCCGGAAAATCTCCGATATTTGCGCCCCCTCGCGCTGACCGGCCAGGCCGCTTATGTCATTCCCGGGCGAAGGATTGCCGAAGACGGCGACCCGATCGCGTCGGAATTCAATGGCGGCTTCACTGTGCAATATAGCCTGTCTTATCTGAATTCGCAGATCCGGGGATTGGCCTTGCCGGGGTTTTTCGCGCGTCTGACGCCGGTCACCGAATTCTCCTTCGCCAAAGCGGTTCACCGCGGCGAGGGCGAAAGCGTGACCGGGACCATTCAGCCCGGGTTTTTCTGGATCGGAAAATATTTTCAATTGGGTGCAGAAGCGGTCGTGCCCCTGAACGATCGGAGCGGACGCCGCACCGGATTTGCCCTGCAAGCCCATTTTTTCCTTGACGACATTTTTCCCGGAACCATCGGCAAGCCATTATGGGGACGCACCAAATGATGCGAGGAATGACCGGCGTTGTTTTTTGGGTTCTGGTTTTTCCGGTTCTGGTTTTTCTGGTTCTGGCAGCGTGCGTGCCGGCGCCGCCTGCTTTCGCCCATTCCCTGCTGCTGCGCGCCAGCCCGGCGGTGGGAGGAACCATCACGCGCGCGCCCACGGAATTGCGGCTCGAATTCAGTGAGACGCTGGATCTCGACCATTTCGAGGTGCAGGTAATCGATCCCTCGGGGCGTCAGCTTTTGCTCGGTGCCCCGGTGCCGGTGCAGTCCGGACCAGAGAATCGCGGACGACCGCTGAATTCGATCGTCCGCATTGCACTTTTGTCAGACCCGGCGGAGCCATCTCCGGCGCTGCCCGGCACCTGGCAGATACGCTGGCGGCTGGTGTCGCTGGACGGGCATGAAAGCGAAGGCAGTTTCCGGTTTACGCTGGTGGCCGGGCCGGGTCATTGAGCCGCTCTGGCAGAGGCGGGGCGCGCATTCAGGTTTCGCGGCGGCTTTCCCGCATCGGCCAGGCATGATCGAGCGGCCCGTGACCTGCCCCGAAGCCGGGGGCGCGCTTGATCGCCTCGGCCAGATATGCGCGCGCTGTGTCCACCGCGTCGGGCAATCGGTCACCCTGGGCAATTCGGGCCGCGATGGCGGAGGCGAGCGTGCAGCCCGTGCCATGGGTGTGACGGGTGTGAATGCGCGGGCTCTCAAATATCAGCTCACCCTGTTCGGTGGCGAGGACGTCGGTGATCTGGTCGCCACCCGAATGCCCGCCCTCCAGATGCCCGCCCTTGAGGAGCACGGCGCGGGCACCGGCGCGCATCAGGCGCTCGGCCGCGCGACGCTGGCCGCTGACATTGTTCACGGCAATACCGGTCAGGCGCTCGGCTTCCGGGGCATTGGGGGTCAGCAGAAAGGCCCGAGGGACCATCAGCGCGCGCATGGCCTCGACCGCCTTCGCTTCCAGCAGCGGTGCGCCACCCTTGGCCACCATGACCGGATCGATGATCGCGGGAATTCCCGGGCACAGACTATCGAGCGCCTCGGCCACCAGTTCGACAATGGCGATATTGGCCAACATGCCGGTCTTGATGGCATCCGTGCCGAGATCCTTGACCACGGCCTCCATCTGCGCGCGGATGAATTCGGGCGGCACGGCATGCACGCCGAACACGCCGAGGCTATTCTGGACGGTCAATGCGGTGATCGCGGTCATCGCGTAGCCGCCGAGCGCGGTCACGGATTTGATATCGGCCTGAATGCCCGCCCCGCCCCCCGAATCGGAGCCCGCAATCACCAGGACGCGGCCCCGGAAACCGGTTTGACCGGACTTGTCTGCGGGCGAAGGGGATGACGATGACAAAGGAGATTTCATTTGCGGTTCTTTCCACCGTCCGGGCGCAAGGTCAACCATCCTGACCCCCAAACAGGATTGGCTCAAACAGGATTGGCCCATTTGGGATCGGTCAGTTCCCTGTCGATCATATCAATGCCCGCACACGGTGCGATTTGGCTGGTCCCCAACACCGGATCCATCGCATGTTCGGGCCTGACACTTTGGCCAGCTCCTTCACGCGATCCAACGCATTGCGCGCTTGTCCTGCGCAGCGAACCGGGTTCCATGTCTGCTGGAACGCGCGCGTGTTGAAACTTTTCATCGGGACCGCGCCCGTGTATCACGCGAAGGCGTTCCGCTGCGTAGAGGAGAACTGAATGGCCCCAAGATCGCTCGTGATATTCGGTGCAACGGGTGATCTTGCGCGCCGAATGCTGTTCCCCTCGCTGTTTTTCCTCGATCAGGAAGGGTTGCTGCCGGCCGATCTGCGGATTTTCGGCACCGGGCGCGGCCCGATGGCAGCAGAGGAATTTCGGGCGCTGGTTGAGAAATCCGTGCGTGCCCGGGCGGAAGGGGCCATTTTCTCCGACGCCGCCTGGACACGCTTTGCCCCGCGCCTCGCTTATCAGTCCTTCGATTCCGCAAAGGCAGAGGATTTTGCCGCTCTGGCGGAGCTGATCGGCCGCGAAGTGGACACCACATTCTTCCTCTCGACCTCGCCGAGCCATTATGGCGCAATCGCTGCAGGACTGGCGGGGGCGGGCCTTGCCCATAACCGGGCGCGTATCGTGCTGGAAAAGCCGATCGGGCGCGACCTTGCGTCCTCGCGAACCATCAATGACGGCGTGGCGGCGGCGTTTTCCGAGGACCGGACCTTCCGGATCGACCATTATCTCGGCAAGGAGACGGTTCAGAACCTGTTGGCCCTGCGTTTTGGGAATGCCTTGTTCGAGCCATTGTGGAATGCCAATTCCATCGAATATGTCCAGATCACCATTGCCGAGACCGTGGGGCTGGAGGGCCGTGCTTCCTATTACGACGAATATGGCGCGATCCGCGACATGGTGCAGAACCATTTGCTGCAATTGCTCTGCCTGGTGGCCATGGAGCCGCCCGCCAATCTCGACCCCGATTCCGTGCGCACCGAAAAGGTGAAGGTGTTGCGCTGCCTGCGCCCGATCAATGCGGCCAATGTGGTGGCTGATACTGTGCGCGGACAATATCGCGCCGGCATGTCGGGCGGGCAGAGGGTCAAGGCCTATGCCGACGAGGCCGAAGGCTTTCCCGCCCGCGCCGAGACCTATGTCGCCCTGCGCGCGCAGATCGACAATTGGCGCTGGGCTGGCGTGCCCTTTTATCTGCGCACCGGCAAGCGCATGCCCGAGCGGCGGACCAAGGTGATCATCCAGTTCCGCCGGGTTCCGCATTCCATTTTCCAACAGGGACGGATCGCGCAAAACCGGTTGATCATCGACATCCAGCCGGACGAAAAAATCTCGCTGGTGCTGGTGAATTCCGCGCCGGGCCTTGCGCATGACGGGATGAAGCTACGGCCGCTGCCGCTCAATCTGTCGCTGGATGACGCCTTCCGCGCCGAACGTCCGCGGCGGCGCATCGCCTATGAACGCCTGCTTCTCGACGCCCTGGAGGGGCGCTCGACATTGTTTGTCCGGCGCGATGAGGTCGAGGCTGCCTGGGGGTGGATCGATGCCATTGCCGCGGGATGGGAGCAGCAGAATGTCCAGCCCGAAGGCTATGATTCCGGTGCCTGGGGCCCGCCGGGTGCCTATACGCTTACCGGGCTGCACGGCCATTCCTGGGATGATCAGGGATAGAGCATTTTCAAGGAAATCCGAGTCGGATGTCTGAATTGAAAATGCTCAGATTCAATGATTTAGAGCGCGTTCAGGCGAAAAACCGGACTCCACTTTTTCTGAACGCGCTCTAGTGGTAAACTTTCAACAGGTTGTCTCAGTCGCATGATTGGCGGGCCAAATATGCGCCGGTGACGATGCGTCCACCGGACGGAGCCACCCTTTGTTCTCATGGACGCATTTTTGCGCCTGGATAGCGATCGTCAAGGATTTACCGCTATGCGGCGCGCCTTGGGCGCGTCCTTGACGATCGCTATCCAGGCGCTATGGTTCTACCAATGAAAACATTGCCTTACCTCGGCAGCGATGCGCCAGGATTCCAGCGTCAATGCTGTTTCATTTCAGTTTTTCCTCGCGCTTCAGCCTATCTTCGGGTCCGGACAACCTGTTGAGGTTCCACAACTGGCGGCTTTCATGATCCCGACATTTGCTCGCGGGGAGGTATCGCCGGGATGCAAATGTCGGAATCCAACCACTGGAAGCTGATCATTCTGTTGTGGGGCGAAGCCGGACCGAAATCTGACCGATGACCATGGCACCTGAATCCGATCGCCGCTTCTGCGCGTTCAGCACCCGCGCCGCCATGAATGCAGCCGCCGTGCGCCTGCTCTCAGCGCGCCTTGGCGAGGCCTTGCGCCATCAGGGCCATGCATTGATAGGCCTTTCGGGCGGGTCGACCCCGGCCCCGATCTATGAATTGCTGGCCGAAGCGGATCTCGCCTGGGAGAAGGTCACCCTCGTTCTCATCGATGATCGCCAGGTGTCCCGCGACCATCCGGCCTCCAATGAGGGCCTGGTGCGGCGCACGCTGATGCAGAAACGGGCGGCGACGGCCATGCTGCTTCCCCTCGGCACGGACACCAGCGCTCAGGCAAGGCTGGCGGGCCGAATACTCGACGCGGCCGTGTTCGGTATGGGCATGGATGGCCATACCGCATCCTGGTTCCCCGGCGGTTCGGGATTATCGGAAGCCCTCGACCCCGAAAATCCGGCAAATGTAGTCGAAACCTGCCCCGATCCCCTGCCAGCCGATGCGCCCTTTGCCCGGTTCACCTTGACGCGCCGGTTCATTGCCCCGACCCGATCGGCCATTCTGGCGCTGACGGGCACGGAAAAAAGGGTGGTTCTCGCCAATAATCTCGCCCCCGGTCCCGATCACATGGCACCCGTGCGGGCCCTGATCGGGGATCTCGGCCCGCGCCTGCGGTTGTTCTGGGCCCCGTGACCCTTTCCGAATTCCGCTGCACCCATGCTGCTAAAAGTTTTCATTCATAGCGAATAACGGGATTCTCACATCGGCCAAATCAGTTTAGCGACAGGTATTGTTAACGAATTTGGTCTTAACGTCGCCTTGGAAATCAAGCACTCTTTCGATCTTTTCCTGCAAGGAAGTCGAAAAGCGCGATAACGGCCATTAAACGCGAAACGGGAGATTTTCGATGCGCGTGCTGTTGATCGAAGACGAGCGCGATATGCTGCTCAGTCTTGAGATGATCATGAAATCCGCTGGCTTTACAGTGGATTCGACCGAATTGGGCGAAGACGGCATCGATCTGGGCAAGGTGTTCGAATACGATATCATCGTGCTCGACCTCACGCTCCCCGATATGCCCGGAAGCGATGTGCTGCGGAAATTACGCATGGCGCGCGTGCGCACGCCTGTGCTGATCCTCACCGCCACCTCCGATGTCGACCAGAAAGTCAAATTGCTCGGCGTGGGGGCCGATGATTATATGACCAAGCCCTTTTACAAGGGCGAACTCATTGCGCGCATTCAGGCCATTGTCCGGCGCGCCAATAATCACCCCGAATCCCTGATCCGCACCGGCACGATCGTGCTCAATCTCGACGCCAAAACTGTCGAGGTCGCCGGCCAGCGCGTACATCTGACCAGCAAGGAATATCAGATGCTGGAACTGCTCTCGCTGCGCAAGGGCACCACGCTGACCAAGGAAATGTTCCTCAACCATCTCTATAACGGGATGGACGATCCGGAACTGAAGATCATCGACGTGTTCATTTGCAAGCTGCGCAAGAAGCTCCGCGATTCGGGTGGTGGCGAGCCGATCGAGACCGTCTGGGGCCGCGGCTATGTGCTGCGCGATCCGCCCGAAAGCTCGAAAGCCGCGTGATAGGCCAGAGAAGGTCGGCGCGAAATTCACGAAGCGAACAGAAACGGCCGGCACTTCGCGTGCCGGCCGTTTGCGTTGGGGATCAGGCCCCGAAAATTCAGGCCCCGGAAGATTCAGGCCCCGAAGATTCAGGCCATTCAGCCTACATGATATGTTGCGGCTGGGCTTCGACGCGCTGAAGCGTGCGCTGGATCACCCGGGGCCACAGCAGCAATGACAACAGATGCGCATAGGCGGCCGCAATCACGCCCTGGTCGCGCAGCTGGAGATAGATTTCGCCCGACAGGCGGTTGAGCTTTTCTTCCGACACCGACCAGTAATCGGCGACTTTTTGCGGTTCACCCTGTGTGCCGTCAGGCAGGCGCGGCGTGAAGGAGACCGTTTTGGACTCAAACAGATCATGCTGTTTCAGAATTGCAAGAAACTGCTCGGTCGCCCGGCGCTGGACCTCGAATTCCTTACAGAACTCGATGGCATCCTGGGTGTATTTCGAGGGCTCCTCGCCATCGAAAAACGGAACATCGGGATTTTCCCCGATCATCGGTGCCGAACGGTCGATGCACAATAACAGGCGGTCGCCCTGTTCATCAGCGGCGAACACAAAGGGATAGCGCCGCACAAAGGCCGGCACATACATTTCCGGGTCCGGTTCGCCAGTGGCCGAAACGAAGACGTTCTCGCCGGCGCGCGCGCCCATCACCGCCACGGGAAATTTGTCATCCCCCACGAAAATGATCGGGAAGCTTGCCGCCGCAAGGCCGAATTCGGCAACCGTCAGGGGCACGAGATGGGTGGTCGCGAGGAAGGCGAAGGGCTTGTCGACGCGCTTGGCCCCAAGCCCGCGATGCTGATCCAGCGACAAGGGTTCCGGCGCGTGGTAGAGCACCACATTTCCGGTAATTTGCGGCTGGCTGGCGGGCGGCGTATGTTCCATAAAATTCTCCCAATCATCCGAATGCTTGGCGCGCAGGCGTGGCGGGGCGAAACGGAGAGCTTCGCCGCCCCCGATCATCGCCATCGTGTATGACAAAAAGAACATGTCACCCGGCGACGCGGCCCCGTCCGCGCCATTTTGGCGGTTCGGCGCCCAATAGCGGAATTATTTCCCCGAAACAACGGGGCGGCTGCTCAGGCCGCTTCATTGTTTCTTGTGCGAAGGTTGATCGCCTTCTGAGGTCAGAAAATCCCGTGCGGGATGCAGTGGATCCGGCAGACGCAATATTTCCGGAACGGGCTCACCAGGCATCTGGCGGATCGACGCGGCCCCGCAGCCCCCGTTCAACCCGCTTCACCGCAAGAATGGGCCCCGCGCGTGGGAACAGCCGCTGCGCGCATTCCTCGAGCTTCTCCATCCGGGTTGCCATGTGAAAGGCGTTGGCGTGCAACAGACTATCGGAATCGCACATCATCCCGACATGGCCTTGCCAGAAAATCAGATCGCCCCGGCGCAATTCCACCGAAAGCGGAGAATATTCGCCGGTATTCCGGGAACCGTCCGGCCCGTCGCCGATCAGAAGGCTTTCACCGAGCACCTTGCGTTGCATGTCGGTATCGCGCGGTATTGCGAGCCCGGCGGCGAGAAACGCCATCTGGACAAGTCCGGAGCAATCGAGTCCCACATTCTCCACGCCACCCCATTGATAGACCGCGCCCAGATCCTCGACGGCGACCGCGACCGGATCCGGGCGCCAGATCCCAATGGGTGCCAGATGATCGGTAACAATCCAGCCCACAGCCGGGTCCCGGGTGAAGCGCCCCGATTCCTCCGTCGCCGCAATCCGGCAATTGCGCGACAATAATGCAAGCGGCGCGGATTTCAGATCGGGCCGGGAAAACGCATAGGTGCGGCGCACCATCACGGAATGGGTGACCGGCGACATTATCGCTGAAGGCGAAAGCGCACTCCGTCGCATCCAGCCGACATAGAGATCGCGCGCCAATTGGCCCCACACCCATTCATCGGCCCCCTCGCTTATCTGGTCATAGACGGTAAAGTCGTCGCCCAGCAGAGCCTGGTTCCATTGCTCGGCATCGCCCGCGGGGGCAGCGCGCAAGGCTTCGGCTGGCATTCTGACGCGAAATTGCGCGCCCGGGCTGAAGCGGAGCGCCTCCACGCGCCCTCTCAGCCGTTCGGCCGCGCATTCGGGACGGGCCGGTGTCACGCGGGGATCAAACATAAGGGCTCCGGATCGGCGAAAAAATCAGCGGCGGACGGCGTCGGTTCGCGAGCCTTCATGCAGCCGGACTTGCGCGCGGGAGCACGCGCTTCGCGCAAATGGGAAGGTCCCATCCGGTTTTCAATTGGAAAGTACCTGAATTCAAAAATTTGAATTGCTGTCGGGCCGAGATCTCTCCCCACCTTCTTTAAAATGTCCGGTCCTGGCGGCACACGATAAATCGCCATTGGAGACTTGGTACCGAAATTTGCCCCGGGGGCCAGTTCATGTAGCCGGTAACCGAAGGCTAAAAACCGGTATTTCTTGTCCACCGGGCAAGACTGGGCCGGGATGGGTGGCAAGCGGTTCAGGGATTTGAGCTGTAAAGTCCATGCACGAGATATTGGCGTTCAGCACCCAGTATAATCCTGACCCGGGGGCGTATCGTCCTGCGGGCAGCATTCTCGACAATATGTTCGAGCAATTCCTGGGCCTCCGCGTCGATCATCCGCAGGGATCGGAAATCGAGGATGATCTCGGAATAATTGTCGAGCCAGGAAAGATCGGCCAGGCATTCCAGAAATCCCTCTGAATCCCGGGAATCACAGGGAAAGCCGCCAAGCGCGTTTCCGATAGCTTCCTTGAGGCCGACACTGTTTGCGCCAACGGCCTCGACCCGGGCAATGAGGCTGAGCGGCCCCGGTGCCAAGGGTTCGTTTGAATGCAAAAAGCGTACAACATCGAGGACAGCCATAAAGCTACTCCTTCGCATTCAAGCGACGCCATGTGATAGAATTCACCATATAATGCGTTCAGAAAATCCAATGCGACAAGATAGTGAATACAGATCGGCATGAAAAAAATTGAAACTTCCCGGCGCACCGGTTTCGCTCCGATGGAGCCACCGAACGCATACCCCACGGCTCATTGGCTGGATCATCGATTCCGGCGAACGCTCCCGGAAATTCGCACGGGTCAAAACCACGCATGCGGGTAACATGACTTAACCGGCGGCAGCCGCGGTTCCCGTTCCCGATCAATCGTCCGGGGCATGATGGAAGGTTTGGGGACAATGCAAAAGGGTCTGGCCCGCGACCCGGCCGCAGACAATCATTCCGGGTCTTTCGGGGCGATCGGATCGGCAAGGCTCCCCATGACAGGGGAGCGATCGCGGTGCCGTGCCTGATCCGGATGGATCAGGGCGGGCAATTCACCAGTTTCCGGCCCGGGGCTGCAGGCGTGGTGAGCTGTCAAATGCGCCCAGCGCGGACAACGCGCTTTCGACTTCCGCGGCACCGATCGTCTCGATCTCGGCAGCGTGGAGCATGATGACCTGGCGCGCCGGTGCGATTGGTGCGGTTGGCAACGAGCCGGTCGTAAATAACGCGACACCAGGCGCACCTGCGGCCAGGGCAAGGTGGAACACTCCGGCTTCCGTCCCCACCACCGCCGCAGCTTTTTCCGCAAGGCAGGCGATCTGATAATAGTCCAGCCGTCCGATCAGGCTGCGTGCATGCGGGCAGGCCCGCGAAATCGCGGCCCCCGCGTCCCGCTCGCTTTCGGCACCGACAATGACCGGCGCAAGGCCGCGGGCAGCCATGCGCGCGCACAATTCGGCGAAGCGCTTTTCCGGCCAGGGCTTGCCCTCGAAACTTTCCGGTGCACCGAGCGCAAACAGGGCAAACGGGCCCGACAGCCCTGAATGTTCCGGTTGCATGCGGGGTGCGTCGCGCTTTGCTGCCCGCGCCCAGGACATATCGGGTCGGGGAGGCCGCGACCACGGGGCATCGTTCTGGTCGCGAACACCAAGCGCATTCAATTGCGAGGCATAGGCAGACAAATTGGGGCCGACGAGGTCCCTTACCCCTTCGGGTGATGACCAATATGGGCGCGACAGCCACAGCGCATCGTGGATGCGTTTTGAAAAACCATCCGCCCGCCAGTCCACGATCAGATCATATTTTTGCGCGCGGATTCTGCCGATGATCGCGGCAAAAGCCTTGCTATCGGCCGGAGCGCCTGAAAAATCGCTTTCGTCGAAACTGGGGCACCCATTCGCAAGATCGTGCAGCCCGGCATGGGTCAGCGCGGTGATCCTCGCCGAATTGAAAAAGCGACGCAATTCGCGGGCGGGCCCCAAAGCACGCACGAACCCCGCCAGACTGTGCGGGACGAGGCACAATATCTTGCGCGAGGTCCCGGTCCGGCCCGATCTAAATGGGCCACCGGGATTTTTCGCGTGACGGGACTTTTCCGGATTAACGGAATTGTCCGAAAAATTGGCGCCCATGCGTGCTGTCCTGATCCGCCCCCGGCCGCCTCCCGGTTTTCAACACATTATCATAAACACGTAAAGTCATTACCTGAAGGTTTTCAAGCGTAAATCGTGATCGCGTCCAAATTGCGCCGGCTTCGCCCATCTTTCGGCGACCTTCGGGGCCGAGTGACAATAATGTCCCCAATTTCCGGGCAAGGTCCTCGACATCGCCGGGCGCAAACCACAGCCCGGTTTCGCCATCGCGCACCGTTTCCAGCGTTCCGCCATGGCCGGCGGCGATGACCGGCCGGCCCATGGCCTGGGCCTCGATGGCGGCGCGGCCAAAGGCTTCCGGATAGGTGGTGGGTGCGATCCCGGCATCCGCCCAGTTATACAGCGCGGGGATATCCGAAACCGGGCCGATCAATTTAATGTGATGGGCGAGATTCCGGGCGCGGGCGAAGGCCTCGATCTCGGCCGGGAAAGGATCCCCTTTGGGTGCAAAGCCGGCCATCGCGATCGCGATCTGGCGGCGCTGGTCGTCGGGCAGACGCGACAGGGCTTCGAGCGCCAGCAAATGTCCCTTGAAGCGGGTGACACGCGCGGCAAAGGCGATCTTGACCGGAAAATCCCGCGCCCAATCCAGTGTTCGCGCCATTTCCTGCCGGCGTTCGGGTGAAATCGCCTCGGACCGAAAGCGCGCCTCATCCACGCCGCGCGGGATGGTAATCACCCGGTCGGGTGACAGCCCATGTTCGGCGACGACGTGGTCGCGCACGAAATTCGAATTGGCAATGACGGCATCCCCTTTGGTCATCACCGAATTATAGGCGCGCTTCAAAGGGTTCCGGGCGGAATAGGCTCCGTGATAGGTAGCGACCATCGGAATGCCCGCCCGCCGCGCCGCCCCCAGCGCGCTGAAGGCCGGAGCCCGCGATCGAACATGCAGGAGGTCGACCCTTTCGCGCCCGATCAGGTCACGCAAGCGGCCGATATTGCGCCAGATCGTCCATGGATTTTTGGAGGCCAGGGGAAGCGCGAAATGTTCCCCGCCGCGCGCCAATAATGCAGGCAACAATCGGCCACCCTGCGAAGCCACCAATGCCCGATCGCCATTGCGGACCAGGGCCTCGACGATTTCCAGCGTGGTCTCTTCTGCGCCGCCGCTTTCGAGGCGGGGAATGATTTGCAGCACCGTTCGCATTGCCCGCCTGCGCCATTGGCCAGATTTTGCCGGATTCCGGGAAGCGATGGGTCATCGATCCAGAAAGCCGAAGTTCAAATTCATGATCGCAAACCGATCGGTAACATAAACGTTGCTTTTTTGAGCAAATAATTCGTGACAAATTGCGGCCGCGTTCATCAAAAAGTCTGACGGGAGGGCATCGAAATGATTCATCTGGTGACCAGCGCCAATCGTGCCCGTTATGCCGAACAGATCGAACAGATGTTTCGTCTGCGCCATGATTTCTACGTCGTGGAGCGTGGCTGGCGCGATCTTGATCGCGGGGATGGCCGCGAAATTGACGAATATGACGATGATGACGCCATCTATCTGCTGCATCTGGATGAAGCAGGCGATGTCGACGGATCCTATCGCATTTGCCCGACCGAGCGGCGTTCTTTGCTCGCCGACCGCTTCGCGCATCTGGTGGCCGAAGGCGAAGTGCCCTCCGGCCCAAAAATTTATGAAATCACCCGCTTTTTTCTCTCCCCCGAGGCGCGGCGGATGGTGGGAACCGCGCGCAGCGCCGTCAGCGCGGAACTGACCGCGGGCCTGATCGAGGCCGCTGTCCGCCGCGGACTCACCCATTACACTTTGGTGTGCGACACGTTTTTTCTGCCGCGATTGCAGGCTTTGCGCTGGCCCTTTATCCATCTGGGCCTGCCCCACGACTATAATGAGGGCACGGCCATGGCAGTGCTGATCGACACGGGTCCGCATGTTTTGGCGCGCACGCGCGAGGTCATGGGCCTCAAACGCCCGATCACCTTCGAAGCCGGACCGGTGCTGGGATCGGACGAATATCCGGTGTCGCCGCAGACAGAGGCCGAAGCCCTTGGCCGGGTGGTGCCGATGGCACAACCGCATCTCGCCCCGGCATCGCATTCCCACCGCCGTGAGCGTGGCGAGCCCATCGTGGTGGATGTGATGACCGAACCGCGCGGCTGAAATCCGGGGTCGCGGCAAAAGTCCGGCGGCGACCGGTCCTGAATGGCTTCACAGGATAATCACGCCAGTCGCGCAGGACATCGCGTCAATAATGCAAGGGCATGGCGGCCACTGGAAGATTCTTTCCGCCGGCTTGCATGGGCGGGCTTCTGCCCTTAATCGGGCCTCCCGCGGGCATGGCAGAATCCCGGGAAGCCAGCCCCCTTGTCAGGAATTCACCGATCATGGGCGTGATCCAGACCTCCCCTTTTGCGCCGGAAGTGATTGCGCCCGCACCGGCGATCGACGGGGTCGAGCTCGCGATCGGACGGGCGGGGTTTTACAAAACCGATCGCCCTGATCTCGTATTGTTTCGTCTCGCGGCCAGCACGAAGGCAGCGGGGATATTCACGACCAATCGGGTGGGATCGTCGCCCACCGATCATTCCCTTGCCGCACTCGCCGCATCGCGGGGCACGGCGCGCGGGCTGCTCGTCAATGCCGGCTGCGCCAATGCCTTTACGGGAGATGCGGGCGATCAGGCCTGCCGCATCTCGACTGCCGCCGCCGCCGCCGCGATGGGCGTGCCTGCCGAGGCGGTTTTGGCAGCATCCACCGGGGTGATCGGGGTGTTGCTTGATTCCGGGAAGATCCTCGCGGTCGTTCCCGAAATCGCCCGACGCCTCGCGCCTGGCCAATGGACGGATGCCGCGCGTGCCATCATGACGACCGATACTTTTCCGAAAATCGCCTCGGCGCGCGCGGCGATCGATGGCAAAAGCGTCAATATCGTCGGCATCGCCAAGGGGTCGGGCATGATCGCCCCCGATCTCGCCACCATGCTGGCCTTCATCTTCACCGACGCCAATATTTCCGCCTCCGCATTGGGAACCATGTTGCGCGCGGGGGCCGAAGACAGTTTCAACAGCGTCACGGTCGATGGCGATTGCTCCACCAATGATTGCGCGCTGCTGTTTGCCACGGGAAAGGCCGGCCATCGGGCGATCGCCCGCGCCAGTGACCCGCGCGCCACCGGCTTTCGCCACGCGCTCAACGCGGTCATGGAAGAACTGGCGGTGGCGCTGGTCAAGGACGGTGAAGGCGCGCGCAAATTCGTGACCATCAGGATTGCCGGCGCGCAATCGGACCGGGCGGCCAAAAAATTCGCCCGCACCATTGCCGAAAGCCCATTGGTCAAAACCGCGATCGCGGGCGAGGACGCCAATTGGGGCCGCATCGTCATGGCGCTGGGGCGGACTGGTGACGCCATTTCGCGCCACAGGATCGCCATCCGCTTCGGCGATTTGTGGGCAGCGCGCAATGGTGCAATATCACCCGATTATGATGAGGCCGCCATGTCGGCCTATATGAAGCGACCCGAGCTCGAGATCGGCATCGAGGTCGGCGACGGCCCCGGCCAGGCGCGCATGCGTACCTGCGACCTGACCAGGGCCTATGTCGAGATCAATGGCGATTATCGTTCATGACCCGGTTCAAAACACCCGCTTGACCGTGACCACGCCACGCGAATCCGCGAAGGGGAAAGCGGTCGACCCGAGATTGGTGTCGAGATAGCGGCCATCCACCGAAAAGCCTTCGAGGAAGGTTCCGGGAAACGAGACCGTGGCACCGAACGCCCAGGTCGTATAATCGGGTGCGCCGAAATTCGCGTTCTCGCGCACCCATTGCCGGGCCAGCAAACCGTCCACGCTCAGCCATTTATTGACCGCGGCAACCGCCGTGCCCTGTCACCACACGCCCAGTCCGGAATCGAGTGTGAAATCGGGCGAAATCGAGGTTTTCGAACCGACGGTAAATATTCCGAGCGTCTTTGAAACACCCCCGTTGAACTCGACATAATCAAGCCCGTTGGCAAAGCCCGCATCCGAGCCGGGATAATAGAAATAGGTAAAGCCGAGATCGAAATCGAGGCCGGCGAGTTTCGGCTTGAGACCACCGTAGAAATCGATTTCGACATCGGTTTCGGTTCCGAAATCGACATTGGACGCCCATGCCCCTGCATAGACCGGGAGCCCCGCGATCGTATGGGTGAGGTCGAAACTCCCCTGAATGGCGACGCGGCCAAAGGTCTGGCTGATGCCCCGGAAGACATAATCATTGGTGAAGGCGAAAGAGGCCGAAACCGTGGGCAGCGCGGGCCCTTCTTCGGCTTCTGGCGGTGCCGTCTGCGCAAAAGCCTGCCCGGCGAAAGCCGCCGCACTCAATGCCAGCGTCGATATCACGGTGACGAATTTCATCCGTTGCTCCTGTCCATGGAATCGCCGGGCACGCTTGCGCCAGCGGCTGCAAAACCCATCCCCCGGTTCGATCAACCGTCGATTTCCGGTGTCGGTGAAAAAGATGAGCAAAGTCCTGGCATCAGGGCGATTCATTGGTGCCGCAGTGCAGCAAAATGGCGCAGATCAGCCCGGGATTCTGGCAGGTGATTCATCATTCCGCCTGATTCTCGGGCACAGGATGCGTATCGCGACCGGTGCAAGGGGCGTGACATTTCGCGCCAAATCGGACATGTGCGACTTGAATCGTCGTTTCCGGTGCCCTGCGCACCGCTTTTCCATTTCAAAGAGACCGACATGAAAGTCATGGGCAACGCCATCCGTCCGGGCATGGTGCTGAATTTCAAGAGCAAGATTTTTGTGGTGACCAAGATCGAGATCCGCACACCGGGTAATCTGCGCGCGTTCAACCAGGTGGAAATGTTCGATGTTCAGACCGGCGCGAAATATAATGAGCGCTTTTCATCGAGCGATGTGGTCGAGCGCCTGCGTCTCGACCAGAAAACCTATCAGTATCTCTATGAGGATGGCGATTTTCTCGTCTTCATGGACACCGAAAATTACGAACAGATCAATGTGGAGAAAAAACTGATCGGCGACCAGATCGATTTCCTCCAGCCCAATATGAGTGTCGAGATCGAAAGCTTCGAGGGCAAACCGCTCGGGGTCAGCCTGCCCGAGACAGTGATCATGGCGATTGCCGAGACCGAGCCGACAGTCAAGGGCCAGACGGCCTCGTCCTCCTACAAGCCCGCGACGCTCGAAAACGGCGTGCGCGTGCTGGTTCCGCCTTATATGAGCGCGGGCGAGCGGGTCGTCGTTCGGGTGGCCGACCGCGAATATATCGAGCGCTCGAAGGAATGAAGCACGGGCGACGTCCGCGCCGAGGCCATGGGCTTGCCAGGGAACAGAATTCGGAAGATGCTGCCCATCGAACGAATTTTGGCCGGAGGCTTTTATGATCCGCTCTGTTTTCACGCCCTTTTTGGCCGCGGCTCTGGTGCTCGGCCTGGCCGCGCCGGCCATGACCGGGGCCGCCATGGCTGCCCCGGCCAAAAACTCCGGTGGGCTCAAACCCGTCCCCGGTCTCTCGGATCGGGTGGCCGCCGATTATCGCGAAAAACTCGGCCCGCTCTTCACCGATCTCCATCAAAATCCGGAATTGTCCTGGAAGGAAACCCGCACTTCGGGCATTCTCGCCAAAAATCTGCGCGATCTCGGTTTTGAGGTCACCACCAATGTCGGCGGAACCGGAATTGTCGCGATCGCCCGCAATGGGGCCGGACCGGTTGTGCTGATCCGTGCCGATATGGATGCACTGCCGGTGGAGGAGCGTTCAGGCCTCGCTTATGCCTCCAAAGCCCGCCAGGTCGATATTGAGGGCGTGGAGCGCCCGGTCATGCATGCCTGCGGGCATGATGCCCATGTCGCGGCTTTGGTCGGCACGGCCCGCCAGCTCATGGAGCTTAAACAGGACTGGCGCGGGACGTTGGTGCTGATCGGCCAGCCGGCGGAAGAACGGATCGGCGGCGCAAAGCGCATGCTGGAAGACGGGCTCTATTCCCGCTTCCCGAAGCCCGATTACGCGCTGGCGCTGCATGTCAATTCGCTGCTGCCCCTCGGCCAGATCAAGGTGGAGGAAGGGCTTGCCTATTCGAGCTCGGATTCCGTCGATATCCGGGTGCGCGGGATCGGCGCGCATGGGGCTGCGCCCCATAAGGGTGTGGACCCGGTCCTCATCGCTTCCCAGATCGTGGTCAGTCTGCAAAGCCTCGTCGCGCGCTCGATCAATCCGCTCGAGCCGGGCGTGGTCACGGTCGGCAGCATTCATGGCGGAACCAAGCACAATATCATTCCCGAGGAAGTGAATCTCCAGCTCACCGTGCGCGCCGACAACCGCGAAACCCGCGACCAATTGCTCGCAGGCATCACGCGGATCGCGGAAGGCACGGCGCGCGCGCTGGGGGTGCCGGAAAATCTGCTGCCCGTGGTCAAGGCCACTGGCGAAAGCACCCCGCCGACCGCCAATGATCCGGAAACCGCGCGCCGGGTGCGTCGGGCCTTTGTCGCGGCCTTTGGCGAAACCCGCCTCGACGACACGCCCCGCCAGGGCATGGGGGCGGAGGATTTCGCCTATTTCATCACCCCTGAATCCGGAGTGAAGGGGGTCTATTTCAATGTCGGAGGCACCCCGCGCGAAGAATTGCCGCGTGCAGCCTCCCACCATTCGCCCTTGTTCCGGATCACGCCAGAGGAGACCATCCGCACGGGAGTGGAAGCGATGACGGTTGCCGCGCTCGATATTCTCGCTCCCGCCCGGAAGAAATAGACTCAGGGGGAAGCAGGCCACCGAACATTCAGGACGGGGACGGGGACGGAAACGGAACAGGCGGAAGCCGGGGCCGGCTGTCGCGCCCTGCTGCCTCGGCCTCAATCCTTGGCGGCGGCGCGGCGCAATTTGCGGAAGCGGTCGAGATTGAGGCCCTTGAGCTTTGCTGCCCCGATTGCCAGCCCGCCGAACAAGGCCCCGAGCCCGAAAGAAGCGAGCATGAAGATCGCAGCCGACCCGCTCAGCTTCGGCCCGTTTTCCGGATCCACCGCGTCGAACCGCAGCACGATCGGATCGGGATTGGCGAGCGCGATCCACACTGCTGCAAACGCGGCGAGGATCGCCGCAAAACCGGTGATACGCATGAAATTGCTTCCCGAACGTCGCTCGCAGAGCCCCGCATACCAGAATAGCGCCGGCGCGGTGACAAAAGCAAGCGGGGGAAGACAAGATCGGATCTCTTGCAGTCCGTGCCGGCCGGAATCTCTCTCCTGACAGAAATGTAAGTGCATTACGCCCAGCATCCGGCCCCTTTGCCTGCAAGGCTTTGCGTCGAGGGGAAGTGCCAGACTGGATGCCGGCGCGACCGCTTCGTTCCGAAGTGAGTCGACAAAAGGCCGGTTTTCGGCCATCCTTGACCCTGTCCATGGGGGCGGCCGGGTGATTTTTCCGGAACCGGGCCATGGAACAAGGAATTAGGGATTTTGGGGCATCCTGTTTGAATATGGGATTCTGCTCAGGCCGGGCTGTGGTCTTGTGCTGTTATCGCCCTTCCCGGGCGGTCGGCGCGGGGCTCCGCCCACGGACGGATTAACCTTATGGCAATAAATTGGCTCAATTCTCCACTGGTGACGCGCTTGCGCGCGATCACGCGGCCGGGCGCGATTCCGGGATGGTGGAAGAATATGAGCAAGGAAGATCGCCGCCTGAAGATCGGCTACAGTTTCGGCCTCGTCGCCTGCGCCGCCGTAGTCGCCGTCGGCTTGCCGCAAATCGCCCGCCAGGCCGAGGCCCAGCGCGAGGATGCCTCGCTGCGGGGCGAGGCGCGTAACCTCTCCATTGCGGTGCGTGTGGCGCGTGAGGCCGGGCTCGACGTTGCCCAGGCCGCCGGCTGGCGCTCGAAGGAACAGGGCTGGCGCGCCAGGGTCGAGGAAGCGGTCGCCCAGGGGCCCGCGGAAGTCGTGCAGCTCGCCAGCCAGCGCAATCGCGATGTGCGCGCCATTGGCGGGATCGAAACCTTCACCGCCGCGCAATATGACGAGGCCGAGAAGGAAATCGCCGAGCGTCGCTGCCTTGCCGAGGCGATTTATTTCGAATCGCGGGGTGAAAACGCAGTCGGCCAATTGGCGGTCGCCGAAGTGGTGATGAATCGCGTCAATGATCCCCGTTATCCCGATACGATTTGCGGCGTGGTCTATCAGGGCTCGCATCTGAAGACCGGGTGCCAGTTCACCTTTACCTGCGATGGTTCCCTGAAACACCGGCCACGGGGCCTCGCATGGCGTCATGCCAATGTCACGGCCATGCATACGCTGCTGGAATTGTCGCGCCCGCTGACCGGCAACGCCACCCATTATCATACGACCGCAGTGGCTCCCATCTGGCGCGCGGGTCTGGTACGCACAGACCAGTTTGGCGTGCATATTTTCTATCGCTTTCCCCGGGGGGCGGAATGGTCGGTGGCGCGCCAACGTCTGGCGGAAGCCCGCGCGGCCCGCGGCCCGGCACGCGCGGATCTGTCGGCGACGCCTGCTGCTGA
Source organism: Hyphomonadaceae bacterium (assembly GCA_021731815.1). Classification (GTDB taxonomy): domain Bacteria; phylum Pseudomonadota; class Alphaproteobacteria; order Caulobacterales; family Aquidulcibacteraceae; genus JAKFWO01. Next base: position 13,465 of record JAKFWO010000009.1, on the reverse strand, counting down.
CTATGATTCCGGATCGGTCGGAGATTCGACCCCCGCCTTTGATGGATCGACGCTGAACGGATTCGCCGAGGCCACCAGCGCCAATGTCACGCCGGCCTCAGCCGGCATGACGGAGATTGCGGTGCCGGCGGGCTCCGTCGCCCGTTCGCCGGCCTGACATACCTGTACCCCGAAGCGTGAGGCTTCAGTCGACAGAACCACCAGATCACTTGTCCGCCAGAGCAAAAGTGCGGTGGCGGAGCTTCTTGTTGCAAGTGGTTAAGTGACTCTGTTTTCTCGTCTGCCCGCGCGGACTCCCGAGGGATGAAGCGCTGAGATACTTCCTGTTGGAATTCGGGGGGCCAGAGCTTTGGGCGCGCGCTCCGATCGGCGCGGTTGGGACCAATCGGTAGATCCCGATAGAACCGGAAACTCAAACTAGAGCATTTTCAAGGAAATCCGAGCCGAATGTCTGAATTGAAGATGCTCGGTTTCAATGATTTGGAGCGCGTTCAGGCGAAAACCGGGCTCCATTTTTTCTGAACGCGCTCTGGCGGCGAGATGCATCGGGCGCACGGGGGCACTTTTTGTCGGCCACGGGCAATTTCGCGACAGGGTCTGCGCCGCACCCCCCGAACAGGCTTTTCCCACGACACAAAAGATCGTGAAAACAGCCTGTTCCGAAGGGCCCGGTCGTCATCACATCCCCGAATTCTGGCCCGAATTCTGGCCCGATTTCTGGGGTCCGAATGCCTTGCCCAGTCGTTCGGCAAAGGCCAGCGCCTCCTTGCGGCGGAACACGGTGATCAGAAGAATCCCTGCAACGAGATTGAAGCAGGCAACCACGAACAAACCACCGCCATCCCGGTTGGGATCGGTGGACAATGGCGTAAACAAATGGAACGAAACTGCGCCGGTCATGATCGCCACCGCGAGCAATGCACCCAGCGCCTGCAAATGGTGAAAAGCCTTGAAAATTCCCAGCAAAAGCAAGGCCGATGCGACGATTTCTGCTGAGCCAATCGCATATTGGCTGAACAATCCGGTCTGGGCGAACAGACCCTTGGCTCCCCATGTCGCGGCCCAGCCATCCAACAGATTCTGGAAAATCTGGATGGTCTCGGGCTTATTGGTGAATTTGAACCGCAAACTGTCGATAAACACGATTGACATGATGATGGCCAAAATATTGGGCACAAAGGTAATGATCCGCTGCATTGAGTACTCCTGTTGCGTAAAGTGGCCAAATCAGAACGGGGGCCAGAATAACCCCTGATCTGGACATTTCGGGACTTCCCCGTTTCGTCAAAATCCTATTCCCCGTCAATCCGCGGCGCAAGCTCGCGCCGGTCACATGACCGCGAGCGCGGTGTGTCCTCCCACTGGCGGCTGATATGATGCGATTGCGGAAAACTTCCCGTATTGCCATATTTGAGCCTTGACTGCAGCCTTAAACAGGGCTCGCGTTACCATGACGCGATGCGCAACACGTGCGACAGATGCCGCTGTCGCTTGCATCGCCGGCGCGGTTTGGGTAGGTGCCCGCCTCTGGAGCAATTGATGTTGGACGTCAGGGCGATCTTGTCGGGAATCCGGGACAATTTTCTTGCGCAAGCGGGTGCGCAGGAATTCAGCGTGTGGCTGCAATGGATTGGCGGGGGCGCGCTGATTTTCCTCGCGGTGCTGATGATAACCATGGTCATGCGCGCTTTGGCCACGGGGGCGGCCTTGACCCGTCGGACGCTCGCTACCCAGGCATTAACCGCATCAAAGTCCCATGAATTGCTGATTGTGATCGCTGATTGCCGGGAGCGCGGCGGTCGAAAATATCGCAAGGCGATCGAGGAGGCGCTGGAAAACCATTTCGGGGCCTTTGTTTTCAACGCGCAGAAACTGGTTCGGTTCTTTCCGGAATCGCTCGCCGTGCCCCGGCCCGATACCGCACCAGGCCTTCGCCTCAATACAATTGCCGAGGCACGAAACCTGCTGAAGCAGTCCGGCGCCGATTTGTTCGTATGGATGAGCGCGCGCAGCGGATCGCGCTCGAATCTGCGCCTCATGGCGGTGGTTGCCGAGGAATGGACCGGTCATCGGGAAATCGACCCCATCGAATGCGAGATCCACGATCGTCCAGAGAACTGGACGCTCGAAACCCGCGAAGCGCTGGCCTATATTCTTGCGCGCGCCGTGCGACCGATCTTGTCGCGCCCGCCCGATTTCCGGGTTGAGAAGCTCATGCCGATTGTCGAACGCCTGGCGGTGATGCGCGAAAGTGCCCATTGTTTTGATCGCGCAACGGCGGCGCTGATGACTTCGGATTACGCCGCAGGCGCGCTCAGCCTTGCCGAGCGCGGCGGGGGACAGGCCTGGTATGAACGGGCCTATCAGGCGCGCCTCGCCGCCCTTGCCGAGACCGACCGCGCAAAGGACCCCGTGGCGCATGCCTTTGGCGAGCTGGAGCTGGGTCGGGCGCTTGCCGGTATGGGTGCCAAAAATTTCGACAATGCGATGCTCACCCAGGCGGCGGTGCATTTGCGTCAGGCGCTCGACAGTTTACGCGAACAGGAGGTTCTCGCCCAGGCCGAGGCAGCCGCGCGCTCACTGCAGAAAATCGAGCAGGCCATTGCCGACAGCAAACGGGTTTTTCTGCGCTTTCCCGGCTGATCTGCGGGCACCGGGGCAAGGGACCGAAAAGACGCTCGCGCCGCGTTACTTTTTCTTTCGGACCTTTTCGGCTTTTGGCTTCGCGCTTTCAGGCTTTTTGGGCATGATCGCGGAAATTTTCGTCTGCGCGCCTGTGGCAACGCCGCCCGCGTCTTTGGCCGCTGCCTTGTTCCGTGTTCCCGGTTTTTTCTCGTGGCCGGGTGCGGGGGCAGACAAGGCGCTCTCAAGGTCTGCGACCACGGCAATCACGGGATTGGCGACGGCATCGACCTTCCGACGACCTGATTTGCCCCCTTTTTTTCCGGCTTTCGACGTTGCCGGTCCGGCTTTGTCGGGCCGGGTGATTTCAGCGTCGGGCCTTTCGATATTCGTCTTTTCCGCTTTGGATTTTTTGTCCTTGATTTTCTTCTTGTCTTCGACTGATTCAGTGATGGTCAGGAGAATCTCCATCAAATGGGCGCGGCGGCGTTTGCTCAGCAAGGTCAGCAAGGCTTTGTCAGCACGTTCCGCACGCGGGAGAGCCTCCTCGATCGCCTTCTTGCCCTCGGGCGTAATCCTGACCGATTTGGTTCGCCCGTCCTTGGCCGTGCGGCCACGATCGACCAGACCCCGCGATTGCAGGCGGGCGATCATTTCGGCCAGTGTCGAGCGGTCGATGCCCGTCTTGCGCACGAGATCCGACTGGGACGCGCCGCCATGAATGGCGATCGCCGAGAGCAAAACATACTGGCGCATGGTCAGCGCCGCAGGATCTGCCCCGGTCGCGAAGCTGTCGGCAACCAGCTGATGGGCACGATAGATGAGATGGCCGGGAGATTCGAGAAACAATGCCTTGCGCTTTCCGGATCCGGATGGTTCGGTTTTTGAAGGTCGGGAAGCCATCGGTCTTCTCTCCGGCGGGGTGGATTCCCCGCGCCCTCACAGATCCTGTTCTATGCGACCCCCTTTTATCAGAGGCTTAACGGGACAGGAACTGGCGCAGTTGCGGATCCCGCCCGAAGCCGGATGGCTTTGGCGAAACCAAAACGAAGATGCCGATTTTTGGCACCCGACTTCTCATGCCCATGGAATAATCATGAATCCCCGTTTTCTCCGCCCCTCCCGACGTGCATCCGACGAATTGCGTGCCATCAGCCTCGAACCGCGCGCGATGCGCTATGGCGAGGGTTCGTGCCTTGCCAAATTCGGTCACACCCATGTTTTGTGCGTGGCAAGCGTGGAAACGGGCATCCCTGGCTGGCTGAAGGGACAGGGCCGGGGCTGGGTGACTGCCGAATATGGAATGCTGCCGCGTGCCACCCATGAGCGCACGCGGCGCGAAGCCGCGAGCGGCAAGCAATCGGGCCGCAGTCAGGAAATCCAGCGTCTGATCGGGCGGTCCCTGAGATCGGTTGTTGACCTGAAGGCGCTAGGGGAACGCCAGATCACCCTCGATTGCGACGTGCTTCAGGCCGATGGCGGCACGCGCACGGCGGCGATTACCGGGGCCTATGTGGCGCTGCGCCTCGCTTGCGCCTATTTGAAGGAGGAAGGCGTTCTCGCTTCCGATCCGGTGATCGGCCAGGTGGCGGCAATCTCCTGCGGGATCGTAGGGAATGAGCCCTTGCTCGACCTCGATTATCCGGAAGACAAGGATGCCGAAATCGATGCCAATTTCGTGCTGACCGCCGATGGCGGAATTGTCGAGATCCAGGCGACGGGCGAGGCCCGTCCCTTCCGGACCGAGGAATTCGACGCGCTTTTGCGCCTCGCACGGGATGGATGCAGCCGGCTCTTTGCCCTTCAGCAGGCTGCGATCACCGGGCGATGACGGCCAATATCGTCGCACCGCTGCAAGCCCGGCATGCGGAGATTATCGCGGGGATTCATGGCGAATGCTTTGATCGCCCGTGGTCCGGTCCGGAAATGGCGCGGATGCTGTGCGCGCCCGCGATTTCCGGGTTTGGTGCCGGGGACGACGCATATCCCGACGGCTTCATTCTGGGCCAGTTTTCGGGCGAGGAGGGGGAAATCCTGACCATCGCCGTGCGTCCGCGGGTGCGTCAGCGCGGCATCGGGCGCGCGCTCATCGCCGCCCTGATCGAATCGGCGCGGGAAAAAGGCGTTCGATCACTTTTCCTTGAAGTCGCTTCGGACAATGTCGCCGCCCTTCATCTCTATGAGACCAGCTTTTTTGTCCGAAAGGGTCTGAGAAAGGCCTATTACTCCCGGGGGCCCGGGCAGGTCGACGCGCATATTCTGGAACGCATCTTAACGTGATCTTTTGGCCTGTCGGCCATATTGGGCGAACCCATGTGGCACAATTTCGCGCCGGATCGGGTTTTGGTTCGATTTGGCGCTTGCCGAGGGACGGGGAATGTGCAAAAAGAATTAAATGGACTGATGGGTCCATTTAATTCTTTCAATCGGGCGGATCGGGAGCGGTCAGGGCTGGCCTGTGCTGACTTTTCTGCCGCAGGGTTGGGGCCTGCCGGAGGATTCGAGAAGTCGTGATGAAGCTTACCCTCAAAACGGGAGCACAAGTCGCTTTCGCTGGTGCCGTGCTGATCACCGCATTGATCGGTGGCGTGCACCTCGTCCGCGAGAATGCGCGCTTTGCACGCACCGACAATGCCTATGTCGAGGCCGACATCGCGCCGATTTCCTCGCTGATCACCGGCGAATTGGCCGAAATTCTCGTCGCCGACCACCAGAGGGTGCGCAAGGGGGATTTGCTGGCGCGGCTCAATCCGGCGTCGCTGGAAGTGGCCAGTGCGGGCGCGCGCGCCGACATCGCCGCCTTGCGTGCCGAACGCGCGGTAACGCACCAGCGCATCCTCCAGCAGGGTGAATTTGCCGTGTCGACCGCGGCCAATATCCGCGCGGCAGATGCCGATCTCGCGAAAGCCGCGGGCGATTTCGAACGGGTAAAAAGCCTCAATGCCAATGGCTGGGTGGCTGAAGCCCGGCTCGACACCGCAAAGGCCGAGCATGACCGCGCGCAGGCGGCGGTCAGCCAATGGCGCGCGCGGCTGACTTCCGAGCAAAGCGGCGTGTCGGCTCTGAAGGCCGAGATCATGCGGCTCGATGCCCGGATCCTCGCGGCGGAAGCGGCACTCGACCAGACCAGGATCACCCGCGAACACGCCGATATCCGTGCCCCGATCGATGGCGTGGTGGTCGCGCGCAGCGTGCGGCTGGGCCAGAAAATCCGCCCGGGCCAGCAATTGATGATGATCGTTCCGGTCGAAAATTCCTATGTCATGGCCAATTTCAAAGAGACCCAATTGGCCAACATCGCGATTGGCCAGAAGGTTTCCCTGAAGCTCGACGCCTTTCCCAAGGAACATATCACCGGGCGGGTGGAAAGTTTCTCGCCGGCAGCAGGTTCGCGCTTTGCCCTGCTGCCGCCCGAAAATGCCAGCGGCAATTTCACGCGGATCGTCCAGCGCGTGCCGGTGCGGATTTCGATCGATCCCGGCCAGCCCATTGCCGCGCGTCTGGCACCCGGCCTGTCGGCGGCGGCAAGGATCGATTTGAAATCGGTGACGCAAACGGCTGCCGGAGCCAAAGGCCAGATCGCCGTTACGACCGGTGCCGCCCATACGAGGCCCGAGGCGATCCAGTGAGCCCGCCCCCAACCCCTTTTCGGATTCTGCCACCGGAACCGCGATGACCGCGCTCGAATCCCCGCTCGAGGACGAGAACAGGCACCGCATGCGCGCGCGGATGCTGCGGGTATTGCGCCTGCGCGAGCAGATGCCTGTCGCGCCGTCCGAAGACAGACCCGCCCTCCTGAATGATGCGACCTCCGCGCAGGCAGAGCCGGTCGTCAAGATCGGCCACATCATCGCTTTCATCGCGATGGTGGTGGGCATGTTCATGGCCATCCTCGACATCCAGATCGTTGCGGCATCGCTGCCGCAGATCCAGGCCGGCCTCGCTGCCAGCCGGGAGGAAGTCTCCTGGGTGCAGACGAGCTATCTCATCGCCGAAGTGGTGATGATCCCGCTGGCGGGCTATTTGTCGCGCTGGCTGGGCTCGCGCCCGACTTTCGTCATGGCCGCCATCGGATTTACCGGCTTCAGCGTGCTGGCCGGACTTGCGCAGAGCATGGATCAGATGATCCTCGCGCGGACCTTTCAGGGTTTTTTCGGGGGTGCGCTGATCCCCACGGTCTTCGCGCTTGCTTTCACGGCATTCCCCGAACGCCACCGGACCCTGACCACCGTGGTGGTAAGCCTGATCGCCACGCTCGCCCCGACCATTGGCCCGACGATCGGCGGCTATATCACCGAGGCCGCAAGCTGGCATTGGCTGTTCTTTGTCAATGTGATCCCGGGGATTGCGATCGTGCTGATCGTTTTGCGGTTCGGGGATTTCGACAAGGGCGATCCCCGCCTGTCGCGCGGCATTGACTGGCTCGGCCTCGTCACAATGGCGATCTTTCTGGGCTGTCTCCAGTTTTTCCTCGAGGAAGGCCCGCGCAATGACTGGTTCGACGACCGCGCGGTTCTGTTGGCGGCCAGTGCTTCTGCCATCGGCTGCGTGATCTTTCTGTGGCGAAGCCTCAATTATTCCAACCCGATCGTGGATCTGAAGGCCTTCGGCAATACCAGTTTCGCGATCGGCTCGGCGCTGCAACTCATCGTGGGTGCGGGGCTGTATGGTTCGGTGTTTCTGCGGCCCCTGTTTCTTGCCGAAGTCCGCCAATTGGGTGCGCTCGATATCGGCGTGGTGATGCTGGCAACCGGGCTCGCAATGTTCGTGGCGGCACCCATCGCCGGAAAATTGTCCGACCGGATCGACCCAAGGCTGCAAATGGCCGGCGGGATGCTTCTGGCCGCCTGGGGCTTCCAGGATATGGCCCATTTGACCCCCCAATGGGGCTTTGCCGAAATGTTCTGGCCCCAGATCTGGACGGGGGCGGGAATCATGATCGCCATGATCCCCGCCACGCGCGTTTCCATGGCATCCCTTCCGCCTGAGCGCATCAAGAGTGCCTCCAGCCTGTTCCAGCTTGTGCGCAATATCGGTGGGGCCATGGCTTTGGCCGGCCTCGTCCAGCTGTTGTCGGATCGCACGGATTTCCACCGTTTGCGATTGAGCGAGGGAATTGCGCCCGACAATCTGGCGGTGACCAATTTTCTCGAGACCCTCGCCTTTCGCGACGCGCAATTGGGTATCGCCGATCCCGAAAGCGGCGCGCTTCAGCAACTCACGGGAATACTCGCCCGGGATGCATCAACGATGGCCTTTGCGGATGGTTTCATCGTGCTGGGTTACGCATTCGCACTCGGTGCGATATTGACGCTGGCCATCGGCCGGGTGCGCACCAGTTCCGGCCCGATTTCGGCAGGAAATGCCGCCGTATCCGGGCATTAGAGCCTGATCGTTTGAGATTGAATCAAGCTCAAACGATCAGGCTCTAAATCAAAAGCTTGGAGCGTGATGGCCACCAAAACCGGCATCCACTTTTGGCTATCACGCTCCAGGGATTTCCGGCAGAGCCTTTTCGTAAACCCGATGAGGCGCTCATTTCTCCCATTCGGCCTCGGGCCGGAAGGCATCGCGCTTGTGGACCCAGGCACCCTTGCGGGGAATGGCGATGAGATCATAGCGCCAGCCGAACCCTTTCCCCCGGTTCGCTTCATCTCCGGCGACCGGGCTGGCGACCGGGCACGCGACCGGATCGCGCGTGCTGCTTTTCCGCCCCCAGGCCCGCTTGCCCATCCAATGGGCAGCCGCCGACGCAATCCGGCGCAATTGGCGCGGGCCGGGCGCCGAAAGCGCGGTCACAAGGTCGGCGCGCGATTTTACCTCGACAAAGCACACGACATGATTCTTCACCGCGATGAGGTCGATTTCACCATAGGGCGTGCGGGCGCGGCGAGCCAGAATGCGATATCCTTTCAGGATCAACCACAAAGCCGCGGCCCATTCGGCCATGCGGCCCCGCCGCTCGGCCAGCCTGCGGGCACTGGCGGCGCGGATGCGGTTCATGGCTCGGGCCGGGCTCCGGGTCCACGAAGTGCAAGCGCCCGGGAATAGACCTCCTTGCGCGGCCGACCGAATTCAACGGAAACCGCCGCCACGGCCGCTTTCAGCGTTTGTGTTGCGAGTGCTGCCTGCAAGGCGAGATCGAGCGCCTGGCTCTCCGCTTTCGCTTCCCCTCCTTCGGCGATCCGGGTCGCGGGTGGGCCGATGACCACCACGATTTCGCCCTTCGGCGCGGGTTGGCCGGCATAATATCCGGCAAGGGCGGGAAGACTGTCCCGGCGGATTTCCTCGAATAATTTGGTGAGTTCACGGGCCATTGCCGCCGGGCGATCCCCGAAAATTTCTGCGGCCGCGGCAAGGCTGGCCGCCAGCCGGCCCGGTGCCTCGAAAAACACGATGGTTGCATTGACCGGCGCGAGTTCCGCGAAAAACCGCCGCCGCTCCTGCACGCGATGGGGCGAGAAGCCGGCAAACAGAAAGCGGTCGCTCGGCAGGCCCGAGACCACCAGCGCCGCCAGCACCGACGAGGCCCCCGGCGCAGGGCTAACCCGATGCCCGGCCGCGACCGCTGCGCGCACCAATTTGTAGCCGGGATCAGAGATGAGCGGCGTTCCGGCGTCCGAGGCCAGCGCCACACTCCGCCCCGCGCCGAGTTCGGCGAGAATACGCGGCCGCATTCCGGCGGAATTATGCTCATGATAGGGCAGGAGCGGCCTTTTCTTGCCATGCAGCGCGAGCAGCTTTCCTGTCACCCGCGTGTCTTCGGCCAGAACCAGATCCGCGCGGCAGAGAATATCGAGCGCCCGTGGGGTGAGGTCGCCGAGATTGCCGATCGGGGTCGCCACCAGCCAAAGCCCGGGAGCAAGGGCTGTCCTCTGGGGAACCGACGCGGAAACATCTGCCGAATCCACTTCGCCGGCTTGGCGCGGGTCGCCCCTTCGGCTAGAGAATGAGCGCGCCGTCCGTTTGCTTGCGGGCTCAGGGGTAATTCGGGCATCCGGATTGGTGCCCGGATTCTCTGCGGAGCCCGGAGGATGACCGGATTCGGTATCGTGCCTGATGTGCGGGAAACTGGTGTGCGGGAAATTGGTCATGACCGACCAATCCTATCGGGTGACGTGGGTGCGGGCAAATTTCCGGGTGAATGTCCGGCGAGAACCCGCGCGGAAGTCCCGGGAAGGACCCATGCACTGGCGCGATGATCGGGCGCGATGATCGGGCGCGATGATCGGGCGCGATGATCGGGCGACATTGAAGAGTGGTGGCATGTCCGCCCTGGTGGATCGAATTTGACATTTGCATCCCGTTCAACATCAGGCGGGCAGGCAAATCTCGAATTCAAAAGATCCACTGAAACCAACAACTTGCGATTGGTTCTTATGATTCCGACATTTGCTCGCCGGTTCGTATCAATGGGATGCAAATGTCGGCAACGAACCACTCGCGGCAAAAGGGCGGGAAAGATGACCATTCCATATATCGGGACCCCTGATATCGGGACCCCTGTCCCCTTCCGGACAGCGAAGCGTGGCAGGGCCGCCGCGGCCGTTTTCGCAACGCTCCTGATGCTCGGGGCCTGCAATGCTACGCGGCCGCCGCCGACCTCAACCGGCGTGACCGGCCCCGTGGCACCGTTGCCGGAGAAGGAAGCGCCCCGCGCTTTGCCGGCGGCGACCATCGCGCTCGGCAGCGTCTCGGGCCAACCCGCGAGCGTCGCTGCCAATCTGGTCCGCGTCCCCCAGCCCGAAACCGCGAATGTCGCCGGAACCTATGGGCTTTCGCCACCCCATCTGGCGGGCAAGGCGTTTTCGCGCGTCGCGGTGCTTTTGCCATTCAGCAGCGCGACATTTCGCGACGAGGCGCGCAATCTGCTCGCTGCGGCGGAACTTGCTCTGTTCGACGTCAAGGACCGCGCGCTCGTTCTGATGCCGATCGACAGCGGCGAGACCGAGGCCAGCGCCCGCCGCGCCACCGAGGAAGCCATTGCCAATGGCGCGGATGCGATTATCGGCCCGCTGCTGGCGGCCGAGGTTCGTGGGACGGTCAGCGCCACATCCGGTGCGGCCGGGCGCCCGATCATCGCCTTTTCCTCGGATTCCAGTGTCGCCGGCCCGGGAACCTGGCTTCTGAGCGCCCTGCCCGAGCAGGAAACCCGGCGCATCGTGGATTACGCCGCGCGTCAGGGCGTGACGAGCCTTTATATATTTGCACCAGACGACGTGTTTGGCCGGCGTGCGGCCCTGGCGGCGCAAACCGAGGCGCAGGCGCGCGGGCTGGCGGTTCCGGTGGTGGAGTTTTATCCGCGCAGCAATGATCCGCGCGGGGTCAAGCAGATGGAGATCCCGGCGAAAACGCTGGCGACCGCCCTGCGCCGCGCGCCCGCCCCGCCAGGCAAGCGGGCGATCTTCATTCCTGACCGTGGCGACACTTTGCGCGCTGCTTTGCCGCTGATCGCGGGCAATGGGGTGGATCCGCGCGCGGTACGGATTCTGGGGATCAGCTCGTGGTCGGATACGGATCTCACGCGCGAATCCTCGTATTTCGGTGCCTGGTTCGCGGCCCCCGACCCGACGGCACGCGCAGGATTCGTCACCCGCTTCGAGGCCGCCAACGGGCGCAAGCCCTCACGAATCTCGAGCTATTCCTATGACGCGACCGCGCTGATGAGCGCACTCAACCGCGCCAATGGCGGACCCGGGATCCTTGCCGAAGCCATTCAGCATGAACAGGGTTTCCTGGGCACGGACGGATTGTTCCGGTTCGGATCGAATGGCCTTGTCGAGCGCGGTTTGGCGATCATCGAGGTTTCGCCCCAGGGCCCGGTGGTGCGCGAGGCGGGCGCAAAGGCCTTTGCGTCTCCGGGGAGCTGACGCTTGCCCGCATGGCCGGAGGCGCTGAATTGAGCCCCGCAGCGCGTCCCGGCCGCGCCGTCATTTTCGGTGCGAGCGGTGCCATCGGCCATGCCCTCACCGCCTTGGTATGCGCGCGCAATTTCGGGGAAGTGCATGCGGGCAGCCGGGCGGGCAGCCGGGCCGGAAGCGGGGTGCCGCGCGCGCCCTTGCCCGAGGGGGCCATTCCCTTCGCCTTCGATCTGCGCGACGAGGCCAGTATTGCCGATGCCGCCGCAGCCATCGGCCGCGCGGGTCCGCTTGATCTCGTGATCATCGCCACCGGCGTTCTGCACGCAAAAGACGGCTTTCAACCCGAAAAATCATGGCGCGAGTTTTCACCCGAAGCCTTCGCTTATGCCTTTGCGCTCAATGCGACAGGACCCGCACTGATCGCAAAGCATTTTCTTCCCTTGCTGGCCGTGAACCGGCGGGCGATCCTTGCAGCGCTCTCGGCGCGGGTGGGCTCGATCAGCGACAACCGTTTGGGCGGCTGGGCATCCTATCGGGCCTCGAAAGCCGCGCTGCACCAGATCATCCGCACGATGTCGATCGAACTCGCGCGCAAAAACCCTTTTGCGATCTGTGTCGCGCTCCATCCCGGCACCGTGGACAGCGCCCTGTCCGCGCCGTTTCAACGCGCGCTCGCGCCCGGGAAACTGTTTGCGCCGGATGTGGCGGCGAGCCATCTGCTCGACGTGCTCGACCGGCTCGCGCCCGGCGACAGCGGCCATGCCTTCGCCTGGGATGGCACACGGATTCCGTTTTAAGGCATCCAACGGTCAGGCCGGGATTTCGTCATCAAGCCCGGCACGCCTCGCCAGCGCCGCCGATAGGAAGCGGTCGATATCGCCGTCGAGAACCCCTTGCGCGTCCGAAGTTTCGGCCTCGGTACGCAGGTCCTTGACCATCTGATAGGGTTGCAGGACATAAGAACGGATCTGACGTCCCCAGCCGATTTCGGATTTATTGTCCTCCACCGCCTGGGCGGCGGCTTCGCGAATGGACAATTCATGCTCATAGAGCCGGGCGCGCAGCATGTCCCATGCCTGTTCGCGATTGCGGTGCTGGGAGCGCTGATTCTGGCACGCCACGACGATTCCGGTGGGCATATGGGTCAGGCGCACCGCTGAATCGGTCTTGTTGACATGCTGGCCGCCGGCACCGGAGGAGCGGTAGGTATCCACCCGCACATCCTTGTCTTGAATTTCGATGGCGATGGTGTCGTCGATGACCGGATAGACCCAGACGCTCGCAAAGCTGGTATGGCGGCGGGCATTGGAATCAAAGGGCGAAATCCGCACCAGACGATGCACGCCACTTTCGGATTTCAGCCAGCCATAGGCGTTTTCGCCTTTGATGAGCAGCGTTGCCGATTTGATGCCCGCTTCCTCGCCGGGATGGTCGTCGACATCTTCCACCCCATAGCCATGGGCATTGGCCCAGCGCGCGATCATGCGGCGCAGCATGGCGCACCAGTCCTGGGCTTCGGTTCCACCCGCCCCGGCATTGAATTCGACATAGCAATCATTGCGGTCTGCCTCGCCCGAAAGCAGTGCCTCGAGCTCAGCGCGCGCGGCCCGGTCTGCGGCGCTTTTCAGGTCGCGTTCGAGATCGGCAAGCGTTGCTTCGTCACCCTCGGCCTCGGCGAGTTCGGCAAGCTCGGTGGCGTCGGCGGTCTCACGCTCCATGGCGCGCACATTGTCCATTGCCGCCGCGAGCGCGTTGCGCTCTCGCATCAGCTTTTGCGCCTTTTCGAGATCGTTCCACAGATCTCCGGCTTCGGCCAGGGCATTGAGTTCGTCGAGCCGTTTCAGCGAAATGTCCCAGTCAAAGACGCCTCCGCAAAATGGCGGCGGATTTGCGGATTGCGGCGATCGCGGCTTCCATTTCAGCGCGCATGGGGAGCTTTCAGGAGGATTGGTGTCGTCGGGTGGGGTCGATGTGGGGAGGTA
>JAKFWO010000006.1:1805-108130 GCA_021731815.1 Hyphomonadaceae bacterium | reverse complement strand
CGGGAGAGCAAGCTGCGCGGGCGCGAAACGGAAAAGCCCATTGTCCGCAGCGTCGGGCCCCACGCGAACACGGCTTGACTTTTCGTGGAAAATGCTGTCCTGATCAGCGCACGAACATCGACCGAACCGACCAATGCCGAGACGAGGTGAATTGTCGCAAGACATATTCTCCCAGACGACCACTGCTCTTTCGATCCGATCGTTCCTTCCGCGCGGCGGTTTCGCCGTGCGGCCACAATCGTTTCTGGAGAGAGAATATGTCAACTGGCGTCGTCAAGTGGTTTAATGGTCAAAAGGGTTACGGTTTCATCGCGCCCGACGAAGGGGGAGCCGATGTGTTCGTGCACATTTCCGCCGTCGAGCGGGCGGGGCTGACCGGCCTTCGTGATGGCCAGAAGGTCGCCTATGAATTGCAGAACGACCCGCGCAAGGGCAAGGCTTCTGCGGTCAATCTGAAAGTCCTGTAAGAGATTGGATCCCATAATTATTTGTGGGATCTGTGATTCACTTCCGCTGTTTCCCGGTGCGCCGGGAAACAGCGGGAGCGGATCTTCCAGATTTATGCCTGTGCTTTCAATTACCTGATTTCAATTACCTGATTTCGAGAATATGACTTTAAAGGCGCAGATCGAGATCGACTGCGCTGTGGTTTTCGGCGCCCAGAGCGCGTTCAGAAAAAATGGAGTCCGGTTTTCGTCCGAACGCCCTCTGAATTATTGTTTCCGAGCATTTTCATTTCAGACATCCGGCTCGGATTTCCTTGAAAATACTCTAGCCAATCGGCGCGTCCTCGGGGGCGCAGGTTTTGACATTGCGTCGAATTCTCGTTGCGAGAAACAGAATTCCGCCCGGCTGATGGTCACTGGTCTGGAACTCGATATTTTCCCCGTCGCGGCGCGCCCGCCAACAGGCCCAGTTGCGAAAACCGGTATCCTCATACGCAAAACAGGCCTGATCCGTACCGCGGATTTCGAGCCGCCCATTGCGAATGTCACCCTCAAAACTGTAGCGCGTCGTGCCGCGAGGATCCACGCATTCCCGCCAGCGTAGTTCCGTGCCGCGGACCAGCCCGGAAAGCTCGACGCCAAACAATTCCCTTCGCAACTCACTTGCACTCAGAAACGACCCGCCGGTAACTTCCTGGGCACCGGTCGGCACCGCGCCGAGAGTGAATCCGGTCACACCGAACATTACCAATGCCATGACCCGGCGCGCCCGAATTTTCATCCGATCAGTGCTTCGCCCGAACATTCCTTCACCTTTTTTCTGACAATACGCATGGTCTGGCGTGATCCGCTCCGGGGCAATTCATTGATGTACTGATCCGTACCGTTACGGATCATGCGCCAGCACCAGCGCGCGCCCGGCTGTTCGTCATACAAAAAGCACTGATAGCCGGCCGCCGAAACATAAACCGTGCCGTGATAGACCATCTTGTCCTTGTAGAGAACGGATTTACCTTCGGGTGCGATGCATTCACGCCATGGGCGACCATCGTCATCGCCCACCACTTCCACGCCAAACAGCTCGGCCTTGACCTCTTCGGCAGTCATGACCGGCCCTTCGGCCACGGGAGGGATCGGTAAGGTCTGAATTGGAGAAGTCTGAATTGGAGAAGTCTGGCGCGCCAGCGCCTGAACCCCCGCAAGGCCGGACAGGCCAAGCAATGCCAGCGCAATGGCCGGCTGCCGAGGGTCGCGAAAAAAATTGCCCAATCCCCGTCTCCTGCGTGATCCGGCCCCCCGGGGTTCCGGGTTTCACGTCCCTTATAGCCCATTCGGCGGGCACGCGAAAGCCGCGCCCCTACAGCATGGCCGGCAAGACCCGGTCGGGCGGGCGGTGGCCATCGGCCCAGGTCTTGATATTGATGATGACTTTCTCGCCCATATTGGTCCGCCCCTCAATGGTCGCCGAGCCCATATGCGGAGCCAGCGCGACCTTTCCCGATCGGGCGAGTTTCAGGAGCTTCGGATTGATCGTCGGTTCGTGTTCGAACACGTCGAGCCCGGCCCCCGCCAGGTCACCGGCCTCGATCATGCGCGCGAGCGCGGCCTCGTCGATGATTTCGCCGCGCGCCGTGTTCACGACAAAGGCGCTGGGTTTCATCAGTTTGAGACGTCGCGCCGAGAGCAGATGATAGGTCGCCGGCGTATGGGGGCAATTCACCGAGACGATGTCCATGCGCGACAGCATCTGGTCGAGGCTCTCCCAAAAGGTAGCCTCGAGTTCTTCCTCGACAGGGGCGGCCACCGGCTTGCGATTGTGGTAATGAATGGACATTCCGAACGCTTTCGCCCGGCGCGCCACCGCCTGGCCGATGCGGCCCATGCCGATAATGCCGAGCCGCTTTCCCCAGATCCGGCGCCCCAGCATATAGGTCGGCGACCATCCCGGCCATTCGCCCTCGCGCAATACATTGACCCCCTCGATCAGCCGGCGCGGTGCGGCCAGCATCAGCGCCATGGTCATGTCGGCAGTGTCCTCGGTCAGCACGCCGGGCGTATTGGTGACCGTGATACTGCGCTGGATGGCGGTTGCGACATCGATATTGTCGATACCCGCGCCAAACTGGGCGATCAGTTTGAGATCGGGCCCGGCGCGCGACAACATCCGTCCGTCGATCCGGTCGGTGACCGTGGGCACCAGCACCTCGGCCCGGTTCATGGCATTGACGAGCGCCTCGGCCGACATTGCCGTGTCATCGTGATTGAGTTCGGCATCGAACAATTCCCGCATCCGGGTCTCGACCGGGTCCGGGAGTTTACGGGTCACGATGACTTTGGGCTTCTTCACGGGCATGGGAAACTCGACTGGAAAGCAACGGCGCTGGCGGGCACACCGGGGGATGACCGGGGCTTGCCGAGAGAATGCGAATGAGCTTAGGCCGCCGGGGCGACAGGGTCCATCTGCGCAGATGGGACATTTGCAGGCGATTTCCTGCCAAAACCGGGCTTCATCCCTTGCCGTCAGCCTGTCAGAGCGCCAATACAGGCCAAACTGCAAGGAAAATGTGATGACATCTCCAAAACCTGGCTCCACCATTGGCCGCGTGGCTGCGCCAATCACGGGCGCTGCTGCCCGCCGCGCTGAAATTTCGCGCGCAACGAAGGAGACCGAAATCGCGCTGCGTCTCGATCTCGATGGCAGCGGCAAATCGCGGATTTCAACCGGTATCGGCTTTCTCGATCACATGCTGGAAAGTTTTTCCAGACATGGGGCTTTCGATCTCGATCTCGAAGTGAAGGGCGATCTTCATGTCGACATGCATCACACGGTCGAGGACAGCGGCATTGCGCTCGGTTCGGCGTTCCGGGCGGCCCTGACCGGGGAGGCCGGAGCCTTTGCCGGAATTCGCCGCTTCGGGCATTTTTATGTGCCGATGGACGAGACCCTGTCGCGTGCGGCGGTCGATCTGTGCAACCGGCCTTATCTCATCTGGAAAGTGCGGCTCGAGCGGCCGAAACTCGGCGAAATGGATACCGAATTGTTCAAGGAATGGTTCCACGCCTTCGCCATGAATTCGGGTGGCTGCGTGCATGTCGAGACACTTTATGGCGAAAACACGCATCACATCGTGGAATCCTGCTTCAAGGCGCTGGCGCGCGCCTTGCGCATGGCGGTGGAGCGTGAGGACCGGCTGACAGGGGCGGTATCGACCAAGGGCGTGCTGTAATCCATGCAGACGGTTGCGGTCATCGATTACGGTTCGGGCAATCTGCGCTCGGTGGAGCGCGCATTGCTGGAATCTGCCGCGCGGGCCAACCGGCGCCGCGAAATCCGCGTGACCAGCGATCCCGATTTCGTGCGCCGCTGCGACCGGGTGGTCCTGCCCGGCCAGGGGGCCTTTGCCGATTGCCGGGCGGGGCTCTATGCCATTGACGGCATGGTGGACGCGCTGCACGAAACGGTTCTCACCCGTGCGCGGCCGTTTCTGGGGATTTGCGTCGGTCACCAATTGCTGGCCGATCGCGGGCTGGAATTTGGCGAATATGCCGGATTAGGTTGGGTCGGCGGTGTGACCCGCAGGCTGGAATCCGGTTCGGAGGCTCACGGTCGGCTCAAACTTCCCTTGATGGGCTGGGTTCAGGTCGATATTCGCAAGCGCGAGCATTTTCTGTTTTCGTCACCTGCGACCGGAGCCGCTTCGCCGTTCTTCTATTTCGCCAATTCCTATGCCTTTTTTCCCGGGGATTCCGATGTCATTGCCGGAATGGCCATGCATGGGGAGGAATTTCCTGCCGCTTTGGTCAAGGGCAATCTCGCAGGCGTACAATTCCATCCCGAAAAGAGCCAGGATGCGGGGCTTGGCCTGCTGGCGCGCTTTCTGGACTGGCGGCCTTCATGATCCTCTATCCTGCCATCGACCTCAAGGGCGGCCAATGCGTGCGTCTCATTCAGGGCCGGATGGATTCATCGATCGCGTTCAACGCCGACCCGGCCGGCCAGGCGCGCGCCTTTGTCGATTCCGGCTATCGCTGGCTGCATGTGGTCGATCTGGACGGAGCCATTGCGGGCGAGCGACGCAATTCTGCGGCGATCGAGGCGATCATCGCGGCAACGCATGCGCCGGTTCAGGTCGGCGGCGGAGTGCGGGACATGGCGGCGGTGGAATATTGGCTGTCGCGCGGGGCGCGGCGGGTGATCATCGGAACGGCCGCCGTCCGCAACCCCGATTTCGTTCGGGTGGCCGCAAAAGCATTTCCCGGGCAAATTGTCATTGGCATCGATGCGCGTGGCGGAAGGGTGGCGGTGGAGGGCTGGACGGAGGCCACCGATATTTCGGCGCTGGATCTGGCCCGGCGCCAGGAGGATGAAGGAGCGGCGGCCCTCATCGTCACCGATATCGATCGCGATGGAATCAAGGCAGGAATCAATCTGGCACTGACGCAGGCTGTGGCGGGCGTGGTGACCATCCCGGTCATCGCCTCGGGCGGGTTTCGCGGGGTGGAGGACATCCGCGAGGCCGTTCACGCGCCCGGCCCCCGGATCGCAGGCATGATCATGGGGCGCGCGCTCTATGACGGCTCGGTCGATCCGGTCGAGGCGCTGGCGGCGGCCTCCGAATAGATACGCCGGAAATCAGGGCTTCGGCATGCCGCCCCGCATCGGGGGCGGGGCGTCGTCATATTCAAACGGGCTGATACTGGTTCCGGGCAGAGGTTCGCCGTGGGAATCGGCCAATGGAAAACATACGCCGAAAGCGCTGCCCTTGCCGCGCCGGCTCTCGGCTCCAAGTCCGCCTTTGTACCGCTTGACAATATGTTTGACGATGGCGAGGCCAAGCCCCGTTCCGCGTCGCAACACGCGCTCGGCCTCGCTGATTGCGGGATCGGGTCGCTCGGCCCAGATCTCGTCCGGCGGCACGCGGTAAAAGCGCTCCGACAAGCGTGCCAGATGTTCGCGGGAAATCCCGGGGCCGTGATCTTCCACCCGCAAGGCAACGTAATTGGGTGCAGGCCGTCCGCCGGGGGCGGGCAGGGGAGCCGCAATGGTGATCTGCGAGGCATCCGGCCAGCTCCGGAACGCCCAGGCAAGGGCTTCCTCCCGATCGGGGAAGCATTTCAGGCTCACCTTCACCACCCCCGGATCGGGCGAATATTTGATGGCATTGTCGACCAGATTCTGGACGATCTGCACCAGCTCGTCAGGAATGGCGCGGATCAGGGCCGAGGAATCATGAAATTCTGTCTCGATCCGTACCCGCCGGTTCAGGGCGATGGGTTCGACGGTGTCAATCGCCTCGCGCGTTGCGGGGATCAGGTCACCGATTCCCCGGGGCGGAACATGTTCGTTGAGCTCGATCCTCGACAGGGACAGCAGATCGGCGATCAGCCGGCTCATCCGCTCGGCCTGGCTTTCCATGATGGCGAGAAAACGGTCGCGGGCCACGGGATCTTCCCTGGCATGGCCGCGCAGGGTCTGGATGAAGCCCGAAAGTGCCGCGAGCGGCGTTTTCAGTTCGTGACTGGCATTGGCGACGAAATCGCCGCGCATCTGCTCGGTTTTTCGTGCCAGCGTCTCGTCATGCACGACGATCGCCAGAAGCTCGCGCCCGCGCCAGCGGAAGCCGGCAATATGGGCGAGCAGAAAGCGCTCGACCGCGCCCAGAAAATGGAGCTCGGCCATTTGCGGTGCGCCGGTCTCGACGGCCTTGCGCATGGCATCGAGCAATTCGGGACGGCGCAGGACGGTCGAAAATTTCAGGCCCTTGTCGCCAACGCCAAATAATTCTCGGGCGGCATCATTGACCGCAATGATCTCCGATTCCCGGGCGATGGAAGCCACGAGGAACGGATCGGGCATGGCCATGGCCAATCCGCCAAGCTCGCTTGCGCCGTTCCAGTCGGGAAGTGCGGGGCCGAGATCGAGGCGCGCCGCCTGGGCCGCGCGCGCTTCCGGCCCGTCGGGATGCGGGGGATGCAGGGGATAAGGGACAGGAGGGGACGGTGGTACGGCCTCCACGACGCCGCGATAATACAGCACCAGCGTGGCGGCGAGGATGAATGTGACGAACAGGGCTTCCGGCCACGGCGTGGCACCGGTTGCCGCGAGTACAAGCAACAGGCCGGCGGCGATGGTGCCGGCGAAGAACAGATCGCGCCGCCGTCGGGATTGAAGGATCGCAGATTGCGACATGAACCATCCAAAGCACTGTCAGAAATGCGTGTCGTCGGAAGGATCCGCGCCGGAATCAATTGGACAGTGTTTTCCTGCCCGGCCGGCCGGAAATGCGCGGGTCGAGGGGCCTCAGTCAAGGCAATTATCGGGGATAATCCGTACAGAACTCAAATTTCGGGGTTTTCGTGCTGGAGATCACCCTATTCCAAGGGTCGTGTCAGGTTGATGACAGCTTGCACGCGTTTCGGGAAGTGTGAATGCCAATTTCTGAAAGAGTGCTTGCAAATTGGTAAATTATTATTGTATTTCGATATCAGGCGGCGTTTTCTGTTGGCATTGTGCCTCAGGTCAGCCGAAATTTCCGGGCCCTGATTTGAGGTCGTCTGGCAAGGGCAATGTCGGGTCGATATGATCCCTCCCACAGGGTAATCCCTCTCCAAGGGTGATCCCTCTCACCGGCGGGATGCGCCCCCTGACCCCGGGCACTATCCCCGGGCACTATCCCCGGGCACGACCCCGGGCACGATGACAAGGCCGGTTTTCGCGGATTGAAGACCACCGGGCACCAGCAGCAGATATATCGTCGGCAATACGTTCAAAGAGAAAAAAGCAACACCAACAGCGAGGAAACGATGCTCCGAAAATTATTGATCGCCAGTGCGGCGGCAGCCCTTATGGGGGTCCAGGCGTTCCCGGTTTCCGCGGCACCTTCCGCTACCGGGACCGAAGCAAAGGCCGTGGCCAAAAAGAAGAACCAGGCCACGATCGGAAACTGGGGCTTTGATCTCGCCGGGATGGACCGCGCGGTGAAGCCGGGCGATGATTTCCATCTCTATGCCTCCGGGAACTGGATCAAAAATACGCCGATCCCGGCCGACCTCGGCTCTTATGGGGCATTTGTTTCGCTGCGTGACGAATCGGATGCCCGCGTGCGGGCGATCGTCGAGGAATTGGCCCGGACCGGTGGCGCGCCGGGCAGCAATTCGCAAAAAATCGGTGATTTCTACAATTCCTTCAATGATCTTTCAGGCATCGAAGCCAAGGGCCTTGCGCCACTCAAGGCCGATCTCGACCAGATCGCCGCCGCGAAATCGCATGAGGACATCGCGAGGCTGATGGGATCGCCCGAACTGGCGGTGACCGGGCCGGTTAGCGGCTTTGTCGGCCTCGACCCCAAGAATCCGGACCGCTATGTGCTTTCGGTCAGCCAGTCCGGGCTCGGCCTGCCCGACCGCGACCTCTATCTCAAGGACGATGCGCGTTCGGTCAAGCTGCGCACGGGCTATATCGGCTATATCGCGCAAATCCTGACACTGGCCGGCATTGCCGATCCTGCGTCGCGGGCGGGCGAGATATTCGCCTTCGAAACCGAAATTGCCAAATTGCAATGGGATCGCGTGAAAAATCGCGACCGCGATGCGACGTATAATCTCAAAACCTTGGCCGAGCTCGAAAAGCTTGCCCCGGAATTTCCCTGGGCCGCGAGTTTCGCCGCCGGCGGGCTGACCGGGATCTCTGAAGTCGTGGTCCGCCAGCCCGAACCGGTGGCCGCCCTCGCCAAATTGTTCCGGGCGACCCCGGCCGATACGCTGCGATCCTATCTGAGCTTCCATCATATCTCCAACAGCGCCGCGGTTCTGCCCAGGGCGTTCGACGACGCCAATTTCTCCTTTTACGGAAAATTGCTGGGCGGACGCCCGGAACAGCGGGATCGCTGGAAGCGCGGTGTGGCAAATCTCAGCGGAGCCCTGGGCGAGGCGGTCGGCGAAATCTATGTCGCGCGGCATTTCCCGCCCGAGCACAAGGCCCAGATGCTGGAACTCGTCGAGAATGTTCGCAAGGCCTATGCGGCGCGGATCAACAAACTGACCTGGATGTCGGCCGACACCAAGAAGGTTGCGCTGGAAAAGCTCAAGGCCTTCCGTCCGAAAATTGCCTATCCGGATCGCTGGCGGGATTATTCGGCGCTGAATGTGGTGGCCGGGGATGCCTATGGTAATCAGAAGCGGGCCGGCGTGTTCAATTGGAACCGGACGGTCAAGCGCATCAATGACAAGACCGACCGCGACGAATGGGCGATGACCCCGCAAACGGTCAATGCCTATTACAATCCCCAGTTCAACGAGATCGTTTTCCCCTCGGCCATTCTTCAGGCACCGTTTTTTGACCCCTATGCCGATCCGGCAGTCAATTATGGCGGCATTGGCGGAGTGATCGGCCACGAAATGGGCCATGGCTTCGACGATCAGGGGGCCAAATCGGATGCAAAGGGCGTGTTGCGGTCCTGGTGGAAGAAGGAAGACGAGGAAGCGTTCAAGGCTTTGACCGCCAGTCTCGCCGACCAATATTCCGGCTATGAGGCCCTGCCGATGCTGACGCTCAACGGCAAATTGGGGCTGGGCGAAAATATCGGCGATAATGGCGGCCTGAGCGTCGCCTATGAAGCCTATAAGATGTCGCTCAAAGGCAAGAAGGCGAAAGTGATCGACGGCTTCACCGGCGATCAGCGCTTTTTCCTTGGCTGGGCACAGGTGTGGCGGACGAAATGGCGCGAGGACGCGTTGCGCAATCAGGTGCAGACCGGGCCCCATAGCCCCGGCGAGTTCCGGGTGCGGGGTGTCGTTCGCAATCTCGATGTCTGGTACGATGCCTTCGGCGTGAAGGAAGGCGAAGATTTGTATCTGCCGCCGGAAAAGCGCGTAAAGATCTGGTAATTGCGTCGTCTTCGACGGAATCAGGAAGGGCGCGGAGCAATCCGCGCCCTTTTTCGTACCGAAATTCCTACACGCAACAAATATTTCCAACCCGATCAAAATTTCTGGCCGTCGCACAAAATTTCGTGATAGCGTCCGTCCGCCAGCGCGTTCGGGCCTGACCGATCGGGATCATTCGATCCGGACAAAAGGCGCGCGATACAGATATTCAGGGCATCGAACCCTGATCAGAAGGACTTTTCAACGGACATCGATTTTTCGAACGATGCCCGGATACGAGGTGGGGACAGATGAAGCGTTTCGGGATGTGGATTCTTGCCGGCATTTTCCTGCTGGTGTCGGCTGCGGCTGCGACGTCGGGTCTGTGGCGCAACAATGTGGCTGGCGGGCTGTTCGGGGCATCCCGTGGTTCCGGCGATTTTGCCAAAGGCGTTTATTCCGAGGACAGTGCATCGGGCATTGTGCGTCAGGGCGGGGCGGCGGAGCTACCGGGCACCGGATCAGCCTCCGGCAAACCCGTGGAACTTCCCGGCGCGGCCGATGCGCAGACCTTTGGCGAGACCCTGCGCCAGGGTGCCGTGGAAAACCCCGCAGAAGCCGAGAACCTCTTGCAGCGGGCCATGGAGGCCTCGCAGGCCGGCAATTTCTGGCAGGCTTATTCCGATTCCCGCGAGGCTCTGCGGCTGGGTTCCGATGATGCGGCCGCCTGGATGTTGTTTGCCGACAGTGCCCGGCGTTCCGACAATAGCGAAGAGGCCGCGATCGCCGCCCACCGCGCACTGACACGCACCGGCGAGGATGGCGTGCGCGCCGATATCCTGAAATTCCTCGGCGATCTCTATGAAAGCCGGGGGGAGGAAGCCGCGGCCATCGCGGTCTATCGCGATTCCGTCCGGCTGCGCAGCGATGGCGAAATCAGCGAAAGACTGGCGCGCCTGACCGGCCAGAAGCTGTTCGCGCTCAATCACGAAGTGATCCATGACAGTGATCAACCCGAATTATGCGTAAGTTTCTCCTGGGCTCTGCGGGAAGACGGTGAAGCCCGCTACGAGGATTATGTCCGGGTGGCGGGGAAGGGCAAATTCACGGCCTGGGCGTCGGGGCGTAATCTGTGCCTTGGCGGTTTTCTGCATGGCCAGCGGCTGGAAGTGCGGCTCCTCAAGGGCTTGCCGGCGCAAAGCGGGGCCAGGCTCGCTGCGGATTATGTCATCGATGCCAGCTTCGAGGACCGTCCCGCGCGCCTGTCCTTCAATGATCGCGCCTTCATTCTGCCGCGGGTGAAGAGTGCGGGCGTGCCCTTGACGGCACTCAATCTCAACCGCGCGCGGCTCGAGCTGTTTCGCATCAATGACCGCAATCTGGTGCCCCAATTCGAGCGTGGCGGCAGCCTGCAACAATTATGGGGCTATGATGCCCGCCAGATTGCTGATTCCCATGGCGAGAAAATCTGGTCGGGGGAGATGAGCTTCGAGGTCAGGCGCAATCGCGCAACCCAGGCTGCCGTCCCGATCGACGACATGCTGCCCGAGCGCAAGCCCGGGCTCTATGTTCTCACCGCCCGGCCCGATAATGACAGTACGGATGAATGGGATGCGCGTGCCACCCAATGGGTGATCGTCACCGATATCGGTCTGTCCACCCTGTCCGGGCCGGAAGGCATGACGGCGCTCGCGCGATCCTATGCCGATGCCTCGCCAATTCCGGGATTACGGATGCAATTGCTGGCCCGCAACAATTCCGTGCTGGGGGAAGCCACCACCGATGCCAGTGGCCGCGCGAATTTTGCGCCGGGTCTGGCGCGGGGCAAGGGTGGTACCGAACCGCGGCTTTTGCTGGCTTTCGGACGCAATGGGGAGTTTACTTTCGTTGATCTCGGTCAGCCGGGCTTTGATCTGTCGGATCGCGGGGCCGGCGGGCGTGTGCCGCCCACAGGGCTCGATGCCTTTATCTATACCGATCGTGGAATCTATCGCCCGGGCGAGGAATCGCCGGTGCGGATCGGGGTGTTGTTGCGCGACGAGACGGGTGCAGCCGCCGGCAATCCGCCGCCGCTCACCTTGCGGGTTTTCCGGCCGGACGGGGCGGAGGCCGAGCGCCGCATCCTCCAGCCGGAAGCCAATACGCCCGCCGCTTATTTCGCCGATATCCGGCTTCCGGCCGCAGCCCGCACGGGAAGCTGGTCGGCGGCTTTGTTTCTGCCGGGGCGCGAGGGTGCGCTCGACGAACTCAACCGCATCAATTTCGAAGTGGAGGATTTTGTTCCCGCGCGGCTCGAACTCGCGCTGGCCCCGAAGACCGAGGCCTTTTCCGGTGGTGCGCCCATCCGGGTTGATGTGAACGCGCAATATCTCTATGGCGCGCCGGGTGCCGGTCTGAGCGGGGAGGGCCTGGTCAATGTGCGCCGGATCGAGGCACCCTTTGCCAAATATACCGGCTTTCGCTTTGGCCTGATCGACGAGGCGTTCAATGATGTCTCGGGCGAGGTGAAACTCCCCGTCAGCGATGCGGCCGGCAAAAGCAGCTTTCTCGCGACCCTGCCCGAAATCCCCGCCGTGAGCCAGCCGCTCGAGGCGCTGGTCAGCGCGACCGTTTTTGAAGAAGGCGGCCGGCCGATCCGGCGCGCTTTCACCGCACCCATTGCGCGCGCCCAACCCTTTATCGGCCTGCGCCTCAAGGGCGGGGACGGGGTGGTCAGTCTCGACCAACCGGCAATTATCGAGGCATTGGCTGTCGACTGGCGAGGGGGGCGCACCGCTTTGGCCGGTCTGCGCTACCGCATCGTGCGCGAGGATTACCGTTATATCTGGAGCCGCAATGGCGATAGCTGGAATTATCGCTATGTCCCGCGGGATCTGCCGGTGGCATCGGGCGGGTTCCAGATTTCCGGCCAGAAGATTGCCACGCTCGAAACGCCGGCTCTGCGGCAATGGGGGTCCTACCGGGTTGAGATCTATGACCCACGCGACGGGGCCGAACGGCGCGCGGCGGCGTCGCTGCGCATCTATGCCGGCTGGCGCCAGGGTGGCGAGGACAATGAAAGCCCGGACGGGCTGAGCGTATTGGCCGACAAGCCGAGCTATGTCGCCGGCGATGTCGCCCGCATTCTGGTGAAATCGCCTTTTGCAGGCGAAGCTGAATTGACGCTGGCGCGCGAAGGCGTGATCGAATCCCGCCGCTTCCGGTTGAATGCCGGTGACAAGGGCCAGGTCCTGACGATCCCCGTGCGCGAGAATTGGGGACCGGGGGTCTATGCCATCGTCCATGCCTTCAGGCCCAGCCTGACACCCGGCGAGAAACCGGGTGCCGCGGTAAAGGTTTCGACAAAGGACGGGAAGCCGGGATCGGCGACGCCGGCATCCGCACCGTCGGAAGAATTGCAGGGACCGCAATTGCCGGGTCGGGCGATTGGCCTCGCCTGGCTCGGGATCGACCCGAAAGCCCGGGCGCTCGAGGTGAAATTCGATTTGCCGACCGAAATTCGTCCGCGCCAGACCCTCAGGGCACCGTTCACCGTCGATGGAGCGGCCGGCGAAACCGTCATGGTCACGCTTGCGGCCGTGGATGAAGGCGTGCTCCAGCTCACCGGCTTCCAGACCCCTGACCCAGCCGCCTATATCTTCGGCAAGCGGCGGCTCGGCCTTGATCTGCGCGATTCCTACGGCAAGCTCATCGATCCGCGCTGGCATGTGCTGGGCAAGATCAAGAGCGGCGGTGACGCGGCCGCGCGCCAATCGGGGCAATTGCCCGATCGCTGGATCAAGCCGCTGGCGCTTTTTTCGGGCGTCGTGCGTCTCGACCGGGCGGGCAAGGGGAGTGTCAGTCTCGATCTGCCCGAATTTCAGGGCAAGATCCGCCTGATGGCGGTGGCGGCCAGCCGGCGCAAGGCTGGCTCTGGCGATGCAACCATTTTCGTGCGTGACCCGGTGGTGGTGAATGCCTCGCCGCCGCGCTTTCTTTCCCCCGGCGATGAGGCCTTCCTGACGCTGACCTTCCACAATGTGTCGGGTCCGGCAGGAGCTGCCCGGATGGCGCTGATGGCCGAGGGAAATGTCAGCGTGGAAGCATTGCCAAAGACCCTTCAAATGAAGGCGGGTGAGAAAATCGTCAGGCGCGTCCGGCTGACCGGAAAAGAGGTGGGTTCGGGCCGGGTGCGGTTGTCTTTCACACCGCCGGGCGGGGTGGCGCGGCCGGATCTGGTCTGGCCGATTACCGTGCGCGCCAGTGGATCCTATGAAACCCGGGTCAATGTGAGAACACTGCCACCCGGCGGACAGGCACGGGTCGATGCCGGAAGCCTCAAGGGCATGTACCGGAACGGGGCCCAGATGGCGACGAGCTTTTCGACTGCCCCCAATCTCGATTTTGCCGGTCTCTACAATAGCCTCGACCGATATGCCTATGGCTGTCTCGAACAGACATTGAGCCGTGCACTGCCTTTGCTCTATCTCGACGATGTTGGCGCGGCGGCCGGAATTGTCCCGAAGGATGCGGATTCGGTGCGCCGCACGCTCACGGATGCGCTCGACCGGGTGCTGGCCATGCAGACGCCTGAAGGGGCCTTCGGCTTCTGGGGCAGTGACGATTCTGCGGATGAATGGCTGACCGCTTATGCGCTGGAATTTCTGGTGCGCGCGAAGGCGAAGGGCTTTGCGGTCAGCGACCGACCGGCCATGCGCGCCGCGGATTGGCTGGCGCGGCGTGTCGACCGCGCGGATTTCGCGCCGCCGGCGCTCGCGCAACGCAGCTATTCCTATTTCGCATTGATGCAGGCCGATGCGGCGCTCAAGCCTGCCAGTCCCTGGCTATCGCGCGGCCAATTGAGCTATTTCGCCGATGTCTATGGCGACAAATTGCCCGATCCTCTCGCGCGCGCCATGCTGTCGGCGGCCCTGCATTCGGCGGGCGATTCCGGGCGTGCCGGCAAATATGCCGACGCCGCCATTGCGGCTGCCCGCAAGATCGGGGCGAGCCCCAATGATTATCCGGCCTGGACCTATGGCAGCCCGATTCGCGACATGGCCGGCGTGGTGGCGATCCTTGCCGAGCGGCCGGGTGCGGATGCGCGCGCGCTCAACGACCTCGCATTCTCGCTGTCCGAAAGACGGGGGCGGACGCAATATCTCTCGACCCAGGACATGGCCTGGATGATGCGCGCCGCCCATGGCCTGCTCAGGCGGGGGGGCAAGCTCGCGCTCACGGCGGACGGCAAACCGGTCGCCGCTGACAAACTGGTGTATGGACTCGCATTTTCGGGCAAGCAATTGGCCGATCTCGATCGCGGACTGAGTATCGTGAACACGGGCACGGGCCCGGTCTTTCAGTCCATTTCGGTTACGGCAATCCCGGTTGATTCTGATTCCCGCCCGGCGGAAAGCAAGGGGATGCGTATCCGTCGCTCGCTCTTCCGGCTGGATGGCAGCGCGGCCGACCGTCAGGCGCTGGCCCAGAACGATCTGGTGGTGGTGGTGCTCGATATCGAGGTCGATCGCGCCCCCTCGGGCGAGGTTCTTGCCGTCGATCTCCTCCCGGCCGGACTTGAGATCGAAAATACGCGCTTGTTTGAGGGCCGTGCGGCCGAGAAGCTGACATGGCTCGGCGCGCTTGCCACCCCCATCCATACCGAGATCCGGGATGACCGCTTCATCGCGGGGCTGCGGGTCAGCCGGACGGGCGGAACGCAAATTCTCCGTACCGCCTATCTGGCGCGGGCAGTGAGTCCGGGCCGCTTCCGGGCCCCGGGGGCCTATGTGGAAGACATGTATCGCCCCGAATTTTTCGGCCGCTCGGCGGCGGAGAGCACTGTTGTCAAGGCAAAATGACCGTCGGTTGAGCTTCCGGAGCGCTGGCCACGCCAGCCCCCGCGATATGCGGATCGCCTCGCGGGCGAGACTGGCGGCTTTTGCGGCGTTTTTTGTCCTGGCTGCCAGCTTCCTCATCCCACCGGGCCTGATCGGGAAAGGTCGCCGGATGACGGGTGCGTCGCTGGCCGTGGAAGCTGCGGATGGGCGGCTCCTGCGGGCCTTTGCCGCACCCGATGGCCAGATGCGGCTTCCGGTCACGTCCAATGCCGTTGATCCCAATTTCCTGCGACTGCTCATCGCCTATGAGGACAAGCGCTTCCATCGCCATTGGGGGGTGGATGGATTGGCTTTCGCGCGGGCCATTCGCCAGAATTTCGGTGCCGGGCGGGTAGTGTCGGGCGGCTCGACCCTGACCATGCAGGTCGCGCGGCTGATGGATCCCGGGCCACGCACATTTTGGCGCAAGGGGCTCGAGATGCATCGCGCCCTTCGGCTGGAGCTCTTTCATTCCAAAACGGAAATCCTCGATCTCTATCTGAGGCTCGCGCCCTATGGGGGCAATATTGCCGGCTTGCGGACGGCGAGCCTGCAATGGCTGGGCAAGGAGCCGGCCCATCTGACGCTTGCCGAATCCGCATTGCTCATCGCCTTGCCCCAATCGCCCAACCGGGCGCGGCCGGACCGCGATCCGGCCATCGCCCGGAAGATTCGCGACAAGGTGCTGAAGCAGCTCGCCGCCAATGGCGCGATCCGGGGGAATGATCTGGCGGTGGCGCTCGCCGACCCCTTGCCGCGGGCGCGCGAATCCCTGCCCTTTCACGCGCCGCATCTGGCCGAGCGCCTCGCCCGTGCCCACCGGCCGGGAGATTCGCCGACCATCCGCACCACGATCCATTTCGATCTCCAGCGCATTCTGGAAGCGGCTGCGGCTCGGGCTTTGCCCGCACTCGACCCCGAAGCCTCGATCGCCCTGATCCTTGCCGAGAGCGAAACGGGGGCGATCCGCGCGCTGGTCGGGGGCGGCGATTATTTCAGCCTGCGGCGGCGCGGGGCGGTGGATATGAGCGAGGCCGTGCGTTCGCCCGGATCGACACTCAAGCCCTTCATCTATGCCATGGCCTTTGACGATGCGATTGCGCGACCCGGGACGATCATCCGCGACGCGCCGGTGAAATTCGGCGATTATGAGCCCGGAAATTTTGAGGGCGGCTTTGTCGGCGATGTGTCTTTGGCCGAGGCGCTGCAATTATCGCTCAATATCCCGGCGGTAAAAATTCTCGACGCCATTGGTTCGGAACGCTTTGCCGCACGCCTGCGCGAAGGCGGAGCCGTGCTGCGCTGGCCGGCAGGCCATGCGCGGGCGGGGCTTCCGCTGGCGTTGGGTGGCGTCGGGCTGCGGCTTTCGGACCTTGTGCAGCTGTATCTCGCGCTCGATGCCGGAGGGGTGGCTCCTGCGCTCCATGTCAGCGAAGACGGGCCAATGCGAAAGCCGGCCCGTCTGATGAGCGCGGAAGCTTCCGCGACCATTTCCCGGATTCTCGCGGGCGCACCCACCCCTCCCGGTGTTGCCGCCGCGCCGGACACCCAGCGTTTTGCCTTCAAGACGGGAACATCCTACGGGTTTCGCGATGCCTGGGCGCTGGGTGCGGGCGGCGGCTGGACGCTTGGAGTGCTTGTCGCTCGCGCCGATGCCACACCCATTCCCGACCAGTTTGGCCGGGCGGCGGCGGCCCCGGTACTGTTCCGGATCTTCGACCTCTTGCCGACCCGTTCCCGGGCGCGCCCTCCCGAATCCGGACGGGCAGCGGGAATCGAATCGGGGCCGGATTTCTGGCGCGGCGATCGTTATGACCGGAGCGCAGGCCGCGAGGGCCTGCGGATTGTCTTTCCCGATTCCGGGACCCTTGTGAACTGGCAAAGTCTTTCTGCTGATTCGGAAGGCACGAGCCTGGCGCTGATTGCCTCTGGCGGACGCAAGCCCTATCACTGGCTGGTCAATGGGAAGGCTATTGCCAGCGAGCCCTTTGGCGATTCCGCGGAATGGCGGCCCGATGGGCCCGGCGCGGTCTCGATCACTCTCGTCGATTCCGACGGGCAAGCCGCCGCCGCCGATATCTGGCTGAAATAGCAGTCCGGTTGATTGCTGCGACGGAGCGATTCCGGGCATTAACGGACGGCGAATGGCCAGCCAATGCCGTCCTGGCCTGTTGCACTTGGGCAGGGAGGGCTGTTTAACAGAAATATTGCATGATCGATTCGATTGGCAATTGACCCTTGTCCGGCAGCGATTGTTTGCGCCGGGATGGTTTTGATGGAGCGTTGGATGTCGGGCTTTCTCATGGCCGTCAATGGATTCTTTATACAGCCGATTTTGACGTTGCTGATCTGGATCATCTTTATCAATGTGATCCTTTCATGGCTGGTGCAGTTTGATATCGTCAATCTGCGCAACCGGTTTGTGGCGACGGTCCTGCGGGTGACCGACGATCTCACAAGGCCCTTGCTGGCACCCATAAGGCGGGTTTTGCCCAATCTCGGCGGGGTGGATTTCGCGCCCTTTGCACTGCTGCTCATCGTTTATTTTGTGAAGAACTGGCTGGCACCCACGCTTCTTCGCTAGAGCTTTTTCAAGGAAATCCGAGCCGAATGTCTGAATTGTAAATGCTTAGATTCAATGAATTGGAGCGCGTTCAGGCGAAAACCGGATTCCACTTTTTCTGAACGCGCTCCAGAGCTGACCACAAACGGGTTTTTCGGGACGGATAGCGCACAAGATCAGGCAGGAAAGAGGGATCGGGACGCATGTCCGCGCAAGTGATCGACGGGCGGGCCGCAGCCCTGGCCATGCGGGGGGCATTGGCCGAACGGCACCGGGCTTTCCACGACCGGATGGGCCGCGCAGCGCGGCTCGATGTCGTGCTGGTCGGCGATGATCCGGCCAGCCGGATCTATGTCGCGGCCAAGGCCAAAGCGGCGGCGCTGGTGGGTATGGAAACCCGCCTTCATTCCCTGCAGGCTGATTCCGGACAGGAAAAACTGACGCGTTTGGTGCAAGCCCTTTCCGCCGATATTCTGGTGGATGGCATATTGGTGCAATTGCCGTTGCCGGCGGGCTATGACCGCGATCGCACTCTCGCCGCACTCGCGCCTGAAAAGGATGTCGATGGCCTGACCCTGCATAATCAGGGTCGGCTGGTGCTCGGCCTGCCGGGATTGCGGCCCTGCACGCCGCTCGGGATCGTCGCTCTCGCCCGGTCCGCATTGAGTGACGGAAGCCTTTCGGGGGCCCATTGCGCAGTGCTGGGCCGTTCCATTCTCGTGGGGCGTCCGACGGCGGCCCTGCTGCTGGCCGAGGATTGCACAGTCACGCAATTGCATTCGCGGAGCCGGGATTCCGCCAGCCTGACCCGCAAGGCCGACATTGTGGTCGCAGCGATCGGACGCGCGGGCGCGATCGGGCCGGAATTCATCAAGCCCGGGGCCATCGTCATCGATGTCGGTATCAATCGCACCCCTGAGGGTATTCTGTGTGGCGATTTGGATTTCGCGGCGGTTCGGGGCGTGGCGGGGGCGATCAGCCCGGTGCCCGGCGGAGTGGGGCCCATGACCATCGCATGCCTTCTTGAAAATACGCTGGCGGCTGCCGAGGGCCGGGTGGCAGAGCCTCCTGCCTGCTGAATAGCGGCGTTTTTTGCTTGCGCCTGTTATTGTATAACATTAGAGATCGGCTGCGCGCTGGATGTAGCGTGCTTCCGGTTCGATATTTCTGGCGCTCATGGTCTCTCTCAATATGAATTCTTCCGCCCGGCGGGCTTCTGCCCGGCCTGCGAGCGCAATCTCCGAAGATTCGCGCGCGGATGCGGCGGGCGTCGCTTTGTCGGCCCTGTGTCTGGCGCATTGCCTGGCGCTGCCCTTGTTTGCTTCCATTGCCCCCTTGCTGTCGCCGCTGCTCGCGCACAGTCATATCGTGCACTGGATTCTGCTGGCGCTGGCAATGGTCACGAGCTGGTTTGCGCTCCGCCGACGGATCTTTGACGGCGCGTTCGGGGTGACGCTTGGCATTGCTGCGGGATTCGGCTTTGGCTTTCTGGCGTCGGGTGCCTGGGTGCATGGGACGAGCAACCATTCCGCCGAACTCGTTCTCACCATCACCGGGGCGAGTGTTCTGGCCATGGTTCATCTGGTCAATGCGGGGCTCAGCCTTCGGCGTCAGCGCGTCGCCTGAAATGTTGCTGACGAGACGGTGAGACCCGCCCGGCCGGGCGAAGGTCAGATCTCAGGCTGCCGCGATCTGGTAATCAGCCAAAGCCGCCCGGCGCAGATGTTCAATCTCGATTCCGGCCTCGGGGCGGGAGGCGAGATCGGTGCGGCCCTCGGCCGATGCAATCAGCGAATGCGCCTTGGCCACGATCAGCAACCGGCAATGCCCGCGTGGGGCCTGACCGCGGGCAGCGATCGACAACAGGGCCGCGGCTTTTTCGAGTGGCCGGCCGCCCGATTCAGCGATTCGCGCCAGAATCCCGAGGCGGCGCATGAGGTCGATCCCGAAATCGTCGAGGCGCCGCATCAGCCAGTTCGTGTTGTCCTGGTCGAGTCCGGCGGCTTCCACCCGGTCCTGGAGGCGGGCCAGCATCGTCAGACATTCGAGCGGTGGCGAATCTGCATCGCTGCCCCAGAATTGACGGCGGCCCATGTCCTGCTCGATCATGGCAACAAGGCGGCGTTTGGGTGCATCCCCGCGCAGACCGGCACCCAGTGCCAGCAAATGCTCGATCCGCGCAGGCCCCGCAAGGGGGGCCAGATGCGTCTCGACCCGATCCTCGGCAAGGATCTGGCGCGCGCGCGCCGAAAAAGCTTCGGCGATTTCACCAGAGGTAATGTGCGCACCTTCGGCTTCG
Organism: Hyphomonadaceae bacterium; assembly: GCA_021731815.1. Lineage (GTDB taxonomy): Bacteria > Pseudomonadota > Alphaproteobacteria > Caulobacterales > Aquidulcibacteraceae > JAKFWO01. The sequence continues at coordinate 88,099 of JAKFWO010000006.1, read as the reverse complement.
ACAAAATAGTCATAAAGCCGGCCGGTCAGCATGGCTTCGGCGCGCAGATCGCTTTCGAACAGCCGTAGCGGAGCGCGAACCAGCGCAAGTCCCCGCCGGTAAATTTGGCTGCGTGCTGCCGGCGTGCCACCGCGGGCGAAAATCACGGCGAGATGCGCGACCGGTGTGGGCAGGTCAGTATCATCGCCGCAGGCGAGTCGGGTCAGCATTTCGAGCTGCCGGGCGGGATTGCGGGGATTGCCGAGACTGGAATCCATTGCGCCGGGGCAGGCGCAGAACTCGGTCAGGAAATCGCCAAGCACTTCCAATGCCCAGGCGGTATCACCGTCTTCTGTCAGTGGCTCGAATTGCGCATGCAGCCCGGTCAATTGCCCTAGCTTTCCTGACCAGGATGGGGAACTGGCAATGCGTCGCGCAATGGCTGCGCCGAGAAGATATTGCCCGTCGGCCTGCGCCCCGAGGCTGCGGACAAAGGCCGCCAGCCCACGCTCGGGCAGGTCGCGGAATTTGCCCTGGACTTCGTCCTTCAGGACTCTGGCGATCGCCCCATTGATCAATTCCTTCAATTGACGAATGCTTTTGTGGATTCCTTCCGGATGTTCCCGGCCCAACGCCGCGCGCTGCACCGCATAATCCACCGCGAAATCGTCCGCCTCGAGATATTCGATGAGATCCGTCCGGTGGAGCAATTCCAGCGGCAATGCCTGAAAGCGCTTCAGAAATCCCTGCAAATGCTCGGCAATCGCCAGGCGGGCCGGGGCTTTCCAGAGATCGGCCACGGTCTGGCATGGCAAGGGTGCTGGCTCTGGCGCAGTTTTCGCGCGCCGCCTTGCGGTTTCCAGCAGCGGCTCGCCCAATTCGCCAAAGGTCGCGACCAGAATGCTGTCGGGAATGTCGCTTCCGGGCCGCAGCACTTCCTTTGTTACCCGCGCGGCTCCACGGGGAAACGCACCGATCCGCCGCCGGGCGCTTTCGAGGGCGTCGTCGCGCCGTCCATGGGTTTCGATCAATTCCCAGCTGCCGCCGGGAAAGGGCCGGAACAGGATTTCGAAATGGAGACTGCCTGCCATCATGTCGAGCCCTCATGCCGACCCGACAGGCCAGCCCCGAAAAGGCACTCTAGGCGAGTGCCGCTAAGGAGCATTTTGCAAAGAAAGTGCAATTTTAGGAAATATGTATCGGCCCCGGCGGGGGCGGGTCACGAAATCGGGCCTTCGCGATGATAGGGGGTTCCGGCGAGAATTCCGAGCCCGCGATAGATCTGCTCGGCCAACATGATGCGCGCGAGACGATGGGGCCAGGTCGCACTTCCAAACGCGATCCGGCGGGAAAAACGGGCGCGCAGAGCCGGAGCGTGGCCATCGGCCCCGCCAATGACAAAGGCCAGATCGTCACAGGAACCACCCGGGCGCAGGATTTCAGCGAAGTGTCGGGAGGTCAGGTTTTCTCCCCGCTCGTCGAGCCCGATCACAAGGGCCTCCGGCGGAAGACGATCCAGAATGGCTTCGGCTTCGCGCAATGGAGTGGCCGGACGGGTCTCGATCCCGATTTCCTCGATGGCGCGCACGCCGATTCCCCTGCCGATCGCGCGGGCACGCATGAGATAATCATCGAGCCAGATTCGCTCGGGGCCCGGACGGATGCGCCCGACAGCAAGAATTGTGATGCGCATGGCTTTCCCGAATCGACCCTTACTCCCGTCGCGCAGCGGATTCAGCCGCGCAGCAAGCGGCGCTTTCAAGCCCTTCGGTCAGGCATTCTGGCTGGCCGTTTCCGGAATTGCTGCGCCCGAAGCCGCGAGCTTTACGGCATCGACGATCTCGTCCACGACCTCGCCGACCAGACGCAGGTCCTCGCCTTCCGCCATCACGCGAATGAGCGGTTCGGTGCCCGATTTCCGTACAACAACGCGACCGGTCTTGCCCAGCTTCTTCTCGGCAGCGCGAATGGCCTGTTGCACCTTGTCTGTGGCCAGGGGATCGGATCCGCGGCTGACGGTGACATTCCTGAGCGCCTGGGGGGCAGGGTCGAAGACATGCAGGACTTCCGACGCCGCCTTGCCGCTTTCCACCAGGGCCGCAAGAACCTGCAAGGCTGCAATCATCCCGTCGCCGGTTGTGGAAAAATCCGAGAGGATGATGTGACCGGATTGCTCGCCGCCGATATTGCAGCCATCGGCGCGCATTTTTTCGATAACATAACGGTCACCCACTTTTGCACGCAGTAATTCCACACCCGCCGATTTCAGCCTTTTTTCGAGGCCGAGATTGCTCATGATCGTCGCAACGATTTTCGGGCTGCGCAGCATCCCCTTGCGCTTCCAGTCGAGCGCGATGAGCCCCAGAAGCTGGTCGCCGTCGACCATGTGGCCTTTCTCGTCGCACAGGATGAGGCGATCAGAATCGCCATCGAGCGCAATGCCCAGATCCGCGCGGTAGCGAAGTACCGCATCGCGCAGGCCGCGCGGGTCGGTGGATCCGCATTCCTCATTGATATTGAGACCGTTGGGCTCCACCCCGATCGGAAAGACCTCGGCACCCAGTTCCCACAACATACGCGGGGCGACCTTGTAGGCAGCCCCATGCGCGCAATCGACCACGACCCTTTTGCCAACGAGACTCATGCCGCGCGGGAATGTTGCCTTGCAGATTTCGACATAGCGGGCCTGGCTGTCATCGATGCGCTGGGCGCGGCCCAATTGGCCCGGAGCGGCCAGACCCTGATCAAGCGCCCGCGCCATCAGCTTTTCGATTTCCATTTCAATGGCATCGGAAAGCTTGTAGCCGTCCGGGCCAAACAGCTTGAGGCCGTTATCGGCGAAATGGTTGTGCGAGGCCGAAATCATCACCCCGAGATCGGCGCGCAGCGATCGTGTCATCATGGCGACGGCAGGGGTCGGCAAGGGCCCGAACAAGGTGACATCCATGCCAACCGCCGTGAACCCTGCGGTGAGCGCCGGCTCGATCATATAGCCCGAAAGCCGCGTATCCTTGCCGATGACCACCGAATGCCGGCGGTCGCCGCCATTGCGGAAAAAGGTCCCGGCCGCCATACCGAGCCGCAGGGCAATTTCCGGCGTCATCGGAAATGTGTTGGCGGTGCCGCGAATCCCGTCGGTTCCAAACAGTTTTTTCATCACGGATCCCTTGTGCGGGAGAATGGGGGCTGCGGCGTCTGAGTCACATTCGCACCCGCAATATTACATCTGCGGCCTTTGTCCATGCAACCAATCTGACACAGGATGGTTGCGGTTTCCTGTTTGGCAGTCGGAAGGGAAAATATGCAGATCCGTGCCGATTTCAGTGTTCCCGAATTTCTGGGGCCAGGCGAGCCGGAATTCGTGGCCTCGCCCATGGCAGGCGTGGAGCGGCGGATGCTCGACCGGATCGGCACCGAAGTCGCGCGTGCCACCAGCATCGTGCGTTATGCGCCCGCCAGCCGGTTTTCCACGCATCACCATGAATTGGGCGAGGAATATCTGGTGCTTTCCGGAGTGTTTTCAGATGAGGATGGTGACGCGCCTGCCGGCTTTTATGTGCGCAACCCGCCCGGGTCCGGCCATGCTCCCTGGAGTGCGGAGGGGTGCGAGATTTTCGTCAAATTGCGTCAGTTCGACTCCCGCGATCTTGAATCGGTGCGGGTGAATACGTTCGATCCTGCTATGTATGTTGATGGCCAGGCAAGTGGGATCCTGCGCGCCATGCTGCATGTTTTTGGAAGCGAAAAGGTGTTCATGGAACATTGGAAGGCGGGCACGATTCGTCAGCTCGGGGATCCGCGCGGGGCCGAAATGCTGGTCGTTTCGGGGACGATTTCATGCGCGGGCCGAATATTCGGCCCCCATGGCTGGGTAAGGCTGCCCCCGGGCGCGCACACCGGTTTCACGGCCGAAAGTGACAGCCATGTCTGGATCAAGACCGGCCATTTGCCCGTGTGACCGGAACGTCGCAGGGTTCATCTTGTCTGAAGCCCGTGTATCCAGTCGCTCAGGCGGGGGCGAATTCGACGGTTTCAACTGTGCTGTGCATCGATAGCCCTGAAGGGGACAGCCCTGAAGGGGAAAGCCCGGCCGGGGCCCGCCCCGAACGCCGTGCATAGGCCTGGAAAAGATCGACAAAATGGTCCTCGGGCCGCCGCAGCCGGTTTTTCACTGCCGCTAGCGCGGCGCGGCTCATTTCCGCGCGGTCCCGGGCGAGGCAGCGGACGATCGCCGCCGCGCAGGCCTCCCGGTCGCCTACCCGATAGGTTTCTGAATAGGCCGGATCGGCGAGATCGAGCGCACCGCCCGCATCCGGCACGATCAGCGGAAGTCCCGCGCACAGGGCTTCGGCGAGGACGAGCCCAAAGGTCTCGGCTGCCCCTCCATGCAGCATGGCATCGGCGCTGGCCATCCGGCGGGCGAGTTCTGTGCGGTCCCAGACCGGACCCGCGACATAGACCCCCCTGGTAGCTCCCCCCACGCGATCGACCCATTTGCGTATCGGCCCATCGCCAATGACATAGAGCCCGAGCGGGATGTCGCGCCCGACCTGTTCGACCGCCTTGAACAAGGCACCCAGCCGCTTTTCGGGATGGTGGCGCGAAACAGCAACGAGAAGGCGGGCATCGGGATGGCTGATCCCGCAAGCCGCCAGCATCTCGCTGCGCAGGCCGTCATCGCGCAGATCGGGCGAAAACGCCTCCTTCTCGACGCCGAATGGCACCACGAGCGGCCGGCGCAGGCCAAAGCTTTCCAGCCGGTCCGCAAGCCAGGCCCCGCTGACCACCGAGAGATCGAAGCGACCTGACAATTTGCGCATATAGGCCCAGAACCATTCGAACATGCGGTCGATCTGGGCGGTGCTCATGACATTGCCCAGCAGGGTCTGGGGATAGACCGCAACCGGATCCTGATGGATGAAAAAGGATTTGACTGCACGCCCGGGCCAGCGCGCCGCGATCCAGCCGCCGCGCCAGGCCGAGGATCCTTCCACGACATGGGGCGCCTCGCGGTCGAGAACCTCGAACACCGGCTTATGGTCCCAGAAGATGTGGTACCGGGGATCGAACGGCAGCACGGGGCTGCGGATCCAGATCACCTTGCCACCACGCCGTTCCTCTACCCGGTCCTCGGGGCCGGGAGCCAGAATGAGCGTGGTGATCCCCGCGCGCGCAGAAGCATCCAGCTTCTGCTGGATATAGGTGCGAACGCCGCCGCCCTTTTCGCTATAGAATTCGCACACATCGGCGACGATCATTACGCGGAATCCTGAAATCGGCGAGTGCCCTGGCAAAAATCCAAGGGTGCGATCAGATAGAATCGCGCGCCGCATGGGGAATGAGCTCGAGATATTGCCAGATCAGCCGGTCAAGCACGACATCCCAGGAATAATCAAGGCTTGCACGGCGCCCCAGCCGCGCCATTTCAGCACGCCGGACGGGATTGCGGATCAGGAATGCGAGGCGGTCGACAAAATCCTGGTCGCTGGCGGGATCACACAGAAAGCCGGTTGTCCCCGATTCGATCAGCGAACTCGCCCCCGTGGCATTGGCGCAGACCGGCACCAGTCCGGCCGCCATGGCTTCCAGCGTCACATTGCCAAAGGTTTCCGTCAGGGACGGGAACAGGAACAAATCGGCGCTGGCATAGGCCCGGCCGAGATCAGGGCCACTGATATGACCCGTGAACAATGCGTCCGGCAAAGCGGCTTCAAGATTCCCGCGCTCGGGTCCCTCGCCGAGAATGAGAGTCCGGAAGGGCAGACCCTGTTTGCGCAATTGGTCCAGCACCCGGGTGAATTGCGCGAGCCCTTTTTCCAGAACCAGCCGGCTGGCAAAGGCGATCACGACATCATCCGGCCTGAATCCCTGTTGGGCGCGCCAGTCATCGCTGCGATGGGCGGGCGAGAACAGATCCGCATTGACCCCGCGGCTCCAGATGCGCGGCGAACTGACAATCCCCGAGCTCTCCAGTTCCTGCGCCATCGAGGGCGAGGGTGCATAGACCTGGGCGCAGCCGGAATAAAAGCGCCGCATATGCCATTTCAGGAGACCGGTCAGAAACCCGATGCCGTAATAATCGAGATAGGTCTCGAACCGGGTATGGACCGATGCCACCACCGGTTTGCCTTTGGCATGGGCGAATTTGATCGCCGCCATGCATAGCAGATCCGGGGAGGACACATGCAGGAGGTCAGGATTGAATTTTTCGAGGATCTCGCGCGATTTGCGCGGCAGACCGAGCGGGAACCGGTATTCCGCGCGCCGTGGAAAGGGCACCGAAGGCGTGGGCGACAAAGTCCCCGCATGGGCAAAGGCCGGACTGTCGGTGACGGGTGAGAACACCAGCACTTTCGCCCCACGGCGCTCCAGATGCGCAACAAGGCGATTCAACGCCTGATTGGCTCCATCGCGCACATAATTGTAATTGCCGCTGAACACTGCGATGCGCGCATTGAGCATGGGCAGCCGATAGCCGTTTTCGGCCGCCAGCGCCTCGCGCGCCAGATCCTTTGCCGTGGCAACATCATATGCCAATCAATGCTCTCCCGTCGGCGGAGCCTTGTTCCCTGCGCAGGAAGCTCCGGCCTCCATCAATGGCTGCTGCCTTTATGCGCCAATTGCGGCAACAATCAAGCAAGGGGCCCGCAACCGGCAGTCGTCGGGAATGGGTTCTCGGAAGTGTACACTCCATCGAAGCGGAATGGTAACCCGTCCTGGGCCGGTGCCAAAACATCGGTTCGGGCGCTTTTGGTTTCATGCTCGAACACCGCAATGATCCGGTCCTGAATCTCCGGGGTCAGATAGGGATGCATGGGCAGGCTCAACACCGTGCCCGCTTTGGCTTCGGAGATTTCAAGGCTGACCGGCCTTTCCGAGAGCCGCGCATAGCATTCCTGCTGGTGCAAGGGCAGGGGATAATAGATGGCGGTCGGAATCCCTTCATCCGCGAGCCGGGCGACCAATTGGTCACGAGTGTCGACCTCGATCGTATATTGCGCCCAGGTCGAGGTCCCACCCGCGATGATGTCGGGTGTGCGCCTCACATGATCGCGCAGGCGCGCCGAATAACGCTCGGCAATCGTCTGGCGCATCTCCAGTTCACGGGTAAAAATCGTGAGTTTTTCGCGCAGAATGGCTGCCTGTATGGCATCGAGGCGGCTGTTCATGCCGACGCGCATATTCCAATACCGCGCATCATGCGTGAAATTGGCCGCCGCGATGTCGGATGGCGATGCCTTGCCATGGATGCGCAGGCTGTCGATGATCTCCGCGAGGTCCCGGTCTTTCATCAGGACTGCCCCGCCGTCGCCATAGGCCCCGAGCGGCTTGGCCGGAAAGAAGGATGTCGTCTGCACATCGGCCCAATGGACCGGGTGATGCCCGTGCAGGGTCGCCCCAAAGCTCTGGGCGCTGTCGGCGATCAGTTTCATCCCGTGCGCGCGTGCGATTTCGGTCAAAGCGGGATAATCCGCGCATTGCCCGAACAGATCGACCGCGATAACCACCCGCGGAACCAGCGCATCTTTTGCCTTGACCGCAAGAATCGCGGCCTCGAGACTTGCGGGCGACATGTTGAAGGAATTCGGGTCGATATCGACGAAAACCGGGGTTGCGCCAAACCACGGAATGACTTCAGCACTCGCCACAAAAGTGAAGCTCGGGCAAAATATCGCATCGCCCGGTCCGATCTCCCACGCCATTAATGGCAGGGCGATGGCATCCGTTCCATTGGCGCAGGACAACGCGAAGGGAGCGCCCGCAAATTCCGCCAGCTCGGCCTCGAAGCGGCTGACTTCGGGACCCATGATGAATTGCCCCGACTGAAGGACGCGGACAATCGCCGTGTCGATCCGGTCACCAAGCGCACGCCTTTGGGCTTGTAAATCAATGAAGGGGATGGGATCTGCCGAACGCGCTGCCACCAGACAAGCTCCAGTCAATTTCAAACCGGCGAGCTTTAGCTGATGAATTTCCCGGTTGCGAGCCGGCCGCTGCTTTCGGCCGGCTGATTGATGCAAGCATCACCCGAACCGCCCGCGCATCATTCCGGTCCCCGGGCGATGTTTCAGGGCGCAGTGTCCGATGTGGGACCGGGGCAGGAGGAGGGCCAACACCCTTTCGCCATGTTCTCAGCGCAATAAAAAACGCCCGCGAGAGCGAGCGTTACGGTCATGTCCTTGATGAAGGGTGGTAGCCGAACGAGCCAGAGTCCGAGGGGCTGGGGGGGCTAAAAATCTCGGTCTACCAACCGCCCGGCTACCGAAATTCATCATACATGTTTCAGCAGACGCGTCGAGAGGGATCGTGCAGAAAAAGCGCATTCATGGATTAAGATTTGGTTAACTTACATAATTGACCATCAACATTATTTTGAATCAGTGGCTTGTACTGTAAACCGGGATCGTGGATCCCGGCAATCGCGCCCTGTCCTCCAATCCTTGCGGCTTGACGCCCACGCGGCCGGCATTATCGTTCGGGCGCATGCCGGAGACTGATCACATGGCCGCAGGCAATTGCCGGTGGAGCGCCGATGGCCGGTGATGACTATCGGCAGGAACCTCGCAATGCGGGCAAATCTTGCCGGTTGACCATAGATTTGCCCGATCCGTGGGACGCCTTCGGGCGGCTGGCGCGCGAGCCCTTTTTCTTCCTTCAGCCAGGCACCGATGGCGGATGGCGGGTGGCCTTGCGCCCGGTGCAGGTGGAAATCCTGCGCCCGGGTAATGATGTAACCTCCTTTCTCCGGATTTGGGAAAGGCTGACGGCAGATGCGCAGCGAATCAGCGGGCAAGAACCCGAAACCGGGCCTTTGTCCCCGATCATCGGGATTCTGGGCTTTGAGGCCGGTGCGTGGTTTGAACCATTTCCGCGCCGCGACCGCATTCGGCGCTCCTTTCCGGACGGTGTCCTGCTGCTCTACGACCTCTTCCTCGACTGGCAGGACGGGATCGCGCGGATCACCAGTTTCGGCCCTGGTCGCAGTGGGCAGGATGCCGGGCGTGCTCGCCGCAGGGCCCGGGCGTTGCTGACGGAGCTGAAGCGCGCTTCCCTATCCCCACGCCCGGTTCCGGCGGGATTGCCGGCGGGATCAATTGCGCCGATACCGCCACGGGGCGGTTATGCACGCATGGTCGAGGGGCTGCGGCGCGAGATTGCCCGCGGCGATTTGTTTCAGGCCAATCTCGCCTGGCCCTGGCGTGTGCGGCTTCATCCACGCGATCAGCCCTTTGCATTGTTCCGCCGTCTTGTCGAAGCGAGCCCGGCGGGGCATTCGGCCTTGCTGCGGCTCAGGAAAGATGTCCTGATTTCCAATTCCCCCGAATTGTTCCTCGCGACCGCGCGCGCGGCCGACGGAAGCATCCGGGCCCATGCATTGCCGATCAAGGGGACGGCCCGGCGTGCCGCGGAAGCCGGTCACGATCGTCATGTGGCGGAAGCCCTCGTCGCCAGCGAAAAGGACCGGGCCGAGAACCGGATGATTGTGGATCTGATGCGCAATGATTTTTCGCGCGTGGCGCGGATCGGCAGCGTCGCCGTACCGGAAATGTTTGGGCTGCGGACATTGCCCAATGTGCATCATCTGGTGTCGCGCATCGAGGCGACACTCGCGCCCGGTAATGGTCCGGCTGAGCTGATGGCGGCATGTTTTCCGCCGGGCTCGGTCACGGGAGCGCCGAAACCCGCCGCCCTGAAGGCGATCGCCCGCCATGAAAGATATCGGCGCGGACCCTGGTGCGGGACCCTGTTTCGTACTGATGGGCGCGGCGAATTGATCGCGAGCGTGCTGATCCGCAGCCTGGTGCTGACTTTTCACCGCCGCAGCAGTTCGTGGCGCGGAAATGCATTTGCGGGTGCAGGGATTACGATCCTCTCCGATCCAATTGCCGAAAAATCGGAGATTGAGGCCAAGATGCAGATGATTGCCGGGGCGGTCAGGGCCAGAACGGCGCGCCGCATGCGGCGCCCATGACCCTGATCTGGCGGAATGGCGAAATCATCCGGCTCGCGGATCTCCGGCTCGACCCGGATGATCGCGGCCTGTGGCTCGGGGAAAATGTGTTTGAGACCATGCTCTGGCGGAACAACGAAATAAGGTTTCTGGAGCAGCATCGGGCGCGGCTTGAGCTGGGGCTTGTGACACTCGGCCTGCCGCTGCCGCGCGAAACCGGTGCGCAGATGAATGCGGCGGCACGGGAATTATGTGCGGTGCCCGGCTATGCAGACGCAATTCTGCGCTGGACGATCACCGGCGGACCCGGACCGCGCGGTCTCGCCCCGCCCGCGATACGTGCGCCCGGTATCTTTCTGCGGGCATTTCCGCTCCCCGTGCTTCCGCCCCGCCCGAGCCTTGCATCGACGGATATCCCCGCACCGGCACCCGGCCCGCTCACAAGAATCAAGACGGGCGAGCGACTGGCACATGTCGCCGCCTTGCGAAGCGCCTTGGCGCGCGGTGCCGATGAGGGCCTGTTGTTCAACGCGACGGGTGGGCTGGTCTGCGCGAGTGCCGCCAATGTGTTTGTGGCCCTGGACGAATGCTGGATTACACCGCCCGTGGAGGAGGGTGCCTTGCCCGGCATCACCCGCGCCCGGATATTGGCGATGGACCGCTTCGCAGGCTGGCCCGTGGTCGAGGCTTCTGTCAGCCGGGAAATGCTGCGGAAGGCTGAAACGATCGTCCTGACCAATGCTATTGCCGGCATGCGCGCGGTGTCGGAACTGGACGGGCAAACGCTCGCGCCGCTGTCATTCCGGCTCGGGCAGGCGCTGGCCAAATTCAATACGTGATTATCAGAGACCCTGGATCCGGAATCAATACAGGGTGTGATTCTTCATTTCGCGCGCGCGATGAACCGGGAAGCGGCCTCCAGCGCCAGCTCATAACTCATGGCCCCGAAGCCCGCGATAATCCCGTTCGCCGCCAGCGAGGGAAAGGAAGCATGGCGAAAGGGCTCCCGCCGGGCCGGGTTTGAAAGATGCACCTCGATCACCGGAATGGTGAGAACGCGCAGGGCATCCAAAATCGCGATCGAACTATGGGTTAGCCCCCCGGCATTGAGGAGGAGAGCGGAAGCGGCATTACGGGATTCCTGGATCCAGTCGATCAGGACACCCTCATGATTGCTCTGCCGAAATTCGGTACGCAGGCCGAGTGCCGAGGCCCGGGTTGCGCAGCGCGCCCCGATATCGGCGAGCATTTCGGAGCCATAGATTTCCGGCTCGCGCTCTCCCAAAAGGTTGAGATTGGGTCCGTTCAGGATAAAGACCGGCTTTTCGACGGGCACCATTGGGAATACCTCGAAGAGAGAGAATGAACGCAGCTATATTGACGTATCGAGCAAAACGGCGCGCACGGCAAATCCGAAAGCGAAAGGCGTCCGTGGCGGTTTGGGACCTGCACTTCCCGACACGGGTTCTGGCCTCGTGTACCAGATTGCCCCGATTCCGGGCGGTCGAAGAAGAAGCGCATGGCCGCGGAAAGTCCTGCACCCGGATCCAATTGGTGATGCAGATCAGTATTGCGTCGACAAGGAACCGCGCCTCATTTTCCCGCCTGCTCCCGGCAAAAGCCGAACTTCGGTGCGTCCTGCCCGTGAAAGCCAGCAAGATTTATGCGGAGGCACAGGTTTTGGAGTTTGCGACAGGATAATGGCGGACAGAGAGGGATTCGAACCCCCGGTACCCTTGCGAGTACGCCGCATTTCGAGTGCGGTGCTTTCGACCACTCAGCCACCTGTCCGCGCAGAAGGTCGGGTTTTGTCGAGCCGCGGGAGATAGCCTGCCAGGGGACCTCGCGCAAGCTGTCGGGCTCCGGGATGCGGGATTTTCTGCATTCGGCAAATATGGATCCAGCCTGTACTGAAGCCTGCGCCTCAAGCGCCGGGCATGAGGGCTTCCCGATGCCGGTTTCGGGAACCGTCCCGAACCGGATTCGCGATGACTCTGCCGCCCCGAATTTATTTCGGTTCGTTCGGGGAAAAAAGCTTGCGCCTTTAATCGAAAGTCGCTAATCGATTAGCGATAAACAATATGACTGCCCCCCCGCGGGCGCAGAAACGGGTTATTCTCATGAGCCTTGCGCTCTCCACTTTGCTCTATGAATGGCGCCGTTATATGGCGGCCATGGTGGCGCTGGCCTGCGCGGGCGTGCTCATTCTGTCGCTGTCTGGCCTGTTTGTCGGGCTTATCGGGGCCTATACGGCGACCATCGACCGCTCGCGCGCCGATATCATGGTCTTGCCGCCCCAGGCCAAGACCCTCAACAATTCGGGCGGCATTCCCGAACGGATTCTTCCGCTGGTCTATCTCCATCCGGAGGTTGTCGAGGCCCGCGATCTCGATGGCGATTGGGGGCAGTTTTTCGGTCCGGGCAAGAAGGAACCGACGCAGGTTCAGGTGTCGGTGATCGACCCCATCCCCAATGCCGTGACCCTGCCGACCGATTTCAACGAAACAGTGCGTCTGGCTTTGGCCACGCCCTTCAATATCGTGGTCGATCGCACCGCCTTGCGCCAGCTGGGTGTTAAGAAGGGCGATACGGCCGTGTTCAACAGCCGTACCGTGCGGGTCGCCGAGGTGATCGAAGGCTATCCCAATTTCGACAATCCCGGCATCATCATGTCGCGCCAGACCCTGCGCGCAATGGGCCGCGCCAATTCCGGGCGCCTCGGGCCAATCATGGTGCGGATCAAGGATCCCGCACGTGCCGAGCAGGTGCGTGACGATCTCAATGCACTGGGCAAGGACCAATACAAGGCATGGACGCGCTCGGAACTGGCGCGTGCCACACTCGACGCCTTCATGCGCGAAGGGCTGATCTCCATCATGCTCGGCTTTTCGGTGGTGCTCGGCCTGTTCATCGGGGTGATCATCACCTTCCAGACCCTGCAGGGGGCGATCCTTGCCAATATCAAGGAATTTGCCAGCCTGCGGGCGCTGGGTGTGTCCATGGGCTCCCTGCGGCTCGTGGTGATGGAATTGTCGTTCTGGGTGGGGATTGCGGGGCTTGGGTTGACGGCATTGCTGACCTTTCTGATCAAGCTCCTCGCCACGGCCTGGGGCGTGCCGCTCACCTTCCAGCCACAATGGATCATCGGCGCGGGGATCCTCCTGATGATCATTTCCCTGATTTCGGGCGTGTTTTCCCTTGGCGTCCTCAAGAAATCCCAACCGGCGGATCTGTTGCGATGACCAATGCGATTGAAGCAAAAGCGCTCGTCAAGACCTTCAGGACGGGCAAGGTCCGCACGCCGGTGCTCCAGGGGGTGGATCTCTCGGTGGCCGAGGGCGAGATCGCGCTGGTCATGGGGCCCTCGGGTTCCGGCAAATCGACGCTGCTCGCGGCGATTTCCGGCCTGCTCCAGCCCGATACAGGCGAAGTCCAGGCGCTGGGCCAGAATCTCTGGAAGATGCGCAAGGGGCAGATCGACCGCTTCCGGCTCGACCATTGCGGCTTCATCTTTCAGGGCTTCAACCTGTTCGGTGCGCTCAATGCCCGCAAGCAGGTATCGACAGTATTGCGTTATGCCGGCCTGAGCGCGCGTGAAGCGACAAAGCGCGCCGAGGCCACCCTCGATGAAGTCGGGCTTGGCAATCGCCTGCGCCAAAAGCCTTCGGAATTGTCGGGCGGCGAGAAGCAGAGGGTGGCGATTGCACGGGCACTCGCCAAAAACCCGAAGCTGATTTTCGCCGACGAGCCGACCTCGGCACTTGACGGTGTCAATGGTCAGAATGTCATGGCCTTGTTGCGACGTTCGGCCAAGAGCCAGGGGGCGAGCGTCTTGTGCGTGACGCATGACATCCGACTGGCGAGCTATGCCGACCGCATCATTACCATCGAGGACGGACAGATCCTGTCGGCCAATGCGGATCCGGCAAGCTTTTCCGGCTTTCACTGAGTTCACGAATATTTCTCCTCCGAACCCGATGTAACTTCCAGGAATATCCAAATGCGTGGAACCCCCAACCAATCTTCCGCCCTGATGCGCGCCTCGCTTCATGGTCTCGCGCTCGCCGCCGCTGTGTTGGTCGCGGCCTGTAGTGGCGGGAAAAAGGAGGCGGAAGCCGACACCGCCAAGGCCGGAGCCAAGGGTAAGGATGGCAAGGAAGTCGCTGCGGCACCGGTTCCCGAAACGCCCTATGCCGCAGTGTCATCGGGCAAGGTGGATATTGAAGGCGGGCTGGTGGATGTCGCTTCGCGGCGTGGCGGGATCATTCGCGAAGTGTTCGTCCAGGAAGGCGATGAGGTGAAGAAGGGTCAGGTGCTGGCCCGCCAGGAGGACGAGGAAGCGCGTCTGGCCCGTGACCGGGTGGCCGCAGAGCTGCGCCAGGCGGAAGCGCAGATCCCGCTGCTGGAAATCCAGCTCGCGACCGCCAAACGCGAATCCACGCGCCTTTCAGCGCTGGCATCGGGCAATATCGTCGCGGCCCAGCGGCTCGATGAAGCGACGGACGCTGTGGCGCGCGGCCAGGCCAATCTCGCGGCCCAGCGGGCAACGCTTGGCTCCATTCGTGCGAGGCTCGCGGAATCCGGCTATGAGGTCGAACAGCATGTGGTGCGCGCACCCGCGGATGGCCGGATCGTCCGGCGGTTCGCCAATCCCGGTGTTGGTGCTTCCACGCTGAATGTCACGCCCTTGTTCCAGTTGCAGCCGCGCACAAACCGCATCGTGCGCGCCGAGGTGGAAGAGCGCTCCCTCAACGCCATCCATATCGGACAATCGGTCGAGATCGTGCCTGAGGCTGACCAGGCGCTCAAATTCGAAGGCAAGGTCCTGCGCATCGCCGAAGTCATGGGCGCGCGCAAATTGCGCTCGGATGATCCGGCCGAACGGGTGGATGAGCGGGTCGTGGAAGTGGTGATCGATGCGCGCTCGGCCGATGTGCTGGTGGGCCAGCGTATGCTGGTCAAATTCCTGAAAAAGGATGCGCCGGCAGCCCCGGCTGCCATCGCCCAGAATGCAGCTGCAAAGTGAGAATTGCCGGAACCACCTATTTCAGAATCTCGATCTGCTCGGGATGGGTGAGTTCGATTGCCGGGCCATTCCGCCAATAAAGGCTGCCGCGGAGCCGGATTCGTCGCCCCTGAAGCGCGAGGAGATCCGCGCCACCCCGCGGCCATAATGCCAATGCGTCGGAAGCCGCGGAGGCGGTGAAATCGGTTCGCCAGTCTTCGCCGAAATTGAGATAGAGGCGATCTTTTCGTTCTTCGGCGGCCATGACCATGCCCTCGACCAATATGAAACTGCGCGATGATGGCCGCGGGGCACCGGCTTCGGCCAATTTTTCGGCATCGTGAATCTGGTAGCCCTGTTCGCGCCAGATGCCGCGCCGCGCGGCACGGGCCCCGGCCTCGATGCGCAGCAATTGCATGGTGCGCGCACGATTATCGGGCCAGGAGCGCACACGCGCCAGCCCCGCGCGCGTCAGTTCCTCCTGGAGCCACACCGCGGGCTTTCCGTTGCGCAGCACAAAAACATGGGCAAGCGTGAAGTCATCGCGCTGGCGCAAACCACCAAAAGCGAGCCGAATTCTCTGGCCGGTGGCGATTCGGCCGAGCAGAATATTGGCCTCTTGTGACGAAGGCGAGGTGTCGGCATCCCTGGCCGGGAGAATCTCGATTTCCGCCAGACGAACCACCCCGCCGTCAAGCACCAGGGCGTTGCTGCTGTCCACGGAGCGCACTTCACCTCGGGGGCCAGGCTCGAGGCCACGGAGATCCGTGCCCTCGCTACAGCCCGAAGCCAGGGAAACCAGCCCCGGCACAAAGACGCACACGAAAATGAAGGGGGTTGGCGGTTGCCTTTTCATGCACTCCTTGTCCGCAGGAATTTGCGATCCAGACTCGCAAGCGTGACCAAAGTGACCCCGACCGGAACAACATATTGCAGGAAATTCAGCGCGGGCGTTTCTTCCCCGATTTGCTGGGTGAGGATGGTGAAGACGCGCAGAATACCCGCCACTCCAATTGCCACCAATATTCGCAGTCGATATCCGTGACGGGAAAATTGTCCCCCCAAAACTGCCCAAAGCGCCAATCCGGCCAAAGCGAAGCTCAATATCGGTCCCGCCAGGCGCGCGTGACCTTCGGCGCGGAACTTGTCTTCGTTCTGTCGGTCATAGAATCTTCCAAGATCCGGATTCAGCAATTCGTACAGAAAGCGATCCGTTGCCTTATAAAGAATTTCGCCCTCATCTTGTAAAAACGGCGACAGGTCAAATAAAAACTGATCAAATCCGATGATCTGAAGAGCGCCTGATCGTGTGGTTACCTGAAACGACCCTGTTCTGAGCAAGATCTGCGGGCGATCGTTCACAAGTCCAATCTCCGCTCTTTCGGCAACATATGTCACACGATTATTTGTGTCGCGGCGGTCGTCGATGATCACGGATTCGAGCTCGCCCCCACGCGCAGAATGTCGGGCAAAAAAGGTCAGGCCGTTGACGGGCGAGTTGAATTGTCCGTCCTTGACCAGTGCCGACGCCAGATTGGCGCGCGAAGCGAAAAGTTGCTCGCGCAATTCCCGGAAAGCAACCGGCTGGGCAAAAAGGTTTACGAGCAGATGCAGGAGCGCAATGAGTGTTGCCAGTCTGAGCACCGGAATTGCCAGCCACCGGCGTGAAACGCCTGCGGTTTGCATCACGGTCAGTTCGCTCTCCAGATGTTTGCGGTCAAGAATAAAAAGAGTTGAAATGAAAAAAGTTATCGGAACGGCGAATGAAACGACCTGTGGTATGTACAATATCAGTACATAGGAATATTGGGTGAAACCAAGGTTGCTGTCCACAATCAGCGATAATTGGGAAACTGCCTGGGTCAGCAAGGCAACGGCAATCAGACATGCGACGACAAGAAGCGTGCCTTTTCCGAGTTCTTTGAACAGATAATTCTGGAAAAGGGCCATCAGTGTAAATCCGAAAGGTGCAGGGCACAGAAACGCTATCGGGTCCGCTTATGCAAGGGGGTGAACTTGCGCAGCGGCCGCAGGTCAGTTTCAAAATCCGGTACAGGCTTGCGTTAAGACCGTATTTCGCTTCAGATGGCAACGAATCCCATACTGGCATAAACCGTCGCGCAAACCATCCCCGGCGCATTGAGGCACCCATGCAAATTACGTTTACGACCGAGAGCTCGAGTGACACAGCGGCGGATTGCGCCGTCGAATTTTATTTTGAAGAGAGGCTCACTGCCACTGAGTGGACCGAGGCGGCGGGCACTCCGCTCCACGCTGCCGCCGCAACCGCCCGGTTTCGCGGAAACAGCCAGCAGACCTTTGACTGGCTGGCACCGGCAGGCTTGAAGGCCAATCGGTTTTTGGGGGTCGGGCTCGGCGCGGAGGGAAAATCCGATTCGATCGGCTTTCAGCGCGCCGGGGCTCTGGTGGCAAAACGCCTGATCGCCAGCGGTGGGGAAAGCGTGTTCGTTGACGCAGGACCGGGGGCCGGCAAGCTTGATGCCAATGAAGCGGCTGCCCATGCCGCCTTCGGGGCCTTGCTCGGTTCCTACCGCTTTCATTTGTACCGGACGCGCCTCAAACCCGACCAGAAGCCGACCCTTGGGCGCATGATTTTCAGGGCTGCAGATCCGAAAAAGGCGCAGAAACATTTCACGGCCCTCGCTGCACTCGCCGAGGGTGTGAAACTGGCGCGGGATCTGGTTTCCGAACCGCCAAATATCCTGTTTCCGGAAGAATTTGCGCGAAGGTGCGAGGCCCTGACCGCCGAAGGGGTCGAAGTCGAAGTGCTCGATGTCGAGGCCATGACCAAACTCGGCATGGGGGCTTTGCTCGGCGTGGGCCAGGGCAGCGTGCGGCCCTCGCGCCTCGTCATCATGCAATGGAAGGGTGGCAAGAAGAAGGATGCGCCGGCAATATTCGTCGGCAAGGGTGTGTGTTTCGACACGGGCGGCATTTCGCTGAAGCCCCCCGGCGGCATGGAAGACATGAAGGGCGACATGGGCGGCGCGGCGGCCGTGACCGGGCTCATGCGCGCTTTGGCCGGGCGTCAGGCCAAAGCCAATGTGGTCGGGATTATCGGGCTCGTTGAAAACATGCCCGACGGCAATGCCATGCGGCCGGGGGACATCGTCACCTCCATGTCGGGGCAGACGATCGAGGTCCTCAATACCGACGCTGAAGGGCGCCTCGTGCTGGCCGACGCCCTGTGGTACGCCCAGGAGCGTTTCAAACCCGCGGCCATTGTCGATCTTGCGACCCTGACCGGGGCGATCGTGATTTCGCTCGGCCATGAATATGCCGGGCTGTTTTCCAATGACGATGATCTCGCCAGGGCGATCGAGAAAGCCGGCAAGGCCGAGGCCGAGCCCGTGTGGCGTTTCCCGCTCGGTGCCGCTTATGACAAGCAGATCGACAGCCCGAATGCCGACATGAAGAATATCGGCCGCGACCGCGAGGCAGGGTCGATCACGGCGGCGCAATTCCTTCAGCGCTTTGTCAAGGAAGGCCAGGCCTGGGCGCATCTCGACATTGCGGGAATGGCCTGGCGCGCCAATGCCGAGGATCCGCTGATCCCTGCCTGGGCAACCGGCTATGGGGTGCGGCTCCTCAACCGGCTGGTCGAAGACCATTTCGGGGGCTGAGCACTGCTTTGGTGGCTGAGCTCTGGCACGGCCGCCGAAGGTTCAGCACAGGGGCAAGGCGGCGCAGGGCAAGGCGGCGCAGGGCGGGGGAAGGATCGTGACTGAAGCGAACGCGCCCCTGACCGGTCCCGAATATTGGTTCTACCATCTGGAGCGGGAGGGGCACGATCTGCGCCTGCACGATCTGCTGGCGCTTGTCGTGTCGCGCCAGTGGCGAGCGCGGGTGCATGGGCGGGAGCTTGCGCGCATGAAAGCGCTTGATGCGGCGCTCTGGGCGGCGCGGCCGGAGAGTTTTTTGCCCCATGCTCTGGCCGATGGCGCGCGCGATGACCTGCAACCGATCCTGCTCAGTGCAGAAGATGGTCCCGCGCCGAAGGACCAGGCCCGGCGCGACGTGTTCGTCTCGCTCCATGGTGCCGATCTGCCGCAGGATGTCGCCGGCTTTCAGCGCATCATCCTGTTTTTCGAGGCCGGTAATGCAGAGGCGCTGGCGGCGGCGCGCGCGCAATTCCGCCGCGCGCGGGACCAGGGGCGCCGCACCCGTTATTTCCGCGAGAATGAGACCGGGAAATGGGAAGAACAGGGGGCAAAACCACAGGCCGGATGAAGCGGGCGTTCTTGAAGATGTGACGGCTTTCGCTACCATAACGCACTGGATTTACGTCGGCGCGCGCCATAGGATGGTGCCTAACCTGCCTGCGACGGGCGAATCGGCCCGTTCCCCCCATTTCGGAGAAATATCATGGCCCGGATCAAGGTCGCCAACCCTGTCGCCGATCTCGATGGCGACGAGATGACCCGCATCATCTGGTCGCTGATCAAGGAAAAGCTGATACTGCCATATCTCGATCTCACCATCGATTATTACGATCTCGGCATCGGCAACCGGGATGCCACCGAAGATCAGGTCACGATCGACGCGGCCAATGCCATTGCCCGGCATGGCGTGGGCATCAAATGCGCAACCATCACGCCAGATGAAGCGCGGGTGAAGGAATTCAATCTCCGGAAAATGTGGAAATCGCCCAATGGCACCATCCGCAATATTCTGGATGGCGTGGTGTTTCGCGAACCGATCATCTGCCAGAATGTGCCCCGCCTCATTCCGGGCTGGACGAAGCCGATCATAGTCGGGCGCCACGCTTTTGGCGACCAATACAAGGCCACTGATTTCCGTGTGCCGGGAAAAGGCACGCTGAAAATGCGGTTCGAGGGCGAAGACGGTCAGGTCATCGAACATGTGGTCTATGATTTCAAGGCCGCGGGCGTTGCCATGGGCATGTATAATCTCGACGCGTCCATCCGGGACTTCGCCCGCGCCTGCCTCAATTACGGGCTCAACCGCAATTTCCCTGTCTATCTCTCGACCAAGAACACGATTCTCAAGGCCTATGACGGGCGCTTCAAGGATATTTTCGAGGAAGTGTTCAATGCCGAATATGCCGACAAATTCAAGGCGGCAGGGATTGTCTATGAGCATCGGTTGATCGACGACATGGTGGCCTCGGCACTGAAATGGAACGGGGCGTTCCTCTGGGCCTGCAAGAATTATGATGGCGATGTACAATCCGACCAGGTGGCCCAGGGCTTCGGTTCGCTCGGGCTGATGACATCGGTGCTCACCACGCCTGATGGGCGGATCATGGAGGCCGAAGCCGCCCATGGCACCGTGACCCGCCATTTCCGTCAGCACCAGAAAGGTGAGCAGACCTCGACCAATTCCATCGCCTCGATCTTTGCCTGGACCCGCGGTCTGGCGCATCGGGCGAAGCTCGACGGCAATGCCGAACTCACGAAATTCACCGATGTGCTGGAAAAGACTGTGGTGTCGACCGTCGAGGCCGGGTTCATGACCAAGGATCTCGCGCTGCTGGTCGGCGATGCGCAAGGCTGGCTGACCACGGAAGGCTTTATCGAGAAAGTGGCCCAACGCTTCGAGGACGCCATGGCCGCGGCCTGACCCCGGGAATCTCCCCCCAAGCCTCTCCCCGCCAGCATATTTACGAAAGCCAATCGCCCGAAAGCGTTCTCATGCAGCATATTCTGGACGAACTCGAAGACCGCCGGGCGCGCGCGCGCCTGGGCGGCGGGGAAAAGCGGGTCGAGGCGCAGCACGCCAAGGGGAAATTATCGGCCCGCGAGCGGATCTCATTGCTGCTCGACGAGGATTCCTTCGAGGAATATGACATGTTCGTCGAACATCGCTGCGCCGAATTCGGCATGGCGGCGAACAAGATCCCGGGCGATGGCGTCGTCACTGGCCAGGGCCGGATCAATGGCCGGCTGGTCTATGTCTTTTCCAAGGATTTCACGGTGTTTGGCGGCTCGCTGTCGGGTGCCCATGCTGCCAAGATCACCAAGATCCAGGACATGGCGCTCAGGAACGGGGCTCCGATCATCGGTATTTTCGACGCGGGCGGCGCGCGCATCCAGGAGGGTGTCGAAAGTCTCGCGGGCTATGCCGAGATCTTCCAGCGCAATATCCTCGCTTCCGGGGTGGTGCCGCAGATTTCGGTGATCATGGGCCCCTGCGCGGGCGGGGATGTCTATTCCCCCGCCATGACCGATTTCATCTTCATGGTCCGCGACACGTCCTATATGTATGTGACGGGTCCTGATGTGGTGAAGACCGTCACCAATGAGATCGTAACCCATGAGGAACTGGGCGGGGCGCGGGTCCATGCGACCAAATCGGGCGTGGCCGATGGTGCCTTTGAAAATGATATCGAGACCCTGCTCCAGATCCGCCGGCTGGTGGATTTCCTGCCCGGCTCCAATCGCGAGAAACCGCCCGCGCGCGAAAGTTTCGACGATCCCGACCGCCTGGAAGAATCGCTCGACCGGCTCATTCCCGCCAATCCCAACACGCCCTATGACATGAAGGAATTGATCGAAAAGATTGTCGATGAAGGTGATTTTTTCGAACTCAGCCCCGATTACGGCAAGAATATCGTCATCGCCTTGGCCCGGATGGAAGGTGAGACCATAGGCGTGGTCGCCAACCAGCCCATGGTCCTTGCCGGCGTGCTCGACAGCGATGCCAGCCGCAAGGCGGCCAGGTTCGTCCGCTTTTGCGATTGCTTTGATATCCCCATCGTGACTTTGGTCGATGTGCCGGGCTTTCTGCCGGGCGTGAAGCAGGAATATGGCGGCCTGATCAAGCACGGGGCCAAATTGCTGTTTGCCTATGGCGAGGCCACAGTGCCGAAAGTTACCGTGATCACCCGCAAGGCCTATGGCGGGGCCTATGACGTCATGAGTTCGAAACATCTGCGCGGGGACGTCAATTACGCCTGGCCGAGCGCGGAAATCGCTGTGATGGGGGCCAAGGGTGCGGTCGAGATCATTTTCCGTAACGAGATCGGCGAGCCGGAAAAGATCGCCGAACGCACGAAAGAATACAGGGACCGCTTCGCCAATCCCTTCGTTGCCGCCAGCCTTGGTTATCTCGACGATGTCATCAAGCCGCACTCAACAAGGCGGCGCATTATCCGGGCCCTGCGCACGCTGAAGAACAAGAAGCTCGAAAATCCCTGGAAGAAGCACGACAATATTCCATTGTGAGGCGATTGTTCCGGGTCAGGTGGTACCCAACCGGTTCCGGCGGCTCCCGGCTCTGGCGCCTTTTCAGGTCTGGCCCGACCATATGAGCGGACGTCCAGCCCCAGGGCACAGGGCGATGAGACTTAGCTATCCCCTCAAGCCCCAACTGGTCTTGCCCGCTCAAACATGGAGCACCCTGGGGCCGTAAGGGCAAAGCCGCTAAAACCGGCCGATGTGTTGCCTGAGCTTTCCTGCGCTTTCCGATTTTTTGGTACCCATAAGGCACCCAGGCCGATACGACAGTCGGCCCAATTCCAGGAAAGTCCTTGGGAGAAAACTGGAGCGGGCGAAGGGATTCGAACCCTCGACCCCAACCTTGGCAAGGTTGTGCTCTACCCCTGAGCTACGCCCGCTTTGGGTAAGCGCGCTGCAAGGCGATCGGTGAAATGTCCCGGCCGCCCCTGACGCGAAGCGCGTGCTATAATTGAAGGCCGCTGCCTTGGCAATCGCGCGGCGCAGAATTTGCGCGGCTTTGGCCCGGCATGTCATCATTCGCCTGAAACGTCACATCCTGAAGGACATTTATGCCCAATCCCAATAGGCCCGGTCCCAATATGCCCAATCCCAATATGCCCAATCCCAATAGGCCCGGTCCCAAGGTTTCGGTCGCCTCGCTATTTGCAACCCGGCTCTATCGCGCGGATAATTCCCCGGAAGAAACCACACGGCTCAACAGGGAACTGGGGGCGAGTATCCGGTCCTTTGCAGAAGAAGACGGAGCCGGAATCGCATGGTGCGAGGAAAACAATTATCCCGGCTATACGTCTTATTCCTCGCTGTTCGACCTGCCTTTGCGCGCGCCCTGTTTTGGTGATCTGAAAAAATTGATCGACCGGCATGTCAGGGTGTTTGCCGAGGACCTGCATTTTGATCTGGCCGGTGGGAAGATCAGGCTCGATCATATCTGGGTCAATCTGCTCGAACCGGGCGGGTTTCACTCCGGCCATATCCACCCGCACAGCGTGATTTCCGGTACATATTATGTCGAGATCCCGGACGGCTCGGCCGGGCTGCGTTTCGAGGACCCGCGTCTCGGGCTCATGATGGGCGCGCCGCTCCGCCGGAGCGATGCGCGTACCGAACTCAAACCCTTTGTCACCGAATTTCCCAAACCGGGGATGTTGTTGCTGTGGGAGAGCTTTCTCCGCCACGAGGTCTTGCGCCATGATGGCACCTCGCCACGACTTTCCGCGAGTTTCAATTATGCGTGGAAATAGACACAGTCCTGATCGGGCGGCTGCGGTCATGTGATCGGGACTTGCCACGGGGTCAGTTTGGGGAGACTTTGCCCCACCATATTGATGAACGATCCGGATCGGGGAAATTCCATGCGCAAACCACTGTCTATCAGCCTCATTTCAGCCGCCAGTTTGTTCATCCTCGCCGATCCGCAGGTCTTCGCCCAGACCGTTCCCGAGGATGCCGCGGAAGCCGCGGACGAAAATGAGGTCGTGGTCGTCGGCTCGCGGCGGATCGGGGGTTCGGTCACCGATAGCCCTGCGCCGGTCGACCTCATCGATTTTGGCGATGTTTCGGTCAGTGCGCCGCAACTTGACCTCGCCCAGGCGCTGCAATTCATTTCACCGTCCTTCAATTCCACGCGCCAGACCGGCGCGGACGGGGCGGACCATATTGATTCGGCGGCCTTGCGCGGGCTCGGTTCGGATCAGACGCTGGTTCTGCTCAATGGCAAGCGCCGGCACACGGTGGCCTTGGTCAATCTGTTCGGCGCGCGCAATCGCGGCAATACCGGCACCGATCTCAACACCATCCCCACGCTCGCGGTCGAGCGGGTGGAGGTGCTGCGCGACGGCGCGGCCGCCCAATATGGTTCGGATGCCATTGCGGGGGTCATCAATATCCGGCTGAAGGAAAGAAAAGGGTTCGAATCCGTTCTGTCTTTCGGTCAATATACGCGTGGCGATGGCGAGAATTACCAGGCCGCCTTTTATGCCGGGACCGAGCTTGGGGATGGCGGGTTTCTGTCCATAACCGGTGAATATCTCGACCGGGGACGATCCGACCGCGCGCCCGACAGCCTGCGCATTATCGGCGACACACGCACCGAAAATGGCACGGGCTTCATCAATGCCTCTGCACCTCTGGGCGCATCAGGGTTCGAGGTCTATGGCTTTGCCGGCTACCAGCACCGTTTTGGATCGGCTGGCGCATTCGAGCGCGGCGGAATCGGCACGGACGACATTCCATCGCGTAATTCGGCGGCCAATTTCCCGAACGGCTTCGTTCCGCTGATCGACACCGAATCCAACGATGTCAGTGCAAGCCTTGGCCTGCGCGGCAAGGTTCTGGGCTGGTCGGCGGATTTTTCCTCGACCTATGGCTTCAACGAATTGTTCTATACGATCAATAATACGGTCAATGCCTCGCTTGCCAATCTGGATCTCATCAATGGCGGGCGCGGGCTGAGCCCAACCAGTTTCGATGCCGGCGGCTTCAGCTTCCAGCAAAGCACGACCAATCTCGATTTCACCCGTTACGCTGAGAATTTGCTGTCGGGAGTTAATTTCGCCTTCGGGGCAGAATATCGCCGCGATTTCTACCGGATCGTGGCGGGCGTGCCGGGCTCGTTCATCGACGCCGATGGTCCGGGCGGCGGCAGCGCCGGCAGCCAGGGCTTTCCCGGTTTCCAGCCCGGCGATGAAGTGCGCGAGAGCCGCGGCAATTGGGCGCTCTACGCCGATATCGAAGCGAATCTCACGGAAAACTGGCTGATCGATGTCGCGGGCCGGTTCGAGCGTTATTCCGATTTCGGCTCCACCGCCATCGGCAAATTCTCGACCGCCTACACGCTCGGCAATGTCGTGCTGCGCGGCACGGTAAGTTCGGGCTTCCGCGCGCCCTCGCTCCAGCAGCGGCTGTTTTCTTCAACCTTCACCAATTTCATCCGCGGCGAGCCCGTGGAAGTGGTGCTTGCGCCCAATGGCGGACCGATCGCCGAAGCCGCCGGCATCCCGGCTTTGCGCGAGGAAACCTCGCTCAGCTATACGGCCGGCTTCACGGCGCGCCTGCCGGGCAAACTCACCCTCACGGTGGATGGCTATTGGATCCGTATCGACGACCGCATCCTGCTGACCGGGCGCTTCGACCAGACGGATCCGACGATCGGCGCAACGCTTGCCGCTCTCCAGGTCGGCGAAGCGCAATTCTTCGTCAATGCCGCCGACACCCGCACGCGCGGCTTTGATGTCACCATCGACCATCGGACCGATCTGTTCGGCGGTAAATTGCATTCGTCCGCGGCGTTCAATGTCAATTTCACGCGTATCCTGCAACTCAATCTGCCGGAAGGCTTTGAGGGACGCGAGGAGATATTTGTCTCCGAACGCGAGCGGCTGTTCATCGAAAATGGTGCCCCGCGCGCCAAGGGCGTGTTCGGCTTCGACTATGCAAAGGGCCCGGTTACTTTTGACTGGAAATTCATCTATTTCGGTCCGCAAACGCTGGGCACCTTTACCGGGACGGCCGGTGGGGTTCCCAATGCGCGCTATGACGCACGGATTTCGGCCGATGCCAGCCTGAGCGTGGACGTCAACCGCCATTTCCGCTTTACCGCCGCGGCCTCGAACATCTTTGACCAATTCCCGACCCGCCAGGACGATCTCGAGACCGATAACGGGTTTATTTATGAATCCGTCCAGTTCGGCCTGAGTGGTGCTGCTTACACATTGCGCCTGTCAGCAAAATTCTAGAGATTCTTCGGTCGAAATCTTTGGAATGCGGCGAAATTCGCCGCCCGCGTTTTCGGCGATTGCGACAATTGCTGTTCGATCTCGCCCCCTCCATCGGTGCGTGGCGGGGGCGCGCCGGGCAGGGTGCCGGGCTTTTGGTTACCGGTCGCCCCACAGGGCCTGAACCAGCCCCAGCAGAACCGTGCTCGCGGTTTCTGCGCGCAGAATACGTGGTCCCAGGCTGACGGGATGGACAAAGGATTGAAGGCGCAAATACGCGCGTTCTTCCGGCGAAAACCCGCCCTCGGGGCCAATCAGCACGCTCAGCGGTGCGCATTCGCGCTCGCTCGTAATCTGCGCAATCACTTCGGCGGCGGCGCGCGCGCGCCCCGCCTCCCCGCCCCAGGGCTTTTGTTTTTCGTCACCCTGCTCGTCCGCAAACAGCAGGATGCGACCAGCCGGCCAGTCCCGCAACACGATGCCAAGTCGGCGCGGCGGCGCGATATCAGGCACATCGAGGCGTTCGGATTGCTCCGCGGATCCAATGGCAAGGCTTTGAAGTCGGTCCGGGCGAACATGATCGGCATTGGTCCGTTCGGTCAATACCGGCTGGATGCGGCGAACGCCCAATTCGACCGCCTTTTCAATGGTGAAATCGGTCCGGTCCTTTTTCAGCGGCGCAAACAGCAATTCAAGATCCGGAGACGGCCGATATGCCCGGGTCTGGTGTTCGATCGCGATCTCCGCTTTCTTTCTGGACAGGACGATGAGATCACCGCTCCATTCCCCGTCACGCCCGTTGAATATCAGCGCAGAATCGCCTTCGCTCATCCGCAAGACGTTCAGCAAATGATGGGTCTGCCCGGCCTCAAGCTCGATACGTGCGCCTTCGGAAAGTGCGGACCCGACATAAAGGCGGGGAATGGGCATGCACAGGCCTCCCGGTCACCCCCCGAAATTATGGCAGGATCTTGCCGACGATCGAAACGAGCCGGCGCGTCGAATCCGCATAGAGTCGTGCCGCCGAAAATTGCTTGGCCAGGCGCTGGACCAGTTCGCCGCGCGTTGGATAAGGCGCGATATAGGAGGTGCGCAGCGCGTCATAGGTCAGCTTTTGGCCCATGCACACCGCGATCGGGGCAATCAGTTCGCCTGCATGTTCCCCGACAATGGAAGCCCCCAGGATGCGGCCCTTTTTGTCGGCAATGATCTTTCCCAGCCCTTCTTCGCTGCGTTCGGCGCGGGCGCGGTCATTTTCATGAAATGTCCATGTCGTGGTCCGGACTGCATCCCCATGGATCTGGCGGGCCTCGGCCTCGGTCAGGCCGATCTGGGCGAGTTCCGGCTCCGAATAGGTAACCCCCGGGATCGCCATGGAATCGGCCCGCCCCTGGGAGAGCTTGAACAAGGCATTGCGAATGAACAGCCCGGCCTGGAATCCCGCGACATGGGTAAATTGCCCCCGCCCGGCCACGTCGCCAACCGCCCAGACACGCTTGTTGGTGGTGCGCATGAATGGATTGGTCTTGATACCGCGGCTGTCATATTCGACACCGGCTTTTTCGAGATCCATGCCCTGGACATGTGGACGGCGACCGGCCGCCACAAGAAGATGGGTGCCTTCGATCGTCCGCGCCACGCGGTCGGGACCTTCAATCGTCACCCGGGTTTCGCCCAATTCGGTCTTCTCGACCCTTGTGGCGCGGAAGCCTTCCAGCAGCTCCACCCCCTCCTTGCGGAGTTTCTCCACCACGACCGCCGCCATCTCCGGCTCGGCCGAACCCAGCGCCCGGGCGGCCTCAACGATCGTTACCTGTGACCCCAACCGGCGGAAAGCCTGTCCGAGCTCGATACCGATCGGCCCCGCACCCAGCACAATCAGTTTTTTCGGCAGGACGGGAAGGTCGAACACGGTCTCATTGGTCAGAAAGGGGATTTGGTCGAGCCCGGGAATGGTCGGCACCGCAGGCCCCGAGCCGGTGGCCACGACGATATAGCGCGCCTTGAGCTCCACACTGTCGGACACCAAAGTATCGGCATCGAGGAAATGCGCATGCTCACGAATGACTTTGACCCCGAGCCCTTCGAACCGCTCCTGGCTGTCATGGGGTTCGATCCCGGCAATGACGCCGCGCACATGGGCGCGGACTTGCAGCCAGTCGACTTGCGGCTCGACCGAAGCAACGCCGAACCGGGCCGAATCGCGCATGTCCTGTGCAGCCTTGCCGGCCGCGATCAGTGCCTTGGAGGGAACGCAGCCATAATTCAGGCAATCGCCCCCCATCTTGCCGCGCTCGAACAAAACGGTTCTGAGCCCCAGAGGTGCCGCGACCGCAGCCACCACCAAACCGCCCGAGCCACCGCCGATCACGGCGACATCCGCCGTGATTTTTTCCCGTTCCGCCATCTGATCCTCGATGATTATTCGCAAAACCGGCGCTGAACATCAGGCCCGGCGCTCCGACACTTACTGCGACCCTGGCCTCAGGCCGGCTTTTTCCGGGTGAAACGCTTGATCAGGGCCGGCAGAAGGGACACGATCCCGATTGCCGCAAAAGCGGGGGTCAATTGCGCGGCAAAGGCGCCAAGGTCGGGCGTTTTCCCCTGGTCGAAGGTGGCACCAAGTCCCGCTCCCAC
The DNA here is from genome assembly GCA_021731815.1 of Hyphomonadaceae bacterium. GTDB lineage: Bacteria > Pseudomonadota > Alphaproteobacteria > Caulobacterales > Aquidulcibacteraceae > JAKFWO01. The sequence continues at coordinate 59,590 of JAKFWO010000006.1, read as the reverse complement.
CCATGTATAGGCAAAAGTTCCGGGCATGATGCCGAAAAATGTAGTGATGACATAGTCACGCAATTTGGCACCCAGCACCGCCGGCGCGATATTGGCGATGAAAAAGGGGATGATCGGGATGAAGCGCATCGAGAACATGTAGCTGAACGCGTTTTCGTTGAACCCGGATTCGATCTTGCCCAAAAATGGACCGACAGCCTTGCGCAACCCGCCGCCAATCGCCGATCGTGCAGCCAGAAACAGGACTACCGCCCCCACGGTGGCGGACACCACGGTCAGCGCAGTGCCGCCGAACAGCCCGAAGAGAAAGCCGCCGCTGATCGTGATCCAGGAGGCACCGGGAATGGCAAACGCCGTCGCGGCGACATAAACCCCGAAATAAATCACGATTGCCAGCACCAGATTGGCCTGAACAAAGGTCGTCAGCGCCTCGCGATGGGTTTTAAGGGTATCAAGTGACAATTGCTTGTAAACGCCGGAAATCAGAATCGCCGCGATTCCCACCGCGATGAGGATCAGGGGCAAAAACCGCAGGATCGGGTTGGACTTCTTTTTGACTGGCGGCGGGGTTTCGGCGGCGGCTTCCATGGTCATGTCGGCTCCTTGGAGGGAAATTGCGGATCAATCCCCGGCGATGCCAGAACCGGCACCACCAAGAATTACAGGCGGGTAGAATTATTTCTTCTCAGCGACATTTTTCGGGGGAGCATTCACCGCCCAGCTGTATTCATTCCCTGCGATTTTCGCGGTCTTGATCCTGGCGGCAAGTTCCGGGGTCGCGTATTTGGTCAGATGCTGCTTCAACGCGACTTCATTGCCGCCAAAATCTTCGGCAAACCATTTATAGATCGACGACAGGGTCAGCGTGCCATTGGCATTGACCTTCACGCCGCGCGGATGATTGACATAAGCCTTCGCCCCGGCATCGAGATCGGCTTCAAGCGTTTCGGCATTCCACGCAGACGCCTTGAGATTCGGGCAGCCATAAGAGGCGCAATTGACGGCATAATGCACGCGCGGCTCCTGCCATTGGACGCGCAGGATTCCGTGTTCGATGTCATCGAGCGTCAGGGCCTTGCCCTCCACTGTCACGAATTTCTGACGCCACGGCCCTCCAAAGGCTGATTTCACCGGATCGAAAGGTGCGCCTTTGGATTTGATCTCGCGAATCGACTTGACGGGCCAATTGTCAATCATGACCTGAATGGTCAGGGCGTTATAGAGATTGCTCCAATACGCGAATTGCTGGGGGCGGGTGAGGGCCGAGACTTTCTCGGTCTGCAACGCCGTCACATAGGCTTTGAGCTTCGCCACATCCGATGGCTGGGATTTCAGCCCCGCATAATCGAAATAATTGATGCCGCCCTGATAAGGTTTGACATATTTGCCGAGGATCGCGTTCCAGGACGCATCATCGGGCAAGGCAAAAGCACTGGTCGTGGTCATGAGGCTGATCGCCAAAGTGAGAGCACAAATTCGCATCAGAAACTCCGAAATTGATCTGTCCGCCATTCCGGGGGAGGGGGGCGGACAACTGACAGGGTATAATCCGAAGATTCGTTAACCACGTCTCACGACAATTGATTGCGCCCGCACTTCATTGTCATCTGAAACACGCAGATTTTATCATTATGCGCGCGCGGACCGGCGCAGTTAGAGCGTGAATGGTTAAAATTTCAACCATCGGACGTGTTTTTGCAACGTTTCGCGCAGTGCGTGCAGTCGGCTTTCGCGAATCATCAATCGGGAAAATTCGCAGGCCCCGGCGCAGCCTGGCGTTGACGCCGCACATCTGTTCGTCTAAGCACCGCCCCTTGGTTTTTCATTCGATGATGGTGACGGAACGCGCAGGCGTCAAAGGGTTTTGCGCCCGCGCCGGAAGCGTCCCCCGCCCGGGAGTACAGGCTCGTGAAGCGCACTTTTCAACCTTCCCGACTCGTTCGCAAGCGACGGCACGGATTTCGCGCCCGCATGTCGGATCCGGCCGGCCGCCGTGTATTGGCGCGGCGTCGCGCCAAGGGCCGAAAGCGGCTGTCGGCATAGGAAGTTCACGCGGTGTTGACCCCGTGCCGACGGCGGTTTTTACGGGCGCGAACCGGCACAATGGGAGCGCCGGGGTGTCGCCAATGCCGCCCCGGATTTCTGTGCTGAAAAAGCGCAGCGAATTCCTCGATTGTGCCAAAGGGGCCAAAGCGGGAGCCGGGAGGATTGGACTTCAGGGTCTGCGTCGAATTCAGGGAGACCCTGGCGGGGTGCCCCCCGGGACGGCAGTGAACATCAGGGTCGGTTTCACGGCATCGAAAAAAGTCGGCAATGCGGTGGCGCGCAACCGGGCAAAACGGCGGATGCGGGCCATTGCGCGCGCGCTTTTGCCCGAACTGGGGGTGGGCGGCTGCGATTACGTTCTGATCGCGCGCCCTGCGACCCCGGAGGCGGACTGGCCGGCCTTGCTTGACGAGGCGCGAAGCGGGTTGATAAAGCTCCGGCGGATATTGACCGCGGCTCCCGTCAGGCCGAAAGCGGGGTCGCCGGATCAGGCCGGGTCCTGAATCCCCGGCAGTTCATCCCATCACTGACCGGAACCGGTTTCCTACGAAAAGAGCCCCTTCATGCAGCCCCAGCAGCGACCCGAAGACACCCGCAATCTGATCATTGCGGTGGGGCTGTGCATGGCGATCCTGTTCGGGTTCGACGCCTTCATCCTCGGCCCGCAGCGCAAGATCGCGCATCAGGCACGAAATGCCGAGATCGCGCGCACCAGCCAGAATCCGGGTGCGGGGCCCGCCGCTGTGGCCCCACCGGCGGGGCCGATCGCGCGCGCCGCAGCGATCGCGGCCAATCCGCGGGTGGCAATTGAAACGCCGACTTTGTCGGGTTCGCTGTCGCTCACGGGCGGACGTATCGATGATCTGACGCTTCAGGGGTTCCGCGAGACGACAAAGGCCGGCAGCCCCAATGTCACCTTGTTCACCCCCCAGGGGGCGGCACAAGCCTGGTATGGCTTTTTCGGCTGGCTGCGGCCCGGCCAGAATTCGGGGATTTCCGATCTGCCGGGGCCCGACACCTTGTGGCGGCTGGAATCCGGCACGAAGCTGACACCTGAAACACCGATCACGCTGGTCTATGACAGCGCCGAAGGCGTGCGTTTCACCCGCCAGATCTCGGTCGACGCCCAATATCTGTTCACCCTGACCGATCAGGTCGAAAACCTCGCGGCCTCTGCCCAGACGCTGACGCCATTCGGAATCATCCGCCGGCACGGGCTCGCCCCCGGTTTCAAGCCCGATGGCGTGGTGCATGAGGGCGCGATCGGCGTATTGGCCGGCAAACGCGAACAGAAACAATGGAAGACCCTGCACGATCCGAAAAAGGCACTGGATGTCACCTCGACCGGCGGGTTCATCGGCCTCACGGACAAATATTGGCTCGCCGGGCTTATCCCCGATCAGTCCGAGCAATTTCTCGCCCGTGCCAGCGTCAATCCCGCGGTGCCCGGCGAGCGCCTGTATGAGGCAACCTATTTCGGCCAGGCCCGCACCCTCGGCGCGGGCGAAAATGTCGCGATCACCCGGCATTTCTTTGTCGGTGCCAAGAAGGTCGAAGTCCTGCGCTTCTATCAGAAAAGCCTCAATGTGCCGCGGCTCGACGAGGCCGTGGACTGGGGAAATTTCTGGTTCCTGACCCGGCCGTTTTTCGAGGTTCTGCATTTTTTCAATGGGTGGACCGGCAATTTTGGTGCCGCCATCCTGTTGCTGACGCTGGTGGTCCGGGCCTTTGTGTTTCCGCTGGCCGATTCATCCTATAAATCCATGGCCAAGATGCGGAAATACCAGCCGCAGATCCAGGATATCCAGAACAAATACAAGGACGACAAGCCGCGTCAAAGCCAGGAGATGATGGCGCTGTTCCAGCGCGAAAAGATCAACCCGGTGGCGGGGTGTTTTCCGCTGCTTCTGCAGATGCCGATCTTTTTTGCGCTCTACAAGACGCTGACCGTAACGATCGAGATGCGCCATGCGCCTTTTTTCGGCTGGATCAGGGATCTGTCGGCCCCGGACCCGACATCCTGGGTCAATCTGTTCGGTCTGCTGCCCTTTGACGCCCCGGTCGGCCTGCCGATCATTGGCGGGCTGTTTGCGATCGGCATCTGGCCGCTTTTGTATGGGGTGACGATGTGGCTTGTGCAATCCATGAGCCCGCCGGCCCAGGACCCGGTGCAAAGAGTAATTTTCCAGTGGATGCCGGTTTTGTTCACCTTTCTGTTTGGCGGATTTGCGGCGGGCCTCGTGATCTATTGGACATGGTCCAATGTGCTTTCGATCATCCAGCAACAATTCATGATGCGCCGTTACGGGGTGGAGACCGAGCTCGACAAGCTGCTCCACCGCATCGAGGCCCGGCTGAAACCGCGCGCGGCCAATGACATCACGAACTGAATCCCCGCCTGCGACCCTGACCGGAGCTCAAACGCCCCTCCCCGGAGTGCCGGATGCGCAAATGATGGAGCGCGGGCGCAAATTATTTGCGGCCGAAGCCCGTTTCGTGGGCGAGGCGCGTTCGCCCGACCTCATCCCACCGCCGCGCGGCCCCGAAGTGGGCTTTGCCGGACGCTCCAATGTCGGAAAATCGAGCCTGCTCAATGCACTGACCAATCGCCACGGCTTGGCCCGCGCATCTTCCGAACCCGGGCGGACCCGGGCGGTCAATTTCTTTGAACTCGCGGGCGGCGCGCTGTTCCTGGTGGATCTGCCGGGCTATGGCTTTGCCAGGGCCCCCAAAACCGAGATCGAACGCTGGAATTCGGTCACCCGCGATTATTTGCGCGGCCGGGCCAATCTGCGCCGGGTTCTGCTGCTCATCGATTCCCGCCATGGGGCGAAAGAATCGGATGAGGAGGTCATGGGTGCCCTTGACCGGGCGGCGGTTTCCTATGCCTTTGTGTTGACCAAGGCCGACAAGATCCATCCCCGCGAGCTCGTGGAGCGGGTGGAGGCATTGTCGGTATTGGCGCGTCGTCATCCCGCCGCCTTCCCGATTCCCTTTCCCTGTTCGGCCGAAACAGGCTATGGAATCGCCGAATTGCGCGGGGCGCTCGCCGAATTTGCCGAGTTCGGAGCCGCGCCGCATGATGGGCAAGAATGGCGGGAGACCTGATGGCCGGAGACCGCATCGCGGAAACCATGAAAGACGGAAAGCAGGGGCGCGCGCCGATCCTGCCGCGCGATTTCGACCCCAAGGCCTATGATACCGCGCTTACCCTCGCCAAGGCGCTGCCCTTCATCCAGCTCTATGATCGCGAAACCGTGGTCGTCAAATATGGCGGCCATGCCATGGGCGAAGATGGCGTGGCCGCCTTGTTTGCGGCCGATATCGTGCTGCTCAAGCTCGTGGGCATCCATCCGGTGGTGGTTCATGGCGGTGGGCCGCAGATCAGCCGGATGCTCGACCGCGCCGGTGTGCGCTCGAGTTTTATCGACGGGCTGAGGGTCACTGATTCCGCGACCATGGAGATCGCCGAAATGGTGCTCTCGGGCGGGGTCAACAAGGAACTCGCCCATCTCATCACAATGGCTGGGGCCGAGGCCGATGTCCGCGGCGTCGGATTGTCGGGCAAGGACGCCCGCCTCATCACCGTGACCCGGGCCACGCGCACCCGCCGCGATCCCGACAGCCTGATCGAGCAGGCGGTGGATCTCGGCTTTGTCGGGGAGCCCGACACGGTGGATCCGACGCTCATCCGCGCTTTGATCGACGCCCCACAGGATTATGTGCCGGTCATCGCCCCGATCGGCGTGGCCGAGGATGGAAAAACCTATAATATCAATGCCGACACCGCCGCGGGTGCGATCGCCGGCGCGCTCTCGGCCAAGCGCTTTTTGCTGCTCACCGATGTGCCGGGCGTCCTCGATGCCAATCACACCCTGATCCGCCAGATGGGGCGCGCCGATGCCCGCGCGCTGATCGAGGATGGTGTGGCCACGGGCGGCATGATCCCCAAGCTCGAGACCTGTCTGGCGGCGCTGGATTCAGGCGTCGACGCCGCGGTCATCCTCGATGGCCGTCAACCCCACGCTTTGCTTATGGAATTGTTTACGGAACATGGTGCCGGTACACTTATCCGCTGATTGGGGCGCGGCTCCGCACGGGCGCGCAGGGACCGCGAAGGTTTTCCGCGCGCGCCGGTTCGCGGTGGCAGGGGTGTTGGCCTCCCTGCTGGCGATGGGCGCGGCCAGCGCGCCGCCCGCCTCCGCCCAGCAGGCGGCCGCGGGTTCCGGCTGGGTCATGTGCAACGAAACCAGCTATATTGTTGAAGCAGCCTATGGCCGCCCGAACGGTGCCCAGACCATCATCAAGGGCTGGACGCGCTTTCGCCCCGGCGAATGCAGGAGCCTGATTACCGGCCCGCTTCAGACGGCGGTGCATTATCTCTATGCCCGCGCGAGCGATGCCCATCGGGGCGGCGTGCGCGAATGGGGCGGCGCGACCGATTTTTGTGTCGATCCGCGCATCGCTTTCGAGGGCCCGGCCAGCAAGGAATGCAGCGGCGGCGACCGCGAGATGCGCAGCTTCCGTCCGATCGCGATCGGACGCAAAGGGGGATGGCGCACACGGCTCACGCAAGTGGACGGGTTTACCGCCGGCGAGGCGCGGATCGCCGGCATCCAGCGACTTTTGAATGATGCCGGCTACGAGACCCGCGAATCCGATGGGGTCATGGGACGCCGCACAACCGCCGCCCTTGCCCGCTTCCGGCTCGACGAAAAACTGCCCGAACGCGCTTCCGACGATGTCCTGCTCGATGCGCTGGAAAAATCCGCGCGCGCCTGGAGCCAGACTGTCGGACTGACCCTGTGCAACCGCACCCCGACCATTCTGTTTGCCGCGATCGGACGCCGGCGGGGTGAGACCTGGGAATCGCGCGGCTGGTGGCGGCTCAATTCCGGGGCCTGTGCGCGGGTGTTGAACGAGCCACTCGCCCAGGCGGAATATTTCGTGCACGCGGTTATCAATAACCCGCAAGGCGAACGCGTGCTCAAGGATGATGCGGAGATTTTCTGCGTCTCGGCGTCGCGTTTTGTCATCAGCGGACGGGTGGGCTGTGACGAGCGGTTTTTCGAGCCCACCGGATTCAAAATCGTCCGCCCCGGGGGGGCAGAGTCCATGCAGGTGGAATTGTTCGATCAGGATTTTATCCGGCGCCGGGCGGAGCAGCCGGGCTCGGTGTCGTCGCCGGCGGCACCGCGTCCGGGGGCATCGGGGACCCAATCCGCACCAATCCGGCCCCCGGCTCAATAAGGCCTGTTGCCTGCGGATGGGGCATTGTCGGCATTTGTGAGGTGGTTTTCGCACTCTCCGGGCAAACCGGGTTTGGACGAGGCGTCGAAATGAATTGACGTCGCGGTGATGGTTCATTCTCAGCTTTGTCCAAGGGGCCTTGGCAAGGCCCGTTCTGAAGGGTTGCAATCATCCCATTGGCAAAAGGCTCGTAAATTCCCGGCCAAACGGAACGCCGGAATGACCGAAAACCGGAACTGCCATGGATGGTCGCAGCCTGGTAGCCTCAGGGCCAAGCCCGGCTGGTGGGGCCGCTCGCGCTGACAGGTCATTCCGGAAACATATAGAGCAATCCGTCGGGACAGATCAGACACGCAAAAGTGGATTGCGGGATCGGCTGCTTCGACAGATAAGCCATGCTCCAATCGCCAAAGGGAGCGGAGAATGACCATTCGGATGAATGATGCCAGGTTTGGAGCATCCATGGCCGGGTTGGCAGCGATCTGTGTCGCCGGTCTGGCCCTGGTGTCGCTGCAATCCGCCGATGCCAGGGCGCGCCATTCCCGCAAGGCGGCCCTGCCGGCGGCGGAATATGTGGCGGATATTCTCGGCGAGGCCGGTGCAAGGCTCGGAACGGCGCGTTTGCGTCAGGGGCCCGTGGGCGTGCTGATCGCGCTGGAATTCCAGGCGGGGGCCCTGCCACCCGGCTGGCATGGCGTGCATTTTCATGAAAAGGCGGAATGCGGGGATGCAGGCTTCAAGCTGTCGGGTGCGCATGTCGGCCATGACGGCAAGCCAGGCCGCCATGGTCTGCTCAATCCCACGGGGCCCGAAACCGGAGATCTTCCGAATATTGAGGCTCCTGCGTCGGGTGCGTTCGGCGCAGAGCTGTTCTCGACCTTTATCGGACTGAGCGCGCGATCGATTGGCGGCCGCGCGGCGCTTCAGGACGCGGATGGCTCGGCGCTGGTAGTCCATGCGGCGCGTGATGACCATGTCAGCCAGCCAATCGGCAATGCGGGTGCGCGCATCGCCTGCGCGCTGATCCGCGCGGTGCCGGTTTCTCCGGCTCCTTGAGCGGCCCGACACCCGGCTCCATTCCTGCGCGCGCAAATTAACCCATTTGCAATCGGGCAAGCTTATCCGCTAATTGGGTTATATTCGCCCTGGCATCCGGCCGGGCGCAGATTTCAGGGGTTGGGAGTGCCGAGCGCACGACAGGCTTTCTGCCTTTGCGGCAAGATCGATATCGGGCGGGTGCGATGAGCGCATTGGCCCGCGCCGAGCGCGCTTTGGAATATTTATGCCTGGCCTTGTTTGCCGCACTTGCAATTGCCGTGGGTCTGCGAATATCGTTCGTCATCGGGACCCAGCGGGATCAGGCTATGGCCGATCGGGTGGTCGAAGCCCGGTTTCTTGCTCTGGCAATCGAGGGCAAGATGCTGGCCGCCGCAACCGGTATCCGGGCAGCTGAGGAGGCCGGGCGCACTCCGGATGCAGCCCGCCATGGCGTAAAGAGCTGGGCGATCCTGACCAATGACGGTGCGCTGCTCGGTGCCAGCACGGCCGATTCAGGGGCTGCCGCGCGGAAACTGGCTGCCGGATTGGAAAAAAGCGCCCCCGGTGAAGGCCGGATCCTCATGCATGTGGCCCCTGGCGGCGTGACCCGCGGCCCGGTCCGGGCCATTGCGGGAATTGACGGCATCCGCGTTGTGATGATCCTCGGGGCTACGGATATGCTTGCCGGGCTCGACCTGCCCTTCGCGATGGGCCTTGCGGGACACGACGGAATGGCGGTCTGGGCCGGTCCGGAAAGGGCATTGCCCCGGCATCTGACATTTCTGTCCGATGGCTGGACAGCACCAGAAAAACCGTTGGTTGCCGGCGAAGGGAAGGCATGGATTGGCGCTGCGGAGATCGGTATCGTCTCGCCGGGAAAGGGGGCGCATTCGGATGGGCTTTACGCGCTGGCCGCGGCCCCTGCTTCGGGGCTCAGCCGGGACGCGATTCTGGAGGCCGCGCTTCTTGCCCTGATGTTTCTCGCACCGGCCCTTGGGTGTTGGGGGCTGATCGACGCAATCCGACGCAGCGGAGCCGCGCGCGAACAGGCCCAGAAGAGCCGGGAACTTGCCGAACAAAAATTGCGCCTGGGTTTTGCCGAGGCCCCGTTTGCCGCGTGGGAATGGCGTGCGGATGTCCAGCGTCTGTCGGTCAACCGGGAATTTGCGAAATTGCTTGGTATGCAGGAAGCAGCGACGCTCTCATTGCACGAAGTGCTGGTGATGATCGATCCGGCGGACCACGAAGCCTTGCTGTCTTCACTGGAAGAGATAGAGCACACGACTGTCGGGTTTACCTTGCGGGCACTGAAATCGGGTCGGCCCGTATGGATCGAGTGCCGGGGAAGTGTTGTCGAACGTCGGGAGGATAGTGGCCCCTCCCGCTCAGTGAAGATCCCGCGCCGGATTCAGGGGATCGGTTCCGACGTCAGTGAAAAACGCGAATCCGAGCCGAAATTACGCGCCCTGCAGGAACGGCTGGCAGTGGCGATCGAGGGCTTTGCCGGGCCGTTTGCATTGTTCAATGCGCATCGCAAACTGGTCATCGCCAATCGCCGCTTTCTGATGCTGTTCGGTGGACCAGAGGCATCGGATTGGAGTGGGGCCAGTTACGAAACTGTTGCTCTGGCGGCATCAGCCCATATTCGTACTGAAAATCCGGATCCGGAAGATCCCCAGGCGCGAATCGTGGAGCTGGCCGATGGCCGGTTTTTCAAGCTCGTGGACCGCCGTACCGCCGATGGCGGTATCGTTTCGGTCGGCGTTGACATCAGCACCCAAAAGGAAGTCGAGGCGCGGCTCGAAAGCAATCGCCGGGAACTGGGCCGGACCTTGCAAAAGGTGCGTTTGGCTGAAGACCGGGCAAGCCAGCTTGCCGGGCAATATGAAGCCGAGAAATTGCGCGCCGAGGAGGCCTCGATCGCCAAGACCGCCTTTCTTGCCAATATGAGCCATGAATTGCGCACGCCGCTCAATGCCGTGATCGGCTTTTCCGAAGTGATGGCCAACGAGATTTTCGGCCCCCTCGGAAATGACAAATACCGGCAATATTCAAAAGACATCTGGGAATCGGGCCAGCACCTTCTCGATCTCATCAGCGATGTGCTGGATACAGCAAAGGTCGAAGCCGGCAAGATGTCGCTCAATCTGGCCCCGATTGATCTGGAGGAAGTCATCGATTCCGCTGTACGGATTACGCGGCGTCGGGCTGACGAAAAGCAGATTGCGATCAGGATATCGCTGGGGTCTGTGCATGAAATCGAGGCCGATCATCGGCTTTTGAAGCAGATGTTGCTCAATCTGCTCTCCAATGCGATCAAGTTTACGGGCGATGGTGGGCAGGTGGAGGTGCTGACCGAATTGCACGGGGCCAGTGTTCATGTTTGCGTGCGCGACAATGGCGTGGGTATCCCTGCAGAGCATCTTCCACGGCTGGCCCGGCCGTTCGAGCAGGTGGAAAACCAGCTCAGCCGCCAATATCGCGGCACGGGTCTCGGGCTTGCGCTGACCAAATCGCTGGTGGAAATGCATGGCGGGCGCTTTCAGATCGACAGCGAATTGGGCAAGGGAACCATGGTCACCCTGGTGTTTCCTGTCGCGCGTGCCGACGGCACCGGCAATTCTGTGGCCGCCTGAGCGCGATTTATATGCCCTCATTCCGACCTCCACTCTGGGCCTTGCGGGCCGCAATCGTCAGCTTCTGGCGGGACGAGGCAGCGCCACGTTTCTGGCCGGACGGGATATTGCTGATCGACAACGGGCATGTCGCGGCGATCGGCGATCATTCCGAACTGGCACCGAAATTGCCGGCGGAAGTGCGGGTCGAGCATTTCCCGGATCTCCTGATCGCGCCGGGCTTTGTGGATGCCCATGTCCATTTCCCCCAGATCGACCGGATCGGGGCGCATGGCGCGCAGCTTCTGGACTGGCTCGAGCGTTATATCTATCCCGCGGAGGCACGTCTGTCCGATGGCGATTTCGCGAAGGACCTTGCGAAATTCTTTGTCGCCGAGTTGCTGCGCCACGGAATCACGACGGCGCTCGTCTTCGCGGCCAGCCAGAAGCAATCGGCCGATTCCCTGTTTGCGGCGGCGCGTGCCAAAGACATGCGTCTGATCGGGGGTCAGGTGCTGATGGACCGCGGCGCGCCGGATGAAGTGCTGGTGCCGGCGGAGATCGCGGCCGAACAGAGTTCGGCGCTCATCCGGAAATGGCATGGCAAAGGGCGGCTTGGTTATGCGATCACCCCGCGCTTTGCGGTGACATCGTCCGATCGTCAGCTCGAACTCGCGGGCAAGCTGCATTCCCGATTCCCTGACACGCTGGTCCATACGCATCTTTCCGAGAATCCCCGGGAAGTGGCGCTGGTGCGCGAATTATTTCCCGATCACCGGGATTATTTCGATGTCTATGCCCGGCATGGTCTGGCGGGGCCGCGCTCGGTCTTTGCCCATTGCGTGCATCTGTCGGATGGTGAATGGCGGGATCTGGCCAAAGCGGGATCGGCGATTGCGTTTTGCCCGGGCTCCAATCTCTTTCTTGGCAGCGGATTGTTCGACCATTCACGCGCCCGGCGCATGGGCATCCGGGTGGGGCTGGGCTCGGATGTTGGCGCGGGCGATTCTCTTTCGCCATTTGCTGCGCAGAAGGATGCCTATCGGGTGGGTCAGATGCGCGGCGACAATCTCCATCCATTCGACGCTTTCCGCATGGCGACGCTTGGCGGGGCGGAGGCGCTTGGCCTCGATCACCTCATTGGCGGGCTCGAGCCCGGCAAGGAAGCTGATTTCGTGCTGATTGATCGGGCGGCGACACCCCTGCTGGCCCGGCGTCTCCGGTCCGTTGCGGACAAATCCTGGTCAGCAGACCTTGCCGACACCTTCAAATCCTGGTCGGCAGACCTTGCCGACACCTTGTTTGCGCTGTCTATTCTGGGAGAGGACCGGATGATCGCCCGCACTTATGTCGCGGGCCGGCTGGTCCATCGCCGCGCGTCGCCCCGCAGGAGATTACCCCCTTTATGATTGTAAATGCCCGCCTGCTTCCGAAGGCCGAACTCCATTGTCATCTCGAGGGCGCGATTTCGCCGGATCTTGCCTTGCGGCTCGGTGCGCGGCACGGGCTTCATCTCGAGGTCGCGATTGGCGCGGATGGTGCTTATGTCTGGCGGGATTTCAACGAATTCCTCACTGCCTATGATGCCGTGGCCCATATGGCGGTGACGCCCCGGGATTATGGCGACATCCTGTTCGATTATTATGCCCACGCCGCCGCGCATGGGCTGATTTACGGGGAAATGTTTGTTTCCCTCGATCATGGTCTGTCGCATGGAGCGACCTATCCGGAATTCATCGCGGGCCTGGCCGATGGGATCGACCGCGCGCGGAGCCAATTGGGCGTGGAGGTTCGCCTCGTGCTCACGGCGGTGCGCCATTTGGGGCCAGGCCAGGCCGAAATCGCGGCCCGCGCCGCCGAATCCTTCCCCCATCCTTATGTCACCGGCTTTGGCCTTGCCGGCGATGAACTCTTCGGCCAGCCTGCCGACTTTGCCCGCGCCTTCGATATAGCGCGGGGCGCGGGTCTCGGCCTCACCGCCCATGCCGGCGAGATTGCGGGCGCCGACAGCGTGCGTGCGACACTCGCGGCTTTTCGGCCGAGCCGCATCGGCCATGGGGTGAGGTCGGTGGAGGACCCGGATCTCGTCCGCCATCTTGCAGGTGAGAATGTGACCTTGGAAATCTGCCCTTCCTCCAATCTGGCGCTGGGGCTTTTTCCGGATCTCGTCTCACATCCGGTCGATCGCTTGCGGCGCGAGGGCGTTCGGCTCTGTCTTTCCACCGATGATCCGGCCTTTTTCCATTGCGATATCGGGAGTGAATACCAGCGGACCGCCGCCGCTTTTGGCTGGGACGAAGGAACGCAGCTTGCCATGACACGGGCCGCGATTGACGCGGCCTTTTGTCCGCGGGAACTCAAAACCAAATTGCTCGACAGACTGGCCGCTTTTTCCTGAGCCGTCGGCCTGCAGGGCCAAAAAGAGCCGGAGAGTGAATCCACAATGAGCGAAACCGCAACGCCTTTCGGGACGCTGCGACCCAATGGGTTTGAACGGCAGCTCATTGCCTGGGGGCGGCGATTGCCGCCGAATCCTCGCGGTCGGCGCATGGCGTCGCTCCTTCGGTCAATTTTCAAGCGTATTCGCCGCCAGCCACTCGACCTCGAAGTGCTCGGCCAGAACATGCGCCTGTGGCCAGGGGACAATGCCGGCGAAAAGCGCCTGATCGTCACGCCGCAATTCTTTGATCCGGGGGAACTCGCTTTTCTGAAAGCGCGCCTGCATCCCCAATTTGTTTTCGTCGATATCGGCTGCAATGTGGGGGCCTATAGCATCTTTGTCGCGCGGAATGTCGGTGCCGGCGCCCGGATATTGGCCGTCGATCCCAATGCGACCGTCCTCGAACGCCTCGCCTTCAATGCCGGGGCCAATGGGATCACCAATCTCCGGCTGGTCGAGGCCGCGATTTCCGACACAGGGGGAGAGATGGAATTCGCGGTCGATTCCGCCAATCTGGGGGGCTCGTCGCTTCAGCTGTCCCGCCGGGCGCGGGGAGCAAAGCACCTGCGCCGGGTGCAGGTCCGGACCCTTGCCGAACTCGTTGCGGAGGCGGGGTTCGACCGGATCGATGCCATCAAGGTCGATGTCGAGGGGGTCGAGGACCGCGTGCTGATGCCGTATCTTGCCAATGCGCCGCGGCATGTGTGGCCGCGGGCCATAGTGACCGAATGGAATCCTGAAAGCTGGAGCGGTGATCTCGCGGCGGATTTGCTGGCCCGCGGATATCGGGACGTGGCGCTCGCAGGCACGGGCAACCGGATCCATGTGCGTGACGACGATTAATTGCCACACGCCTGGGCCCCGCCACGCGCCTGGGCCCCGCCACGCGCCTGGGCCCCGTCTGGTGACATGCGCGCTGGTATCGGTGCAAAACGTCCGCGCACGGAAGACACAGGACAAAAGTTTTTGCCGAAATCGATGACAATGGTGTGACGAATCGTTTGACAAAGTGCGTCATTGCGTCTGATTACCCGGAACGAATGGTGCCGGTGCCGACGGGGGATTCTCCGGGCTTCCGGCCTTTTTCGTTGCGGGAACGCATCCCGCTTTCGAGATTTGGGGAACAGAATGCGTCACCTGAAACGTGAACTGGGTCTGGGCACTGCGTCCAGGGCCTCCCGTAGCTATTGTGTGATAACCCTGCTGAGTGCGGCGATTTTGGCCGGGCCGGCTTTCGCCCAGACGGCTTCGCCCGAGCCGCAGGAAAATTCGGGCGAGGTGTCGGAGATCATCGTCACCGCCCAGAAGCGCAGCGAAAACCTTCAGGATGTGCCGATCTCGATCGCCACCCTGTCGGGCCAGGGGCTGGATGCCCTGTTCAATTCGGGCGATGACATTCTCGCGCTGTCATCGCGTGTTCCAAGTCTCAATGTGGAATCCTCGAACGGGCGCGTCGCGCCCCGTTTTTATATTCGGGGTCTGGGCAATACCGATTTCGATCTCGCGGCCTCGCAGCCGGTTTCGGTGATCGTTGACGATGTCGTGCTCGAAAATGTCGTGCTGAAAAGCTCGCCGCTCTTCGATCTCGCCCAGGTGGAAGTGCTGCGCGGTCCGCAGGGCACCTTGTTCGGTCGCAATACACCGGCCGGCATCGTGAAATTCGACACGGCCCGCCCGACGCAGAATTTTGAGGCCAAGGCGGCGGCGACTTTCGGGTCCTTCAATACGGTGACCGGAGAAGGTGCCGTTTCAGGGCCTCTGGCGAAGGATGTTCTCGCCATCCGGATTTCGGCGCTCGCCCAGCATCGCGACGATTACATCGACAATTCCTTCACCGACCAGATCGGTGCGCTGGGCGGCTATGACGAATTTGCCGGCCGCGTCCAGCTTCTCTATACGCCGGGTCAGCGGTTTTCGGCCCTGCTCAACCTGCATGCCCGCACAATCGACGGGACATCGGCGGTGTTCCGGGCCAATATCATCGGCCCGGGCAGCAATCGCATCAACGAAAATTTCGATCGCCGCGTGGTGGAATTTGATGGCGGCGACAATAATCGCCAGCAATATGACGGCTATGGTGGTTCACTGAAATGGGACTTCGATTTTGGTCCCCTGGTCTTCACCTCGATTACCGCGCTCGAAACCACCAATGGCAGCAGCCGCGGCGACATCGATGGCGGATCGGGGGCTGTATTTCTGCCGGGCGGGTCGTCGCCGGGGCCGATTCCCTTCCCGTCGGACACGGTGGACGGGATTGACGAGCTTGACCAGACGACGCAGGAAATCCGTTTTTCCAGTGATCATGGCGGACCGATCAACTGGCAATTCGGCTTTTATTATTTCAACTCCAACCTGCAGATCACCACCAATCCCTTCTTTGCGCCGCCGACCACGGTATTGCAGGAAAACCAGTCTTATGCGGTGTTCGGCCAGGTCGGCTATCAGGTCACCGAAAAGCTGAAAGTCACCGGCGGATTGCGTTACACCGATGACGACAAGCAATTCCGCGCGCTTGCCGCCAATCTGCCGACGCCCGATGTCGTCGCCAGCGACGACCGGCTGAGCTGGGATGTCACCACGGCCTGGCAGCTCACCGATGACATCAATGTTTACGGGCGCATTGCCCGCGGCTTCCGTGCCCCGACCATTCAGGGCCGGGACGTGGCGTTCTTCGGCGCGCCTTCGGTCGCGACCTCGGAAACCGTCTTGTCCTTCGAGGGTGGGATCAAATCAACCCTGTTTGCCAATCGGGTGCGCCTCAATACGTCGGGCTTCTATTACCGGATCCGGGACCAGCAATTATCGGCGATCGGCGGGGTGAACAATCTCACCCAATTGGTCAATGCCGATCTCGGAATTGGCTTCGGCTTTGAACTGGACAGTGAATGGGTGGTCAATGATTATCTGACCCTGACCAGCGGGGTGAGCTATAACAACACCGAACTCAAGGACGACACCCTCGCGGTCGCGCCCTGCGGATCGGGTCTGTGTACGGTACTCGATCCGCTGAATGCCTCGGGCCAGGCCCTTGTTTCGGGCAATCCTTTCCCGCAGGCACCGAAGGCGATTATCAGCGCCACGGGCCGTTTTGCCTATCCGGTCAGCAGCAAGGGCGAATTGTTCCTGTTCACCGACTGGTTCTTTCAGACCAATGCCAATTTCTTCCTTTATGAATCGGCGGAATTCCGTTCCGGCGGTACCTTTGAGGGCGGCTTGCAAATCGGTTATGCGAGCCTCGACGGAAATCTGGAATTTGCGCTGTTTGCCCGCAATATCACCAATCAGGTCAATCTTAAGGGCGGGATCGACTTCAATAATCTGACCGGCTTCGTCAATGAACCGCGCGTCTTCGGCGTGTCGGTGAAGGGGCGTTTCCGCTAAATCAGGCACCGGAGCCGCAGGGTCACCGGCCTTCGCAGATTATTCGGGAGGCGGGGAATGGTAACATTTCCCGCCTTTTCCGTTGTCGCGAGGCTCCCGGGATGCCAAGGATCGGTCAGACTCTTCGTGAGTCGCGCCGGCGGATGCGGAATCCGGAAAAACGCACGAAATATGCCGCTTGAAAGCAGGAAGACCATGAAAAGTGGCATCAATGCCCGACGGACCCATATCGACATTGCCTGCCAGACGATTCGCGCGCGGGTGCGGGGCGATTTCCCCAAATTCGCGCTCGTGCTCGGCAGTGGCCTTGGCCCGATCGGGGCGAAGATCGAGGACCGCACCGAAATTCCCTATTCCGACATTCCCGGCTTTCCCATCGCGACCGTGGCCGGCCATGCGGGTAAATTGCTGGTGGGGAGGCTCGCCAATTTCCCGGTCGTGTGTCTTCAGGGGCGTTTTCACCTCTATGAAGGCCATGCGCCGGAAGATGTCGCCTTGCCGGTGCGTGTATTGCACGAACTCGGTGTCAAGGAATTGCTGCTGACCAATGCGGCCGGCGGCATCAATAGCGCGCTCCAGCCGGGATCGCTGATGCTGATCGAGGATCACATCAATCTTTCTGCGCGAAATCCTTTGATCGGTCCCAATGACGACCGGTTCGGCCCCCGTTTCCCGGATATGAGCGCAGCCTACGACCCGGCCTTGCGCCAGCGGCTGAAGGCTGCGGCGGCACGGTCGGGAATTTCAGTCGAGCAGGGGATCTATCTCTACACTTTGGGGCCCAATTTCGAGACGCCGGCCGAGATTCGTGCCTTCCGCGCGCTGGGGGCGGATGCGGTCGGCATGTCGACGGTTCCCGAATGCCTTGTGGCCAATCATTGCGGGATCAGGGTGGCGGGGCTGTCGCTGATCACCAATCTGGCGGCGGGGATCGCCGATCATTCGCTGTCACACAAGGAAACGCTGGACGAGGCCGAAAAGGCCTATGACCGGGTGGAGAAATTGCTGCTGCAATTCTTCGGGGATCTGGCGAAAGGGTGAGGGCTAATCCTGCCCGGAAGATGTTGACGGCGGGCGTTTGTCCCACCCCGTCTGCCGGCGCACGAGCGTGACATAAACGCTCCGCGGCAGGGCATAGATCGCGGCAAGCGGCCAGGTGAAGCGGCGGGGAAAGGTGATTTCGAATTTGCCGGCCATCATGCCCTCGACGATCCGTCTTGCAGCGTCATCGGCGCTGACCATGAAGGGCTTGGGGAAATCATTGGTTTCCTGGGCGGGTGTGTCGACAAAGCCCGGAACCGCGAGGCTGACACCGATCCCCAACGGATCGAGTTCGATTTTCAGGCATTCGGCGAAATTGATCAGCGCGGCCTTGCTCGCCCCATAGGCGCTCGAGGTCGGCATGCCGCCAAAGCCGGTCGCCGAGGAAATGACGCAGATATGACCCCGCCCGCGGGTTGCCATGGCGCGCGCGGCGGGTGCGATCTGGCGCGCGGCTCCCAGCAGATTGACATTGATGCATTCGATGAATGCGGCGATGTCGATCGCTTCGGCGGCGAGCGGGCGATAGATACCTGCATTGGCAATGATAGTTCCGATCGGCCCATGCGCGGCAAGGATGTCGGCGTAGCATTGTGCCATCGCCTCATTCGAGCCCACATCGGCGGGATAAGCGAAAGCGCGGCCGGGAAATTCGGCGGCGAGCGCCCGCAGCGCGCCTTCATTGCGCGCGGTGAGCGCAAGGGTGAAGCCGCGCGCCACCAACGCATGGGCAAGAGCAGCCCCGATCCCCTGGCTCGCGCCGGTCAGCCAGACAATGCCGTCCGCGGGATCGGCCCGCCGGAATTTCGGCCTCGATTTTCTTTCGGGGAATGGTTCAGCCGCGGTGCCAGTCATGGCGAATCCTGCTTTCTTTCGGGGCGGCTTTTCCATTTGCCGGCCAGTTTGCCGCCACGCCAGATGCCATGCACGGGTCGGCCCCTGCGCGGCCAATAGATTCCCGGACCCTCATAGGTCAGGGCACCGGGATTATCGGCAAAGGCCCCCTCAAAACGCCGGCCATCGGGAAACACCAGCACCCCATAGCCGGCGATGGAGCCACCGGCAAAGCGGCCTTCATAACGGGTGCCGTCGGCAAAGCCGTAGCGTCCATACCCATTGGGAAAATCGCCGCGAAACTCGCCATGAAACGTCTCGCGATCGGCAAACAGGAACACGCCCGGCCCCTCGCGGCCGGATTTGCCTTCGGTGCCCCAGAAGCGGGCTCCGTCGGGAAATTCGCGCCGCCCGATGCCGGCGGGCGTGCCGCCGCGGATCTCACCGCGGAAAATATGTTCCTTGCGGCGAAGTTCGGGCGAATTGGGGTCGCGGGCGATCCGCTCGGCTTCGGCGGCGATCTTCTCGGCTTCGCGGGCGGCTTCGCGCCCCTTCTCGCGGGCGGCACGCGCAAGGGCGGCGGCCCGTGCGATTTCCGGCGGAAATCCGGCCAGATCGGGAGCCCAGCTGCGGGTCTCGGGCGGGGCGAGATCGGGATCGACTGCGACAGCATCGGAATCAGATCCGCGTTGCAGGCCGCGAATGGCACCGTTCAGATCGATCGCCGCATAGAGTTTTTCGTAGGCAGCCGCCCCGAGCGGCCCGCCCTGAAGGGCGAGCAGACCAGCCATGAGGCCGAAGCCCGCGGTCCCGGCCACCAGAAATCCCCGCTGGCGGGGCAGAACTGAAATCGGTTTCGGGGCGACGGAAACCGGCCGGATCTGGGGTGCGGCGACAAAGAGTTCGAGGGCCGCCTGCAATTGACCGGTTTCGTCGGGCCTGGATTCGTCGCCGGCGGCGGTGGCATTATCGCGGGATCCGGCGCGCGACAATGCGAATATGCGCCGGCCCGGGTCAAAGCGGCCGAGACGATCGGGGAACAGTGGGATCTGTGATCGGAGCGAAGAGGAATCCGGGTCGGCTTCAGGCGAAACTGCTTCGACCCGATTCGCTTCGACCAAAATCGCTTCAAAGAGGCGTGAATCGCGGGCCGCGATGCCGGCCACCGAAAGAATTCGGGGCGAATTCAGCGCCGCCTTGCTCCATAATATGAGGACGGGTGTGGGGGCCTCCAGCGCGTCGGCAACAAACACCTCCCGTCCACGCCCCTGCGGTGCGGCCCAGAACCCGGTGGCCGGCACGAAGGATGCGGAGAAAATGGCGGCAAGTGCCTCCGCAGCCGCATCGTCGGCGCGTGCACTGGCGATAAAGACCGCGCGCCGCGCGTGTTTGACCATGAAGCTGCTGTTCCCGTGCCCTTCCGAGAGGATCCCGAGTTTCGCCTGTTCGCGGGATGGCGTCAATCGGGGCTGGAATACGACATTGTGCGATTTGCCTGTCGCAAGCTTGCCCGTCTGCCTTCAATTGAGGCAGCGACCCGGCCCGCTGCCTGATATTGCGGCGCAGCGCCGTTTTTTCCGCTGCGCTGCACCCAAATCCGCGCGGGCCGATGAATTTTCCGGCTAGCACTTGGTCCTGGACATTGGGGCCCGGGCATTGCGGCTCGGGCCTGTACACAGGCGCAAAGTCGGATCCGGAGGCGGCGATGAAGCTGATTCATGCGGTGGTGAAGCCGTTCAAACTCGATGCGGTGCGACGTGCGCTCACCGATTCCGGCGTGCAGGGCATGACGGTGTCCGAAGTGCGTGGCTTCGGTCGCCAGAAGGGCCAGACCGAGATCTATCGCGGGGCGGAATACGAAGTGTCCTTCGTTCCCAAGATCCGGATCGAATTGGTGGTCGATGACGCGGAGGCCGACAAGGCAGTCGCCATCATCCAGGCGGCAGCGGCCACCGGCAAGATCGGCGACGGCAAGATTTTCGTGCTCGATGTGCTGTCGGCAACGCGGATCCGCACCGGGGAGACCGGGCCGGCGGCGCTGTAGGCGAAACCGGGACTGACAGGACAATTGGGAAATCCTTCGCGATGGCGAAGCGAAAAGAGTGAGAGGGGAGAGGGGATCATGGATTTGGGACTGATCAAGCGGTTTGAAAGGCCCGGTCGGACTCGCGGGGCAGGCGATCGGATGCGAATGCGGATTCTGGCCCCGCTCTTGAGCCTTGGACTGGCGTTCCTGGTGCTCGCACCAGCACAAGTACAAGCCCAGGCCCGGATTCCGGAGAGCCCGCCCGCCAGCGCCAGCAGCGCATCCGCCGGCGAAATCGCGGCACCTGTTGCGGTGCCGGACGCAGCTCCCGTTGCGCCGGACCCTGCACCGGCCGTGGAGGTTAAAGCCGCGGAACCGGCCTTTTCCGGCCTCGGCCATCAGGTGAAACTCGCCATCGATCCCGCCGCGGTCGGTTGGGTGCTCACCTCGAGTGCGCTCGTGTTGCTCATGACCATTCCGGGGCTTGCCTTGTTCTATGGCGGCATGGTGCGGCGCAAGAATGTCATCGCAACCATCACGCAGAGCTTTGCCATCGCAGCTCTCGGTTCAGTGGTCTGGATGATTGCCGGCTACGCGATTGCATTTGGCGTCCATCCCGATGGCAATTTGCAGAAATTCTTCGGCGGATTCGAGGCGCTGCTGCTCAACGGCGTCAAGGCCGATACGGCCTATTCGGCGGCACCATATCTGCCCGAATTTCTGTGGGTCGCCTATCAGATGACCTTTGCCATCATCACGGTGGCGCTGATCTGCGGAGCCTTTGCCGAGCGACTGAAATTTTCCGGCATGTTGCTGTTTTCCACCCTGTGGCTGCTGATCGTCTATGCCCCGGTCTGTCACTGGGTGTGGGGCGGCGGCTTCCTCGGGACATCGGGGGTGCTGGATTTCGCCGGCGGGACGGTCGTCCATATCAATGCAGGCGTCGCGGGCCTCGTGGCCGCGCTCTTTCTGGGCAAGCGGCAGGGTTATGGTCACGAAAACATGGCTCCGCACAATCTCGTTCTCACCATGATCGGTGCGTCGCTGCTATGGGTGGGCTGGTTCGGCTTCAATGCCGGCTCGGCCTGGACGCCAGACGGCATCGCCTCGGCCGCCTTTCTCAATACCCAATTGGGAGCCGCAGGGGCCGCCTTGTCCTGGATGCTGGTCGAATGGGTGCATCGCCGCAAGCCGGGCATTCTGGGGCTGGCCTCAGGCGCGGTAGCGGGGCTGGTGGCGATTACCCCGGCAGCGGGCTTCGTCAATCCGCAAGGCGCTTTGCTCATCGGCCTGATCGGCGGCGGGGTCGGCTATGTCGGGGCGGTCTTCATCAAAAAGGCGCTGCGATATGACGACAGCCTCGATGCCTTCGGCGTGCACGGCCTGTGCGGGATCGCCGGCGCGCTGCTCACCGGCATGTTTGCCGATCCCTCGGTCAATGCGCTGGGTGAAGGCGCGTCGGTCGTGAAACAGGCATTCGGGGTTGGGGTGACGGTCGCATGGTCGGCATTGGCGACATCGGGGATTCTCGTCGTCGTGAAATTCACCACCGGCTTGCGCGTCACCCCGGATGCCGAGACCGAGGGGCTCGACATCTCCCTGCATGGCGAGGCATTGCACGATTAGCCGCGATCAGGCGCGATCAGGCCGGAAAATGCCGGAATGAAACGGGGCCCGCCGGTATTGTCCGGTGGGCCCTCATGGGTTCCTCCCCGGGCTCGCACGGGCAATGGTGATCCGGGAAAAGCTGAAATTCCTTCTGCGGAATTCTGTCATTGATGCTTCACATTAGTGTCACACGCGGTTCAGAATGAGCGGATGTTGCGCAAGACATCCGATTTCAGCCCTCCCACCGCACCGCGATCCCCGCGCCCGCTTGCGGAGCCGGCACAAGACGCTGGCGCTTTGGATTCAGAGGAACGCGCCAGTCTCATTATCGTGCTGGTCATGGATAGCGCCTTTGGGGCAGCAGCGCTCGGGCATTTCCGGCGCGCCGCCCCTTTTGCAACGCGGATCGGGCTCGCGACGCATTGCGTTCCGCCGGTCTGGACCGGAATCCACCGCTTTGTTGGCGAAACCCTCACCTTCCCGGAAATGGAGGAAAGCGGCCGCGCGCTCGTGGAAGTCGAGCCCTTCATCCTCGTTCTGGGCGATGAAGGCGCTGCTGGTGACGCGCGAAATCCCTGCCTGCTTTCGGGCTTTGCATGGAACGAAGCCGATATCGGCGCGCTGGACGCGCTGGGGCAAATCCCGCCCGGCCGGCGGCTCGAGCCCTCCGGGCCCGCTTTTCGTGAAAGCGTTGCGCCCGTAAAACCCGCACTCGAAGCGCTGCATACGGCGGGAATCGCCGGGCTTCAGGCCCATGATTGCGGGCATGGCCTGTCCAACGCGCTGGTCTATGCCATTTTGCGGCGCGGATTTCACCGGGTATTATGGCTGTCGGCACCCGATGCCGGGCTCGCGGCGCGGTCTTTGACGACCCTCGCCAGCGCCATGGTGGATCTCGCTATGGGCAAGCGGGCGCGAGGTGGGGCGGGTGATCCCTGAATCATCTTTCGGGCCTGAACTGACCGCAAAATGATGCGATGCAGCAAAAAATCACATCTGCCTGAGCGGCACCCCTTCAGCTTTTGCCGGGTTCAGGGCATAGAGACGCGATCTCCCTCTGTCCGCGGCGCGTTTCCTAATGCTCGAAATCACCGATCTCACCTTTCGCCTTGCCGGGCGAACCCTGTTTGACGGCGCGACGGCCTTTGTCGCCGAAGGCTGGAAGGTTGGGCTGATCGGCCGCAACGGGGCAGGAAAATCCACGCTGCTGCGCATGATCTGTGAGGATGTCGGCAAGCCGGGCTCCGCCATCCGCCTGAAGCGGGGCGCGCGCATGGGCTTTGTCGCCCAGGAGGCCGCCGCTACCGACACGACCATTCTCGATTGCGTTCTGGAATCGCATCTCGAACTCGCCGCGCTCACCAAAGAGGCCGAGACCGCCGTGGACCCCGACCGGATCGGCGATCTTTATGCGCGTCTCGAAGCGCTCGACGCCTATTCAGCGCCCGCGCGGGCCTCGGCTATTCTCGCGGGGCTCGGCTTTTCGCAGGCCGACCTCGCCCGGCCGTGCCGGGAATTTTCGGGCGGCTGGCGGATGCGCGCCGCACTTGCGGGCGTGCTGTTCTCGCAACCCGATCTGCTCATCCTTGACGAGCCGTCCAATTATCTCGACCTCGAAGGGGCCGCCTGGCTCGAGGATTATCTCCGCGATTATCCCTTCACGCTGGTCGTGGTCAGCCATGACCGTGAAATGCTCAATCGTAGCGTCAGCCATATTCTCGCCCTCGATGCGCAGAAGCTCGAGATCCATTCCGGCGGCTATGACAATTATCTGCGCAAGCGCGCCGAGCGCATGGCGGGGCTGAGCGCGCTGAAGGCGCGGCAGGATGCCGACCGCGCCCATTTGCAGGCCTTTGTTGACCGCTTCCGGGCCAAGGCCAGCAAGGCCCGCCAGGCCCAGAGCCGGATCAAGCGGCTCGAGAAAATGCAGGATATCGCGGTTCCGATCGCCGATCGCGCGGCACCCTTTCACTTCACGGCGGGCGAGGAATTGCCCTCGCCATTGGTCACGCTCGACCATGCCGATCTCGGCTATGTCGCGGGCGCGCCGGTTTTGCGCAAAGTGTCCTTCCGGCTCGATCCCGATGACCGGATCGTCATTATCGGTCCGAATGGCCAGGGCAAGACGACGCTCGTAAAGTCCATCGCCGCGCGATTGCCATTGCTGGCAGGACACCGCGTGGCCAATCGCCAGATGCGAATCGGCTATTTCAGCCAGGACCAATTGGACGAATTGCGCGCCGGCGAAACCGTTTTGTCCCATGTCCGCGACCTCGCACCCCAGGCGACACCCGCCGCGCACCGGTCCATGGCGGCGCAATTGGGCTTTGGTCGCGAAAAGGTGGAAACATCGGTCGAAAAATTGTCCGGCGGCGAGAAAGTCCGGCTGCTGCTGGGGCTCGCCACCTGGCACAAGCCGCATCTGCTGATCCTCGACGAACCGACCAGCCATCTCGACATTGACAGTCGTGAGGCGCTGATCCTCGCACTCAATGATTACACGGGCGCATTGCTGCTGATTACCCATGACGTCTATCTGGCGGAAGCCGTGGCCGACCGCTTGTTGTTGGTCTTCAACGGTGCGGCGCGGGGCTATGACGGGGATCTCTCGGATTACCGTTCTTTGGTGCTGTCTGCCGACCGACCTTCGATACGCGCGGAAGTGCCGAAGCCAGTGCCGGTTCCCGCGTCAACGGCTTCCTCACCGCCCGGAGCCCGGAAAAAGCTCAAGGCGGCCGAGGAAAAGCTCGCCAGAGCCGAGGCGGAACTCGTTGCGATTGACCGCGATCTCGCCGACCCCGGGCTCTGGCGCAGCGATCCGAAACGCGCGGATGCCCTGCGCCAGAAGCGTGCGGGGCTCGAAGCGCGGATGGCGGAAGCCGAAGCGGAATGGCTGGCCTTGAGCCTCGAGCTTGAAAATACGGGCTGAGCCGGGCTTGCGCGAGAAGGGCCGTGGGGCCAATTCCCCGAATGGTGGATGAAAGCCGCCGGACGGGCAGGCGAATGCGTCTCAGGCCTCGATCGGGCCGATCACCATTTCGATGCGTTTGCGCATGGTGATGACATCCACCGGTTTGACGATATAATTCGATACGCCGGCTTCGATGGCTTCCTTCACTTTTTCGCGATCGGCATTGCCGGTCAGCATGATGAAAGGCGTTTTCCCGGTTTTGGGGTGTTTGCGGACCATTTTCAGTAATGTCAGCCCGTCAATATCCTCCATGTTCCAATCCGAGAGGATGAGATTGATCGGGTCCTTTTCCAGCACCGCCATGGCATCACGCCCGCTGCGTGCTTCTGTAATTCGTGTAAATCCAATGGCCTGGAGCGCCTGACGCGCGAGGAGCCGCATGCTCATCTGGTCTTCGACGAGGAGGATGTTCAGGTCACGGGCCTTGGGCATGGCTGGGTTTCATTCAAGAGAGGGGCGGCAAGGATGCTTTCGCGCGGGTCCGCAGAATATGAATACCGGAATTTGCGCCCGATATTGTTTGCGCAACAGCGATCATGCAGCAGCATTTTCCTTTAGCGCCTCGGCGATAAGAATGTGCAAAGATCGGATGGAGGCGGCGCGTCGGGCCGCACCCTGCATCAGCGCCGCCCTGGGCATTCCGTAGATTATGGCCGATTCCTCGCTCTCGGCGAAGGTGGCAGCCCCCTGTTCGCGCATGGCTTTCATCCCCTCGGTGCCATCGTCCCCGAGGCCGGTCAGGATCACACTGATTCCCTTTGCCCCGGCGGCAATTGCCAGCGAATGAAACAGATAATCGGCCGAAGGGCGGAAGGGCAGGTCGTCCTGGTCCGAGATGCGGCATACATAGCGCCCGCTCGGCCTTTTTTCGACCCGCAAATGGCGCCCGCCCGGGGCGAGCACGGCCAAATTGGGCTCGAGAACCATTCCGGGTTCAGCTTCGCGCACGCGGAACGGGCAATTGACATTGAGCCGCTCGGCAAAGCGTCCGGTAAAGCCTGCCGGCATATGCTGAACGATGACAATCGGTGGGACCGGCATTGGCAAAGCTGGCAGGAGCTTCAGGAGCGCATCAACCCCCCCGGTCGAGGCCGCAATGCCGATCACCGCATCGGGATGAAAGATTCCGGCGGCCTTTGCCGGGGTGGCCCCGATCGGTGGGCGGGTCCGGGCCGGGACCGGACCGTCGAGTGGCGAGGCCAGCATCTGCGCCCGCGCCGCCGCCTTGACCTTGGCGAGCAGCTCGCGCCCGAACGCCGCATTGCGCGCGTCCTGGGGTTTGCCCACCACATCGACCGCACCAAGTTCGAGGGCGGCGATGGCCGCCGCCGCCCGGTCCTGGGTGAGGGAGGACACCATTACCACCGGCATTGGCCGTAATCGCATCAGCTTTTCGAGGAATTCGAGCCCGTTCATGCCCGGCATTTCGATGTCGAGGGTCAGCACATCGGGATTGAGCGCCTTGATCATCTGGCGCGCCTCGAAGGGATCGGCAGCTTCGCCCACAATGGTTACCGCCGGATCGTCCGACATGGCGGCGCTGAGCATCGCCCGCATGGTGCGGCTGTCATCGACGACCAGAATGCGAATGGGTGGCGAAGAAGAAATCACACTGCCCCCTCGGGGAGCATCCACATCGAGCCCCCGAGCCCCTTCAGGGGCAGGTCGAAGCCGTGCAGGGTCTCGGAATGGCCGACACAGAATAATCCGCCCGGCCGCAGCAAATTGGCCATGCGGTGATAAATCTGTTTTTGCATCGGCTTTTCGAAATAAATCGCGGTATTGCGACAGAAAATGGCATCAAACGGCCCCCCGATCGGCCAGGATTCGATGAGATTGAGGCGCTTGAAGGCGATCAAATTGCGAATGGCGGGTGTCATCCGGAAAGAATCAGCCCCCAATGGCTGGGTGAAGCGTCGCATATTCGCGGGCAGGTCTTCGACATGTTCCGCAGAATAGATGCCTTTTCCGGCGGTCGCCAGAACATCGGTGTCAATATCGGTCGCCAGAATCCGGATGTCACGCGGGCCCTTGTCCGCCATGAAGGCGGCAAGCGTCATGGCGATCGAATAAGGCTCCTGCCCGGTCGAGCATCCCGCCGACCAGATCCTGATTCGCGAACCGCAGCTTGCGAGATGCGAAGTCAGCGCTTCAAAATGATGCGGTTCCCTGAAGAAACTGGTGAGATTGGTCGTAAGCCGGTTGACGAGCAGGCCGAGTTCATCCGCCCCCTTCGGCCCTTCCAGGAGGTTACGATAGTCGCGGAAGGAATTGATTCCCAATTGCCGCAACCGGGGGGCGAGCCGCGAATAGACGAAAGCCTGTTTGGTGGGCGGCAGATGAATACCGGTTCGCGCGCGCAGAAGATCGGCGATCACCTGAAAATCGCGACCCGAAAAACGCATTTCATAATTGGGCTCTGAGCGACTCACCTGGGCCTCGACATCTCGCGGGTCGGCGAAACAGACCCTCGAATCAACTCTAGCCAGAAAATATTAACAAGGCCTCGACAAATGAGTCTGGTTTCACGCAGGAGTTGAAGCGAAAGCCGGGAATGCTCCACGCGCGGTGTCGCATTGAGGGCAAAGGTCAGGGTCCCGGAGGCGAAGAGGGTCGTTCTGCCGGCATCGCGCGTCGTGCGCTCGCCCGCGCCTTCACCGATTCCGATCGCAATTGCCCGCAGGCCGCCAGAATGTCACGCCCGCGCGGCTTGCGGATCGGCGCGGCATAGCCCGCCCGGTTGACGATGTCGGCAAAGGCCTCGATCTGCGCGCGGTCCGAGCACAGAAAGGGTGCCCCCGGCCACGGATTGAACGGGATGAGATTGATCTTGGCCGGAATCCCCGCCAGCAATTTGACCAAGGCGCGTGCCTCGGCAAGGCTGTCATTGACGCCGCGCAGCATGACATATTCAAACGTCACCCTTCTGGCATTGGACAGGCCGGGATAAGCCCGGATGGATTCCAGCAATTCGGCGATCGGATATTTGCGATTGAGCGGCACCAGATCATCGCGCAGATCGTCGCGCGTGGCGTGCAGGGAGATCGCCAGCATCGCATTGGTGCGTGTCCCGAGTTCCGGAATGCGCGGCGCGACGCCGGCCGTGGACACCGTGACCCGGCGACGGCCGATGGAGATTCCTTCGCCATCCGCCAGAATGTCGATGGCTTCAGCCACATGGTCGAGATTATAGAGCGGCTCGCCCATGCCCATGAACACGACATTGGTAATGGCGCGCGCCTCGGCCGGGCTGCCCCAATCGTCGAGATCGTCGCGCGCCACCATGATCTGGCCGAGAATTTCAGCCGTGGACAGATTGCGCACCAGCTTTTGCGTGCCCGTGTGGCAAAAGCTGCAGGTCAGCGTGCAGCCGACCTGGCTCGACACACACAGCGCTCCGTAACGCGCGACATCGGGAATGAAAACCGTTTCAAATTCAATCCCTTCAGCGCTCCGCAGCAACCATTTGCGCACCCCGTCGGACGCCACTTGCCGCGACACGATCTGCGGGCGTTGCAGGCTGAAATGGCTGGCGAGTGTCTCGCGCAATTCCCGCGCGATATTGGTCATCGCCGAAAAATCCTGCACGCCTGCGTGATAGATCCAGCGGAAGATCTGCCCCGCGCGCATCCGGGCCTGTTTGGGATTGGCGAGATGGGGCGCGATCGCGGCGGCGAGGCCCTCGCGGTCGAGGCCCGGCAAGAATGCCGGTGCAGCTTCCTTCATGGCCGGCGCTCTGGCGGGGGAGGGGATCTGAAGAATGGTCATGGTGCGTTCTTGCCTGAATCTTCCCGCCGGCGAAAGACCTGGCTGCGGTCAGGATGGAGGTCCATCCGGCTTCCCCCTGGCTGCGCGGGTCCCGAACACCAGGCGTTCGAACAGTACATAACCGAGAATTCCGCCGGCAAGGGCTCCGGCCGCCGCTGCGAGCGCCAGTCTTGCCTGCGGACCGAAATGATCGGCCTCCATGTGGCGCAGAAGCGGCAATATCAGCAAAAATGCGCAATAATCGACCGCCCGGGCGGCAAGTGCCGACGCAAAATACCGGCCCAACTCGGCTATCTGTCCAATGATCCCGGCACCGGTTTGGGATTCAAAGACCCGCCGGTTGAGTTGCCAGGCCACGATAATGGCGGTGAAGATCGAAATCAGCCGCGCGTTTTGCGGCTGCATCCCCGCGAGTGTCAGCCCCTGCAGAACACTCTGGTCCACCGCGAACGCCACTGCCCCGGCCCCGGCAAAACCGGCCAGACGCAGGAATTTGCGGTGCTTTGGTCCGTGCATGATACGCCAATGACCGCTGTGAGAGAGCCCGATCAATCCGTCTTTTCCGGCGGGCCCCGGTGCCACAGAAAACCGGCAAGTGCAATTGCTCCTGCCGGGCCGCGCGCCGGCACTGCGATTCGACGCAGATCGACGACAATGTTCTGCTTGCGTTCCGGGAACAAATCATGCACATTGTTCATGCGTGAGGCCGGACCATTGCCAGAATCGTCTGCGCCGTGAATAAGCTTCAGGGAGATAAACATGGCGGAGCCCGCACTCAAATTGGTTGAACATCCCCCCGGCGATCGACAAAAAGCCCTGCAAGCCGCCCTTTCCCAGATTGAGCGCGCCTTTGGCAAGGGCTCGGTCATGCGCATGGGCGATCAAAAGGCCGTGGAAATCGAGTCGGTTTCCACCGGTTCGCTGGGGCTCGACATTGCGCTCGGGATTGGTGGTTTGCCGCGCGGGCGGATTGTCGAGATTTTCGGGCCCGAAAGTTCGGGCAAGACGACACTTGCGCTGCATTGCGTGGCTGAAGTACAGAAAGGCGGGGGCGTCGGGGCCTTTATCGATGCCGAGCATGCGCTTGACCCCATTTATGCCCAAAAGCTCGGGGTTGATCTCGCCGATCTTCTGATTTCGCAACCCGATACTGGCGAGCAGGGACTGGAAATTGCCGACACCCTGGTGCGATCAGGGGCGGTGGAAATTTTGGTCATCGATTCGGTGGCGGCGCTCACGCCGCGCGCCGAACTGGAAGGCGAGATGGGCGAAAGCCTGCCCGGCTTGCAGGCGCGATTGATGAGCCAGGCCCTGCGCAAACTGACGGGATCGATTTCGCGCTCGAATTGCCTCGTGATTTTCATCAACCAGATCCGCATGAAGATCGGGGTGATGTATGGGAGCCCCGAAACCACGACCGGCGGCAATGCGCTGAAATTCTACGCCTCGGTGCGCCTCGATATCCGGCGGATCGGCGCGATCAAGGAACGCGAGGAAGTGATTGGCTCGCAGACCCGCGTCAAGGTGGTGAAGAACAAGGTCGCGCCGCCCTTCAAACAGGTTGAATTTGATATCATTTATGGCGAAGGCATTTCGAAGACCGGCGAATTGATCGATCTCGGCGTCAAGGGCGGCGTGATCGACAAATCCGGGGCATGGTTCTCCTATGGCGCGACGCGGCTCGGTCAGGGTCGCGAAAATTCCCGGCGCTTTCTCAAGGAAAACCCCGAAATCGCTGCCGAGATCGAGGAAAAGGTGCGGCGCAGCTCCGGCCTGTTGGCCGATGCCATGCTGGCCGCGCCGGAAGATGACAGCGGCCAGAATGAGGGGCCGTGAACCGGTTAAGGACGGAGTGCGCCCCCGGGGCTCGTGACATGCTGTTCGGCTGACGAGGTCCCGGTTCGGGCGAGCTGGATTCTTGATACGTAGATTTTCGGTGAACAGGGAACCCGACCCGCAAGAAATGCGGATCGGGTTCGCCCTTGTTCCGCCATTGGTCCGCCCCTGGAGTGCTGGCCGCGGAGCTTTCACCCGTTGAGGCTTCACCGAGGGATTTGTTGACGCGGACCAAATTTGTCCCGCATGGCTGAAAGCCGGCGATTGTCGTGCCGGGTCGGTGCCGGGGGTGACGGGGAGGGCTGATTATCCGGTAACGCCGGTCCCCAGGATCTCGCCGGAATTTGGACGCTGGACGACGACCGCGCAGGAGGGCTTGCACGTATCGAGATAGGCGTAAAACGGGCCCTGGGAAACCCGGCCAACGCGTCGCAGGCTGGTCGCTGCATTGTAATGTTCGACCGTGCGGCCCCGGTTTTCTCCGGCCTTCACGGCGACGTTCTGCATGCCGGGTTTAAATCCGACCAGCCAGACATCGGCACCTTCGGGCGCGAGAATTTTGGTCATCGGCATGGGAGAATTGACGCTGAAAAAGACACTGGCCGATCGTTTGGCGGTCGCGGTAATCCGTTCGCGGATCAGGCGTTCGACCTGCTGGCTCTTGGAGCCCACGGTCTCCGTCACGCCGTCGATCACGGCCTGCGGGGTATACATGGAGCGCAATCCCATGCGGATCACATAATCCTGCTGGCGTTTGGTGAATTGAGGGTCGGCAAAGGTATCTTTCCAGCCCAGATAATCCCAATAGGTCACGCCAAGTGCGAGAGGCAGAACATCCTGGCGGTTGGCATAGGTCGCCATTACCGCATTGGCCGCCGGGCAGGATGAGCAGCCCTGGGACGTAAACAATTCGACCACGACGGGCGAAAATCCGGCCTGTTTAAAGACCGTCCCGCCCGCGCCGCCGGTGCTTTCGCGCGGAGCGGCTCCGCCTGAGGCAAATGTCATGAGAAGCGCAGTAAAAACGGCACCGCTGGCGATGACGCGGGGAGTGAGTGAGGATCTGTTCATGGGACGATGTAGCAAGAAGCCGGCTTCACGTTCCAATCAAAGGGATGTGACGAAAGGGATGGCTTTCAGGGCAGAACGCAGAAAGAAATAAGAAATTTGTCAATATAATCAGAAGCGCTTGCGGGCGATTGTTGTTTGGGGCACGGGATGGATTCGGATGTGTGTTGCGTTTGTGGCACGCCACGGGAAATTGGTCACCCTGGCGCGCCGGGTTTGGGCAGTGATTTCAATCCGCGTGACGGCGACGCGCGCTGTGGGATGCGCTTCACGCATTTAACAAAACCGGGCATCGGTTGGGACAACCGATCTTTAGCCCTGATCCTCCCGGCTGGTCCCGAAATCCGGGAAATGATGCCGGGACCATTTGCAAGGAAATCGGGATAGCGCCAAATGGAGAAGCCGGTTGCCCCTTCCGCCCGTCTCCACCGGATCAGGGAACCTGTTCGGATGAATGGAACCTCGCATGCGTACTCGACGACGAATCAGCTCAGGCTCGAAATTTGAGGAATTGGCGGCCTATTCGCGGGCGGTGATCGTGCCCGATTCCGGGGGCGACTGGGTTTTCGTCTCGGGAACCACGGGATATGAATATCAGTCTGGCGAAATCAGCCCCGATGTCGCCGAACAGACCCGGCAGACTTTCCGGAATATTGCCTCTGCCCTGCATCAGGCGCGCGGGTCTCTGGATGATATCATCCGGATACAGGTCTTTCTGGCAGATGCCGGAGATTTTGCGATTGTCGCGCCGATCATTGGCGAATATTGCCGGGGTGCCAAGCCTGCGAATACGACCCTGGTGACCGGCTTCATCAATGAAGCCATCCGGATCGAGATCGAAACCACCGCGCGGCTTCCGCGGGAAACGGAACGATATCTGTGAGATTCTGTCCCGGGATTTCGTATCCTCCGGGTTCCGGAGTGCGCGCGCGATGACGGAAAGCCAGCATTCGGGGTTCCTTGCTGCCGAGAGCGCCGTGTTGCAATCCGCGGCTGAAAGCTTTGGTGCGGCGGTGAATCTGGATTTTGTTCTGAACGATCATCTTCAGGGGAAGGAGGCGCAGGCATTCCTCGCGCGGTTGCGCCGCAACGGGTTTGATCTCACCGGGTTTCCCTTTCACGAATTCTTTTATGAGGAACCCGAGGGCTGGGGCCAATGGGGGGCGGTGGGGCTTACCCTCGCCGGGCTCATTCTGCTGGTTTCGGGCGGCATGCTGCGCGGGTTATTGGGGCTCCTTGCCATTCTGACCGCAATCACCCTGTGGACGCGGGCCGAAAAAGCGCGGAAGAGGATCGCTGCCTTGCGCGCGGAAGATGGGATCCGCCCGCTGACCGCGCGCGCGATGGCGGCCTGGCTTGCCCAATATGGACAGGGCCGGAACGGGATGACGCTGCATTCCTTTCTGATGTGATTGCCTGCTTCGTGAACTTGCCGGCCTCCTGAGAGTATCCGGATTTTTGGCATCGAAAAGGACGTGAAATTGTGACCGGGATTGACACATCACCCCCGACCGCCGGAAAATCCGGGCCGGTTCCGATCGGGCCTTCGGGCGCGCAGGGCCTGTGGGGTGGCCGATTCAATCGCGGGCCCGGTGCGCTGATGCGCGCCATCAATGCCTCGATCGCGGTCGATCAGCGCCTGTGGCGCGAGGATATCGAAGGCTCCAAAGCCCATGCCGCGATGCTGGCCGCCCAAGGGATCATTTCGTCGGACGATGAAAAGGCCATTCAGGAGGGCCTTGACGCGATTGGTGCAGAAATCGCTGCCGGGCAGTTCGAATTTTCCGAGGATCTGGAAGATATTCATCTCAATATCGAGGCGCGGCTGACCGAACGCATCGGGGAAGCCGGCAAGCGTCTGCATACGGGGCGCTCGCGCAACGACCAGGTGGCGACGGATTTCAAGCTGTGGACCCGGCGGGCGCTGCTCGCGGCGAGCCATTCGCTCGAGGCCCTGCAAATAGGCCTTGTCCGGTGCGCAGAAGCCCATGCCGACTGGATCCTGCCGGGCTTCACTCATTTGCAGACGGCGCAACCGGTAACCCTCGGCCACCATTTGTTGGCCTATGTCGAGATGATTGCGCGTGATGACCGGCGCCTGCGTGCGGCGTGGTCCAGTGCCGATGAGTGCCCGCTCGGCGCGGCGGCGCTGGCGGGGACAGCCTATCCGATCGACCGGGAAGCGACTGCGCTCGCGCTTGGCTTCGACGGACCGATGGCCAATTCGCTCGACGCTGTTTCGGCGCGCGATTTTGCGCTGGAGGCATTGGGTGCGCTGGCAATTGCGGCGGTGCATCTCTCGCGGCTGGCCGAGGAGATCGTGCTGTGGACCTCGCCGCAATTCGGCTTTGCGCGCCTGTCGGATGAATGGTCGACCGGGTCGTCGATCATGCCGCAAAAGCGCAATCCCGATGCCGCCGAACTGGTGCGGGCCAAGGCCGCGCGGATCGCGGCGAATTCGGCGGCGTTGTTGTCGATCGTCAGGGCGCTGCCGCTCGCTTATTCCAAGGATTTGCAGGAGGACAAGGCGCTGGTATTCGAGGCCTTCGATTCCTTTGCACTCATGGTCGGGGCGATGACCGGCATGATCGCGACGACCACTTTCGATCGTGCCGCGATGCGTGCTGCCGCCGCGCGCGGCTTTTCGACCGCCACCGACCTCGCCGACGGGCTGGTGCGTGCGCTGGCCATGCCGTTTCGCACCGCCCATCATGTGGCGGGTGCCGCGGTCCGGCGGGCCGAAGAACTGGGCTTGTCCTCGCTGGAAGACTTGCCGCTTGCTGAATTTCAGGCGATTGAACCCCGGTTTACCGCGGAGGCGCAGGCTTTGCTGACGGTGGAGGCCTCGGTTGCTGCACGGCTCTCTTTCGGGGGTACCGCACCCGTGAGGGTGCGCGAACAGATTGCGCGCTGGCGGCAGGAACTCGGGATCGAGGAACCGGAGACAAAAGAACCTGGTATGGAGGACGGGCAATGAACCGGATTTATGCGACATCCCGGAAGATGGCGGTGATGGCGGGGTGCCTCGTTTTGGCAGCCTGCGGAATTCGTGGCCCGCTTGAGCCCGCGCCGCCTTTGTTCGGCAGCGCGCGCGCCCAATATGAGGCGCAGAAGCGGGCCGAGGAAGCGGCAAAGCGCGCCGAAGCCGTGGCGCGTGCGGAATCCGAAAAAGCGGCCGGTACCAAAGACGCGGCCGGGAATTCCCCCGCCAATGGCAGCACCCGCCAGACGCGGCAAATCCCGATCCCGGCCGATCCGCCCACGCCCGCCGGCGAGAATCCGCGGCATTGAACGGGCATCGATACGGGCAGGTGCCGCGTAATGAAATTTCATCTGACCTCCAGCCATCGGGCCGCATGTGACCCATTTTTTTCACCGGCGTCAGGGCGAATTATGGTGCGAGGACGTTCCTCTGGCCGCATTGGCGCGCGCCTGGGGAACGCCGTCTTATGTCTATTCGGACGCCACCTTGCGCCGCCATTTTCATGTGCTGGATGAAGCGATCGGGCCCCGCCCGCGGCTCATCGCCTTTTCGGTCAAGGCCAATTCCAATCTCTCGGTGCTGG
This sequence comes from Hyphomonadaceae bacterium, assembly GCA_021731815.1. Lineage (GTDB taxonomy): Bacteria > Pseudomonadota > Alphaproteobacteria > Caulobacterales > Aquidulcibacteraceae > JAKFWO01. Next base: position 24,102 of record JAKFWO010000006.1, on the reverse strand, counting down.
CGACATTGGCGCAATGCGGTGCCGGGGCCGATGTAGTGTCGGGCGGCGAGCTGGCGCGGGCGCTGGCGGCCGGCATTCCGGCAGGGCGCATCGTGTTTTCCGGTGTCGGCAAGACACGCGCCGAACTTGTGGCCGGGCTTGTGGCCGGCATTTTCCAGTTCAATGTCGAAAGTGCGCCCGAACTCGAGGCCCTTGCTGCCTGCGCGGCCGCGACGGGGCTGCGGGCATCGGTGGCGATCCGGGTCAATCCCGATATCGGGGCTGGCGGTCATGCCAAGATCTCGACCGGTGGGGCGGAGGTCAAATTCGGCGTCCCCATGGCCGAGGCTCCGGCACTGGTGCGCCGCGTGATCGAACATCAGAGTCTCGATTTCCAGGGCCTCGCCGTCCATATCGGCAGCCAGATCGGGGATCTCGCACCGATGGAGCGCGCCTTCGGCAAAGTCTTTGCGCTGGCGCGGGCGCTCGGGGCCGAGGGGATCGGGGTTCCCCGGATCGATCTGGGCGGCGGGCTGGCCATTCCCTATGACGAGGGCGAAACCCACGCCCAGCCAGCGGCCTATGGGACGATGGTGGCGCGTGCGGCCGGTGATTTTCCTGGGCTGCTGATTTTCGAGCCCGGGCGCCTGATCGCCGGCAATTCCGGGATATTGCTGAGCGAAGTCATCTATTTCAAACGCGGTGAGAGCCGGAATTTTCTGGTGCTCGATGCCGGCATGAATGATCTGATGCGTCCGGCACTTTATGATGCGTTTCACGCCATCGAGCCCGTGGGCCGTCCGCGCGGAGAGCCCGTCCCCGTTGATGTGGTCGGGCCGATCTGCGAGACCTCGGACCTGTTCGGCGAGAACCGGCTATTGCCGCCGCTGGAGGCCGGGGATCTCGTGGCATTGTTTTCGGCCGGGGCCTATGGTGCCTCGATGGGGTCGGAATATAATTCGCGACCGCTGGCGGCGGAAATCCTCGTTCGCGGGGCCGAACACGCTGTGGTGCGCCGGCGCCCGGTGCTCGACGAGATGCTGGCGCGCGAGCCTTTGGCCCAATGGCTTGCGCGCTGAGCGTGAATGGTTGGCGGCCGGATGTTGTTTTGGCCACAGGATTTGGCCAGGAGATGAAGGATGTCAGACAAATCCCTCGAACCGGATGAACCCGGACTTCTCGCCCGGGCGCGGGCCGAGGGTCTGATTCCGCCGAGCCCGGATGAGGCCGAATACGCCAATAGCGGGGAAAGGGAACAGGGGCCGCTGTCGCCGGCGGCCGATCCGCTCGTCTTGTTTGCCGAATGGCTGGGGAAGGCGCGGCAAACCGAGCCCAATGATGCCAATGCCATGGCGCTTGCCACCGCCGATGCCGATGGGTTGCCCGATGTGCGCATGGTGCTTCTCAAGGATTTTGATGCCGGCGGTTTTGTCTTCTACACCAATTCCCTGAGCGCGAAGGGTCGCCAGATCGCAGTCAATCCCCAGGCGGCCTTGTGCTTCCACTGGAAAAGCCTGCGCCGACAGATCCGTCTGCGCGGTTCCCTGACCGAGGTCACGGAAGCCGAAGCCGATGCCTATTTCGCCAGCCGTGCGCGGTTGGCGCGCATCGGGGCATGGGCCTCGCGGCAATCGGACCCGATGGAGGGACGCCTCGACCTCGAAACCCGGGTGGCGCAAACCGCCTTGCGATTCGGAACGGGGGCCATCCCGCGCCCGCCGCACTGGAAGGGCTATCGCCTGTGGCCCGTCGCCATGGAATTCTGGCGCGACCGGCCCTTTCGCCTGCATGAACGGATCGCCTTCAGTCGACCGGCAGGAGAGAATGAAAGCGCCCTGTGGTCGCGAAAGATGCTGTTTCCCTGAAATGGCTCCCGTGCCGGTGGGGGGGGGCGGACGGGAATTTGGCGCTGCGATACCCGGCTGCTTTCCAGTGGATTCCACGTTAGCGACTTGTAAGCCTTATTGGCTGATTGATCGCGGGGTGTCGGGATCGGCGTGGTCCGGACGATACGCGGGTCAACAAGGGCGGTCCGGACATGAATAAGCCGAAATCCAGGATGAATGCGCTGCAATCTTCTGCAACGCCCGGACGGGACCGGCTCGTCGTGATCGCGGCGGGAGGAACCGGCGGGCATATGTTCCCGGCTGCGGCCTTTGCAGCGTCGTTGCGCGCGCGCGGCTTCCGGATCCTGCTGATGACCGACCCGCGCGGAGGGGTCTATGCCAAGGATTTCCCGGCAGATGCCCAGGAATTTGTGGAAGCCGCGAGCCTTGCAGGGAAAAATCCGGTCAATTGGCTGCGCGCGGGCGGGAAAATCCTGCGCGGCATTACCCGCGCCAAGGAGCGGCTTCTGCAATTGCGACCGGCCATTGTCGCCGGATTTGGCGGCTATCCATCCTTTCCCGCCTTGTGGGCAGCGCGGGATCTGGGCATTCCCATCCTCATCCATGAACAGAATGCGGTATTGGGGCGCGTCAACCGGTTTTTTGCGGGCGATGCCACGATCATCGCCTGTGGTTTCGAGCGCCTTGACCGGCTGGCACCTCGCCTTGAATCCCGCAAGCGGCTGACCGGAAATCCGGTGCGCGAACCGATCATCGCGGCGCGCGCTCTGGCCTATCCCGCGCTGCCGCCGGGCGGAACGATCCGTTTGCTGGCGATTGGAGGAAGCCAGGGCGCGCGGATTCTTGGCGACATCATTCCCGATGCAATTGCTGCCCTCGACCCTGAACTTCGCCGGCGGCTCGAAATCGTCCACCAGGTTCGCGCCGACCAGCAGGCAGATGCGCAAGCCCGCTATGCCGAAGCCGGCGTGAAGGCCGAATGTGCGCCCTTCTTTGCCGATATCGGCGCGCGCATGGCCAATGCGCATCTCATCATCGCGCGGGCGGGGGCGTCCTCGGTCACCGAGATCGCCGCCATTGGCCGGCCTTCGATCCTCGTGCCGCTGGCGATCGCCGCCGATGACCACCAGACCGCGAATGCCGAATCGCTTGTCGCGGGACGCGCTGCCGATATGCTGGGCGAGGCGGAATTCACCGCCCCCGCGCTGACGGCCTTGCTCACGGACCGGCTCAATGATCCGGGATTTCTGCTGCGCCGGGCGGAAGCCGCGCGCGGGCTGGGCCGGGTGGATGCGGCCCAGCGGCTGGCGGATCTTGCCGAAAGCGTTGCCAGCGGGTGATCGCGCCCCGACCGGCGCTGCGCGGTTTTCCGCATTGAAAATGCCGGGATTCGATTTATGACCCGAGGGCGTCTTTCTCAGGCCCGGAACCCCCATGTCGCCAAACCAGATATTGAAGAGCCCTGTCCCCACCGATCTCGGTCCCGTCCATATCGTCGGGATTGGCGGAATCGGGATGTCGGCGATCGCCGAGGTCATGATCGATCTCGGCTGGCGGGTGCAGGGTTCGGATTCCAAAGCCTCGGCCAATACCGAAAGGCTCATCCAGAAGGGCGTGCGGGTCTATGTCGGGCATGAGGCCAGTAATGTCAGCGGTGCCGGCGCCGTGGTTATCTCCTCGGCCATAAAGCCGGGCAATCCAGAGGTAGATGAAGCCCGCCGCCGCGGCCTGCCCATCGTGCCGCGTGCCGAGATGCTGGCCGAACTCATGCGTGTCAAATGGACGGTGGCGGTGGCCGGGACCCATGGCAAAACCACGACCACCACCATGGTCGCGACCTTGCTCGACGCGGCCGGTTTCGACCCGACAGTGATCGGCGGCGGCATCATGGCCGCCTATAATTCCAATGCCAAGGTCGGCCGCGGGGCGTGGATCGTGGCGGAAGCCGATGAATCCGACGGCACTTTTATCCGGCTGCGGCCCACGATCGGCATTGTCACCAATATTGATCCCGAGCATCTCGATTATTGGAAGAGTTTCGATGCGCTCAAGGCGGCGTTCGAGACCTTTGTCCGGGATCTGCCCTTTTATGGCTTTGGGGTAGTCTGCCTCGATCACGAAGAAGTCCAGAAACTGGTCGACCGTGTGAAAGACCGCCGGATCGTCACCTATGGCTTCACCCCACAGGCGGACATTCGCGCGGCCAATCTGCGCATGGGCCCCGAGGGCGCGCGATTCGATGTGTTGCTGCGCGGACGCGATGGCTCGGATGACGAGATGCGCGACGTGTTCCTGCCCATGGCGGGCGCGCATAATGTGCAGAATGCGCTGGCGGCGATCGCTGTGGGGTGGAATCTCGGCGTGGGGGGACAGGCGATGCGGCGTGCGCTGGCCCAATTTGCCGGCGTCAAGCGGCGCTTCACGACCGTTGGCAATTGGCAGGGCCTGCGCATCATCGACGATTACGGCCATCACCCGAAGGAAATCGCCGCCGTGCTCAAGGCGGCGCGCGAGGTGGCTGGCGAAACCGCGCGGGTAATCGCGGTCGTCCAGCCCCATCGGTTCAGCCGACTCCAGGATCTGTTCGGGGAATTCTCGACCTGCTTCAATGATTCGGATGTCGTGATGGTGGCGGATGTCTATACCGCCGGCGAAGCGCCCATCCCCGGGATCCATGCCGATGCACTGGTCGACAGTCTGCGCAGCCACGGCCATCGCTGTGCGCTGAAATTGCCGGATTTCGCGGCCCTTCCCGGACTTGTGAAGGAGCATGGCCGGCCGGGGGATCTTGTCATCTGCCTTGGTGCGGGCGATATCACATCCTATGCCCAGGCGCTGGCGGGCCAATTGGCGGAGGCGGGCGGATGACAGATTCCGTGAGTGACCATGCCCCCGGGCCCGACCCGAAATTGCCCGACCCGAAATTGCCCGACCCGAAATTGCTGGAAATCCTTGTCTGCCCGGTCAGCCGGGGTCCGCTGCATCATGATCGGGCGGCGGGAGAATTGGTGAGCCAACAGGCGCGGCTGGCATTCCCCATTCGCGACGGCGTGCCGATCCTGCTGGCCGAGGAAGCCCGCAACCTCGATGAAGTGCAGGGCATGCCCGAATGAGCCACTTTGCCGTCGAAAATTCCGATGGGCGGCCCTGGCCGATTTTTCTGGAATTTCAGGCGGAAGCCCGAATCCTGCGCATCGCTTTCGAGGATGGCACGGAATTTTCGATCCCCTTTGAACTCCTCCGTGTGGAATCCCCTTCAGCCGAGGTTCAGGGCCATGGGGCCAAAGACAAGCGCATTGTCAGGGGAAAAGCGCAGGTCGGGATCGTGGAATGCACGCCGATCGGCCGTTACGCAGTGAAATTGCGCTTCGATGATGGCCATGACACCGGAATTTTCTCCTGGGACTGGCTCTGGCGGCTCGGACGTGATCAGGTGGCCTTGCTTGCGGCCTGTCGCGCGGCCATTGCGAACGGAAAATGGCAATGAACATGAAGCAGATGAGTCGCAATTGGCCGGGTTTGCCGCTCCTTGGCCTGATTCTCTTTGCTTTGGTTCCAGGTCTCGTGGCGGCGGGGCCTGCCCCGTCTCCCGTGCCGGTTCCGCCGCTTGATTGCCGTGGAAGTTTTACCCAGGGCGGGTTCATTTCATGCACGACCGCTCCGGGTGCGGCGATTCTGGTCGATGGGACCATCGCGACCGAGGCCGATGCGGCGGGAAAATTCGTGGTCGGCTTCGATCGCAATGCGGGAGCAAAAACGGTCATCGACGTGACCGCCGGCGCAAGGAAACGCGAAAAATCCTACGCAATCTCCGCGCGCCGCTACAATATTCAACGCATTGACGGCTTGCCCCCGGCTTTGGTCAATCCCGAGGATCCGGAGCTTCTCAAACGCATCGCTGCCGAGAGCGCCCGCAAGCAAAAGGGCTATGCCAGCCGTGCCGCGGAGGTCGGATTCACTGAAACCTGGCTCTGGCCGCTGGCGCAGGGTTTCCGCATTTCGGGGGCCTGGGGCGGGCAGCGCATTCTCAATGGCGAGGCGAAAACGCCCCATTACGGTGTGGATCTCGCCGTGCCCAAGGGCACACAAATCCGCGCGCCGGCGGCGGGGGTCGTCACCTTTGCCGAGAACGGCCTGCATTTCGAGGGCGGGCTGGTGCTGATCGATCACGGACAGGGGCTGATCAGCGCCTATCTCCATATGAGCCGGCTCGATGTGAAGCCCGGCGACCGCCTTGTCAAAGGCGATGCGATCGGCCTTGTGGGAGCCGAAGGCCGCGCGACCGGCCCGCATCTGTGCTGGCGGCTGAAATGGCGCGGGCGTTTTCTCGACCCATCCCTCGCTTTGGCGGCTTCGGGCGGCCGTTGATATTGCGTTGATATCCCGTTCCGGGCCCTGTCCGGCGCATGGTCTGCGCATTTCCGGTGCCCGTGCGCCATAGACAAACAGCGCCCGCTTTGCTATCTGCCGCCCCTTCAGACGCCGATCATGACGGCCGCATTTTCAGGGAGATCAGTCATCGTTCAGATTATCGTGCGCGACAACAATGTCGACCAGGCGCTCAAGGCGCTGAAGAAAAAGATGCAGCGGGAAGGCACATTCCGCGAAATGAAGCGTCGCAACCATTATGAGAAACCCTCGGAAAAGCGTGCGCGCGAGGATGCCGAGGCCGTTCGTCGCGCCCGCAAGCTCGCCCGCAAGCGTGCCCAGCGCGAAGGGCTGGTGGCCAAACGCTGAGCGCTCCGGCAAGATGGAGAACCACCGCGACGGAGGGCAGGGTTCTGGCCGAAAGCGCCAATCGGAAAAGCCACCACCGGAAAAGCCACCACCGGAAAAGCCGTCCTGCACTGGCCGGGGCCGGATTTCACGATCCTCCGGGCGGCCTGGCGAATTTGGCCGCGACAATGTGATGAAACAGGTCGCTGGATGAATGCAGGTCCGCTGATCCGCGCCATGGATCTCGACAGCCGCGCGCGCGAAGTGTTCCGCGAGATCGTCGAATCCTTCCTTTCGGATGGTGAACCGGTCGGCTCGCGCACCTTGTCGCGGCGGGGCATCGCGCTGTCGCCGGCTTCGATTCGCAACACCATGTCCGATCTTGCGGCGCTCGGCTTGCTCAACGCGCCGCATTCCAGCGCCGGGCGCCTGCCGACCCAGGCCGGATTGCGGCTGTTCGTCGATGGCCTGCTGGAGATCGGCGATCTCGGCAGTGAGGAACAGCGCGACATCGAGGCACGGCTCGCGGGCGGTGGCAATTCACTGCCCAAAATGCTCGCTGCGGCGTCGGAAATGCTGTCGGGGCTTGCCGGCGGTGCCAGTATCGTCATGACCCCGACGCATGAGGCTCCGGTCAAGCATGTTGAATTCGTCTCGATCTCGCCCGAACAGGCGCTGATCGTGCTGGTATCCGACGACGGGGCGGTGGAAAACCGGCTGATGCGCTCGCCGCCCGGCCTGACCCCGGCCGCGATGCAGGAGGCCAGCAATTATCTCAACGCCCATATGAAGGGCAAGACCTGGACCGAAGCACGCCACGAGATCGCCGAGACCCTGACACGCGACCGGATGGAACTCGATGTGGCGGCCGCCGGCCTGATCGAGGCGGGGGCCGGCGAATGGTCGGGCGAGGATCCGGCGCGCGGGCGTTCGCTCATCGTGCGCGGGCGGGCCAATCTTCTGGCGGACACGCATCTGGCGGCCGATCTCGCCCGTGTGAAGCAATTGTTCGAGGATCTCGAACGCAATGAAACGGTCATGCAAATGCTTGATCTCGCGCGCGAGGCCGATGGAGTACGAATTTTTATCGGCGCAGAGAACCCTTTGTTCTCGCTCTCGGGTTCAAGCCTGATCGTCGCACCCTATATGAATGCAGAGCGGAAAGTGGTCGGGGCACTGGGGGTTATTGGCCCGACGCGTCTTAATTATGCGCGTGTGATCCCGGTCGTGGATTACACGTCGCGACTGATCGGCCGTTTATTGGGCGGTGAGTATTCTTCCAAAGCCTGAATGTGTTTTTCCGGGAGCGTCAACCAGATGTCCGAATCCGAAATGAACCCGTCCGAAATCCTGTCCGCCGCAACCGACGGGATAAGGGAGGGCGATGCCGCCAGCGCTGAAGTCACGCGCGAGGCCGCGATCATTGCCCAATTGGAGGCCGAGCGGGCAGATTTGAAGGAGCAATTGCTGCGTGCGATCGCCGAAACCGGCAATGTCCGGATGCGCGCCGAACGCGATGTGGCGGCTGCCCGCGATTTCGGGGTCGACCGTTTCGCGCGCGATTTGCTTGGCGTTGCCGATAATCTCGAGCGCGCACTCAAGGTCGCACAGGATGCGGCGGGTGAGACCGACCGACAAACATGGCCCGACAGCCTGCGCAATCTGTTTGAGGGCGTCGAGCTGACGGGGCGCGCGCTGATGCATGCCTTTGATCGGAACCAGCTCAAAAAACTGTCGCCGCTGGGCGAGGCGTTCGATCCCAATCTGCACCAGGCGGTGGCGCAGATTCCCTCGGACCTCCCCGCCGGTCAGGTGGCCGAGCTTTTTCAACCTGGCTATACCCTGGCCGGACGGGTTTTACGCGCGGCCATGGTGGCAGTTTCGGCTGGCCCGATGGCAGAATCGGGTGCCAATGCCACATCGCACATGGATGGGGGCTTGGCTCCCATGACCGAACCGGGGACTGGCAGCTGAGATCGGGCATGCGGCGGGATCGATCGTAATCCCGGCAAAAAGCGGCCGAATGAATCGGCCGCTTTTCCGTCTGCGTCTCCTTGATCGAGCCCCGGAACCAGACCAGTCACGAACCCCGCTTCTCAGAATTTGAGCGCCACCGTGCCGAGAATCTGGCGCGGATTGCCGAAAAAGGCGGTGAGCACGCCCTCGCGGCCCAGGGTCGCAGCACCGGTGGCCGGATTGATAAAATTATAGCCGGCGACGATATATTCCTTGTCGGTCAGGTTTTTGCCATGCACGCCGAACTGCCAGCGTCCGCTTTCGGACCGCCAAGTCATGCTCGCATCGAACAGGATATAGGCCTCCTGATCAAGTTGGGCGGTGCGCACCTCGAACTGGCTGGCATCGCCGCGATAGGAGGTCTGGGTTGAAATCCCCCATTGCCCCTTTTGCCCGAGAATGGTGAGCGGGGCTTCATATCCCACAATGGCGGAAGCGTTCCAGCGCGGCGTGTTCTGGAAGACCCGTTCATTGGCCACATCGCGGCCGAATGCGTCGATAAAGCTGTTGAATTGGGCGTCGATATAGCCGAGCGACCAGGCAAAGGTGAAGGTGTCGCCCGGTGTCAGGCCGTCGCGGAACAGATCCGCCTGGCCTTCGAATTCAAAGCCCCTGATATCGGCATCGGCAGCGTTCGAAGTGATGCCGATAAAGGTTTCGTTGATCCCGTCGCCATTCGCGTCGAAGCCGACCGAACCCGGGATCTGGACATTGGAATAATCGCTGCGAAACAGCGCGAGACTGCCCCGCACCCGGTTGTCGAACAGGCTGGCTTTGGCACCGATCTCATAGGTGTTGACGTTTTCGGGCTCGAACAGCAGGAATTCGAACACATCATCGGGATCGGCTGCACCGCGCACGCCATCGCCGTCGAGATCGGGTGCAGCGGTTGCGCTGCCGCGCGGATCGAAACCGCCGCCCTTGAAGCCCTGGCTGAATGAAAAATAGAGATTGAGATTTTCCGTCGGCTTCCAGGCGACATTGGCGCGACCCGAGAAATCCTTGAAGCGCTGTGTGCCCGTGAAATCGGCGGCCGTGGCGATCGGTGCCCGCACCGCCCCGCCAAAGACCGGCGAAAACCCGCCCAGAAAGGTCTGGCGAAGGAGGCGGGCATTGCGCTCGTCGCTGGTATAGCGACCCCCCACCGAGAGGCTGAGATTGGGCAGGAGATCGAAGGTCACATCGCCAAATATAGACCAGGTGCTGGTATTGACATCGCTGATGGTGAAGGCGTTGAGACCCGGCAGATTGATGATCGCCCCGGTCTCGGCCAGAATCACGTCAAAGGCGTTGAAAGCACCGGCATCGAGAAAATAGAAGCCGGCAATGCCCGCAATCCGTTCTCCGGTATAGACGATCTGGAATTCCTCGGAAAATTGTTGATTGTCATAGATGACCGGCACATCGACATCGGCCGCGGGCAAGGCGTCGAAATCGATCGGTGTTTCGGAACGGTCGTCGCGCCAGGCAAAGATGTTGCGCAGCAGGATCTGGTCATTGACCCGGAATTCGGCGCTGGCCGACACGCCGCGCGCCACCACGCTCGATTCCGGAACCTGAAGCCCGGCCCGCGTGTCGAACACGTCATCGAGCACCGGAAACTGGAAGGGTGGTGCGAGATCAGGGATGAGCCGCGCGCCCTGGCGGATCACCGAATTGTCATCGGAATAATCGCCGGTCAGGCGCAAAAAAAAGCGATCATTGGGCTCATATTCGACACTGACCCGGCCGGCGATCACGTCGCGCTCGTAATTCTCCGTCCCGAGGGTGAGATTGTCCCCAAAGCCGTCGCGGCTGAAGCGCGCCACAGTTCCGCCCACCGCGAGGGTTTCCGTGACCGGGGCCGTGAAGGTGAGCACGCCATCGAATTGCCGGAAAGTGCCGCCGGTCAGGCGGACCTTGAGTTCCGGATCATCGCCGAGCCGTTTGGTAATGTATTTGACCGCGCCGCCAATCGTGTTGCGACCATAGAGCGTGCCCTGTGGCCCGCGCAGGACTTCGATGCGCTCCACATCATAGATGTCGAGCACGGCCGCCTGGGGACGGTTGAGATAGACATCATCGATATAGATCCCGACACCGGCCTCGAATCCGGCCACCGGATCCTGCTGGCCGACGCCCCGGATAAAGGCGGAAATCGTGGTATTGGTGCCGCGGGTGACTTCGAGTGTCAGATTGGGAATGCGGTCCTGAAGGGCGACGATATCGGGTTCGGCTGAGGCTTCGAGCTGGGCACCCGACAGGACGGACAATGAAATTGGAACGTCGAGCAGGTTCTCTTCCCGCCGGCGGGCGGTGACGATCACTTCCTCGCCGCTATCATCTTCGTCCTCAAGTCCCGCTGGCGCATTTGCATTCTGCGCAAAAGCGGGCACTGTCGACATCAATGCCGGCCCCGCAACCCCGAGCAGCAACAATGCCCGCCGCAATTCCCTGAACCGGTCCCTCATCATCTTCCTCCTGTTGGCCGTCGTGATTCCCCGCCCGAACAGCGTACCGATCTGGAATGGCGCGCTTGTGCGACGAATATCTTCATGCAATAAGTTGAAACATGAATCAAGCTTCAAGTTCAGAGAATCCCGCACTGGTGCCCGCAACGGGCGAACAGGACCGGACGCCCAAAACCGCGCGCGGCGAAAAAACCCTGGCGAAGCTGCTCGCCGCGGCCAAGTCGGAATTTGGTGACAGGGGGTTTCATCAGACGTCGATCAGCGACATCACCCAGGCGGCCGGCGTGGCGCTGGGGACATTTTACGTCTATTTTGAGAGCAAGGACGCCATTTTTCGTGCTTTGGTGCGCTATTTGGGTGCTGAGACACGCGCGCATCTGTCAGCGGCGGTGGAACCCGCACCCGACCGCCTGCGGGCCGAGATCATGGGGCTCGAAGCCTTTATCGAATTCGTGCGCGCCGGCCCCACGCTTTACCGCACGATCGAGGAAGCCCAGTTCGTGGCCCCTGAAACATGGCGCGGACATTATTCGGTGTTTGCCGAAGCCTATCGCCACAATCTTGCGGCGGCTGCGGCTGCCGGACAAATCCGCCCCGGGGATGACGAGGTCCGCGCCTGGGCACTGATCGGGGCCAATGTTTTTATCGGGATGCGCTACGGCGTGTGGGACCAGTCGCGATCGGCTTCCGACATCGCGGCGCATGTCGGCGATCTGATCGCCAATGGTCTGAAACCTGGGCCGTGACGGGTCCAGGACACAAGATTTCCCGATCAAAGGGGAAACGTTTCAGCCCAAAAAGCTCAGCCCAAAAAGCCTTTGAATTTCTGGTTGAATTTCGACGCGCGACCACGTTCGGCCACTTTCGCCTCTCCGCCTGTCCATGCGGGATGGGTCTTGGGGTCGATATCCAGCGACAGGCGCGCTCCCTCCTGGCCCATGGTCGAGCGCGTGCGGAATTCGGTTCCGTCGGTCATCACGACGGTGATGAAATGATAATCGGGATGACCCTGGGCTTTCATCGCTTCTGCCTTTTTTGTATGGCCCGGATGGGCGGGTAGTATTGCTGCCGACAAATATCCGTATTGACTCGGGGCCGCTCATGGTCACTGGCGCGGTGAGCCCGGATCAAAGACCCGGCAGCAGGTCCGCGCGTCTACAGAAGAAAGCATTCCGAGGCAAGCTGATTTCGCGGAAGTCACCTCTTGTGATTTCGAAGGGAATTCCTGAATGAGTCAGGCCATTGAATGCATACGGAAATACTGAGAGATCGAAGCTGCCGGATGGTTTTGCCTCGACCGTGACCCGTCAAGCAAGTGCTTTGACGAAACCCGGGCTCTGATTTTTCTGAAATCGCGCGGGCATGCGATTTTGGAATGGTCCTGAGCCGATCCGTTGCATCGTCTCTGCACCATCATTTCAAGAGTGGAACAGCTGTCATCTGGTTGGCGTGTCATGGCAGCCGGGCGCGGAGGTTTCGTTCCCAAAACGGAAGAATCCCCTGAATTCCTGCTGCCGGTCACTATTCGCGCGAGTTCCGACCCGATTTGCTGACGGGCGCGAGCGCCTCAATCGTCGCGGATGGTGCGCTCACGGCGTTCGTGACGCTCCTGGGATTCAAGTGACAAAGTGGCGATCGGCCGCGCCTTGAGCCGCGCCACGCCGATCGGTTCACCGGTTTCTTCGCAAAAACCGTAAACCCCGTCATCGATCCGTGCGAGTGCGGCCTCGATCTTGGCGATCAGCTTGCGCTGGCGGTCGCGGGTACGCAATTCCAGGGTGCGATCGGCTTCACTGGTGGCGCGGTCGGCGAGATCGGGATGGCTCTCGGTCTCTTCGCGCAGATTGGAGATGGTCAGGCGGGATTCGAGGAGGATTTCCTCTTTCCACTGGATCAGACGGCGGCGGAAATAATCCCGTTGCCGATCATTCATGAATGGCTCGTCCTCGGTCGGAAAATATTCTTCAACATTACTCATTGCGTCTGCTTGCGCCTCATGCCGTAACGTCAGGTCCGATCGTCGCGGCGGAGTATAGCGATCCTTGGCGCGCGATCAATCTCGGCGCCTGCTTCTTGTTCACGATGCGCGCTCAACAGGCAGTGATCGCTACGACCACGCCTGCCGGGTCAGTTCAGGGAATTCTGCGCTTTCAGGAATTCCCTGAGCTCGGCCTTGTTCTCGCGCTTCAGAACGGCGGCCAGTTCCTCGGCACGGCGGCGGATGGCGCGCTCGAAAAAATCATCGGCCGGTGCGGCGAGCGCAGCCGTCAGCGCGCGTCCGATCAGGACACGATGGCGTTTGGCATCATGCCCGGCCAAAGCGAGTGCGATCTGGTGGCCGACAACGGGATCGGGGGCATTGCGCTGGAGCGCTGATTCCATATGGCGCAGCCCTTCCTTGAGATTTGCCCCGAGCAGGCGCGCCCCGACCGGCCCGCCGGCATTGACCACTTCGACATTCCAGATGCCGAGAAAGGCATAACCCCAGGGCAGGCTCGCGTCGAGGCGCACCGCCATCGCCGCCGCATCCCGCGCCCGGCCCGCGAGGCCCTGACGCGCCCCCGCGAGCGGCCCCACAAGGCGCGCCTTCAGTCCCAACGCCGCCGCGAGTTGGAGATAGGCCTCAATCTGGCGGGGATTGGCAAGGATCGCCCGGTCGGCCGCGGCCACAGCGCGCTCCACCCGTTTGCGATAGCTCTCGGGCGATTGCTGGCGGGTCAGCACGCTCGCGGTCAGGGCGCGTGCCGCCATGGCGAGGCTCGGGGCATCGGTCTTCTTCTCCGCCAGTGCCGCCGCCGCGAGGAAACTGCCCTCGTCATAAAGTGCGGCAATTTCCGGCCCGGCGGCCACGCGGATATCGGCAGCGACAGCCGGGGTCGCCGAGGCCGCTACCGGATTGGCTGTCTGGGCCGAGGCAATTCCGCGCGCCGGGGACAGAATGACCGCCAGCATAGCCATGACGGCAAGGCAGAACCTGAATCCCGGTCCCGAAACCCCCGATATACGCTGTCCGGCCACGGCTTTGTCCTTATTGCTTCAGATGGCGGTTGAAGAAATCGAGCATGGTTCCCCAATAATGCATGTTGACGGCTTTGGGGCCGAGGCGATGCTTTTCGCCCGGATAGACCATGATTTCGAAAGGCCGCGCCTGGCGCTGCAGGGCGGTGATCAGTTTGGTGGTGTGGTCAAAGACGACATTGTCATCGGCGAGGCCATGCACAATCATCAGCGGCCGGTCGAGCCTGCCGGCATAGGTCAGCACATTGGCCGCCCCATAGCCGGCCTTGTTGTCCCGGGGGTCGGACATATAACGCTCGGTATAGGCACTGTCATAGAGCGACCAATCGGTGACGGGAGCCCCGGCCAGGCCGGCGGCGAAACGGCCCGGCTCCTGCATCATCAGCATCAGGCTCATATAACCGCCATAGGACCAGCCGGTGACCCCGATCCGCGCAGGATCGATGAAATTCTGCCCTTTCAACCAGTCGAGGCCGGCATATTGGTCCTTGACCTCGACGCCGGCCATGGCGCGGGCGAGTGCGGCCTCGAACGCCTTGCCGCGATTATAGGCCCCGCGATTATCGACCCGGAAAGTGACATAGCCGGCCTCGAGGAACAGGCGCTCGGCGGGGCGGCTCCAGGCATTGCGCACGGTCTGCACATGGGGACCACCATAGACCAGAACGATCGCGGGATATTTCCTCGCGGGATCGAAGCCAACCGGCTTGCGCAATTCGTAATGGAGATCCGTCGTGCCATCGGCGGCCTTCAGGGTTCCGAATTCGGCAGGCGGATAGCGATTGACAAAGTCCGACCACGGATGGGCGGGGGTGAGTGCATTTTCGGCGACCCAGCCGATTCGGCTGCCATCCATGCGAAAGAGGCCGATCTGCGGCGGCTGTTCGGTCGACGAAAAGGTTCCGATGAAACTCTTCGCATCGGGGGCGAGGGCTATTCCCCAGCTCCCCGCCTCACGGGTGATCGGCACCGGCGCGGCGATCTTCCCGCGCGGCTTCAGGCTTGCTGAATAAAGGCGGGTTTCGCGCGGATCGTCGCGATTGGCGGTGAAGAAGACGAGGCCCCGCGCTTCGTCCATTCCCGCGAGGCTCTGGACAACATAATTACCCCCGGTCAGCCGCCGCAGCAATTTGCCGGAATAATCGTGAACATAAAGATGGCGGAAGCCATCCGTCTCTGCGCCGCGGACAAAGGCTTTTTCGCCGCGCAGAAATCGCAGGTCATTGCCCAGATTGACCCAGGCATTGTCCTGTTCGGTCAGGATGAGGGTCGTTTGGCCGGTGGCGGCATCGACTTTCAGGAGATCGAGCCGCTTCTGGTCGCGGGTCAGCCGCTCGACCAGAAAGAAACTGGCATCGGGGGCCCAATGGACGCGCGCCAGATAATATTCGGCCTGCGGCGGCAGACCGAAGCCGAGATCTACCGCGAAGCGGGACTTGCCGGCGAGATCCAGCACGAACAGGGTCACCGCCGCATTGGCTTCGCCCGGCCGCGGATAACGCTGGGTTACGATCTTCGCGCCATCGGGGCCAATATCAGCCCGGCTGATCAGCGCCACCGCGCTTTCATCGACGCGCGCATAGACGATCCGGCGATCATCGGGCGCGATCCAATAGCCGGTGAAGCGGTCGAGTTCCTCTTGCGCCACGAATTCGGCGAGCCCGTTGGAAATGTTTCCCCCGCCATCGCTGGTCAATTGCTCCTCGATCCCGGTCTGCGGATCGAGCCGCCAGAGATTCTGGTCGCGTACAAAGGCGACAAAGCCGCTGCGTGGGGCGATTTTGGCATCGATCTCGTCGGCCGGGCTTGTGGTCAGGCGCCGCGCCTTTCCCGTTGCCGGGTCGGCGGCGTAGAGATCGCCTGCGATCGGCGCGAGGATGAGATCGCCCTTCGCCGACCAATCATAATCCACCACGCCTTTTTCCACGATGCGCTGGCGCTCGCGGCGGGCTTTTTCGGTTTCAGACAATTGCTCTTCCTGCCCGCCGGTCAGCGCACGGCTGTCGACCAGCACGCGCTCGGCCCCAGTTGCGACATCGCGTGCCCAGAGATCGAGCTGGAGATAATCCTCCGCCTTGGGACGAATGAAGGTGATGGTCTTGCCGTCGGGCGCAAAGCGCAGGCCCCGTGCGCCCTGGCCCGCCAGAGCGGGCTCGGAAAATACACGGTCGATGGTGAGCGGGCGGCCCCGCGGCACCGACACTGCCGGCGATGGTGAGGGCTGCGCGGTCTGGGCGGCGGCGGTCATCGATATCGCCGAAACGAGGCCGGAAAAGACAAACGCCGCCAGCATCAATCCCGGCCACGGCCGGCGGGTGCAGGAAACCGGCTCATATCGGATATTCAGCAAACAGGGACGCATGGACGCTCCGCAATCAGAAGGACATTTCGGCCATTCTGGAGCGTTTTTTCAAATGGGTCGAGTGGGCTATCTGCCTGACAATGATTCCCGCGCACCGGTCCGGTTCACTGGTCCGGTTCACTGGTCCGGTTCACTGGTCCCGCAAATCCTTCATGAAGGCCCTGATCCGTCGGGAATTCGCGCCAATATCCGACACACCCGCGCGCGAGACCGACCGCATATCGACCCTGACCCCCAATTCGCGCTCGGAAAGGCGGATTACTACATCATCGACAAAGCCGAACCAGAAGCTGGTGGCGCTCGCCTCAATCCGGCCCGCCTTGAGATCGGCGCTCACGAGCTTCCAGCCGCGCGCTTTTACGATCCGCATGGCCCGGTCGAAAATTTCCGCCTCCCCGCCGGCCAGCACGATCCCTCCGAGATCAGGAAAGGCGGCCGACAGGATCGCCTCATAGGGTTTGCTGCGCAGTTCCGGGACCGGGTAATCTTCCGGAATCCGGCCATCCACTACGACCGCATTGCTCCCCGCCCCGCGTTGGCCCATCAGGGTTGGCGAAAAATGCATCGGTTCGCGCCAATCGGTGGATATGTCATGGATGGCCGGAATCTTCTGCACGCTGGCACGAATGTTGGTCGCGTAAGCGAAGCCCGCGAGCGGGATGGCGAGCGCAAGGAGCCCTGTCAATAATCCCTTGCGGGGCTTGACGAGGATCGCAAAGGCCAGTGCCACCAGAGCCAGCAATCCCACCACCCCGAGCAGGATCGGCCCCATTTGCCCTATCATGGTCCCGAGCCCGAAACGCCAGTGCCACAGCCCGAAGCGGGTTCCGAGCGCTGCCCCCGCAAACCAGATTGGCAGAAATGCCGCCCCCGCCAGCGCAACAGTAAGGAGAAAATTACGAACCCGGTCCATAATGCTGTTTCCCACCCGAAGACATATTGGCCCGCCCCGCCTTTGTCCCATGCCGTATCCGCCTACTCCGAAAGCGCGCCTTTTGCGATGGTTCCCTGACGCGAGGTCACTGCAAATTTCTTGCAGCGGGCCGCCTTACATCCCGTCCGGAAACCCCCGGGCAGAAAAATGGACTTTCCTGTCCGTTTTGTGATGATTTCGCCACAATTGTGCCATCTGTTCTCTCCTGTCGCATGATTCATCCCGGCGAGAGGCGAACGGTCGGATCGTGCGATCATCTGACAGGGGAACATTACAGGGGAACAAAACTCCGGCAGGAACCGCGATTGACGGGGTGGAGGGAATCACGACGGGGGGCCGTTCGTTTACGGCATATCTGCGAAACCGGACCGGCCCCGCTCACCGGCAGTAATTTGTTTGCGTTCAGAAAACGCGTTGGCACTGAAAATTGTTGTATGCGTACAGATATCACGTCCAGAATTGTGTCCATCGGGGAATTGTTCGGGCAAGAGCGTGCGATGGTGGTTCCATCGTTCCAGCGTCAATATTCGTGGACTCTGGCGGTCGTATCGACGCTTCTCCATGATTTGATCGATGCATTCGAAGGCGATCCCGGGTTGCCCTATTTCATGGGCGGGATCATTCTTTCGGCCAATTCCGCGAACGGATATGCACCCCTGTCGGACCCGCCGAAGCCTGCCGGGCACACAGCCAGCGGACTTGAGCTGTCTTTGTTCGAGATCGTGGATGGCCAGCAGCGGATCGCCACATTCTCGTTCCTGATTGCCGTTTTGCGGGATCTGGAAACCCATCCCGACCGCGAGCGTGCCTTGCATATGCTGCTGGCGCTGCGCGATCCGCCCATTATGGGCGAGCGTGCCTGGCGGGTGACGCCCGGCTTTTTCGACAAGACATTTTTCGAACACACCGCCCAGATTCGGGGTGCGACGCGCGACACCGATGCCAACCCGACCCCCGACCGGGATTCCTGGCGGCGCATGCATGCTGCGATCACGCATATTCGCGAGGCGATGATGGCCCGCAGCGCGGATTGGCGCCACGGATTCTGCGATTTTCTGCTGCATTCCTGTCTTGTCGACGAAATCACCTTGCGCGCGCCCACAATTGTTTTTCATGTGTTCAACACCATGAATGCGCGTGGCCAGCGCCCGCAGGCGTCGGATCTGTTGAAATCCGCCTTGTTCCAGCATGCGGGCCTGGGTGAAGCCGATGCCCGCGACATGTCCAATCGCTGGCACGAATGGGAAAACACGCTCGGCGACCGCGCTTTCGAGGAAATGTTCGGTCATATCCGGACCATCCTCGACCGCAATCATCGTGGCCAGGCGATGGAAAGCCTCGTGCGCGCCGTGCGCCAGACCGGGGCGCGGGCGTTTCTGGAGACGCGGCTGCCGGGCTTTGTCGCCGTCTATCGGGCGCTGCTGACCGGGATTCCGGAAAGCCCTTATGACAATCCACGCATCACAGCCGCCCTGCGCCGGCTGAAATGGCTGGACCACCAGAGCTGGCGGCCGGTGGTGATGGTGGCGCTGGCCCGGAAGGGCGAGGATCGTGGCCAGGCGGAGCGCTTCTTTGCGCGGCTGGAGCGGCTGGCTTTTTCCATGCAACTGACCCGCCCCGACCGGGAGGAACGGCGCCGGCGCTATCGCCGCGTGCTCGACCAATTGCAGGCGCGGGACTGGGCCGATGCGCTTGATGGCGATGTCAATCTCTCTGAAGCCGAGCAAATCCGTCTGAGCCAGCGCCTTCGCATGCCGTTTGGCGATGATGTTCAGAGCACGATGCTCTATCTGCTCAATGACATCCTCGCCCCCGACGAAATCGCCCGCTTTCTGGCGAATGGTGGCGCGAAGATTTCCGTCGAACATGTGTTGCCGCGCCGTCCGGATGGCGCTTCGGCGTGGCGCAAGATTCATTTTCCGAACGAAACCGAGGCGATGCCGCTCGTCAACCAGTATGGAAATCTTGCTTTGGCACCCGAGCCGAAAAACCGTCTCGCCGACCGCAAGGAATTTTCCGAAAAGGTTCGCATCTTCTCCAAAGGCGGAACCGAATTCGCGACCTGCCGCGATTTGCCCGATTATCCTGAATGGAATCCCGCCATCATTCGTGCCCGCACGGAGCGTTTCGCTGCCATTATCGAGCGTGAATGGGAAATGTAAGCAGGCGGCAGCAATCCATTGCCCCGGAATCTTCACTCGCGATGCGGCGCATTGTTTGCGGCTTTTTTTATCCTTAACCGCTTTGAATTATGCATAATGCGGTCCCCCGTACCGGATCTCGCAGCGAGTCCGGGCCAATCGGCCGAGTCTGCATGAGCGCGCGCTACAATTACCGTCCCCGCTTCGTCGATATCCGCGTGGTCAAGCCCGCGGAATCCGAAGCGCGTCCGCGCGGGGCCGAAATCCGCTGCGAGCATGGCGATTGCCGCCGCCGCGGCGATTGCCGCGCGCCCAAGGACCGCATGCTGCGGGAATATTGGCATTTCTGCGCCGAGCATGCGCGCGACTATAATCGCGACTGGGACTATTTTTCAGGCATGAGCGAGGCCGAGTTCGAACGCTTCCGCGCGTATACGGCCACGGGTGAACGTCCGACCTGGCCCTTCCGTGCCAATCCCAATGCAGGCACGCGAAGCCGGGCGCGCGTCGATCCAGAAGATCCTCGCGCCGGCTTTGCAGACCCCCACCGGATTTTTCGCGGGCGTGAGCGCAAGCGCCGGGATTTCTCCGGCGGCGACGCCCAGCCCGAGGGCCGCCGCTTCGGGGGATTGCAGATCCAGTGCTTCGAGATCCTTGGGCTTGAACCCGGTACGGGGCCGGCGGAGATCCGCGCGCGATATGGCGAATTGGTCAAGCGCCTCCACCCGGATTCCAATGGCGGCGACCGAACGACGGAAGCCCATCTCGGCAAGGTCATTCGCGCCTATAAAACCCTGCGCGCCGGCGGGCTGGCGTGAGCATCTGGCGTGCCAGCGTATTGACGCTTTATCCGGCGGCTTTTCCCGGCCCACTCGATCTGTCAATTGCCGGCCGCGCGCGCGCGAGTGAGATTTGGGCGCTTGAAACTCTGGACATCCGTGCGTTTTCCGGTAATAGACGCGGCTCCGTGGACGACACTCCGGCCGGCGGTGGCGCGGGCATGGTCCTGCGCGCCGATGTGGCCGCCCGGGCGGTCGCAGCGGCGCGGGGAGATGATGGGCGCGACATCCGTCCGCTGATCTATCCCAGCCCACGCGGCGCACCTCTCACCCAGAGCCGGGTGCGCGAATGGGCGAAGGGGCCGGGCCTCATCGTCTTGTGCGGGCGGTTCGAGGGACTGGACGAGCGCGCGATCGCTTTTTGCGCGATGGAGGAAGTGTCGCTCGGCGATTTCGTGCTGGCGGGGGGCGAGATCGCCGCCATGGCGATGATCGAGGCGACCATAAGACTGCTGCCGGGGGCGACGGGAAACGTGGCCTCGCCCGGTGAGGAGAGTTTCGAGGCGGGCTTGCTCGAATATCCCCATTACACGCGTCCGCGCGTGTGGGAGGGGATGGCGATCCCGGAGCCGCTTCTGTCGGGCGATCACGCGCGGATCGCTGCATGGCGGCAGGCGCAGGCGGAGGACATCACCCGCGCACGGCGGCCCGATTTGTGGGCGGCCCATGCGGGGGATTCCCGTGAGGGGGCGGAAAAGACCAGCCCGCGGCGACCGAAAGGCACGCGCGGGGGGACGAAGGCAATTCTCCGCGAGAGCGGGTTGAAGGATAAAGTGAACACCAATTTCCCCGACGCGCCGATGGCGCAGGAAGCGGGGCGGAGCGACCAGCATGAACCTGATTGAAACCCTCGAAGCCGAAGAACTGGCACGCGTCACTGCGGGCAAGACCATTCCGGCCTTCCGCCCGGGCGATACGCTGCGCGTCAATGTCAAGATCAAGGAAGGCGAGCGCGAGCGCGTCCAGGCCTATGAAGGCGTGTGCATCGGCCGCGCCGGTTCCGGGCTCAACGAGAATTTCACCGTGCGCAAAATCAGCTTTGGCGAAGGCGTGGAGCGGATTTTTCCGGTCTGCTCACCCTCGATCGATTCGATCACCGTGGTGCGCAATGGCAAGGTGCGGCGCGCGAAACTCTATTATCTGCGCGATCGCCGCGGCCGCTCGGCCCGCATCGCCGAACGCGTGGTCGCCCGCCCCGCCAAGGGCTGAGCTTCCCGACAAGGGCCGGGCTTCGCGACAAGGGCCGGGCTTCGCGACAAGGGCCGGGTCCGGAATACCGAAGGGGTTTGCCCCTCAATCCAGCGCCCACAGGCGGGCGGTGTTGTCATCGCTCGCCGTGACGATCTTCGACCCGTCCGGCGAGAACGCGGCGCTCTCACCAGGTCAGTCCGCGACGGGTTAACGCAGTTTGCGCATAAGGTTCCCCTTGCCTCGCGGCGAGGCGGTAGAGGCGAACAGCCTCGGTCTCGTCCTGTCTCAGCCCGCCACGGCCCTGTTGATGCATGGCGCCGAGCGAGGTTTGGGCGTTGGCATAACCCTGATCGGCGGCGAGGCGGTAAAGGCGCACGGCCTCGGCCTCGTCCTTTTTCAGCCCGCCAAGGCCCTGTAGATGCATCACTCCGAGATTGTACTGGGCGTTGGCATAACCCTGATCGGCGGCGAGGCGGTAAAGGCGCACGGCCTCGGCCTCGTCCTTTTTCAGCCCGCCAAGGCCCTGTGCATGCATCACTCCGAGATTGCTCTGGGCGTTGGCATAACCCTGATCGGCGGCGAGGCGGTAAAGGCGCACGGCCTCGGCCTCGTCCTTTTTCAGCCCGCCAAGGCCCAGATCATGCATCACTCCGAGATTGTACTGGGCGTTGGCATCACCCTGATCGGCGGCGAGGCGGTAAAGGCGCACGGCCTCGGCCTCGTCCTTTTTCAGCCCGCCAAGGCCCTGTGCATGCATCACTCCGAGATTGCTCTGGGCGTTGGCATAACCCTGATCGGCGGCGA
>JAKFWO010000006.1:0-1795 GCA_021731815.1 Hyphomonadaceae bacterium | reverse complement strand
CCCTGATCGGCGGCGAGGCGGTAAAGGCGCACGGCCTCGGCCTCGTCCTTTTTCAGCCCGCCAAGGCCCTGTGCATGCATCACTCCGAGATTGCTCTGGGCGTTGGCATAACCCTGATCGGCGGCGAGGCGGTAAAGGCGAACAGCCTCGGCCTCGTCCTTGCGAAGGCCACCAAGACCTTGCTCATGCATGGCGCCGAGCGCGGATTGGGCGTTGGCAAATCCCTGATCGGCGGCGAGGCGGTAAAGGCGCACGGCCTCGGCCTCGTCCTTTTTCAGCCCGCCAAGGCCCTGTGCATGCATCACTCCGAGATTGCTCTGGGCGTTGGCATAACCCTGATCGGCGGCGAGGCGGTAAAGGCGAACGGCCTCGGCCTCGTCCTTTTTCAGCCCGCCAAGGCCCTGTTGATGCATCACTCCGAGATTGTTCTGGGCATCGGCATCTCCCTGATCGGCGGCGAGGCGGTAGAGGCGAACGGCCTCGGCATCGTCCTTTTTCAGCCCGCCAAGGCCCTGTTGATGCATGGCGCCGAGCGAGGTTTGGGCCAGAGCCAGACCCTGATCGGCGGCGAGACGGTAAAGGCGAACAGCCTCGGTCTCGTCCTTGCGCAGCCCGCCACGGCCCTGGAGATGCATCACTCCGAGATTGTTCTGGGCATCGGCATCTCCCTGATCGGCGGCGAGGCGGTAAAGGCGAACAGCCTCCGCATCGTCCTTTTTCAGCCCGCCAAGGCCCAGATCATGCATGAGACCGAGATTGTTCTGGGCGTTGGCATCTCCCTGATCAACCGCGAGGCGCCACAGGCGAACGGCCTCGGCCTCATCCTTGCGCAAGCCGCCACCGCCCCGCACGTGCATCCTACCGAGATTGTGCTGGCCGTCAGCCAATCCCTGATCGGCGGCGAGGCGGTAAAGGCGCACGGCCTCCGCCTCGTCCTTGCGAAGGCCACCACGACCTTGCTCATGCATGGCGCCGAGCGCGGTTTGGGCCAGAGCCAGACCCTGATCGGCGGCGAGGCGCCAGAGGCGAACGGCCTCGGCCTCGTCCTTGCGCAGGCCGCCGCGGCCCAGGGCATGCATGAGACCGAGATTGTACTGGGCGCCAGCAAATCCCTGATCGGCGGCGAGGCGCCAGAGGCGAACGGCCTCGGTCTCGTCCTTTTTCAGGCCACCACGACCTTGATCATGCATGCTGCCGAGCGCGGTTTGGGCCAGAGCCAGACCCTGATCGGCGGCGAGGCGCCACAGGCGAACGGCCTCGGCGTCGTCCTTGCGCAAGCCGCCACGGCCGTGCACGTGCATCAATCCGAGATTGTACTGGGCGTTGGCGTAACCCTGATCGGCGGCGAGGCGCCAGAGACGAACAGCTTCCGCTTCGTCCCGCGGGAAATTCCCGATTCCATTCGAAAAGCCCACGCCAGCGAGAAATTGCGCCCGGGCGTCGCCCACCTTGGCCAGGGTTTCGAGATCGGATTTGGACGCCGTCTTGAACACACGCGTCAATAGTTTATCGGCATCCGTGACCGACCATTCCCGCGCTGAAATGGCATCGAGCGCGGCGCGTGCCGGATTGAGGACGGGTAGCGGGGCGGCGGGCTTGCGCTCCGCCGCAATCGCCGGTGGCGGCGCGCAGAGCCGATCCCTTTCCCGCCGCGCCTGGGCGGCGAAGCGGCTCTCCGCGAACAGGCTCACAAATCCGCGATAGCCGTCACAGCTATTGTTGCGCTGCGCCGCGCGCCAGGCGATTTCATCCGCCGCCGACGCAGGTGGCGGGCTCGGCCGCGGGGCCGCGGGTT
>JAKFWO010000029.1 GCA_021731815.1 Hyphomonadaceae bacterium | reverse complement strand
CCCCCGCCGCCGCCCGGGGCTTGGCGAGGATGAGGCCGACGACCGCCGTTATCACGGCCGTCGCAACCAGACTGATCCCAAATGTAAGCGGAGCGGCCCCCACCGCGCCGCCCGGGTCCCGCCGCCACATCGGGCGTGATTGTCCGCGCGCAGGGATTTCCCTTCGGCCCGAAAAGATTCTAGATTGTCTGCCATGATGGATATTGCCGCAGCCTACGAAACCCGCCCGGCCAGGACCGGCCAACGCTTGCGGCGCTGGCGCTTTCAGGCCGCCCAGGGCGCGCGCGTGGTCTGGTATGGTGGCCATTATTGGCTGTTCAGGCGGCTCTATCAGACGGAAATCCGCCGGGCACCCGAGCCCGCCGTGACCGATGACAGCGCGGGGAGCGCGCAGGGTTCCATCAAGGACCGGCGGGCGGGTTTCGAATCCGTGTTCGCCGCCGATTGGCACGAAATTGCCGCCGGCCATTACCCTGCGCCCGAAAATTTCCGGCTGCGGGATTTTCCCCGCACTTTGCGATCGAGCCTGATGGCGCTGCGCGATGCCCGGGCGGTCGCGCAAAGGCGGCGGCGGGAGGGTGCGACCGAAATCCGTGCCTTGCCCGAAGCCGCGGAATTCCCGCCTTATTACCAACAGAATTTCCACTACCAATCGGGTGGCTGGCTGACGCCCGAAAGCGCCCGGCTCTATGACACCCAGGTCGAGATCCTGTTCGTCGGCGCGGGCGATGCCATGCGCCGGGTGGCCTTGTCGGCGCTCGCCGAGGCCCTGAGGGGCCGCGATCATCGCGGCAAGAAGGTACTCGAACTGGCTTGCGGCACCGGGCGCTTCCTGCGCGAGGTCATGCGCGCCTTTCCCCGGCTCGACGCAACAGGGCTCGACCTGTCGCCGGCTTATGTGGAGAAGGCCCGAAACGCCCTCGCGCCATGGCCGCGCGTGCAGCTTCTGAATGCGGCGGCCGAAGCGGTTCCCCTGCCCGATGACAGCCAGGACGTGATCGTCGCCATCTATCTTTTCCACGAATTGCCGCCGAAAATCCGCCGCGCGGTCTTTGCCGAGGTGCGGCGCCTGTTGCGGCCGGGGGGCGTGTTCATTCTGGCCGATTCCGTCCAGACCGGGGATTCGGCGGCGGCAGAGCCCTTGCTCGACTATTTCGAGCGCAATTTCCACGAACCCTTTTTCGCGAGCTGGCGAAAGACCGATCTCGCAGGGCTGGGAGAAGGGGCGGGTCTCAAACTGATCGGGCAGCAGACCCGCTGGCTCACGAAAGCGCTGAGTTTTCAGAGGCCCGCGGAAACGTCAGTGCGGGCGAGGATCGCGCGGACATAGGCCTGTGTCTCGGCATAAGGCGGCACGCCACCAAAGCGGCGCACGGCGGCCGGCCCCGCATTATAGGCCGCGAGCGCGAGCCGCACATCGCCGTCAAAGGCATCGAGCATGGCCGCGAGATAGGCCCCGCCGCCCATGACATTCTGGCGCGGATCATAGGGATCGACCCCGAGCTGCCGCGCCGTTGCCGGCATCAATTGCATGATGCCGATCGCCCCCGCCCGCGAGCGGCTGCGGTGGCGAAACCGGGATTCCCGCTCGGCCACCGCATGCAATAATCGGGGCGGCAAATCATGCACGCGCGCGGCTTCTGCCAGCAGCGCATGCACTTCGTGGAGAGCGGGCTCGCGCCAGCGCCGCGCGGGCTTCCCAACGCGCTTGCGGGGCTTTTCGAAATCGGCATGGCGCAGGCGCAATTTGCCCCGTGCGGCCGCGTAGATTATGGCCTGTTCCTCGCTCACCGCTTCGGGGATCGATTCCCATTGCACCAGCAAAACCGATGGCGCGCTGCCGGGCGCGTCGGGCCCCGGCAGGCGGGCGGGCGGTGCGGCACCGAGTGTGAGGACCAGAAACCCGCCAAGCCCCACCAGCACGGGCCAATGGGCGCGCAGAGCGGCATCACAGCGCCGGCCGAACAGGGACAATCCGGAGAATGAACGGGCGAGAACCATGCGCAAATTTTGCACAGGCTTCTAAAAATCCTGTTAATTCAGGGCCCGACAATTCAGGGCCCGCCAATTCAGAACCATGTCCGCGCGCATTCCCTGCAATGCCTATAATCCGCCAAGGAAATCGGCCTTGCCCAGTTCCACGCCATTATGGCGCAGCAGGGCATAGGCGATTGTGGCGTGGAAATGGACATTGGGCAGCACGAATTTGAACACATAATCCGCCCCGCTCATGGTCACGGTCATTGGACCGAGCGGCAAGGTGAGCATCCGGGTGGCGGCGGCATCGATCTCGGCATCGGGTGCCGCGAGCGCGGTTTGCAGGGCCATTTTCACCCGGGCAATGAGTTCGGCGAAGCTTTTCTCGTCATCGGGCACGCTGGCGGGCGTCTGGCCCGTGAGCCGGGCGGCCCCACGGGCGGCCACATCGCTGGCAATGTGGATCTGGCGGGTGAAGGGCAGCATGTCGGGATAGAGCCGGGCAGACAGGAACACCTCTTCAGGGATGGCGCGCGCGGCCGCATGGGCGGCCCCTTTTTCGAGGATGGCGACCAATTGGGTCAGCGACTGGGTGATGGAGATCTTGAAGGCGGCGGAAAGGCTCATGACGGATTCCTTCGGGGCGGGGAAACAAGGCGGAGACCGCGGTGAATGACAGGCGGCCTGCGCCACTGACCGAACCATTAGCCGCTTCCCGCTGCCCCCGCCATGGCGGGATGCGGTTGCGCCGCAGATTATCGCCCCTCGCCGGGCCATGCGCGATCGCTCTGGAAAAGCGACTGGAAATCGCCACAATTCCGGTTAACATGGCGTGAAGCGGGTTTCCGCAACGGCGCGGGGGGCGTTGACGGACATGTCACAACAACCGGGATTGCCCCAGAAACCCAAGGAATTGTGGGATTGGGTTTTGGGTTTCCTGCCCCTGCCCGTGCGACGGCCAGCGGGTTTTGTCATGTCCATCGTCGCGGCTTTGGCGATTGCCGCGAGCGTTATCGCCCCGCTTCTGCCGAAGAATGAATCGCGCAAAAGCACCGTTCCACTGACGCAGGATGAAGTGCTTCGGGGGGTGGTGGAAGGCAGGATCACGCTCGAAATCGCCGAAAAAATTCTCGAACGCCAGCGCGTGAGCGGAACCAGTCCGCTGTCACCGGAAACCCGCAAGAGTTTCATCGATTCCATCCTCGCTTTGGGGAACAAGGGCGACAAGGCCGAACGCGCCGCCCTCGCTCTGCTGGCCGAGGGCGATGCCAAAGGCGCCCGCGCGGCTTTGGAGGCCGATATCGCCGCCGCCAGCGGCCCGGTGGTCGAAAAGCTGCGCCGGCTGGGCGCGCTGCTCGCCCCATCCGACACCGAAGGGGCAAAATCGGCCTATGAGCGCCTGCTGAAACTCGCGCCGGGCGATCTTTCCGCCCGCAATGCGCTCGGCCATTTGCTGCTGCGCCTTGGCGATCTCGCAGCGGCGGAGGATGCCTATAAAGCCGTGCTCGCCGGGGCCAATGGGGACCAGGCGATTGTGGCCGCGGCCCTCGGCAATCTCGGACTTATCGCCTTCACACGCGGCGATCTTGCGGGCGCCGAGGATTATCACAAGCGCGCTTTCGCCCTCAATGAACAGCTCGGACGCAAAGAGGGCATGGCCGCGGCCCTCGGCAATCTCGGACTGATCGCCTTCACACGCGGCGATCTTGCGGGCGCCGAGGATTATCACAATCGGTCTTTCGCCCTCGAGGAACAGCTCGGGCGCAAAGAGGGCATGGCCGCTGACCTCGGCAATCTCGGACTGATCGCCAGGACCCGCGGCGATCTTGCGGGCGCCGAGGATTATCTCAAGCGCGCTTTCACCCTCAATGAACAGCTCGGCAGCAAAGCGGGCATGGCCATTGCCCTCACCAATCTCGGGGCTATCGCCTTCACACGCGGCGATCTTGCGGGTGCCGAGGATTATCAGAAGCGCGCTTTCGCCCTCAATGAACAGCTCGGACGCAAAGAGGGCATGGCCGCTAACCTCACCAATCTCGGGGTGATCGCCGAGACCCGCGGCGATCTTGCCCTTGCGCGGAAAAACTATCGGCGTGCCATCGCGCTCTTTGAGGAAATGGGGGCCGGCGAGAGCCAGAATGCGCAGATCGCGCGGCAAAACCTCGCCAATCTCCCGCCGGGCGAGGAATGAGGCGGGCTGCGCGCGGGGCTTGCAATTCGGCACGCGGGGCGGTCAACCCTGCCGGATTCCTGCCCTTTCCCTGGCTTCACAATGCCCCGGCCTTCCATGACCCTTCGCGTCCGCTTCGCCCCCAGCCCGACCGGGCGGCTCCATGTCGGCAATGCCCGCACGGCGCTGATCAACATGCTGTTCGCCCGCAAAACGGGGGCGAAATTCCTGCTGCGCATCGACGATACCGACCTCGCCCGCTCCACCGCCGATAATGAGGCCGCCATCGAGCGCGACCTCGCCTGGCTGGGTTGCGTGTGGGACGAGAAGGAAAGCCAGTCCGCGCGCTTCCCGCTCTATCGGCAGGCCGCCGAAAAGCTGCGGGAAGCGGGCCTGCTCTATCCCTGCTTCGAGACCGAAGAGGAGCTGGAGCGCCGCCGCCGCATCGCCCTGTCGCGCGGGCGCCCGCCCGTCTATGACCGCGCGGCGCTGAGATTGTCCCCGGCCGAGCGCGCGGAATTCGAAGCCGAAGGCCGCGCCCCGCATTGGCGCTTCAAATTGTCCGGGACGGTCCGGGTGTTCGAGGATCTCATCCGCGGGCGTCAGGCGATCGATACCGCCGCCTTGTCCGATCCGGTGCTGATCCGGGCGGATGGAACTTTCCTCTATACGCTGCCCTCGGTGGTGGATGATGCGGAACTGGCGGTCAGCCACATCATCCGGGGGGAAGATCACGTCACCAATTCCGGCGTGCAGATCGAGATTTTCGAGGCGCTCGGTGCCGCCATCCCCGCAATGGCCCACACGCCGCTGCTGGCCGATATCGAGGGCGGAAAATTGTCCAAGCGGCTCGGTTCGCTGTCGATCGAGGATCTGCGCGACGAAGGGATCGAGCCGATCGCCTTATGTTCGCTGCTGGCCAAGATCGGAACCTCCGACCCCGTGGAGCCACGGCCCGATCTCGGCACCCTTGCGGCCGAATTCGACTTTTCAAAGATCGGCCGCGCGCCCGCCCGCTTCGACGAGGACGAATTGCTGCTGGTCAATGCCCGGCTCCTGCATGGGCTCGATTACGCGGCCGTGCGTGCGGGGCTTGCACAAGCGGGGGCCGATCTCGGCGCGGAATTCTGGCATGCGGTGCGGCCCAATCTGGAATTGCTGCGTGATGCCGCCGATTGGGCCGTGATCGTCAGCGAGCCACTCGCGCCGGTGATCAGCGATCCGGAATTTTGCGCGCAGGCCACCGCTCTGCTCCCCGCCGAGCCCTGGGGGCCCGAAAGCTGGCGCAGCTTTACCGATGCCGTGAAGACGCAGACGGGGGCCAAGGGCAAGGCGCTGTTCCTGCCGCTGCGGCTGGCGCTCACCTCCCGCGAGCACGGACCGGATATGGGCGCGCTGTTCCCGCTGATCGGCCGCGCCCGCGCCGTCGCCCGGCTGATGGGCGAGGTGGGGTAGCGGAAGGCACCGGAAAACCCGGCAGGCTTTCATCCGGCGTGGCCGCCGCGACGGGCCTTATTGCGGCAATGGTTCCGGTGCAGCTGCGGGGGGAGGGACCTCCTCGCGCACAAAGGCGGCGATCGCCGCTGCCCCCGCGCCCGCCACTTCCGACAACAAGCCCGCAGCCGCCGACAGGGATTTGTCCGCGCCGGAAGCCTCGGTCACGAGACGCTTGCGGGCAATGATCAGCCGCGTCTGGGTTTCGAGCAGCAGGGCGTCGGCCACAAAGACCGCGCGAAAGCCGGTTTCGGTCTCGACCAGCTCGAAATTCATCAGGCGCCATTCCAGATCCTGGTTTGCGACCGCCCCCGCCTCGCGGCGAACCACATGGCTTGCGGAAATCGCCGAGGTCAGCGCGCCGACCAGCAGGTCCTGCAACATTTCCTCGGCCGAAATCGCCCAGGCAGCCCCCGCGAGCGGGGCGAGTGTTGCCCCGCGCACAAGGATGAGATCCGTACCGCCGATCAGCCCCGGGACGATGGGGCGCGCCACCGCAATGGCCGCTGTGCTCCTTACCGCCGCGCCCGCGGGGATCGGCGCGGTTTCCAGCCGGAACAGCAGCGGCGCGGGCGCGGGCTTCGGCAGGACCGACACGCAGCCGCCCGCAACCAATGGCAGCGCCAGCGCCAGGACAGTGGAAAATGCCGCCCCGAGTGGAAATTTCGAATTCATTGCTTCAGCTCCGTGCGTGGCAGATTGCGCCCGGCGAGAAAGGCGGCGGGATCGCGCTCGAGATTGGCGGTCACGCGCTGCAAATCCTTCGCAAGCGCCGAAATCGAGCGCAAGGCGCGGTTGAGCTCGGGTGTGGATTGGGAATTGAGGCTGGTCAACAGCGTGTCTGCCTTGGCCAGCAGGCGCTGGGCGTCGGCAGCGGCGTTCCGCAGGCTGCGGGCAGCGGCCGGCAGATCGGCGGAGGCCGTCTCGGTATTGGCCCCAACCCGCGCCAGCCGCACACGCAAATCCCGGCTGGCGGCCGCAAGATCTGCACTCGCCTCCCGCAGATTGGTGCCCGCATCGGCAAATCCGGTCAAAGCGCGGTCAGTCTTCTCGGCCAATTGGCGGTCGGTGGCAAAATCGCTCGTGATCGCAGCGACGCTCGCAAGGATCGTCGCGACATTTTTGAGATTGGTGTCGGACAGCAACAGATTGGCGCTGACCAAAGCGTCCTCGGCCGAGCCCAATACGACATTTCCACCCTCGAATAATTGGTCGAGCTGCGCCCCGCGCTCGCCCTTCAGCAAAGGCGGCATTCCGGCCCTCTTGCTGCGCGGCTTGCGCGAGGTGGAAGCGCCGCCTTCGAGCTGGATCAGCGACACGCCGGTGATGGGCGAGGTCTCAAGCCGCGCGCGCGAATCCTCGCGCACCGGCGTCGTCGACACCACCCGGATGCGCGCCACGACCCGTTGCGGGTTTTGCGGGTCGAGTGACAGGTCCCGGATCTCGCCAACCTTGATGCCATTGAAGCGCACCTCGCCACCCTGGGCGAGGCCGCGGGTCGGGCCGATAAATTCGACATCATAGATGTCATTGGCCTGGTTGAATTGCTCGCGCCCCAGCCAGACCGCAAATACGCCGGCAAGCAGTGCAGCCAGAAGCGAGATCATCCCCACCAGCAGAAAATTCGCCCGGGTTTCCATCACCTGTCCCTCATGCTGTCGCCGCGAGCGCGGCACGGCCGCGGGGCCCGCCCAGAAAGGAGCGCACCCATTCATCATCGCTGTGCTGCAAATCCGCCGGCGTGCCGGCAGCCGCGATCCGCCCGCCCTTCAGGACCAGGCCCCAATCGACCACGCGGGCAAAACTGTCGAGGTCATGGGTCACCATCAACACGCTGAGATCGATATTGGCGCGAAGATGGAGCAGGAGCTGGTCGAATTCATCGGCCGCGATCGGGTCGAGCCCGGCCGTGGGCTCGTCAAGGATGAGCAAAGGCGGGTCGAGCGCCAAGGCCCGCGCCAGCGCCGCCCGCTTGCGCATGCCGCCCGAAAGCTGCGAGGGCTTGCGATTGGCAGCGGCGGGCTCGAGGCCCACAGTCTGGATCTTCATGTCGGCCAGTTCGCGCAAAAGCCGCGGATTGAGCTTCACCTGAGTCTCGATGGCCAGCATGACATTTTCGCGCACCGTCAAATTGGAAAACAGCGCGCCATTCTGGAACAGGACGCCAATCCCCGCCTTGCCGGCGACATTCTTCTGAATTTGACCGAAGATCTCGATCTGGCCGGATTGAACCGGGATCAGCCCCAATATGGCGCGCAACAGCATGCTCTTGCCCTCACCGGACGGTCCCAGCAAAGCGGTGACCGCCGAGCCGGGAACGACGAGGTCGAGATTGCGATGGATGAAGCGGTCCCCCAAAACTGTGGTGAGACCGGTCACCCTGAGTGCGGGATGAATGAACGCGTCCGGGGCCAGAGGCTGCGCGCTCACCAGCCCATCTCCTGAAACAGGATGGCAAGGATCGCATCGCAAAAAATGATCAGAAACAATGCCTGCACCACGGCGGCCGTGGTCCTGCGGCCCAGGGAGGCGACATCGCCCTCCACCAGCAGACCCTGCCTTGTCCCGGCAAGCGCGATCAGAAAGGCGAAGATGGGGGCCTTGAGCAGGCCAATCCACAGATTCTCCATGGGAACGATCTCGGCCGTGCGGCTGATAAACAAGGCCGGCGAAATGCCGAGCCTCAGCCAGCTCACCAGCATGCCGCCCAAAATGCCCGCAAGATTGGCGCCAAGCGTCAAAACCGGCGCGATGAGAACCAAAGCGATGAGCCGCGGTGCCGCCAGCACCGATACCGGCCGCAGGCCCATGACGCGCAATGCGTCGACCTCCTCCTGCATGCGCATCGCACCGATTTCGGCAGCAAAGGCCGAAGCCGAACGCCCGGCAAGCACGATCGCCGCGATCGCCGCGCCGAATTCCCGCATCACCGAAATGCCGACCAGCTCGACCACATAGACGGTGGCACCAAACACTTCGAGCTGGATGGCGCCGAGATAAGCCAGCACCATCCCGATGAAAAAGGACAGGAACATGATGATCGGCAGCGCCTTGAGCCCTGCCTCTTCCATATGATGGAAGATCGACAACCAGCGCGCCCGCCAGGGCTGGGCGACAAAAGACGCGGCCGCTACCACCAATTGACCCAGATAGCTCAGATTCTGGGCAGCTTCGTCGAGGAAATGAGCGACTGTCTGGCCGATGGTTTCGACGGCCTCCCTGAGCCCGGCCCGGGCAGGCGGGGGTGGCGGACATTCCGGGCTCGCCGCGCGCGCAACCTCCAGCAATTTCAGGGCGGTGGGATGGCGGCCCTCGATCCGGATCGGCGGGAAGGGTCCGTGGCAGATCCCCGCACGCAGGGTGCGGTCAATGACCAGGGCACCGGCGGAATCCATTGCGCCAAGTTCCGAGACGTCGACGACAAAGCCCAGCGCCGGCCGCTGCAATTCCATCCCCCGCAGGACGGAATCGACCGCTGCGATGCTGCGAACATTGAAGTCGCCGCGCAGCTTCAATACGGATTCCGCTCCGCGATCCTGAATTTCGACAAGCGGCGAAGTTGACATGGATCCTTCTTGTTCGGTTGCTTTCAAAGCAATCTTACAATCAAACTACTAAAAGTCCCTGTTGCAGACGAGATCTGCTTGCAAAGCAATGATCACGATAACATCTTTTTCTGGATTTGCATGTCTGCTCCCGCCCTCAAAGCCCCGGGGGTCGAGGCCCGGCCGGGAGCGGGCTGTTCCGGGAAGCGGATTACGAGATCGTGACCAGGGCCCCGCGCTACTTGATCGCTCCCCCACTGGAAAGCGGGGGCACGCTGACGCATGGTGGGTTTAGACCTGTCCTGGACGCGGTACAATTCGAATCTGTTCAGGGCGACCCTTTTTAACCTCGCCCCCCTTCTGAACTTCGGTCAATTCCAGCCTTATGGAGAAACCCATGCGCACTCGTCACCTGCTTGCGGCCTTGTTGCTGGCTTCCAGTCCATTCGCGCTTTCCGCGAGCCTCGCTGCCGACCCCGCCCCGGGCGCGGGAGCTGCGATCATCGCGGATGGTCCCGCGCAACCAATGTTCACAAGCTTCACCGCCGGGGCCCGCCATGTCGTGGACCACAGTGATTACGGGGCCTGGCTCAACGCGCTGACCGTGATCGATGGGGATTATCGCATGGTGGCTTATGAGGCGGTGGACCGGGAATCGGGCAAGGTGCTGGATGCCTATATCTCCCGGCTGGCGAGCATTCCGGTCAGCAAGCTCAACCGGAATGAGCAATTGGCCTATTGGCTCAATCTGCACAATGCGATGACCATCAAGCTGCTTACGCCCTCCAATGGGCGTGGCGCGCTGGAGAGGTATCGCGGTTTTCCCGATTCCACCGGAAAAGTGTTCAGCCAACCCATGGTGACTGTCGAGGGCCAGCAGGTCTCGCCCGATCAGATCGTCAACAATGTAATCCGGGCGGGCTTCAGGGATCCCAACACGCTCTATGGGCTGTTTACGGGGGCTTATGGATCGCCGACCCTGCGGGGCGAACCCTATACGGGCACAGAGGTTCACGCCCAGCTCAAATCCCAGGCGGCCTTGTTCGTCAACAGCCCCGCGGGAGTGAAAGCCAAGGGTGGCAAGCTCGAAGTGTCGAGCCTCTATCAATGGTATGCCGCGGATTTTGGCGGCGAACAAAAAGTGCTTGAGCATATTGCCTCGCATGCGCAGGGCAGCCTCAAAACAGAGGTGAGCGGGGCCGAGGGCGTGAGCCGCTATCGCTTCAACAGCCGGATCGCCGGCTATTCGCCGCGCGCCGTGAGCGCTTCCAGCGGCGGCTATGGCGGAAGTGGGTATGGCGGCAGCAACAGTGGTGGCGGTGGCGGGGCCGGCAGCTATGGCGGCGGCAGCTGATTCGCTCGATGTCTCTTGTAAACAGCCCGGGAAACGTGCCTCGCATGCGTCCCGGGCTGATTGCATTTGCTGAAGGTCAGACGGGTGTTATCTTGACCGCCGCCCGCATCCCGACCAAATTCGGGTGGTTTCAAAGCCCTTGATGTCGAGGCCTGTTTCCGATAGCGACCCGGCCGGATGCCGGTGACTCAACCATGCCGATGGCTCTGTGGTTGCACATGGCTTTGAAACGGAATCTTGTTGCGCGGCTCCAGAAATCCTGGATCAATCAGGCGGTGCTACATTGGCGCTTTTTGCCCTGCGCCCTGCTGCTGATCCCGGTATGGATTCTCGCCGCGATCAGCCCGGCCTTTGACTGGACCATTTTCCAACACCAGCGGCCGACCCATATCGCCGTCGCCCTGATGGCGCTTTCGGGGGCGGGACTTGCCGCAATCTTCTGGCAACGTGACCGGTTTTTTGGTCGCCCGGACGGGGGTGTCGCCCGAAACTCCTGGCACTCGCTGGAGAGCAGGACGCCTGGCCCACGCGCGTTTTTCACTTTGCTCCTCGTCGGTGCTGTGCTGCGCCTGCCCTTTTTCGCCGGGCCGCCAATCTGGGAAGACGATCATTATCGCTATCTGTGGGATGGCGGGCAGGTCGCCAATGGCTTTAACCCCTACAGCAATGCGCCGCTTTCGGTTCGGGTGACGATTGCCCGCGAGGCCGGGGAAGAGATCCCCATCCTCGATGCCGATCGCAGTGTGCCGGTGGCGCTTGCCCGATTGGGCCGCGAAAGCGGGGAGGTTGTGCCGCGCGTCAATCATCCCAAACTGACCAGCATCTATCCGCCAGTCGCGCAGGCCGCCTTTGCAATTTCGCACTGGCTCGGCCCCTGGAATTTCACGCTGTGGCGGGCCCTGCTGTTCGGGGTGGAGGTGCTGACGCTGTTTCTTCTGCTTGGCTTCCTGCGAAAGGCGGGCCTGCCGGCTTTCTGGGCGGCCTTGTATTGGTGGAACCCCCTCGCGGCCAAGGAATTTGCCAATTCCGCACATCTTGATGCGCTGATGGGACCGTTTCTGGTGCTTGCCTTGCGATTCCTCGCCTTCGGCGCTCCCTTTCGCGCCAGTGCCGCGATCATCGGTGCGGCGGGGGTGAAATTATGGCCGGTATTATTGCTGGGTCTTGGCCTGCGTGCGGGGAAGCGATTATTCGCGCCGCACAATTTCCTGATTGCCGCTGCGGCCCTCGCAGCCTTTGGCCTGTTGCTCGCTCCTCTGGTGCTCAGTCCGGCAACCGACACGCGCGGCTTCTTTGCCTATGTCTCAAGCTGGGATCGCAACAGCCTGCTGACCCCCATGCTCACCGGGGCGGTGGAATTGGGGGCGCGTATGCTTGACCCGCTATATTCACTGGACCCTCGATTTTGGGCGCGAATGATCCTTGCGGGACTTGCGGGGGTTTTTGCGGTGATCATCGCGCTCAGGCCTTTTGCTACCCCTTCCGATGCCGCTTTGCGCCTGTTCATGCTGGCGGCGCTGATATTTTCCGTGAGCCCGGCGCAATATCCCTGGTATGCGGCGGCGATTTTCCCGCTGGCTGCTGCGGCCGGTGCCTGGCGCTTTGCGGCAACAGCGGCCATTATTCTTCCGCTCTATTATTCCGGAAAGGCCTTTTACGCCCGCGGCCAGGACGAGTTCCAGGCGCTCATGCCCTTGATCCAGCACCCGCTGCTTCTGCTCGCCTTATGGGCGGACTGGAAGCACTTGCGAATCACGCCCGGCGCGCCCAAACCTGAAGGCATTGTCCAGCCCGCTGACTGATGATTCATATGCCCTCTTCTGCACATTCGGATATCGGCGCAAAGCCTCCGGGTCTGGGTCGCGTTGCGGCCATTCTGCCCGCGCGGGATGAAGCCCTTGCATTGCCGGCGGTGATCAAGGCCATGCCCGAATGGCTGGACCGGATCATCATTGTGGACAATGGATCGCGCGATAATACGGCCGAAATCGCCCGGTCCCTTGGCGCAGAAGTGGTTGTCGAGCCTGAAATCGGCTATGGCGCGGCGTGTCTTGCCGGCATCGCCGCCGCCCGCGATTGCGACGTGCTCCTGTTTCTTGACGCCGATGGCAGCGACCGACCGGAAGATGCCCATCTGGTGCTTCAGCCGATTGCGGCAGGCACGGCCGATCTCGTCATCGGCTCCCGCGTGCAGGGAGGTGCCGAGCCCGGGGCGCTGACCCTGCCGCAGATTTTCGGCAACCGGCTCGCTACCTTTCTGATGCGGATGTTATGGGGTACGGAGGTATCGGATCTCGGCCCCTTTCGCGCCATTACCCGAAATGCGCTGGAAAAAATCGCCATGCGCGATCGCGATTATGGCTGGACCGTGGAAATGCAGGCGCGGGCGCTGCGCCTGGGGCTGCGGGTTACCGAAGTTCCGGTCGCCCGCCATCACCGGAAAGCCGGTAAGTCCAAGGTCTCCGGAACTGTGATGGGTGTCGTGCGCGCGGGGACGAAAATCCTCTATGTCATCGGCCGGGAGGCCTTGACACGGGATCGCCCATAGGCTTCCAGGACAAGTTCCGCCGGGGCCGGGGCCGGCCGGGCCTGGGAGAGGATCTGGGTGGCGAATAACAGGGTCGCGCCAGATAACGGAACATCCACGGCTTTGGCATCCGAAAAGCCCGCAAGACCCGGATCACGCCGTCGCGCCAAACCAATCCGCGCCGCGGGGATCACTGACGAAAGAGGCGGATGCCTGTCCATGGACCGTCAGAAGCAATTCCGGGGCCAATCAGAACAGGTGGCGCACCGGGGTCGGGAAACCCGCTCGCCGGCCATCCTGTTTCAGTTCGGCGTGACCGGAACGCGCTTCATCCCGCTTCATGTTCGGGCTGTGGGGCTGATTCCTCACCCAGCGCATGCGCCCAGATCGCTTCGGCTTTCAGCTCGGCGACGAAAGCCGTGTGGCGACGCTTTTCCTCCCCCGTGAGGCGGGAGCGGGCGATGCGCCGCCCCGGTCGATGGACCGGCTGGTGATTTCCATCCCGGGTGCGAGGATCCGAGAAGTCGAGACGCTGTTCGCGTCCGCCCTTGAGTTCGAGATAGACCAGCGCAAGCAGTTCCGAATCCTTCAGTGCGCCGTGGAATTCCCGGCCTTCGAGGCTGATGCCAAAGCGCTTGCACAGGGAATCGAGCGAATTGGACATTCCGGGAAACCGGGCCCGCGCCAATGTCCGCGTATCGACAAAGCGCGCAGATTGCAGCTCAGGCCGGCCAAGCCGCGCCAGTTCGGAATTGAGGAATCCGCGATCGAATTCTGCGTTGTGGGCAACAAGGCGGTGGTCCCCGATAAAATCGAGAAAGGCATCCACAATATCGGGATCCCCGAAACGCGGCTTGTCGGCCAAAAACGCATTGGTGATGCCATGGATGCGGATTGCGTCCTCCGGCACCATGCGATCGGGATGAATGAAACGCTGGAACACTCGGCCGGTGGGCACGAGGTTTTTCAGCTCAAGACATCCGATCTCGATCACGCGATGGCCGTCGACGGGCGACAGGCCGGTGGTTTCGGTATCAAAGACGATTTCGATCATGAATCCACGATCAATGGCTTCGGCGTGATATTCAAGGCCTTTAAGACGTCGAGAACCTGTAAATGTGCCGATTCGGGGCCCTTGCCGGTGTCGACGACAAAATCAGCGCGGCGGCGTTTTTCAGTGTCGGGAAGCTGGCGCGACAGAATAATATCGAGTTTCGCCTCCGTCATTCCCGGCCGCGCCAATACGCGGGCACGCTGGATCTCGGGAGGGGCTGACACCACGACCACGACATCCACCTGTTTTTCGCCGCCGGTTTCAAACAATAGCGGGATGTCGAGAATGACCGCCGGCGCTGATTCTGCGCGCGCTGCCGCCAGAAATTCCGCGCGCGCTGCCGCCACCAGCGGGTGAACGATGGCTTCAAGCCTCGGAACATCCCCTGGCACGCGGACGAGATGCGCCCCCAGCACCGCGCGATCAACGGCACCGGATCGAACAGCCTCCGGAAACAGGGATCGGATGGCCGAAACTGCGGCACCGCCTGGCTCATAGAGTGTATGAACCGCTGCATCGGCGTCAAAAACCGGAAGGCCCTGTTCGCGAAACAAGGCGGCGGTCGCGGTCTTGCCCATGCCGATCGATCCGGTCAGGCCGATGACGATCATGCCCGGCGCTCGAGAAATTCGCGGGCAGCTTTCCGGGCCGATTCGATATCGGGGCTGATCTTCCACCATAATTCAAACGACAAGGCCGCCTGGTGGAGCAGCATTCCGAGCCCGTCAAAGCCCGGACGCCCGGCACGCCGGGCGCTGGCCAGAAATCCGCTTTCGGGAGATGAATAAGCGAGATCCGCAGCCATCGCCGATGGTGCAGTCGCGGCCCAGGGAAACTCCCGGAATATTTCATCCGCCGCCACCGGCAGACAATTGATCACCAGATCCGCTCCTTCAAGCACCCGTTCGAGTCCGGAAAAAGCACAGGTTTCGGTGCCGTATCGATCCCGCATGGAGTGCGCCCGGGCGGGATCACGATTGACCACCGCCAAGCGGGCCCCTTCGCGTGCAAGTGCCACAACACAGGCCCGCGCGGCACCTCCCGCCCCCAGTACGACAATCCGGGCACCGGACAATGAATCACCAAGGCCGTGTTTCCGGCGTTCCTCCCGCAGGGCGCGGAGAAAGCCTTCCGCATCCGTATTGTGTCCGATCCAGCCGGTTTCGCCGCGCACCAGAACATTTGTTGCGCGCAATTCCTGCTCGAGCGGGCCGGTGGCCAAGCACGCGGCAAAAGCGGCATCCTTGTACGGCGCGGTGACATTCAGCCCACGAATTCCAGCCTGAAACAGGCCTGAAAAAAGCGCCGGATCAGTGATTTCTACGGCTTCGCCCGGAAAGGCGACATAGATGGCCGGGATCGATTGCTGATCAAACCACAGATTATGGATCAGGGGCGACAAAGAATGGGCGATCGGGCGGCCGATCACCCCCAGCACCTGTGTTCCGCCATGGATTGATCCGGGCATATGGACTGATCCGGGCATCATGCGTCGATCGCACCAAATTCCCGCAGCTTCGCGAGGAGCGGAAGCAAGGGCAGGCCCAATATCGCGTAAAAATCGCCACGCACGTCTTCAAATAATTGTGCGCCGGTACCCTCATATTCATAGGCCCCGACACTCCTTGTCAGGCAGGGTCCGGCGCTTCCCAGATAGGTTTCAAGATAGATTTCTGAAAATTCCCGCATCCTCAATCCCGAATAATCGACTCCTGCGGCAAGGATCCTGCCGCTCCGTGCGATCGCCCAGGCCGACCACAATCCATGTTCTTTCCCGCGCAGCGCCCATAGACGGTCGCGCGCTTCCTCGATCGAGCGACATTTGTCGAGAAGTTCGCCATCAAATTCCAGAATCTGGTCAGCACCGATCACCAGTGCGGATTCCGGGGCCATACAGGCGCGCGCTTTGCCTTCGGCCAGCGCCCGGGCAAGGTCGGCGGCTGAAAAATTCTGTGCCCGCAGCTCAGATTTGGCTGCATCCTCGTCAAAATCCGGCTTCATCACAGAAAACGCGATTCCGGCATTGAGGAGAATCCGCGCCCGGATCTCACTGCCAGACGCGAGAATGACCTGACCATGGCTCACGCGCGTTCCCTCTCGGCATGAAGGTTGAGGATCGCCGCCGCCGTTTCTTCGACCGAACGACGGGTGACATCGATAACCGGCCAATTATTGCGCTCAAAGATCCGGATCGAGGCCAGAACTTCCTGCCGCACCGCGTGCTCGTCGACATAATCCGTGTGCCGGGATTCGCTGATGCTCAGCAACCGGTTGCGACGGATCTGCACAAGGCGTTCGGGATTGATCTTGAGCCCCACGACCAGCGGCTTTTTCAGCCTGGCCAAAGTCTCTTCATTGGTCACGCCCGGAACCAACGGCACATTGGCGACCTTGATCCCGCGATTGGCGAGATAGACCGAGGTTGGCGTCTTGGAAGTGCGTGAAACCCCGACCAGCACCACATCGGCTTCCTCGAGATCGATATCGCCCTGGCCGTCATCATGGGTGAGCACATAATTCATCGCCTCGATTCGCCGCGCATATTCAGGCTCGTTGATACGAAGATGACCGATACGGCGGCTCTGTTTTTGTCCGAGATATTCGGAGAAGACCTCGATCGATGGATCGAGCACCGGAATGCAGGGGATATTCCCGTCGGCGCATTTGCGGATCAGTTCCTGTTTCAGTTCGCTGTTGAACAAGGTGCACATGACAATGCCGGGGCGATCGTCGATCTCCTCGAAAACCCGAAGCAATTGTTTGCGCGAGCGCACCAGATAATAGGAATGCTCCACGGCGCGATAATTCTCGAATCTCGCAATTGTGGCGCGCATGATGGCACCCAGGGTTTCCCCGGTCGAATCGGAAACGAGATGCACATTGACGAAACCACAGGGCCTGTCCGATTCCGGCTCCTGGAGAAATTTCTCAACATTCTTTTCTGGCATCTTTTCCTGCAATCACGACGCACCCATGCCCCATTGATCCGGGCCGATCCGGCTGTGCATAAAGAGTGGATTAGCTGTTGGCCCGCGCGCCAACAAATTCTCGCAAATTCGTGGGCTCCAATTCTTCACCCCTTGTTAACAGAGATCGCGGGAATTCTTCCACAGCGAAGAAGTATGACCGGTTTTATCCGCATCGCTCCGTCCTGCGCCCGAATCATGTGTTAAGATATGGTTAGCAGGCTGTTTCTGATTGGTTAATTTTGAACTTATTGCCGGGGCCTCTGCCGAACAAGCTGTGCAGAAAAACTTGAAAGGCAGTGGCAATCGCGTAATTCGACTTTTGCACGCCCTCTCTACAATTCCCTTTTTTAAAATCAGGCAAGATTCATGGTTATTGTATCAACAGGGCATTGCTTTCTTGACATTTGTTCGGGCCGTGAATCGCTCCGCAAGCCGATATGGCTGATGCGACAGGCGGGGCGATATCTCCCGGAATACAGGGAATTACGGTCACGAGCCGGCGGATTCCTCGAATTCTGTTACGCACCGGCTCTGGCTGCGGAAGCGACCCTCCAGCCGATGCGGCGCTTCGACCTTGATGCAGCCATCGTCTTTGCCGATATTCTGCTGGTGCCCCATGCCATGGGGATGAATGTCCGCTTCGTTGAGGGCGAGGGGCCTCTTCTCGACCCGATCGCCAGTTCTTCCGGACTTTCGCGAGATTTCAGCCGGATCCTCGACCGCCTGTCGCCGGTCTTTGAAACGATCGAACGCGTTACGCATGAATTGCGGGGCCAGGCCCCCCTGATCGGGTTTTGCGGCGGGCCGTGGACGGTCGCTACCTATATGCTGGAAGGCAAGGGTGGGACGACCAAGGAATTTTCGCGACGCCTCGCCTATGAAAAGCCCGCCGATCTCGCGGAAATTCTCGATCTGCTGGTTGAAGCGAGTGCGCTTTATCTCGCGCGGCAGGTGAAAGCGGGCGCTGCGGCTGTGCAGATTTTCGAATCCTGGGCGGGTGGATTGCCGCCGGAATTGTTTCATCGAATCGTGATCGATCCCACCCGCCGGCTGGTGGCGCGATTGCGGGAATTGGGCGTTACTGTCCCGATCATCGGCTTCCCGCGCGGGGCGGGGATGAAGATCGCGGATTATGCCGCCCAAACGGGGGTAAATGTCCTCGCGCTGGACGAAGAGGCCGGTGCCGACGGCGTGGCACGGCTTCTGCCCGCATCCCTGCCGGTTCAGGGCAATATCGATCCCCAGGCTTTGGTGATCGGTGGTGATGTGTTGCGCAGCGCCGTCCGCACATGCATGGATGGCTTCCACGGCCGACCGCATATCGTCAATCTCGGACACGGGATTCGCCCTGAAGTTCCACCCCAGCATGTTGCTGATTTGATATCCTTTGTTCGGGATTATTCGTGAATTCGACCAAAATTGCCATCATCCTCGCCAATCTGGGCGGGCCCGACGGACCGGATGCCGTTCAGCCTTTTCTGCAAAACCTGTTTTCGGACCCGG
This sequence comes from Hyphomonadaceae bacterium, assembly GCA_021731815.1. Taxonomy (GTDB): domain Bacteria; phylum Pseudomonadota; class Alphaproteobacteria; order Caulobacterales; family Aquidulcibacteraceae; genus JAKFWO01. Next base: position 103,328 of record JAKFWO010000029.1, on the reverse strand, counting down.
CGATCATTGATCTTCCAGGATTTTTGCGCCTGCCGCTGGCGCGGATGATCGCGCGGCGCCGGGCACCCTCGGCGCGCGCCAATTATGCGCGGATGGGCGGAGGATCGCCCCTGCTGCCGGAAACAACGCGCCAGGCCGAGGCCCTGCAGGAAGCGCTCGAGGCGTTGGCACCGGGCCGCTTCCGGACCTTCATTGCCATGCGCCATTGGCACCCCTTTACGGCAGAAGCGGCGCAGGCAGCCCGGGAATGGGGGGCAGATGAGGCGATATTCCTGCCGCTTTATCCGCATTATTCTGTCACGACTACCGGTTCGGGCTATTCTGAATGGCGGCGGCACTGGAAAAAGCCGGACCGAATGGTGTGCTGTTTTCCTGAACAGCCGGAATTCATCCGGGCCCATGTCGATCGCGTTCTCGATCACTGGCGAAGCAATGGCGCGCCCGGCAATGTCCGCCTGTTGTTTTCCGCCCATGGCCTGCCGGAAAAGGTGATCCGGGCAGGCGATCCCTATCAGTCCCAGATCGAACGGACGGCAGCAGCAATCAAAGCCTTTCTGCCCGGAGAATGGGAAACGCAGATCTGCTACCAGTCCCGGGTCGGGCCGTTGAAATGGATCGGTCCGCCAACGGATTCGGAAATCATTCGCGCCGCGCGGGATGGAAAAACCATCCTCCTCGTGCCCGTTGCCTTTGTCTCGGAACATATCGAAACCCTGGTCGAGCTCGACATCGAATATCGTCACCTGGCTGAAGAGAATGGCGCAAAATCCTGGATGCGGGTGCCGGCACTGGGAATCAGCGAGGCGTTTATCGATGGCCTTGCCGGTTCGGTCCTGCATGCGATTACCGCCCCGGACCGCATCTGCCCTGGAAAGGGCGGCAAGATATGTGACGCGTCACATGCAAAATGCGCGCGCCGGGCCTTTGGCTCCCGAATGGGGTGAGTTTGGCGGTTTCGCGCAATTACGGACGCGGGGGGTACTCAATGGCGGAATATTATGAATGGTTCCGGGCACTGCATCTCATTTCCGTGCTGGCCTGGGCGATGGGCCTGATGATGGTGCCGCGCTTCTTTGCCTATCAGACCGAGGCTGTGCCCGGCGGCGATGTCGATCTTCTCATGCAGAAGGCGACCGACCGATTGATGAAGATCATCCTGGCACCGGCGATGATCGCGGCCTGGATATTTGGTTTGGCGACATTGACCGCTCGCTTCAGCGCGAGCCCTCCGCCGGCCTGGCTCCTGGTAAAGCTCGGTCTCGCGGCCCTGCTCACCGGATTTCACTTTTATCTGGTCGGAACCCGCAAAAAACTGGTGCGGGGCGAGCGTCCGCACAGCGGTCGCTTCTGGCGCATGCTGAACGAAATTCCGTTTCTGGTGATGATCGCGATCATTATTCTGGCCGTGCTGGAGCCATTCTGAGCGCTCAGGCGGCGAGCGCCGGCAGAAGCGATCGCAGGCCGGCCGCCATCATCTCGACAGCGATGGCTGCCAGCACGAGACCCATCACCCGGGTCAGAACATTCATGCCCGTGACCCCGAGAGTCCGAGAGACAGGCGAAGCCGCCAGCAGCACCGCATAGATCACGATCCCCGCGCCCAAAGTGATGGCCGCCAACAGGCCGCGCGCGGCCCAATTATTGGCGGCACCCGACCAGAGCAGCATGGTCGAGATCGCTCCCGGTCCGGCGAGCAAGGGAATCGCCAGCGGAAAGACGCCCGGATTGGGCTTGGCAACGCCCTCGGCGCGTTCTTCCTGGGTGGCGCGCAGGCGGGTGGGCTCGGCGCGCAGCATGGCCAAAGCCATCAGCAGCACGATCAGCCCGCCGGCCACGCGGAAACTGTCGATCGAAATCCCGAAAAAACTCAGCAATTCACGGCCGGCAAGCGCGGCACCCAGCAAGGCGCAGGTCGCGGTGACGGCAGCGGTGCGCGCCACCCGCGCGCGCTCCTTTCCATCGAGCCCTTCAGTCATCGCCACGAAAATCGGGGCGGTGCCGATCGGATTGAGCACGGCGATGAGGGCGGCGGCAAAGGCGGTCAGTTCGGCGGTGGTCACGCGGACTCCGAAAGCGAATCAGCAAAAACGGATTTCTTCAGTAATCCTTCCGCCAGCGCAAGGCGAGGCCCGAATCCCCCTCGGCACCAAAGCGCGAAACGAGCGTGAGATTGCGCCGCGCCCGCCATTCGACCTCGATTTCCGGTTGCGCGCCGGGCCCGCCAGTGACCTGGACATAAGCCCGGTCGCCCAGCCGCCGGCCGCCGGTGATGCGCGGGCCGGCACTTCCCGGCGTGAAGCCGATATCGAGCCCGGTGCGCAGGCCAAACAGTTTTCCGGTGGACAATGCCCGACCGGCAGCCAGCGTTGCCGCCCCTGCCGCCAATTGCGCGCCCTCGGCGGGGCCCAGCTCGTTGAGCGGGCGTCCAAACAGGATGCGGGCGAGGATTTCATCCTCTGGAAGCGCGGGATTGGAGGAGAGCCGGAATTTGGGGGCGGTGGCCTCGCCGCTCACCCGCACAATGGCTTCGAAGCCATTGGCATTGCGACTGGCCGCCAGCGTCAGCCTGGCCTTTTCGGGCGCGCCGGAAAATTGCACATTCCCGTCTGGCACAAAGGCAAAACGCCGCCCCAGCAGGTCGAGAGAGCCGCGCAACAGGTTGAGCTGCCCTTCGACGAGCGGCGATCCGGCATCCCCATGCAGGCGCAGATCCCCGCGCCATTGGGTCTCGAAATTTCCACCGCGCGCCGACAGACGCTCGCCCGCCTGGATGGCGAGGTCGAGGCGCAGCCGGTCGCCAAACACCTCACCGGCCGGGGCGACCGCGTTCTCCCTCCGGCCGGGGGCATTGACATGGCGCACGGAAATGGCGGCCGGCGGGGTTTCGGCGGAGCCGGCGCTGAAATCAAAGGCGGCGCGGTCAATGGCCAGCCGGCCTGACAGCAGATTGCCATCGGGCCCGAGGCTGAGCACCGGCTCGCCGCTGATTTCGGCCGAAACGAGACGCCGGTCCGCAATCTGGAAGCGCCGGAGTTTGGCGCGCAGCAAAAGCGAGGGGGAGCGGCCGGCGAAATCGACCCGGCCCGTGGCCTGGAGATCGCCGGTGGCCTTGTCCTTTGCGGTCAGGGTTTCAATCAGCAGGGAATTTTGGTCAAAGCGGCCCTCCATGGCCAGCGCGCGCAGGCGCAATCCGATCAGGCGGTCCTCGAATTCACCATTTGCAAGGTGCAGCGTCCCGGCAAGATCCGGGTTTGCGACCTGTCCGCCAAGGGTCAATGCGGTGGTCAGAAACCCGGTAAGGCGTTGATTGCGCGGACCCAGCAGTCGCCAGGCGGTGGCAATGGAGCCATTCGCCGTCACCTGTGCGCGGATCATCGCGTCGGGACGCAGGCTGAAGCCGGCCCCTTCGGAAAAGACGCGGTCGATCCGCGCGGAGCCCTCTGCATTCAGCCCGTCGAGTCCGCTGGTTGTTCCCTTCAGGGTCAATTGATTGTCGCTGAGAACGGCATTGGCCGTCAAATTTGCGCCGGCATTGCGCGTTCCGGCGAAGCCCAGCCCGCTTGCCCGGATTTCGGCGCGGCCCGAAGCGCGTGTGGCGGATTCCGGGCGGGACAAGGTGGCCGAAACATCGATCCGGCCCTGGCGTTTGGGTCCTCCCAGGGTCCTGCCGAACATGGCGGCCGACAGATTGGTCCCTGAAACCTCTCCCTTGAACATCGATCCTTGCGCATTTGCCCGCAGCAGGATTTCGCCGCCCGCCGCATGGATTCGGGCAAACAGGGTCTGGCCGGACTCCCCCGAGCGGATGTCCAGCGGTTCGGCGGATCGAAGCTCTTCCTCCCCGATATTGCCCTCGAGACCCGGGCGGAATGTAAAACCCTCCCGCAGGCTGGCCGGGCCCGAAAACCCGAAGGCGATCGGCAGGAAGCCGCGGCTTCGGACCGCCCCCTTGATGTGCAGGGCAGAAATGTCGCCATTGGCGGAAAGTGTCAGACGCTCGACCATCTGCCCGGGGAGCGCTGCATTGCGCAGGGAAAACCGGGCGTCGATCCCGCCGCCCGCTTTGGCCACGCCTTTGCGGACGGATCGCGTATCCGGGGAAAGGCGCAGACTTCCACTTGCCTCGCCCCCGATCCGGGGCAGGCTGCCCGACAGGGTCAGCGCCCCTGACGCGCCGCCGGCCTGTGGATCCCAGGCGAAATCACCTTTCGCCGCGAGTGGCCCGTAAGTCAGGACCAGATCCTCCGCGCGCACGCCGCCGGCAAAAGGATATAGCCGCCCGCTCACATTTACCGGACCATCTGCACTCGCGGCGCGCGCGGCAATCAGCATTCGCCCTGCGCCGTTTGCGATGGGCCGGATGTCGACCCGGGGTTCCATAAGCCCCACGCCACCGATCCGGAGCTGCCGGGCTTCGGCACTGGCCCGCCAGGCCGGTGCGGCCCACGGACCCCTGAGGGTCGCGAACACAAAGGCCTCGCCCTGCGCTTCGAGTCCGGCCAGGGGAAACGGCCCACGCAAGGCGGCTTCGATGCGCAGATCCATGCGCCGGCCAGGCTCCACCCGACCCGTCGCCCCGATCCGCAGATTTTTGCCCGCCAATGCGGCGCGTTCAAGGAACAATCCCTTTTGCGGATCGAAGGAAGCATCGACGGTGAATCCGGGCGCGACGCCCAGCGCGGAAGCCAATGTCGCCTCGCTGGACGAAAATCCCGCACTCTTTCCCCGCAGCATGATGCGCCATGGGCCGGATGAGGTCGCATTCGCCGTGAAACGCGCCTCCGCCTGGCCCTTCAAATCGGGAAGCGTGCCGGGCAGTTTTCCCAGGTCGGGCACGCGGATTTCGCCGTCAAATGCGCCGCCAGTGCCCGAATATTCGCCCGTGAAACTGACTTTTCCGGCCGCATGGGCCAATTCACTGCGGGAGAAAGTGAAGGTCGGAACCCTTCCCGGCTGCCAGGTGCCATCGACAGTCGTTCGAAGGAATTGCGAGGTCGAATCCGATCGGGCACCAAGGCTGAACCGTCCCCCGGCCAGGGGCCAGTCGACAGTTCCGCCAAGATTCGCGGCAAATAGCGGCCGCCCGGCACTTTTGACCTCCGGCCGCTCCAGCGCGAATGTACCCGAGATGCGCCGTTCGGCACCTGTCGCCAAATGCCCATCGAAGCGGGCGGATCGGAAAGTGAATGGCAATTTCAGATCAATGGCGCTGCCACCGGCGAGCCGGGCCCTGAGGCTCGCAGGCATCACGAACACCGATTTGCGCCAATCCCATGTGCCCGCCAGCATTAGTTCGGCATGGCGAGTGGTGACCGAGACAGTGACCGGGCGGTGATTCACGCTTTTCTGGCGCGCATATTTGGGGCTGGCGCGCGGCAACCCGGCCTCGGCATGGATTTTGAGCTCGGGGCCGAGGCGCGTCAAAAACGCATAGCGCGACGACAGCGTTTCGGGTTCGAAACGAAGATCGGCGGACAGAACTTCCCGATTCCATTGGCCGGCGAGATCGGCGACCCTGCGCGCCCCATCCACGATCAGGGGGCCCGAAAACGATCCTTTTTCCGCGCCCCGCCCCGATAATTCAAAACGCAGCGGGGCGTCCACTCCCAGAACATGGGCAAAAAACCCTTGCCGTGGACTGGTCATTTCGGCGCCGAGTTCAATTTCCCCCGATCCACCGCCCCCCGGACCCAGCGTGGCGGTCAGAAGGTCCCCGCCATCCAGCCGCTTCACATCGAGAGCGATCCGTGGCGCGGCACCCGGGACCCGGGAAAAGCGCCCCTCCACCGAAAAGCGCGCGCCGATTCCGGCAAATTCCGGTGCGAGATTTAATTGACCGATCCTCAGCGCGCCGATTTCGATCGGATTACCGCTCCCCTTGCCCGGCGGTTTCGCACGGGCCGGGGGAGCGCGCAGCACGCGGATTTCACCGGCCGAGAGGGCGCGGATCGCGATCCGGCCCTTGAACAATGCCGCGGGATTCCAGTCGAGTTCCAGATCCCGGGCCGAGGCCCATGTTCCTTTGGCGTCCCGAAAAGCCATTTCACGCAGCCGGAAATTGCCCAGCGGGTCGCCGGTCAAGTCCGCGGCGCGGATCCGTCCCAGCCCGTCAATGTCGAGGCGGTTGACAAGCGCCAATATCCCGGCCCGGACCGGCGCAGTTCCACGGGCGAGATAGAGACCGACGGGAACAGCCAACAGCACAAGGAGGCCGAACACCAGAAGCCGCACTGGCCCAAAAAAGCGGCGCGATTTCCGCCGGGCGGAAGGCCGGGTGGAATCAGTGTCATCGGGCGTACGGGGTTCCGACATTTCTGACATGATCAAAACGCTTGGCCGATGGACAGATAGATCTGGACCCGCGGCTCGCCCGGCCGCCGGTCAAGCGGCGTGGCCAGATCAAAGCGTAACGGGCCGAAGCCGGCATCATAGCGCAATCCGGCCCCGGCCCCGACCCGGAAATTGTCAAAGCCCGGGCGCGCATCTGCCTCGGCCGAGCCGCTGTCGACAAAGGCCGCCACGCCCCAGCGCCGGCCGATCGCGCGTCGCAATTCCACGGATTGCTCGGTGAAGGATTTGCCGCCGATTGGCGCATTATTGGCATCGCGCGGGGCGATGGCCTGAAAGGAAAAGCCGCGCACCGAGCCCCCGCCCCCGGCAAAGAAGCGGCGGTCGGCGGGCAAGGCAAGCAGGCTTGCGCCCAGAATCGTGCCGGCGCGGGCGCGCAAGGCCGCTACAAGGCGCGGCGCTCCCGGGATATGGAGATAGGTCGAGGCACCGCCCGAAAACCGGGCGAAGAACAGGGAATCATCGCCGGTGACAAAAAAGGGTTCGACCCGGGCATCGAGACGAAAGCCTTGTCCGGGCTGAAGCGCGTCGTCGCTGCGGTCGAGCCGCGCCCCCAGCGCCCCGCCAAGGCTGACAAACTGGCGCCGGCTGACCACATCGCGGATATTCGAGCGGTCGATCGTGCCGCCCGAAAACCATGAAAAGCCACGCACCGGCGCCTGATCGGCCCCGACCCGCAATCCAAAGGTGAAATTGTCAAAGGCCTCGGTGGCCTGATTGGCGGCGCGCAATCCGACCCGCAAAGTGCGCCCGACCCGGCCGGCATCGGCGCGTGCCAGCTCGGCATCGGCGGATTGCTCGATGCCGGCACCCTGGGCACGCAGCGTCAGCGTATCGGCGCGACCGAACAGGCCGCGTTTCTGCCACGAGGCCTCGAGGCCGAAGCCCTCGCTGGTCGACCAGGTTCCGGCAAGGCCGATGGTGCGGCGCCTCGCGGGCTCGACCGCGACCAGAACAGAGCGGTTTCCTCCTGTCGTTTCCGGCGGGGCCAGCGTCACATTAATGCGGGTAAAGAGGCCGGAGCCCGTGATGCGCGTCTGGAAATCGGCCAGCTTCTCCGGTGCCCAGGGATCGCCCTCGGAAAAGCCGGCAAGGGAACGGATATAGGCGGTTTCGGAACCGGAAGCACCTGACACTTCGATCGGGCCGAGGCGCGCCGGTGCGCCTGCATCGAAGCGAAAGGTCACCTGCAGCTGTGACACGGCGTGATCGGCCAATGCAATCCGCGGAAGGATGAATGAATCGGCATGGCCGCGCTGGCGCAGAAATGCGAGGAAAGCGGCCTCGGCCTCAAAAATCGTGACACTGCGCGCCGGCGCGCCGATATTCAGCGCCACCGGGGCGATGGTGGCGAGACCGGCACGCAATTCCGCCTCGCGTTCGGCATCGATGGAATCGACGAATTCCACCCGCCATCCGGCCAGGGTGAAAACCGGACCGGGATCGATGGTCAGGCGCGCTATGGACAGGGATCCGGGATTTGGGTCCCCAGAACCGGGGTTTTCGGAATCGGGGTTTTCAGAATCGGGATTTTCGGAATCCGGGTTTTCGGGGCCGGATTCCTGACCGGGCCCTTCGCCGGTTCCGGGGACAATCTCCGCGGCGAAATAACCCTCGCTGTCCAGCACCTGGCGCGCGATTTTCGCGGCATCCTCCGCGCGGCGCAGGGCATCGAAGGCGCTGTCGGGCGGGGCATCCTCGCGCGGGATGAAGCGGGCGATGCGCGCGCGCAGGGCCTCATCGCCCACGCCCTCGATCACGACTGCCCCTCGCGCGGCGTCCTGGGCATGCGCCGACGTGCCGGCCAGTAATCCTGCCAAAAGCCCCGTGAGGAGCATTGCGGCGAACAGGAACCAAAACAGGTTGCCCGCCAAGGATTCGACCCAGGCAATCCTATGCCCTTTACGGCCAAGGGTGGGAGCGAATGTGGCGGCCACAAACATCTGTGAAAACATATGCCCGCCAGCGTTCCGGATGCTTCCAGCATTTGCAGGGCCTGCCTGCAATATGGGGGCCAGACCCCGAAAACGGGGGGCCGGAACGCGCTGACAGCGTGCAGGCCACGGGGAGCAGGCCACGGGGAGCAGACCACGGGGAGCCGACTACGGGGAGAACGCCCCGCAAAGTGGGGCATGGGCCATAATACGGGCACCTTGTCGGGGATTACACCAGCCCGCAGAGGCCAATGGCCACACCAGACACGTCGCGTGACCGAGCATTTCTGCTTTAGCTAAAGCGGCCTCTGAGCAATTTTGTCAAAAAAGCCGAAGTCGCATCGACCAATAAGTCCTGCGTGACGACTTCAACCGGCAGGTCGAAAATTCCGGATTCCGGTCTTGGCTGATTGGGTGCGACACTTGCCGAACACGCATTCAAGGCCAAAGCCGATGTGGATACAACAAAAGGAATTCGCTCGGTCACCGTTTGGCCGGGCTCCAGCGTAACATAAAGTGTCTCTATCAACCGGGAAGATTTTTCAACGAGATTTATATTCTCGACGTTAAAGTGAGCGTCGTAAACCTTGTTCGTGGTATTATTGCCTAATTTAACGACAACCGCCACAGTGTCGTCGGGCTCAACAGGATAGAAGTTGACGCGGCCATTTGCGCCAACCTGATCGATCCTTCCGCAGATTGCCTCGATATCGTCGTTTAGTGAGGGGCTGTCAGCCATCGGACGATATTCAGGCATTTTCCTGGTTTCATCGAGAAAGCCCTTGAGCGCATGCGCGGCTACGCTAACCACGGCACTTGACACCAGCTCTATTGCCAGCGTGACAAGAAGCCGCCCTGAAATGGCAATGACCGGCGGCGCACAGCCTGCCAATATTAATGGCGATGCCAAAGCAGCGTTCTGCAGGAAGGCTCTTCGACCCACGGCCGGGCCTGCCAAGCGCGGCACCGAAGGCCCGCCGGGGAATTGCCTGCTAATGACGGCCATCGCACCCTCCGCGAATGCGGCGAACGATGTTGTTAACTTCCTCCAGGCATAATTCACCCATCACAATCCTGCGGAGACCGACCAATCTCGCGTCAAGGTCCGCCACGCGGCTTTGCGTCCCCGACAGCGTCCCGCGCAGCCCGGTGATCGACCCCTCGCTGGTTGTCTGTTTTTGACCCGCCGAGATCAGCCGGGCGTCGATTTGGCTAAGGGCTGCCTCAATACGAGTAATTTTCCGGGCCATCTCCTCAAGCGAAAGACTAATCCGGGCCTGGTCGGCATCGAGCTCGCGGGTGATGGCACCCAGCTGGCCGATGCTCGGCCCGTAATCGGGCGGCACGGCAGCGCAGCCAGCCACAACCAAAGAACCTAACGCCGCCAGTGACAGCCCATAAGCACGACGAGATCTGTTTTTCTGATCACGCATAGTAAACCCCACCCAACAACGAATTAACCTTAACGCAGACTCGCCAATCGAGTCAAGCGTGGTTTTCCCTTGTGCCGAGAGCGTACATTTGCCTTGTCGGGGAGCTCAGAAATCGCCCAACTCTTCTCTATTGCGCGATCCAGCCGCCATCCATGGCGAGATTGGCTCCGTTGATCTGGGCTGCCGCCCCGGTGCTCAGAAACACGCAGGCCGCCGCGACCTGTTCGACCGTCACGAATTGTTTCGTGGGCTGGGCGTGGAGGAGAACATCGCGGATCACCTGATCGCGGGTCAGGCCGCGCGCGGCCATGGTGTCGGGGATCTGCTTTTCCACCAGCGGTGTCAGCACATAGCCGGGCGACACCGCATTGGCGGTGATGCCGAATTCCGCGCCCTCGAGCGCCAGGGTTTTGGTCAGGCCGATCACCCCGTGTTTGGCGGCGACATAGGCTGATTTGAAGGGCGAGGCGACCGATCCATGGGCCGAGGCGATATTGATGATCCGTCCCCATTGGCGCGCTTTCATTCCCTTGAACAAAAGGCGGCTGAGATGAAAGGCCGAGGACAGGTTGATGGCGAGGATGAGGTCCCATTTCTCCGGCGGAAAATCCTCGACCGGCGACACGTGCTGAACGCCGGCATTGTTGACAAGAATGTCGATCCCGCCAAATTCCGTGACCGCGAGCTCGGCCATCGCGGCGATTTCAGCGGGTTTCGACATGTCGGATCCCGAAAATACCGCCTTTATCCCGAATGTCGAAAATTCGGCGGAGAGCGCCGCCACCTCCTCGGGTTTGGCGAAGCCACCAAACAGCAGATTGGCCCCCGCACTGGCGAGGCCGCGGGCGATGCCGAGCCCGATGCCGGAAGTGGCACCGGTCACCAGCGCCGTCTTGCCGGCCAAAATCCTGGTTGCGAAAATCGGGTTGGTCATGGTTCTGGCTCCGGTCGGGAAGGGGGCGGGGAAAAGTCTGTGACGCTTGTGCAACGCTGCTTGACGCTCAGGCGCTTCCCGCGCACAAGTTCGGGACCTGATCGCTGGAGGCAATACAAGAATGTCGGCCGAGGTCCAAGCATTCATTCAAGGCTTTCCGATTGCCGCAATTTCCGGCGGCGCGGCACTGGCGCTGCTCATATTGGGGGCGATGATCTATGTCGTGCTGACCCCCCACAAGGAGCTGAAATTGCTGATGGCCGGGAATAGTTCGGCCGGGCTCGCGCTTGCGGGTGCCATGATCGGCCTTGCGCTGCCTTTGGCGGCCGCCTTGCGTTCCAGTCTTGGCCTTGTCGAGCTGCTGCTGTGGGGGGCGGTGACGGTGCTCGTCCAGCTTCTCTGTTTTCGGGTCGTGGATGTCTTGCTCAAGGATTTGCGCAAGCGTATCGTCGAGGATCAGGCCGGGGCGGCGATCCTGTTGGTCGGGGTGAATATCGCGGTCGCGCTTATCGTGGCGGCGGCGGTCTCCGATCCCAATTTGAGCATCGGGTAATCAGCCATGCGGTTCCGGCCGCCGGATTGGATCATCTATATCGGGGCATTGCTGCTGATCCTGTGGGGTGCCGGATTGTTCAGGGAGCGCGCCGACGCGCCCGAAGCCTTGCCCGACCGCCCGGAAATCGCGGATGCGCCCGTTCTGCCGGGCCCTTCGCCGCTTGATCCCGAAGTGTTGGTCGAGGTCGGCCCCCCGACTTCGGGCATCGGCACGGCCTTTGCGGTGAGCGCGGACGGATATTGGCTCACCGCGCGCCATGTCGTGGAAGGGTGCAAGACCGTGGGGCTCGAAATCGAGCGCGGCCGCATCTCGCCCGTCAGCTCTGTCCAATGGTCGGAGAGCGCCGATATTGCGCTTCTGAAAACCGACCGCGCGCCGCGGTCGCTGGCGATGCGGATCGATGACAAATTCCGTGATTCCGAGCCGGGATTTCACTTCGGTTTCCTCCAGGACCGGCCGGGCGAGGCGGCCTCCCGCGTCATCGGGCGCCATCGTTTGCGCAATACCGGGCGGATCAATTTCGAGGCCCCGGTGGTGACCTGGGCGGAAATCGGCCGCACGCGTGGCCTGTTTGGCTCCTTGGGTGGCATTTCGGGCGGACCAGCCTTTGATGCCAAAGGCGCTGTGGTTGGGGTGACCATTGCCGAATCGGCGCGGCGGGGCCGTATTTTTACGGCCTCGCCCCAATCCATCACGGCGTTTTTGCAGGAAAAGAGCGTATTGCCGGTCGGCGCGTCGGCGGGCCCGATAACGGCGGAAAATTATGGCGAGACCGCCGACCGCCTTCGCCACGACCTCGCGGTCGCCAAAGTCGTGTGCTACGCGCCGTGACTTCCGGCGGGATGGGTGGAAATTTCGCGGACCGGGTGATCGCGGCCACCCGGAGGCTCGGACCACTTTGTGTCGGCTTCGATCCATATCCCGAGCAGATGGCGGCGTTGTTCGGCCCGCCGGGGTCGGATGCGATCGCTGCCTTCGGGCGGGCATTGGTCGAATGCTGCGCGGGCCGGGTCGCGGCGGTCAAACCGCAGATCAGCCTGTTCGAACGCTTTGGTGCGCAGGGATTCGAAACGCTCACCGGGTTTTGCGAGCATGCCCGGGCCGCCGGGCTGCTGGTCATTCTCGACGCCAAGCGTGGCGATATCGGGGCGACGGCCAATGCCTATGCCGAGGCCTATCTTGGTCCTGCGCCTGTGCTCCATGCCGATTGCGTGACGGTCAATCCGCTGATGGGGCGCGACAGTTTCGAACCCTTTGTGGCGGCGGCCGGGCGCATGGGAAAAGGCGTGGCGATGCTCATCCGTACTTCCAATCCGGGTGCCGCGGATCTCTTCGATGCGCAGACGGCTGAAGGCCCCCTGTGGACCCGGATTGCGCGCCTGCTGGCCCCGGCCGAGGCGAGATTGCGCGGTAACAGTGAATATTCATCCTTGATGGCTGTGATGGGCGCGACGGTTCCGGCCGAGGCGCGGCGCTTGCGCGAAATCCTGCCCCACGCGCTCATTCTCGCCCCAGGTTATGGCGCGCAGGGTGCAAGCGCCATGGATGCGCTGGCAGGCTTCCTTCCGGGTCCGAAACAGGCGGATGGCCGCATTCGGCCGGAAGGCGGGCTGGTCAATGCCTCGCGTTCGATCCTCTATCCGCCGGGCGCGGCCGTTGCGGGGTCACGGGCCGCGTGGCAGGACATTATCAGTTCAGCGATTGGCGCGGCGCAGGCCGACCTTGCTGCCGCCGTGGTTTGACACCCAGGCGCGCGTCTGGTTCGTGGAACACACGCTCATTTCCGGGTCGGGACGGCCGCGATCCGGTTCCCGGCAGCGAAACCCGCACGAATCGCGTCGAATTGTGTGAAACGCCCTCATGACCGCCTTCCTTGCCGATGATCCCTCCGCCCAATTGAAGGCGACGCTGGAGCAGATCCTCGCCGCAGCCGCAGCGGCCGGGGCTGATTCGGCCGATGCGCGGGTAATCTTTTCCCAATCGGGCTCGGTCGGCGTGCGGATGGGCGCGCTCGAAACCGTCGAGCGCAACGAGGATGCAGCCTCCGCATTGCGGGTCTTTATCGGCCAGCGCCAGGCCAATGTGTCGGGCAGCGATTTTTCGGCGGCCTCGATCACCGAAATGGCGGCGCGCGCCGTTGCCATGGCGCGGATCGCGCCGGAAGATCGCTATTGCGGCCTGCCCCCGCGGGACGGGGACCAGGCCGTGCCGCTCGAACTCGACGACGGCAGGGAATTCACCACCGCGCAACTGGAAGCCATGGCGCGCCGGGTCGAGGATGCTGCTCTCGCCCAGCCATTTGTCGCCAATTCCGGCGGCGCGCAAAGCGAATGGAGCCGCGCTTTCATGGCGGTCGGCGCGAGCGACGGCTTTCGCGGCTGGCGCGCCGCCAGCGGGCATTCCATGTCGGTGTCGGCGATCGCCCAACGCGATGATTTCATGGAGCGCGATTACGATGCGGCGTTTCGCCGTTTTGCCGAGGACCTTCCGGAGCCTGAAAGCCTCGGCATCGAAGCGGGTCGACGTGCGGCCCGGCGGCTGGGCGCGCGCAAGCTCGAAAGCCGGCGCGCATCCGTGATTTTCGAGCCGCGTACCGCCCGTGGTCTGTTGAGTGCGTTTATGGGGGCGATGTCGGGGACGTCCGTGGCGCGCGGCGCGTCCTTTCTGCGCGATCGCCTCGGGGAACGATTATTGCCAGCCGGCATGTCGCTCATGGATGATCCGGTGCAACGGCGCGGTCCGGCCTCGCACAGCTTTGACGGGGAGGGAATGATTTCCCGCCCCCGCAACATGATCGAGGATGGCGTGCTCCGCCATTTCTTCCTGAACTGGCCGGCGGCGCGTCAATTGGAGATGGCGAGCACGGGTCATGCAGGGCTTGGCTTTGGCGATCCTCCGGGCGTGCAGCCGACCAATGTGCGGCTGAGCGCGGGTGAATACAGCCCCGACGCCCTGCGAAACGATGCCGGCGAGGGGCTCATCGTGTCGGAAATGTTCGGGCCGTCCTTCAACATCCATACCGGCGATTATTCAGTGGGTGTCGCAGGCCTGTGGTTTTCGCAGGGCGAGATCGAATATCCGGTGAGTGAAATCACTGTGGCGGGAAATCTGCTGGAAATCTTTGCGCGGATCATTCCGGCCAATGACCTTCGCAATGAGCGCGCCGTCGAAAGCCCGACGCTGCTGGTTCCGGACATGGCAATTGCGGGGACGTGATCACCGGCATTCGGCTCCCGACGGAGTTGCGTTCAGGGCGCAAATCACCGAAATGAATATCAGACCCGATCCGGAGCCCCGTTCATGCCCGCCAATGCCCCATCCGATCCCGCACATGGCCGCCAATTGTTGCATCTGGTGATCGGAGGTGAATTGCGCGATGTCTCTGATATTGAATTCAGGGACCTCTCGGCCCTCCATTTCGTGGGGGCGTTCCCCGATTATCGATCCGCCTTTGTTGCCTGGAAGGGTATGGCGCAGAAAACGGTCGACAACGCCCAGATGCGCTATTTCATTATTCACGCCCACCGCCTGCTCGACCCGGCGACGGAGGCCGGCCATCACCACTAGGTCGCATTCCGCGCGCGCGGCGCAGGCCGAATTGTGGAAGCGCTTCATTGCGCCGCGGAAATCGGCATTCATATTGGTCCTGCTGCTGATCCTCGTGTCGGCGGGTCTGGGGGCGCTGTTTGTCTGGTTGTTGGGCGATGCGCTCGCGCCCATTCTGGAGCGTGGAGGAAATGCGCTCCCTCTATGGCTGCCTGCGGCGGTATTTGGCCTCGCTCTGGCCAAGGCGGGAAGCGATTTTGCCCAATCGGCGCTGCTGACCCGCGCCGGGCTTGGTATCGTCGCCGATCTTCAGCGCGCCATGTTTGCCTGTTTGATGCGGGCCGATCTCGGGGCGCTGGCGGCTGTCCATAGCGGTGGACGCCTGTCGGTGTTCTTTGCCGACGCACAATTATTGCGCGACAATCTCGTCAATTCCACCGTGCTGATCCTGCGCCATTCGGCCGCCGCGATTGCCCTGATCGGTGTGATGATGGCGCTCGACCCCTTCTTTTCGCTGGTTTTCCTGCCGATCGGGATCCTGGCGAGCGGCGTGTTGCGGCGCTTTTTCGGGACCAGCGCCAAAGCCGCCCGCGCGCAATTGCAGGGGGCTTCAGACCTGTCGGCTGCGTTGCTCGACCGTATGGATGGCGTGCGCGCCGTCAAGCTTGCCGGGCGGGAGGCCCATGAAATCGCGCGCATTTCAACCTATGTCGCTGCCCGTGAGCTGGCTTTGGTTCGCGGGGCGGATGCGCGTGCCGCCGCCGCCCCCTTCACCGACGCGATTGCCGGGCTGGCCATTGCGCTGGTTCTGCTGCTGGCGGCGTGGCGCATCCGCGAGGATGCGTTCAATGCGGCGGATTTTCTGGCCTTTGTATTCGCGGCGATCCAGGTGGGTCAGGCCCTGCGCCAGGTTGCCGCCCAGTTGGGCGCGATCGGCGAAGGCCGCGCGGCGGCGTCCCGGCTGGCAGCCCTGCTCGCCACACCGGCCGAGCCCGTGGACGAAACCGCCGCTCCGCCATTTCTGGTGGGCGAGGGGCGCATCAGTTTTGAAAATATACGCTTTTCCTATCCCGGCGCGTCCGGCCCGGCGCTGGATGGGCTGTCGCTCACTTTTGCCCCCGGCAAGCGAACGGCGCTGGTCGGGGCGTCCGGTGCCGGCAAGAGCACGATCTTCAACCTCATTCCGCGCTTTTATTCGCCCGATAGCGGCTTCGTGCGGATCGACGGCCGTGACATCGCCGGGATCCCGCTGAAAAGCCTGCGGGACCGGATTGCCCTGGTGACGCAAGACCCGATCCTGTTCGACGATACGCTGGGTGCCAATATCGCCTTTGAGCGACCCGACGCCTCATCCGGAGAAATTCACGCGGCCGCCATGGCGGCGGGCGCTGATTTCATAGCGGATTTGCCTCAGGGCATGGAGACCCGGATCGGGCAGGGGGGTGCCAGCCTGTCGGGCGGCCAGCGGCAAAGGCTGATGCTGGCGCGGGCCTTTCTCAAGGACGCGCCGATCCTGCTGCTCGATGAACCGAGTGCGGCGCTCGATGCCCATTCGGCCGCCCAGCTTGGCGAAGCGATTGAACGCCTGACGGTCGGGCGGACCGTCATCATCGTTGCCCATAATCTGTCGAGTGTGCTTGATGCCGATGAAATTGTCGTGCTCGAAGACGGGCGCGTGGTTGAGCAGGGCCCGCCGGCCACGCTGCTGCGACAAAGCGGGGCCTTTGCCGCGCTCGCCGCGCGCCAGGGAATGAATTCCACAATGCCCTGAATGTCATGTCGCAACAGAGTGTTTGCGATTGCACGTCAGGCCTTCCCCCAACCGCATAGATTTGTACGATAAATCCAATATTCTATTCGAAAAAACAACCGGCAGAGACCCCACTGTTAAACCGCAAAACGCCGGGCGATGCGGGCCCGCAATTGGTCGCGCAGGGCCCGGTATTCGTCGATCACCTGCTCGCGGCTGCCTTCGGCAAGGCTCGGGTCAAAGCTCGGCCAATATTCGACGAGGATTGCTTCGCGCCGCGTGCGCTCCAGCGCCAGATGATGGGCCTCGGGCGACAAAGTGATGATCAGGTCGAAATTCTCGTCTTCCAGCATGTCGAAGCTTTTCGACCGGTGGCGGCTCAGATCCGCGCCCATTTCGTCCATGACGAGCACCATGATCGGGTCGAGCGCACCGGCCCGTGCCCCGCAGGAATCGACAAAGATGCGATTGCCGAAGCGCAGTCGCAGCAATTCGGCCGCCATGGGCGAACGGATCGCGTTCATGTTGCAGGCAAACAAAACAGCTTGCGGGAGCACGGGCATACTGGCTTCAGCCGCGCGGATGCAGGGCGGCGAGTAAGGTGAACAAGCGCCGTGCGGTCTCCTCGTCGAGCGTGATCTTGCCGTCGAGCCGTTCGCGCAGGGCCGCCGCACCCTCATTGTGCAGGCCACGCCGGCCCATATCGATCGCCTCGATCCGCGAGGGGCTGGCCTCCCTTATGGTCGCGTAATAGGTCTCGCAGATCATCCGGTAATCCTTGATGATCCGGCGCAAGGGCGAAACCGAGAGCACGAAATCGCGGATATGGGTGCCCGCTTCGTCCGAAATGCGCAGAAAAAAGCCGCGCTCATGCCCGCCCATCAGCAGATGATAGGGCCCTGGCGGATTTTCCCCGGCCAGGGCGAAGACATTGGCTTCCAGCAGATCATGCACGGCCATTTGCCGGTCATGGGCGGCATCGAGCGAGGCTACGGGAAGGGTCTCGGGATCCAGCGTTACGGCGCTCAGCCGCGCATGCAGATCCCGGCCCTCGGGACGATCGGAACCGGCGGGTCCTTGGGTCACACGATCAACCCTCAGTTCAACGGTTCGGAAGGTGGCGGAAACAGGCGCTGACGTACCGAGCGCGCATGGGCGGGCAGACCCTCGGCCTCGGCGAGGGTCACGGCCGCCGGGCCGAGTGCGGCGAGCCCGCGCGGCCCCAGTGACTGGATGGAGGTGCGCTTCATGAAATCCATGGTCGAGAGGCCCGAACTGAAGCGCGCGGTTCGGCCAGTGGGCAGGACATGGTTGGATCCCGTGACATAATCGCCCAAAGCCTCAGCCGTTTCGCGGCCGATGAAAATGGCACCCGCGTGGCGGATGGCTCTCGCAAGGCTTTCAGCCTCGGCGCAGGCGAGCTGAACATGTTCGGGGGCCAGCGCATCGACCAGGGAAGGAGCCTCGATCAGCAAATCCCGCACGAGAATGAGCGCCCCATGGCGCTGCCAGGATTCCGCGGCCCCGGGCCCCGATTGCGGAATCTGCTCGCGGACGCATTCGCTGACCCGCGCGAGCAGGTCCGAATCATCGCAGATCAGGATGGATTGCGCTTCGGGATCATGTTCGGCCTGGGCGAGCAGATCGGCGGCCAGAATTTCCGGGCGATTGGCGCGATCGGCCACGATTACCACTTCCGACGGGCCGGCAATGGCATCGATGCCGACGATCCCGAACACCATGCGCTTTGCGGCTGCCACCCAGGAATTCCCCGGACCAACAATCTTGTCCACCGGGCGGATCGGCCCCGCCCCGTAAGCGAGCGCCGCAATGGCCTGGGAACCACCTATCCGCCAGATTTCGTCCACCCCTGCGATTTTCGCCGCCGCCAGAACAGCCGGATTGAGCACGCCCCAGGGGGCCGGGGTAACCATTGCCACGCGTTCGACGCCCGCCACCCGGGCGGGGACAGCATTCATCAGCACCGTGGAGGGATAGGAAGCAAGCCCGCCCGGAACATAGATGCCGACCGAATCCAGTGCCGTCCAGCGCCAGCCCAGCATCACATGATGCTCATCGACGAAGGAAAAATCCTTCGGCCGCGCCTTTTCGTGAAAGCGCCGGATGCGATCGGCAGCGAGCGTGAGCGCTTCGATCACAGGCGCCGGGCAGCGGGCAAAAGCTGCGTCTATTTCGGTGATGCTTATCCGGGTATTGTCGGGTGTCAGGGCGAAATGGTCGAATTTTTCCGTACAGGCGGCGAGCGCTTCAAATCCGCCATGCTGCACGGCGCGCAGAATTGCCGCAGTGTCGGCCTCAACATCGCTGCTTATGCCCCTTTTTTGCGCGACAAAAGCGTCAAACAGCGCTGTAAAATCTGTGGAATGGGTATCGAAAATACGCGCCATTCAGGAAGCCCCTGCACCATGACGGGGCCGGGATTTCGCGGGCCAGGGCCTTGAGATGTCGGCGAGTGTGGCGTCCACGCATTCTACATCGAGCCGGATCTCCCCCCCGCCGGCAAAGGTCAGGACGATGGTTCCGGCAGGGTTTTCCGGATCGGCCGCATCGCGGGGTGCAAAGCCGAGGGTCAGCAGGACGAGCGCGGCACCCGGCGGGCTGCGCCGCACGCCGCGAAATTGCGCGCCCAGCACCGAATCGAAGCCGAGAATGGCCCGCACCCTTTGGCTCGGCCCTGCTTTCGTGCCTCGTTCCCACCGAAACCGGTTGAGCGGAAGGGCAAAGCGCCGCGCCGTGGAATCGTAAACAATATCGCCGACGAGGCCAATGGCATCCTGGACCGTGGCGGCAAGGATCTGAAGGTCGCCGGCATCCTCCGCCCGGAGGCGGAGTGGTTTCGCGGCGAAGGGATTGAGTGTGAACATCGTCTTCTCTTAAAGCCGCGGGGCCAAGGCGCAAGCCCCCCCACCATTGCAGCGCCGTGTGCGCCGCAATCTTAACCCAATCTTGATGCGCTGCGTTCAAAAGTGCGCAAATGCTTTGGGAGTTCCTGATGACACGCGCCACCACCCGGTTTTCACTTGTTTTGTTAATGGCGCTCGGAATAGCGATTCCGGCCTGGTCGGAACCAAAACCCGACAGGAATTCGAAGCCCGAATCCGGGGCCCGGCAGATCGCAGCCGAAGGCAAGAACGGCGAAACGAAGAAAGGCAAGAAAAAAGGGCCCAGTGAGGAAGAGCAATGGCGGGATCTGCGCGTGGCAGCGCGCGAGACGATCGGCCGTCAGGATTTGCTGACCCAGGTCACATTCTGGGCAGGTGAATATCAGGCCGATCCGCGTGACCGTTCCGTCGCCCGGCGCTTTGTCGAGGCATTACGCGCGACCAGCGCCTGGCCCCGAATGCTCGAAGTCGCGGAGGAAGCGCTCGCCAATTTCGGCGAGGACATGGAATTTTCCTTGCTGCGGGCCCAGGCCCTGACCCGTTCGGACCGCGCCTTCGAAGCGGTTCAGGCATTGCGCCTGTTGCGGGCCAAGGCCCCGAATGATGTGCGGGTGCAGACCTCGCTCGGGATCGCGCTCGATGTGACAGGGTTGCGGGCGGAGGCGGAGGAGGCGCATCGCGCTGCGCTGGCCTTGAAGCCCAATGATCCAAAGCTTTTGTCCAATCTCGGCTTCTCGCTGTTGCTGGCGGGAGATCCGGGAAAGGCACTGCCCGTGCTCCAGCGCGCCCATGAGGGCGACCGTGCCGATATCCAGATTGCCCAGAATCTGATGGTGGCGCTGGGCGTGCAGGGCCGGTTCGAAGAGGCACAAAAGGCCGCGGCGACTGCCCTTCCGCCGGATCTGGCGGAAAACAATCTCACTTATCTTCGCTCCATGCTCAGCGAACAGCGCCGCTGGGGCCGGCTGTCGGGGACGAGCACCATCCAGTGATTCATCGCATTGGATAATTGCAGCTTGCGGGGCTTTGTTAATCCAACGTCAAGGAAGCGCTGCTACCCATGTTCCCAATGGATTGTTCGATTTTCAGGATATCTGCCATGCGGAACACACTGGTTGTCTTGACGCTGATCGCGGCTTTCGGCGCGGCGGCGCCCGCTTATGCTGAAGCGGTGACCGAATCGGCCTCCGCGCGCGAGATTCGCGTCGACAAGGACGCCGTGCTTGCCGTCAGCGGCTATGATGCGGTGAGCTATTTCGACGGAAAGCCGCTCAAGGGTGACCGGGCGTTCGAGGCGCTGCATCACGGGATCAAGTTCCGGTTCGCCAATGCCGCGAACAAGGAGCGCTTTCTCGCCGATCCGGATCGCTTTTCCCCGATGAATGGCGGATTTTGCGTCGTGGCGGCCAGCGCCAACAAGGTGTTGAAGGCCAATCCGCAAACCTATGCGATCATCGATGATCGGCTGGTGTTTTCCAACAACAAGAAGAATCTGCAAAAAGTGATCGCCGATCCGAAGAAATACGGTGTCACGCCACGGGTCGTGCAATAATCATCGCGCCTCCGGGTTCTGAAGCGTCCTCGCATTCAGGACCCGGATCCGGCCTGATCGGCAGATGATCTAATCCCCGTAAGGCAGCCAGATATTCTTGACCTCGCAGGCGCGGCGCAGGAATTCGCGCCCTTCGCCGAGCCGCGGGGATGCCCAGTCGCGGGATTTGCCGAGGCTGGTCCACACCCGTTTCATATTTTCGGCCGCTGCCATTTCGGCCATTTTGGCCCCCTCGGCCGTGCCGAACCACCACATCCCGTCCACCTGAAGATGTTCGGCAAGGGTCTTGCCGATCTCCCCGGCCTTGCCGGTGACAATATTGACCACCCCGGCGGGAAGGTCGGAGGTCTCGAGCACCTGATAGAAATCAGTGGCGGCAAGGGGATGCGCTTCGCTCGGGATGATCACCACCCGATTGCCCATGGCAATGGCCGGCGCGAGCAGCGACACAAAGGCCAGCAGCGGTTTTTCGGGCGGGCAGACTATCCCGAGGATTCCGACCGGCTCGTTGAGCGCCATCACCACATTGCGCTGGGGCGGACTATGGGCAGCCCCGTCATATTTGTCCGCCCAGCCGGCATAATAAAACAGGCGCGAGATCGCGGTTTCGACTTCTTCTTCGGCGGAAGCCGAATCCGCGCCGGTCATGGCACGGATGCGCCGCGCGAATTCCGCCGCCCGATGGGACAGATTTTCGGCCATGAAAAACAGGATCTGGGCGCGGGCGTGGCCGGTCTGTGCGCCCCAGCTCTCGGCGGCGACGGCGGCCTCGACTGCGTCGCGAATATCCTTGCGGTTGCCCAGCGCCACCCGGCCCAGTTGGGACCCGTCCGGCGCGAGAACCAATGAGGTGCGGGCCCCATCCGGCCGCTTCTGCTTGCCGCCAATATAGTTTTTGGGGGTTTGATCGATGGCGGGCCGGCTCCCGATCGCCGGCTCGGCACCGGGCTTGCCCCTGACCGATCCCGCCGATGCGGCCGCCGGCGCAGTTCCCGTTGCTGCGCCGGCCGCGGCCGGCAACCAGGCGGATTTCTCGGTGAGATATTCAATAATGCCCTCACGCCCGCCCTCGCGGCCGAAGCCGGATTCGCGGTAGCCGCCGAAGCCGACATTGGCGTCCAGCGCATTCGTAGTGTTGATCCACACCACGCCGGCCTTCATCCGGGCGGCCGTTTCCAGCGCGCGATTGATATTCTCTGACCAGATGGTCGCGGACAGGCCGTAGCGGGTGTTGTTGGCGAGCGCGAGCGCCTCATTGAGCGTGCGGAACGTGGTCGCGGCCAGAACGGGCCCAAAAATTTCCTCCTGCATCGCGACATTGCTCTGACTCACTCCGGTCAGCAAGGTGGGGGGGAAGAAACAACCCTGCGCGGGAAGGGCGATGTCGGGGGTCCAGACCTCCGCCCCTTCGGCGACGCTTTGGGCGACGAGGCGCGTCACCCGCTGGTGCTGGACCGGATCGGCAAGAGCCCCCATGTCCACCGCCTTGTCGAGCGGGTCGCCGACCCGGAAATGCGACAGGCGCGTTTTGAGCTTGGCATAAAGCCGCCCGGCAATGCTCTCTTCCGCCAGCAGCCGGGACCCCGCACAGCAGACCTGGCCCTGGTTGAACCAGATCGCATCGACCAGCCCCTCCACTGCGCCATCGAGATCGGCATCCTCGAACACGATGAAGGGCGATTTCCCGCCGAGTTCGAGGGATAGTTTCTTGCCGGTGCCCGCGGTGGCGCGGCGAATGATCCGCCCAACCTCGGTTGAACCCGTGAAGGCGACCTTGTCGATATCAGGATGGTTGACGATGAGGGCCCCGGTGTCGCCTGCACCCGTCACGATGTTCACCACTCCCGGCGGCAGGCCGGCCTCGTCACATAATTCCGCGAAGAACAATGCGCTCAGGCAGGTATATTCCGCGGGCTTCAGAACCACGCAATTGCCGCAGGCGATTGCCGGGGCGATCTTCCAGGCCAGCATCAGCAGCGGGAAATTCCACGGAATGACCTGGCCCGCAACTCCGATCGGTGCATGGTCGGGAAATTCCCGATCGAGGATCTGGGCCCAGCCGGCATGGTGGTAAAAATGTCGGGCTGCGAGCGGGATGTCGAGATCGCGCGTTTCGCGGATCGGCTTCCCGTTGTCCATGCTTTCGAGAACGGCCAGGAAGCGGCTGTTCTTCTGGAGCAGGCGGGCCAGCGCATAGAGGAACCGCGCCCGGTAATGGCCCGGAAGTCCCGACCACGCCGGAAAGGCGGCGCGGGCGGCCTTGACTGCGGCATCGACATCCTTTGCGCCTGCCGCCGGCAGATTGCCCAAAAATGCGGCATTGGCCGGATTGCGCGCCTCGATCGCGCCAATGGAATCGCGAGGGGCAACCCATTGGCCGCCAATGAAAAAACGCCCGCGCGAGGGCCGGGTTTCCAGCCAGTCGCGGACATAGTCCGACTGCTCGGGTGCGGGGCCATAGCCCATGGTCGAGAAGATTTCAGCGATCGGGGAAGGGGGCGGGGCCATCAACGCGCATCCATGGAGCAGGAAAGCGGTTATTTTCGCGCGCTTTGGGGTCGCGGGCAACCCTGTTGCGCAACCGGGCCCGCTTTTGGGCCCGCTTTCGGGCATCGAATGTTCGACCCCGCGCCCCGGAAACGAAACACCCGGCCGGGATAAGCCGGCCGGGTGTCGCAATTGTCGTCAGGTTGTATCCGCAAAAGCGGGATCAGCCGATCGCCGCACCCGAGGTGATTTCGGTGTGCGAATTGCGATTGACAGCCCAGCCTTCGGCATTGGAGCGCGGGTCGATCGCGCGCTCCTTGCCATAGCTGACGGTTTCAACACGGTCGCCGGACACGCCGAGGCTCACCAGGAAATCCTTGGCGGCCTGGGCGCGACGCGCGCCGAGGGCGAGGTTATAATCGCGGGTTCCGCGTTCGTCACAATTGCCGGCCACGCGCACCCGGGTTCCCGGATAGGCATTGAGCCAGGAAGCCTGACGGCGGAGCGTGTCGCGTGCTTCCGTGGTCAGATCATATTGGTCATAGCCGAAATAGACGCGGTCGCCGACATTGATCGCGAAATCCTGAACGGATCCGGGCAGGGGGCCGGTGCGCTCGACGACCACAGGTGCTGGCGGCGGCGCCGGAGGTGCCGCCACGACCGGCGGCGGTGCAGGCGGCGGGGCTGGCGCAGCCACCGGTTCCGGGGTGGATTGACAGGCCGCGGCGAGCGCGGCAGCGGCGGCCAAAACGGCCAGGCGGAAGTGCAGACGCATTGTTTTCCCTTTCCTGCTCTGTCCCCATCGGCTGGCGGCATCCCCGACCAGTTCCGATGCGATTGATCCAAACAAATCCTGGACTTTCCACCCCACAGGGGCGTCGCGTCCTGATCCGGCCGCGTCTTGCGTCCGAACTGTCTCTTTCCCCGCGCAGATACGCGTCGCGAAAACTTCCGGTGCGCGGTCCAACCCGCGATCCGCTTGCCTTGTCACGGCAAGGAATTATGCAGAGACCCTAGCAAAGCGCGCTCTTGCCGCAAGCGAAATCCGCCGAGATTAACCAATTCTGCGGCGATTTGCCTGCAAAATTCGCTTTTTCACCACAATTTTGCCGGGGTGTTTAAGACCGGGCGCCCCCGGGCATTATTTCGCGACCAGATCGCCAATGCATTTATGAATGCCGTGGGGGGCCTGGGCACCTGCGGGGGGTGCCCCCAAGGCGTGATTACCGATGCAGGCCGCGCGGGAAAAGCGTTCCGTCATGGCAGTGACGCATTGACGGAAGCCGTCATCCTCGTCGAGGAAACAGCGATTGGCGCTTTTTTCGCCCAGAAGGCCTTCGGCACCCGCTGCATCCCCTTCGAGGATGGAATAAGCGGCCAGATTCAGGGCGGCATGCAGGGTTCCCGTCCGCGCCGGATTGAGCGCAAGCTGTGCCGAGGCCTTGTCTGCGCTCTTATAGGAAGTCAGCTGCACGCTTTCTTCGGCTCCGGCCTCGACATGGGTCCAGAAGGACGTGGTCGTGGGTTGCGCACTGAAGGCCGCAATGACCTGACCTGTCACTTTGCCCCAGAAGCGATTATCGCCCGTGGCATCTGTGGCCTTGGCGCTCGCCAATTGGGCGCGGATCGCCTCTCCGCTGTCCCGGCTCTTGCCCCAGTCGAGCTTTTGCAGCGAATAGCCCAGAGCCAGAAAACGCTGTCCCTGGGCACCGATTCGTGCAGCATCGCCTTTGGCGGCCGCGAGCACGGCCTGTTCAGCCTCGGCTGCGCCCTCGAGCTTGCGCACATAAGACGAATTGGCAGCGAAAACCTTGAGCATATGGGCGCGGCCATACAGCTCGGCCTCCTTGCGCACGGCGGCGACAAAGACCGGATTGCGCGCGGCCACCAGCGCCGAGAATGCGATCCAGCCGCGGCCGACTTTCGGCCCCTCCTGGGCAGCCGCGCTTTGGAGCGCCAGATTCAAATCGGCGCTCGATGCCATCTTGTTGATGCGCAAAGCCTCAACCGAGTTTTGAAACCGCGCATAGATACCGGCTTCCTTGTCAAGGAAACTGCCCGAGGCCGCAGCGGGGGCCGCCAGCGGAGTAGTTGGGGTCGGAGCGGGAGTTGTTTGAGCAGGTGTGCGGCTGGCGGTGGCGGGGATCGGCGCGGGAGCTGGCTCCGTTGCCGCCACGGCTTGCGCGGCCGCGATCAGCACCAGCGCGCCGGCATATGCCGTAATTTTCCCCAATTTGGCGATCATCGTGGCTCTCCGCCGGAATTTGCTTGTAAGGTCATTCTTACCACAGGGTTCAAAATAGCGCGCATCCGTTTACACTTTGTTGAGGAGCATGGTTAGCGCGAATTCGCATATCCGGCGGCGAGGGCACACAGAGTCAAATGGATACATCAAAACCCCTGCACAGCGATCGCAATCTGTTGCAGGAAATTCACAATCCTGCGACCCGCCCCTCTGCGGGACCGGTGATCGCCGCTTCGGGGGCTGAATTCGGCGGCATGGAAGCAGTGATTTCGGCCATGAATGTCTGGCTGTTTTTCTGTTTGATCATAGCCGGAGCGGCAATCGCCCTCAATCTTTCCCCGGCGCAGTCCATACCCGCACTCATTCTCGCGGCGGTGCCCGCGGGTCTGGCGCGTGGCATGGGCGAAGAATTGCGCCATGCCACAGGCCGTCTGTTCCTCACCGCGGCCTGGATCGTGCTGGCGGCGGCGGCGGCAATCATGGTCGGCCCGTTTGAAGCACCGATCGCGGCCCTGTTCATGATCGCGCCCTTGCTGGCGTTTGCGCTGGGAGATCGGGAACTTGGGCTCGACGCCCTGATCGCGGTGGTATTCGCCTTCAGCCTTGCGGTTGTTGTGACCGGGATCTGGGGCGGCGGATTGCTTCGCACGGGCGATGGTCAGGTCGATTGGGCGATGAGTACGCGCATCATCGGGGCGCTGATCGCGTTGGCGGCACTGATCCTTGGCGGGCTGCTGGCGCTGGCGGGTACCAGCGGCCGCCAGCCGGGCACCTTCGAAACGTTGGACGAGGCGACGAGCATCGAGGCCAATCCGGTGCGCGGCACCTTTCGCACTGGCCCGGACGGAGATATCGCCCGTGCGGATCCGGGAATTGCCACCTTGCTGAATCGCCGTACCGATGCCTTGTGGGGCGCGCGCGCATGGGCGTTGTTTGCGGGCGCGGACCAGACCCGGATGCGCGAGGCAATCGCTTTGGCCGCCGGACGTGGCGAGAGCGTAATCCTGCGGGGGATGGCGGCGGCCGGTAATGGTTCCGGGGGCACCATGGTCGATGCGCTGGTGCGTCCGGTGGAAGAGAACAAGGGGGCCGGCCAGGGATTGTTGCGCCGCCCCGATGTAGAAATTCTCCTCGTTCCGGCATCGGGTGAGGTGCCGGATGCGTCCAAAGCCGGCGCGGCGCACAGCCTTGCAGCGCAAACGGAATTTGCCGCGGTATTGACCCATGAATTACGCACGCCGCTCAATGCCATTCTCGGCTATTCCCAGCTCATCGCCATCAATTCGGGACCGAAATTGTCGAGCCGGGCGCAAAACTGGCTGGGACTCGTGCAGGTCAGCGGCCAGCGCATGCTGGCGCTGATCGATTCTGCGCTGCAATGGGCGCGGCTCGAAGCGGGGACGGAGCTCATGGACCGCGCGCCGGTCGATCTCAAAGAGGTTCTGGACGAAGCCATTGCGATCGCGCGCGGCATCGAGGGTGCGAGTGAACGCCAGATCACTTTGGCTGCCAGTCCGGCCACCATCGTGCAGGCAGATATTCAGGCGCTGCGCCAGATCGCGGTGAATTTCCTCGCCAATGCGGTGAAATTTGCACCGCCCGGGTCTGACATCGAGATACGGGTGATCACGGGGACCGAAAGTGCCGGCTTCGAGATCCGCAATCCGGCCGAGGGGTTGAGCGAGGCCGATATGGCGCGCCTCATCGAGCCTTTCGCCCGCAGGGCCAGGGCGGGAACGGGAACGGGGCTTGGCCTTGCGATCGCCAACCGGCTCGCAACCGCGATGGGCGGCACCATGACATTGTCCGCGCTTCCGCCGGGTTCCTTTACGGCGCGTGCCATGTTTCCGGGAAAATAAGTCCGGTCCCGGCCGGTTCACCCCGCGCGGGCCCAGGTCAGCCGGTTGACATAAACCGCGTTTTTGCGTCCGGTCCGGGCCGGGGTTTCGAAGACAAAGCTGTCAGGACCGAGTTTCGTCGCCCGTCGGCGCTGGCGTTCGCCCACCCGGCCGGGAAGGCTCGCCATTGTGATGTCGTGGCACAGATATTGGTCCGCGCCGGCATTTTCGAGCGTCCAGGACCCGCTCCAGGCCAGAAAATTGCCCCAATCGGGGGCAGAATCGGCGCGGGCCCCGGCCCAATCGGCATGTTGGAGCATGGTCGACATGCGGCCGTCGGCCGTATGGATCAATTGCCCGCGCGCGGTCTCGCCATGGGGCAGGGCATGGAGCGCATGGTTCTTGTGCAGCTCCCAGCGCGCGAGCTGCCAACAGCCGACCAGGAAATCCCGGGTGACCGGTCCGTCGCCGCGCCGCCGCACGCCTTTGGCCTGAAGAGCCGCCATCAAAGCGGGCAAGCGGTCCTGACCGAAAAAGGGTTCCCCATCGAGCACAAAGGTCGGAACGCCCCAATGGCCGGCGGCCTGGAGTGCCTCCTGGTTGTCGGCGATGACCGCATCGTAACGGCCCGGATCGGCGAGGGTTTTGGTCTCAAGTGTCTCGAGTGACAACCCTGCTCGGGCACAGGCCGGCGCGAGATGCTCATCGGCCGGCCAATTGGCGGCACCCCCCCAGATGAGGCGCGAGACCTCCGTGGCAAACGCCAGTCCCTGCCCGGCCTCCTCCGCCGCGATCCCGAGCCGCGTGATGCGGTGAATATGAGGCTGGTCTTCGGCCGCGCGCATGGCAGCGTAATCGACCACCACAGGATCGGGCTGCGGCGGGCCGAAGGGAATTCCCAGCCGCGCGGCCTCGCGCGGGATATCGCGCATCAGATAAGGCAAAAACAAGGGATTGGCGCGCGCGAAGAAGCCCGGGTCGCGCACGATGAGCGGCAAAACCGGGCGCAGGCGGAACCGGATATCCCATTCGGCCGCCAGCCGATGCGCGAGCGGTGCTGCGAGCCCCGAATAAGGCGAACGAAAGGAGAAAAAGACATCGATCTCAATGGTAATGGCTGGGCCTGGCTGGCGGAGGGGCTTTTCGGGCGGGTCGGGGCGATCCTAAAGGATCATCGGCAATTCGGGCCCGGAAATGATGCTGTGCGACAATCGACCCTGGGAATCGCCACGAAAATTCGCGATTTCGACTTCGACCCGGTCACCCACCTGCAGCCATTCGGGCGGATCGCGGCCGGCACCAACCCCGGCGGGGGTTCCGGTGAAGATCACGTCGCCGGGCCCGAGTGCAAAGACGCGCGTCAGAAAGGCAATCTGGGCCGGAATGGTGTGAACCATGTCGCCGGTCGGGGCCGATTGCCGAATCTCTCCATTGACCCGCGTCTCGATCCGCATGGCCGCCGGGTCGCCGGCTTCATCGGGCGTGACAATTGCCGGCCCAAACGGCGCATGGGTGGGAAAGCCTTTGCCCGCAATCATGGTGGGTGCCGCGCGCTGCCAGTCACGCACCGAAAAATCGCAGCCGACGCAGAATCCGGCAATCACTTCCATGGCCCGGCCTTCGGGCACATTACGGCAATGCCGGCCGATGATGAGGACGAGTTCGCCCTCATAATCCAATTGTTGCGAGAAAGCCGGCATTTCCACGGGCGCATCAGGCCCATTGGCGGCATTGGCCTGCTTGTTGAACCAGACCTGGCCTGCGGGCGCTGCCGAGCCCATTTCCTTTGCGTGCTCGCGATAATTACGGCCGATGGCGAGGATTTTTCCCGGATTGGCCACCGGCGCGGCGAGAACAATTTCAGCCAGATTGATGCCACCAGCCGCAAATCCCGACGCTTCCGCGTGCCGTGCTTGCGCCATGGCCGTTGGCCCGGCCGCAAGAAAGGCTTTCATGTCGCCGCGCCATTCGGGAAGTTCGATCACCCGCGCGCCATGGATGATGCCGATCCGCAATTCCCGGTCGGACGCATGCAATCGGAACGTGATCAGCCGCATGATCCCCTGGCCCCCTGAGACGTTGTGACGCGCGTTCGCTGGCTTGTACCCGGTCGCCCGCATATTCCGGTGGTCTGTGTGTTCCCGGCCGCACGCCCCGTCAAGCCATCCCGCCGGTCACGCTGTGGATCGTTTTCCCGCTTTGCGTTTTGTTAAGGCAAACCGCCGCAGGGTCGGATTAACCATACGATTTTACCGGAGTAACGCGACCGATGGCCCAGAACAAATTATCCATTCGCGCCAGGTTGACGCTATTGGTCGCGCTGTTCCTGATCCCTATTCTGTGGCTGGCGGCATTGTTTGGCTTGCAGGCGGCCAAAGACGTCAATTTCGCAGGCAAGGAGCGCGATGGCGTGCGCTATCTTTCGGTCCTGTGGCCAGCGATGTCCGATTTGACCCGCGCGGCGGATGACAATGCGCGTCCGAACCCTGCCCCGATCACTGCGATTGCCAGGGAGCTCGATTCCGACCTGTCCTCGGGCGTGCAATCGAAAACCGTATTGAACGCGCTGTCGTCGGCGCGTGACGACCGCTCGGATGTCGCGGCCTTGCGCAGCCTGATGGTCCGGGTAGGCGACAAGTCGAATCTCATTCTCGATCCCGATCTTGATTCCTATTATGTCATGGATCTGGTGCTGCTGAAGCTGCCCGAAGTCACCGATATTGCCGAGCAGATCCATGACCATGCCGCGCGTGTAAAGGCCGCAGGTGTGGAAACGGACGAGGAGGCCTCGGCCTTTGCGGTGCTGCTGGGCAAGCTTGCCTCCGCCGTGGAAGGGACCTCGGCCTCGCTCGCCGCGGCAATCGATGGCAATCCCGACAAGGGCGTCAAACCGGCCCTCGATGCCAGCTTTGCCAAATGGCAGGACGCGGTCGGGAGCTTTGAAGCCCGGGTGCGCACTGCCGGGCTGCAAATGCGCGATGAAGAAGGCCCGGCTGGCGTGGATATTGGCGGTCTCGATACCGCGCGTCGCGAATTGGTCGGTGCCAGCGACCAGTTCTGGAAAAATGGCGCGAAAGAGCTTGACCGCCTGCTCGCCGCCCGCATCAAGGGCTTTCAGACGCGGTTCCTGTTCTCGATCGGCATTGCCGCCCTTGTGACACTGGTTGCTTTCGGACTGGCCCTGTCCATCTCGCGATCGGTGGTGCGGTCCATCGGACAATTGGACCGCGATATCCGCACCCTCGCCGATCAGGATCTGGATGCCGAACTCGCCCAGGCGTCGGGTCGCGACGAGATCGCCCATATCGCCCAGGCCGTCGATTATTTCCGCTCGAAAACGATTGAAAAGATCGCCGCAGCCAATTCCGACGAACGCAAGCGCGAGATGCTCCAGGGCGAGCGCCGCGCCATGGCCGGGGTGGCCAACAAGATCCGGGCATCGGTTGGCGAAATTATTGCTGCCCTGTCCCGGCTCTCCAAAGCCATGGAAGATGCCAGCCGGGAAGTGTCTTCCGCCAGCGAACAGACCCGCAAACAGACCGGCGATGCCAGCGCTTCGCTGATGGTCGCATCGCGCGATCTGTCGGGCGTGGTGGACGGCATGGGCGAACTGACCCATTCCATCGCCGAAATCTCGGCCCAGGCCGAACGCGCGGCGTCCAATGCCGAAACCGCGCTCAGCCAGACCAAGGCTGCCGCCAATGTCGGCGCGCGGCTCGAGGAATCGAGCCGTCGCATCGGCGAAATCACCAAGGTGATCGCCGGTATTGCGGAGCAAACCAATCTGCTCGCGCTCAATGCCACGATCGAATCGGCGCGCGCTGGCGATGCGGGCCGCGGATTTGCGGTCGTCGCCCAGGAAGTCAAGGCGCTGGCGGGCCAGACCGGTGCGGCGACGGACGAAATTGCGCGTCAGATCAACGATATCCAAATCGCGGCCAAGGATGTGCTGGCCAGTTTCCGGACAGTCGCCGATGCGATCGACGAAATGAGCGGGGTGACATCCTCGATCGCCGGCGCGGTTGAAGAACAAAATGTCGCGACGCGCGGGATTTCCGAAAGCCTGTCGCGCGCCAATATCGGGGCCTCGGACGCCATTGATCGGGTAGAGGATTTGCCGGCGCTGGCGGCGCGGACGGAACGGTCGGCGGCGACCCTTGCCGATTTTGCGGTCAATCTCTCGTCGGAGGCGGCGCGACTGGGGGGCGAGATCGAAACCCTGCTCAGCGAGCTGACGGATCGCCGCATCGTCGACCGTTATCCGGCCAATACGATGATGCGCATCTGTGATGGCGCAACAGAACATGCGAGCCGCCTGCTCGATATCAGTGAATATGGGGCGCGGATGACGCTGGTGCCCGGCGTTAAACGAGGGGCGAGAGTTTCATTGTTGTTTCCCGACGGGGCGAAACTTGCGGCCGAAGTCATGTGGGTGTCGCGCACGGAGCTCGGGATCGCATATAATCCCGCGGAAATTGACAAGTCCATGGTGAAGGAGCTGGCGATTTCGACAACGGCACTTGCGGCGTAGGGCGTTTTCAATAATTCAGAGCGCCTCCGGGCGAAAACCGGATTCTGTTTTTGCCTCCTCGCGCCCTGGCTGTCATGTCTCAACCGATTGTGTTCGGGCAGACCCGGATCAAATCTCAGCGCCCGGCACCGGGAACCCACAGCACATCCGCGGCACCATCGTCATTCATCACCCGGGCGGCGACAAACAACAGATCAGACCCGCGATTGGCGTAATGCAAAGCCGCCGGATTGATGGCTTCGGCCGGATCGGCGGCGAGTTCGGCGATCTTGCGCTCCGCCCGGCGCAGAATGGCGCGCGCGACATGGAGATGGGCGGAAGCCGCGCTCCCTCCGGGCAGGACGAAGGATGTGAGTGGTGACAACCGGGCATTGAGCACATCGATCTCGCTTTCCAGCCGCTCGACCTGCGAGGGCAGGATGCGCAAGGGTGTCCAGGCCGGCTTTCCGTCCGCTTCCATGCGCGGTTCTGGCGTGGCGAGATCGGCACCGAGGTCGAAAAGATCGTTTTGCAGCCGCCGCAGGATGGCAAACACCTCCCCCTCCGCCGGGCAATGGAGCAGTGCGAGGCCAAGCGCTGAATTGGCCTCGTCCACGGCACCATAGGCCTCCACCCGGGGCGAGAATTTCGTCACCCTTTCGCCGGTGGCGAGGCCCGTCCGCCCGTCATCGCCGGTGCGGGTATAGATCCTGTTGAGAACAACCATGGCGCAAATCCTGTGTCAGGGGGCGGACCGTCGAATATCCAGCCGCACTTAATTGCTGGCGCGCGCGATCCACAACATGCCGACCAGCAGGATTACCACGCCAAATTGCACGAGGACACGCAAGCGCATCAGGCGGTTGGATGATGACCGCGCCGCCCCGCTCGTGCGCACCAGATTGACGATTCCCACCACCAGCACCGCGAAGACAAGAAAAAGGCCGACCGGAATGAGGATCTGAAAAAGAGTCTGCATGAAGCTGCACGCCTGCTGAGGAAATGTTTGCCGACCCTGTCACGCATCAGAAGCAGGCGGAGCCTGCCAGGCTCCATACCCGAAATCATTCGCCGGAAATCATTCAAATGACCGGTTCCGCGGAAGCGAATTCGGGGATTCTATCGGCTTGCGCGGGCCCCGGCAAGCGATTCACCCTTCGCGGCCGTGATTTCCGTCTCAACGTCACCGCCATAAGTACGCAAGAGGGTCGCGAAGGACCGCGCCATCAAATGGAGATTTTGGACGGAAATCCGTTCATTGACCCCATGCAGGCGGGGCAGATCGGTCCCGTCCAGCACAAAGGGCGTGAAACGATAGACCTCTTTGGTCAGCGCATAAGCGTGGCGGGAATCGGTGCCGGCCACCACCAGCCCGGGCGCGATGCGCGCCCCTTCCGACGCCGCCCGCGCGACTGCCGCCACCAGGCGATAATTCGGGCTGTCGGTTGGTGAGACAAGCGAGGCGCTCTGGCGGCGTTCGCCCGAGAATTCGGCGGAGATTCCGGGAATGGCACCCGTTACCTTGCGGACATGGGCGAGCACGGACTCGGGCGTGTCGCGCGGATGGATGCGGAAATTGACCAGCGCCCGCGCCTGTTGCGGCAACACATTGGCCTTGGGCGAGCCAGACAGCATGGTCGGTGCGGTGGTCGTGCGCACACTGGCATTGGCGGCGGGGATTTTGGCGAATTGCGCATCGATTATGCCGCCAAAGGCCCATGGATTGGCAAGCGCCAGCCGCGTCGTGAAGGGCAGATCGGCCGCCAGCGCCCGCATCATCAGCCCGACCGGAGCCTCTGTCGCGCCGCCTTTCATCTGATGTGTGTCGAGCGCCACCAAAGCGCGCGCGAGACGCACGGCGGCCGAATCGCGCGGCGGCAGCGACGAATGCCCGCCTTCGGCCGTGGCCACCATCTCGACGGTCACCGAGCCTTTTTCGGCAATGCCGATCAGCGCCGCGCGCTTGCCGGTGATGGGAAAGGGGTCGAGAATTGCCATGCCTTCATCGAGTGCGAAGCCGATTTTCACTCCACGCGCCTTCAGCAGCGCGATTGCGGCCTTTGCGCCGTTCTCGCCGCCGATCTCCTCGTCATGGCCGAACAGGAAATACATCCCGCGCTGCGGGCGCCAGCCATTGGTGACCAGCACATCGGCAGCGGCAAGCAATGCGATGACCGAGGATTTGTCGTCCAGCGCCCCACGACCCCAGACAAAGCCGTCCGCCACCACGCCTTCGAAGGGCGGATGGGTCCAGTCTTTCAGGGTTTCGGGAACGACCGGCACAACATCCTGATGCGCCATGAACAAAGCGCGTGGAGCGGCCGCATCCGCGCCGGGCCAATAGAACAGCAGGGAATGCCCGCCGATCTTCTCGACCTCCATCGCGCGGAAGGCAGAGAGGAAGGTGTTGCGCAAAAACAGCTCGAAGCCCTCAAAAGCCGATGCCGATGCCGCAAGATCGGCCGGCGCGGCGCTTTCGGGATCAAAGCTGATCGTGCGGAAGCGCAAGGCGGTCGCGAGATGGGTGGCCAGCGCATTGGCGTTGAAATCCGGCGCGGATGCCAGTTCGACGCTCTCGCCCTGATCCGTGGCGGCCCGGTATTGCGCGGCGTTAAAGCCCATCAGGGCCACAATGGCGAGAATGAGGGTGGCGATTCCGGCACCGACAAATTTCCACATGACCTTCCTCCCGGACCGCCAAAACGTTGCCCGCGATAGAAGTTTGCGCCCGGAGCGTCAAGCCCGAGCCTGGAGCATTTTCAAGGAAATCCGAGCCGAATGTCTGCATTGAAAATGCTCGGATTCAATGATTCAGAGCGCGTTCAGGCGAAAAGCCGGCCTCCACTTTTTCTGAAAGCTCACATCTAGCCTGCCGGGGGCCCGGTCGCAAAACTCTCGACCAGCGAACCCGCGATCAGCCGCCAGCCATCGACCAGAACGAAGAATACCAGCTTGAAGGGCAGGCTGACCACGATCGGTGGCAGGGTGATCATCCCCATGCTCAACAGCAGGGATGCCGTCACCAGATCAATGATCAGAAAGGGCAGGAAGATCATGAAACCGATTTCAAAAGCGCGTTTCAGTTCCGAGATCATGAAAGCCGGCGCGAGGACGTGGAACGGTGTCGCAAGCGGGGCCTCCGGCGTCTTGATTTTGGCAATATTGATGAAGAGTTCGAGATCCTGTTCCCGTGTCTGTCCGAGCATGAAGGTCTTTAGCGGTTCGATGGATGGCGGCACTGCGGCCGCGAAGGTCAGTTCCTCGCGCAGATAGGGCGAAACTCCCTTTTCCCAGCTCTGCTGAAAGGTCGGAGCCATGACAAAAAAGGTCAGGAACAAGGCAAGGCTGATAATCACCCCATTGGGCGGCGATTGCTGAAGCCCGATCGCGCTGCGCAACAGCGACAGGACCACGACGATCCGGACAAAGCCGGTGGTCATGATCAGGATGGACGGCGCGAGCGACAGGATGGTGATCAGTGCCACCAGTTCCAGCGCCTGGCGGCTGAAGCCTTCGCCCTGGCCGAGATCGATCGATACCTGTTGCGCCAAAGCGGGGGCCGCGCTGGAAGCAAGCGCAAGGCCGGCGAGAATGGCGCTCCGCCACGGGAATTTGAATCCGGTTCGCAGCCTGCGTGCAGGAATGGGCTTCATCACGATGTCGGCTCCGTCGTCGTGCCCGTCGACACCTCATGTCGCGCGATGAGCGTGCAAAAGGCCGGGCCGAGGCCGATCAGATGATCCGCCCCGCCCCAGCGCACGACCACCAGCATGCGCCCGGGGCCCAGCGTGTGGCGGTCGAGCAGGCGGATCGGGCCGGGGCCCCTGCTTTCGGCGGGTGTCGCGCGATTGCCGGCTCCGCCCGGGCGGGTCAGTCCGAACCGCCGCGCCCCCCAGAACGCCCCGATCACGAGACCGAGGGTCAGCGCCAAAGCTGCGACGGCGCGGATGAAATCGGCGATGGTCACGACATGCTCCGTTGCACTTCGTTGCGGCGGACGGCGATTCTCGCCCCGGATCCCGTGATGTGGTCTGACACTGCACTGACGGGTCGGCTTGAGCCGTGGGCTGATCCGCTTAACGATTGGTTAACAAAGCACGCACCGTCATTAACGCCGTCTTCACCATGCCACGGCAAAATTTGCCGGTGTGACCATGTTCCCTGGACCCGATTCCGGGGCCTGGCAGGAAAGGATCGGCAATGGCGTTCGGACCGGATTCCATCTTTGCGACGCTCAAGGCCCGGATGCAGGTCCTGTCGACCCGCGAGCGCGTCGTCGCCGAGAATATCGCCAATGCCAATACGCCGGGCTACACGCCAAAGGATCTCAATCTCGAAGGCTTCGAAAGCGCCTTGCGGGCGGTGCGGCGCGGCGGCACCATTGGCGCGGGGCTTGCCCGTACCCATGCCGGCCATATCGCCCCGCCATCCGGGGGCAATGGCAATTTGCTGCGGATCAGCGACACGCCCGATTCCGAAACCACGATCGACGGCAATCGTGTGGTGGTCGAGGAACAAATGCTCAAATTGTCTGACACGCGGGGCCAATATGAACAGGCGGCCTCGCTGTATCGCACCGGTCTGCAATTTCTGCGGACCGCCTCGCGTCCCCCGCGCTGACGGGGCCGGAGCTATGAATTTTCAGCGAGGATCAGTCTATGAATGAGTTCCGGCCATGAATGAGTTTCGGGGTGCCCTTTCGGCCGCCACCAGTGGCTTGCGCGCGCAATCCCAGCGTCTGCGTATTGCGGCCGAAAACGTGGCCAATGCCAATTCCACCGGCGATTCGCCGGGGGCCGAGCCTTTTCGTCGGCGGATTCCGGTCTTCGAATCCCGGCTCGACCGCGTGGCGCAGTCCACCGGCGTTCGCGTCGTGCGCGCGGCTTTCGACCCGTCCGAATTCCGGCTGCGCTTCGAGCCCGGCCATCCCGCCGCCGATGAGCGTGGCTTTGTCGCTTATCCCAATGTCGATCCGCTGATCGAGCTCGCCGATATGCGCGAGGCCCAGCGCGCTTATGAGGCCAATCTCAATGTCATCGAAACCACCCGGATCATTGGCGGGCGGACGCTCGACATCATTCGCAGCTGATTTCAGCCTGATCCATTTGTCTCATAAATCGGGAAGCACCGTGCCATGACCGTGACCGGCCTTGAAGCCCAGAAAGCCTATTTGCAGGCCGCAAATGCCCTGCGCAATGGCGGGGCGGCCGGGGCCGTCGATGACGCCGATTTCAGCGGCCTCCTGCAAAATGCGTTGTCGGGCGCGGTTTCCGCGGCCAGTTCCGCCGACAGCGCGATCGCTGCTTCGGCGGCGGGGCGGGGCGATCTCATCGAAGTGGTGACAGCGGTGGCGGCAGCCCAGGCATCGCTCGAAACCGTCGTGGCGGTTCGCGACCAGGTGATTTCCGCCTATCAGGAAATCCTGCGCATGCCGATCTGATCGGGCCGGCGCTGTATGGGCCCGGAAACCGTCCGATCGGGCGCTTGCCGGGCCAAATGGCCCAAACCGGCACATAATCGGCTTTTCCTGCGGCGAAATACCAGGAAATTGTTAATGGCGATCCCGACAATCGTGCCCATCGCTTACGCGTGAACTTAAGCCGGCATCTGTATGGATTTCCTCAGGAACAGAATTTTCCGGGGAGAACCTGATGCAAAAGCAAGCGTCCCTGCCGTCGGTGGTTGGGCCCGATGGCCGGCGTCTGACGATCAATGATTTGCCGCCGCCAGAGACCCGGCGCTGGGTCACCCGCCGCAAGGCCGAGGTGATCGCTGCCGTGCGCGGCGGGCTGATAACCATGGATGATGCCTGCAAGAAATGGAGCCTGACCGAAGAGGAACTGGCTTCGTGGCAGCGTCTGTTCGATCGCGGCGGCCTCAAGGATCTGCGCGCGACCAAAATCCGCGATATCCGCGCCGATGAACGGCGGCACGCAGCGCAGCGCCGTCCGAATTAAGCCTAAGTTTACCCCGGACTGGGAAATTCTTGCCGAGCGCGCCCGTCACTGAGACAGGCCGCCGGCGAGGGATATCCCGGATTTGACCGATTTCTTCAGAGCATTGACCCAGGCCGGGCCCGTCCGGCTGATCGCGGCCTTCGCCATTACCGGTCTGGTGGCGGCGGCACTGCTCGGGCTCGTGTTCCGTTCGAATGTTCAGGACAAGGCGCTGCTTTATTCGGGGCTCGATCTGGGCGAGGCGGCGGAAATCGCCTCCCGGCTCGATGCCCAGGGCGTGAAATATGATCTGCGCGGCGATGGTTCCTCGATCTTCGTCCCGCGCGACCGGGTGGCGGGCATCCGCCTGCAATTGTCCGAACAGGGGCTGCCCTCGCGCGGATCGGTCGGTTACGAGATCTTTGACAAGCAGGACGCGCTGGGCTCGACTTCCTTCGTCCAGAATGTCAATCGCGTGCGGGCGCTCCAGGGCGAGCTCGAGCGCACCATCCAGTCGATCGATGGCGTCACCGCCGCCCGGGTGTTGCTGGTCTTGCCCGAAAGGCGCCTGTTCGAGCAATCGAAGGACGAGCCCTCGGCCTCGATCAAGGTCACTTTGGCGCGTCAGGAACTGACCAGTGACCAGGTGCGCGCGATCCGCAATCTCGCGGCCTCCGCCGTTCCCGGGCTTTCCGTCAATCGCGTTACCATTGCCGACCAGCGCGGGCGCCTGCTCGCAGCCGGGGCCGAAGGCGAGGATGGGGCGGGCGGTGCGGCCGCCGCCGATGAGCGCAAGGGATCCTATGAAGAACGCCTGCGCCGCACGCTGACCGAACTGGTCGAAAGCGTGACCGGCCCCGACAGCGCCCGGGTGCAGGTCTCGGCCGATCTCGATTTCTCGCGGGTGACCGAGAACCGGGAAACCTTTGATCCCGAGGGTCAGGTCGTGCGCTCGACCACCGTGTCCGAAGAGCAGGCCAATAATGAAACCCGCGAGGACCGCGACGCCGCCACCGCCGGGGCGAATGTGCCCGATGGTGCCGCGCAGAACCCCGACGCGCCCACGGAATCGGAAGTCGCCAACCGCACTTCGGAAACCACCAATTATGAAATTTCGCGCACGACGCGGGTCGAGGTTCAGGACGGCGGCCGCGTGAAAAAGCTCTCGGTCGCCGTCGCGGTTGATTATGCCCAAACGCCTCCGCCAGAGGCCGGCGGTCAGCCGGCTTTCGCCCCGATCAGCGCGGAAGACCTGCAAAAGATCACGGCCCTGGTGCGCTCGGGCATGGGCTTTGACGAATCGCGCGGCGACGCGCTGGAAGTCGTCAATGTACGCTTTGCACGCGCCGCCCTTGACGGGCCGGAAGAAGCCGCGGGTCCCGCCTTTACCTTTGATCGCAGCGATCTGTTCCGCGCCATCGAATTGGGTGTGTTCGTGGTCACCGCGCTGGCGCTCATCCTGTTTGTGCTGCGGCCGCTGGTCAAAAGTGTGTTGAGCCCGGCCGGGCCGCGGCTGGCGGCGCTTGCCGGGCCTTCGGCACTTGCGCTCGGTGGATTGCCGGCGGGTGTGGCTGCCTATGAACCGCCGCCACCTTCGGCACTGCCCGGCGCGATCACCCCGCCGCCGGCGGGCGAGACGCTGGATGAAAAAATCGATGTCGCGCGAATTCAGGGCCAGGTCCGCGCATCCTCGGTCAAGCGCATTTCGGAGGTCGTCGAGAGTCATCCCGAGCAATCCGTGGCGATCATTCGCCAATGGCTGCATGAGGGGGTCTGAGCATGGAACAGGCCAGGGCGCTCGATCCCGGTTCACTCAACGGTGCCGAAAAGGCGGCGATCATTCTCCTGTCGCTGGGCGAGGGTGCCGCTCCCCTGTGGACGCAGCTCGATGACGAGGAGGTTCGCGAGATTTCGCAGGCCATGTCGAATCTCGGCATCGTGCCGGCCTCGGCGGTCGAAGGGCTGATCGGCGAATTCGTTTCGAAGATGACGACTTCGGGCTCGCTGATCGGGACCTTTGAGCAGACCCAGAGGGTGCTCAGTTCCTTCCTGTCGACCGAAAAGGTCGATGCCCTGATGGAAGAGATTCGCGGCCCCGCCGGGCGCACCATGTGGGACAAGCTCGGCAATGTGAACGAGGTCGTGCTCGCCAATTATCTCAAGAATGAATATCCCCAGACCGTGGCAGTCGTGCTGTCCAAGGTGAAGCCCGACCATGCCGCGCGCGTGCTCTCGGCATTGCCCGAGGATTTTGCCGATGAATGCGTGATGCGGATGCTGCGCATGGAGCCCGTGCAGCGCGAAATCCTCGACAAGATCGAGACCACCTTGCGCGCCGAGTTCATCTCCAATCTCCAGCGTACATCGAAGCGCGACAGCCACGAACAGATGGCCGAGATCTTCAACAATTTCGACCGCCTGACCGAGGGGCGTTTCCTCGGCTCGCTCGAGGAAAAGAACCGCGAGGCCGCCGACCGCATCCGGGCCCTGATGTTTGTGTTCGAGGACCTCGCCAAGCTCGATCCGGGCGGCGTGCAGACCCTGTTGCGCAATGTCGAAAAAGACGTGCTGACCCTGTCGCTCAAGGGGGCGTCCGATTCCCTGCGCGACCTCTTTTTCTCCAACATGTCCGAACGCGCCGCCAAGATCATGCGCGAGGACATGGCCTCCATGGGCCCGGTCCGGTTGAAGGACGTCGATGGTGCGCAGGCGCGCATGGTGCTGGTCGCCAAGGACCTCGCCAACAAGGGCGAGATCGTGCTCGCCGAATCCAACAAAGACGATGAGCTGATCTATTGACATGAACGCATCCACCCCCTCAACCCCGCGGAAATTTGCCTTCGACCTCGAATTTGCCGAGGACGGGCATGTCGTGCGCCGGGCAGAAACCATGCGCACCCGCTTTTCGCGCGAGGAACTGGATGCTGCGCGCCGCGAGGGCGAAGACGCCGGACGCCGCTCGGAGGAAGCGCGCGCCGCCCAATCCGCCCGCGCCGCCTGCGAGGAAATTCTCCGGAAATTGTCGCCCGCGCCAAGGCTCCTGAATGCGGAGGCCGAACATCTGCGCCGCGAGGCATCAGAACTGGCGCTCGCCATCGGCAAGGCACTCGGCGGACTGGCGATCGCCCAATTTGGAGAGACACAGATTTTGGCCGCGGTGGAAGAATGCCTCTCGCATTTGCGGGGCGAGCCGCGTGTCGTCCTGCGCGTGAGCCCGGCTTTTGCCGGGGCGGCCGAACAATATCTCGTCCCGCTCGCCAATGACATGGGGTGGGCCGAGCGCATTCTGGTGCGTCCGGATCCCCAGGCGGCGCCAGGCGACTGGCTGGTCGAATGGGGTTCTGGCTCCATGGGCTTTTCGCAAATCGAAGCGCTGGCGCGCATTGAAGCTGCTTTGGCTGCACATCTCGTGGTGCCAGCGGAACTGGTGCCCGAATCCGGGTCGCCCACATCGTCGCACCCGGGAGGTGCCCAATGAGTCATGAATTCGAAAACCAGATGCAGGATTTCGATGCGCCCCACATCGAAGGCGCGGGGGCCGGCGGAGGCGACAAGACCGCGGTCGACCTCGCGCCCGTTTTTGATGTTCCCGTCAATATCCAGGCCGTTCTGGGCCGCACCCAGATCGAGGTCGCCGACCTCCTGCGGCTCGGGCGCGGCTCGGTGCTGGAACTCGACCGGCGCGTGGGCGAGGCGATCGATATCTATGTCAATAACCGTCTCGTGGCGCGGGGCGAGATCGTCGTGGTCGATGACCGGCTCGGCGTCACCATGACGGAAATCATCAAGGACGGCGACGCGGCCTGAGCAAGGCCGGAATTCAGGGCCGGAAATTTGTCACTGACCCGGAGCGCGTCCGGACGAATAACCGGATTCCATTTTTTCGGTACGCGCTCCGGGACGCGTTCATTTTCAGGGGATTAGCCATGCGTCTTATGATTATCGGTTCGCTCGGCGGCCAATTGGGAGCTGCGACCCGCATCGCCATGGAGCGCGGGGCGAAGGTCACCCATGTCGAAACCATCGAGCAGGCCACCTATGCCCTGCGTAATGGCAAGGGTGCGGATCTGCTGTTTGTCGATGTCGGGCTCGATATCGCGCGGCTGATTGCGGCCAATGATGCCGAGCGCATCCATGTTCCGGTGGTGGCCTGTGGCGTCGCGACCGACCCGGCGCGTGCCGCCGGTGCAATCCGGGCTGGTGCGAAGGAATTTCTGCCGCTGCCGCCCGATCCCGAGCTGATCGCGGCGGTTCTGGCGGCGGTTTCCGATGACCGGC
Source organism: Hyphomonadaceae bacterium (assembly GCA_021731815.1). GTDB lineage: Bacteria > Pseudomonadota > Alphaproteobacteria > Caulobacterales > Aquidulcibacteraceae > JAKFWO01. Next base: position 61,078 of record JAKFWO010000029.1, on the reverse strand, counting down.
GCCCGATCGTTGCCCAGGACGTGCGGATGCTCGAGGTCATCGCGCTCGCCGAGAAGGTCGCAGGCTCGGATGCCAGCGTGCTGATCACCGGGGAATCGGGCGTGGGCAAGGAAGTCATGGCGCGGCATGTCCATGCACGCTCGAAGCGCTCGGAAAAGCCGTTCATCTCGGTCAATTGCGCGGCGATCCCGGAAAACCTGCTCGAAAGCGAATTGTTCGGCCACGAAAAGGGGGCCTTTACCGGCGCGATCGCGCGGCGCATCGGGAAATTCGAGGAAGCCGATGGCGGAACCCTGCTGCTCGACGAAATCTCGGAAATGGACACCCGGTTGCAGGCGAAATTGCTGCGCGCCTTGCAGGAAAGGGTGATCGACCGGGTGGGCGGTGCGCGGCCGGTGCCGGTCGATATCCGTATCATCGCCACGTCCAATCGCGATCTCCAGCAATCGGTGCGCGAGGGCGAGTTCCGCGAGGATCTGTTCTACCGCCTCAATGTCGTCAATCTGCGTTTGCCGCCTCTGCGCGATCGCCCGGCCGATGCGATCAAGCTGGCCGAGCATTTCGTCGCCAAATATTCCGATGCCAATGGCGTGAAGCCGAAACCCCTCTCGGCCGCCGCCCGCCGCGCCATCGTGGAAATGGGCTGGCCGGGCAATGTGCGCGAGCTGGAAAACACCATGCACCGCGCGGTTTTGCTGGCGTCCGGGGAAGCGCTCGAGCCAGAGGATATCCGTTCGCCCGACAGCATGGGCTTTGGCCTGCGCCCGGGTGCCGACGATGCGGTGCGTCGGGCTGCCGATGCAGCCGAGGCCGTGACCCGCGGTCTGGTTGGCCGGACGGTTGCGGAGGTCGAGCAGGATCTCATCCTCACCACGCTCGACCATTGCCTCGGCAACCGCACCCATGCCGCGCAGATCCTCGGGATCTCGATCCGGACCCTGCGCAACAAGCTCAAGCTCTATTCCGATTCCGGCGTGATGGTTCCGCCTCCCGCCACCGGTCAGGCGGCGTGAGAGTGATGTCAGGGCGATTTGGGGTTCCGGTCATGTGCGACAGAATTGAAAGCGGGCCGGCATGAGCGATATTCTGGCCGGGCGGCAGGGCGAAACACTGCGGGAAGGTGCGAGGGGATTTGGCGCTGCGCTGCTGCGCGGGGAAGTGATGCTGGGCATCGGGGTGATCGGGCTGGTCAGCCTGCTGATCCTGCCCTTGCCCTCTTTTCTGCTCGACATCCTGCTCGCATTTTCGGTGACGAGTTCGGTGCTCATCCTGACCACCGCGCTGATGATGCAGAAACCGCTCGAATTCAGCTCTTTCCCGACCGTGCTGTTGCTGACCACCCTGCTGCGGCTGGGGCTCAATATCGCTTCGACCCGGCTGATCCTTTCGCATGGCCATGAAGGTCCCGAGGCCGCCGGGGCGGTCATCGAAAGCTTCGGCAAATTCGTGATGCAGGGCAATTTCGTCATCGGGGCGATCGTCTTCATCATCCTTGTGCTGGTCAATTTCCTCGTCATCACCAAGGGCGCCACGCGGATCGCCGAAGTGTCGGCCCGCTTCTCGCTCGATGCCCTGCCGGGCAAGCAATTGGCGGTGGATTCGGATCTCGGCTCCGGCCTGATCACCGAAGACCAGGCCCGGGCCCGGCGCAAGGAACTGGAATTTGAATCGACCTTTTTCGGCTCGATGGACGGTGCCTCGAAATTCGTGCGCGGCGATGCGATTGCGAGCCTGATCATTACCGTGATCAATATCGTGGCCGGTCTCGCCATCGGCACCGCGCAGCATGGCCTGCCCTTGGCCGAGGCGGCCGCCAATTACACCATCCTGACCATTGGCGACGGGCTGGTGAGCCAGATCCCCGCGCTGATCATTTCGGTGGCGGCTGGCATTCTGGTGGCCAAAGCGAGTGTGGAGGGGGCCGCCGACAAGGCACTGGTCGCGCAATTGGCGACGCGGCCCGAGGGGCTCGGCATGGCGGCCGGCATTGCCGGCCTTGCGGCGGTTCTGCCCGGAATGCCGACCATTCCCTTCGCAATTCTGGCAATCGGAGCCGGCTATATGGCGATCAAGGCCGAAAAAGGACGGAAAACAAAAATGGAAACGGCAGCTTTGGCCGCAATCGTCCCGCCCGCCCCGATTGTCGAGGAGCCGATCGGCGCATCGCTCGCGGTGGATGAGCTCAAGATCGAACTGGGTTTCGGCCTGCTCGGCCTGACCAATGACGTTTCGGGTCGCAAATTGACCGACCAGATCAAGGCCCTGCGCAAGCAATTGGCCCAGGATCTCGGCTTCGTCGCGCCCTCGGTGCGGATCGTGGACAATCTCGAACTGGCCACCGATGTCTATTGCATCAAGGTCAAGGAGATGGAGGCCGGGCGCGGCCGGCTGAGAATGCACCATTATCTCGCCATGGATGGCGGTGGCGGCGGACCGGGCCTCGCGGGCGAGCGCGTCAAGGAGCCGGCTTTTGGCCTGCCCGCAGTGTGGATCGACGAGAATTTGCGGGAAGAAGCCAATCTCCGCGGCTTCACCGTTGTCGACCCGGCCACCGTGCTCACCACCCATTTCACCGAAGTGGTCAAGGATTCCATGCCGGAGCTCCTGACCTATGGCGAGCTCAAGAAATTGCTCAAGGAGCAATCGAAAGAAATCCAGGCACTGGCCGACGAGATCTCGCCCTCCCAGATCTCCTTCTCCGGCGTGCAGCGTGTGCTTCAGAATCTGCTGCGCGAACGGGTCTCCATCCGTGACCTCGCCGCCATTCTCGACGGGATTGCCGAAATCGCGCCGGTCAGCAGCGACCTCATTGCCATTACCGAACATGTGCGTGCCAAGCTCGCGCGCCAGATCTGCCTGTCTTGCGCAGCCGCGGACGGTGCCTTGCCCGTGCTCACGCTTTCGCCACAATGGGAACAGACCTTTGCCGACGCTTTGGTCGGCGAGGGCGCGAACCGGCAATTGGCGCTTGCGCCCTCGCGGCTCCACCAGTTCGTCGCGGAAATCCGTACGGGATTCGACCGGGCGGCGGCCGCGGGCGACAGCCCGGTCCTGCTTACGAGCCCGGTTATCCGGCCTTATATCCGCTCGCTGATCGAGCGGTTCAGATCCCAGACCATTGTGCTCAGCCAGGCAGAAATTCATCCCAAGGTGAAATTGCGCGCTTCCGGTCAGGTATAAAGCGGGGCGGACATGCGGGAGGAGGCGTAAATGCGTATGAAAGTGTTCCGGGCCGCGAGCCTTGCCGACGCCATTTCGGCCGCGCGCGCCGATATGGGGTCGGAAGCGGTGATCCTGAGCTCGGTGCGCACCAGCGAGGGCGTGGAATTGCGCGCCGCTGTCGATCCCGAGCGCGCGCGCCCGCGGTTTTTCCCCAATCGCCGCGCCGGCGACGGGGAAACGGCCGAAGAGGCGCGGACGGGCGCGCGTTCTGCGCCGCCGGTTCATGCCAATGGCATGCCCGGGATCAATATCCGCGCCGCCTTGCGCCATCTTCTGGTGCAAGAGGGGGCCGACGAGCTCTTTGCCCAGAGCGTGGCGGCGGCGGGGGCCAATCTCGGCGGGGCCAATCCGTCCACGGCGCTGGCTGGTGCCTTGCAGGCAATGATGAATTTCGCCCCGATCCCGGCCGGGCCCGATCGCTCCATCGTGCTGGTGGGGGAAGCGGGCAGTGGACGCAGCCTGACGGCGGGCAAGCTCGCGCTCACTGCCGAGATCGGGGGATTCGGGGTCGAACTGATGAGTTTCGAGGCCGAGCGGATGGGTGGCCGCGAGCGCGTGGCCTGCGCCGCGCGGCGGCCTTTGGAAGCGATCTTCAGTCCGGCGAATCCCGCGGGAATGCTGACGGAAATCGCAGCTTTGCGCCTCGAAGACACCCGGTTCATCCTCGATGCACCGCCCCTTGATCTACGTGCGGGCGATCCCTTCGCCCCGGCGCGTGAATGGGCAGACGCCGCGGATGCCGAGATGGTCGGCGTATTGTCGGCCCAGGGGCATCCGGGCGAAATGTCCGATCTCGTCGATCGGTTCAAGGAGGCGGGGATCCGGCGGATCATTTTGACGCGTCTCGACCTTTCCCGCAAAAAAGCTGCCGCTTTGGGTGCAATTTCCCGCAGTCGGTTAAGCCTGGCGCAACTAGGAATGGGCTTAATGGTCCCTGGCGGCCTTTTGCCGGCCTCGGCGCATCGTCTGGTGCGGATCCTGGCTGGCGAAACCAGCGAGCCAAGCAGCGCACGCGGAGCGTTATCATGACCAGATCTTCCCAGACCGGCCCGATACGCAATGCCGCGCGTGCGCCCATTGCGCGACCGAAAAAAGCGCCGCCCGCCACGATCATCGCGGTGGCTTCCGGCAAGGGCGGCGTGGGCAAGACCTGGTTTTCGATCACCCTGTCCATGGCCTTTGCCGCGCGTGGCGAGCGCGTGCTGCTGGTCGACGGTGATCTCGGCCTTGCCAATGTCGATGTGCAATTGGGAATCACCCCGGAATCGGATCTCGGTGCGGTGATCGAAGGCTGGGTCGAGCTTGAGGACGCTGTCTGCGCCGTGAATGGCGGGGCGGGGCGCGGCGGGATCGATGTGTTGCCGGGCCGCTCGGGCACCGGCCAATTGGCCAATCTCCCGCCCGACGAAGTGGCGCGCTTTGCCGCCGGCCTTGCCGTGCTCAGCCTGCATTATGACAAGCTGATCCTCGACCTCGCCGCGGGCGCCGATGAGGGCGTGATGCGGCTGGCGCGCTCGGCCGATATGCAGATCATCGTGCTCAATGACGAGCCGCCCTCGATGACCGATGCCTATGCCTTCATCAAATTGCTCAATGCGGCCAATCCCAATCTCGAGCCCTTTGTGGTGGTCAATATGGCTGACGGGCGTCAGGCGGGGCGCCGGACCTATGAGACCGTGGCGCGGGCCTGCGAGACCTTTCTGAAATTCCGCCCGCCTTTTGGTGGCGTGGTGTCGCGCGACCAGAAGGTGCGCGACGCGATCCGCACCCAGACCCCGCTGCCCATGCTGGACAAGAACTCGCCCGCCGCCAAGGATGTCCTTGAAATCGCGGCCAGTCTCGCGCAATCCATCGCGGCCCGCGAATAGGGGCCGGCCATGCCGCTTGCCATGGTCATGTCGTCCTTCGTGGCGGCGGGATATGTGGGCGGCGAATCCGTCCGCATGGCCCTGTTCGCGCGCGGCATTGATGTGGTGCTCGCCCCCACTACCGTGATCGGACGCCATCCGGGCTGGGGCAAGCCGGGGGGGCAGGCACTGGTGCCTGCCCATTTCTCCGATGTCATTGACGGGACTGCGGCCAATGGCCTGTTCGGCCTCGCCGATCTGGTCATCGCCGGCTATTTCGCCAGTCCCGAACAAGTGGAAATCGCCGCGCAAACCATAGACCGGATTCGCGAAGCCCCGCGTGGACAAGCCTTCGCCCCGCGGCCGCTGGTCATCATCGATCCCATCATGGGAGATGACGGCAAGGGGCTCTATGTCGCGCCCGCCATTGCGGCGGCGATCGAAGCCCTGCTCGTCCCCCGCGCCGATCTGCTCTGTCCGAATGCGTGGGAGCTGGGCTTTCTGCGCCGCCAGAAGATCAACGGCCCGGAAGACATACGGGCGGCCGCGCGCCAATGGAATATTCCAGTCCTGTGCTCGTCATTGCCCCATGAATCCGGCGTGGGGCTTGCGTGGTCCGACGGGCGGGAGCTGTTCCATGGCGGCCACGCTTTTTACCCGCGCGCGCCCAATGGATTTGGGGATCTGACGACCGGGCTCTTTGCTGCATCCATGGCGCTCGACAGCGACCCCGAAACGGCCTTTGGCGAGACATTGGGCGTTCTCGCCGAAATCAGCGCCCGCGCATTCGCCTGGAATGCACCGGAAGCGCCGCTGGCCGCGTGTCGCGATCTTCTTGCCCGCCCCCCGCGCGCGGAATTTGACAGGATTTCCTGAGCGCCCGGACGTTATTCCAGCAGGAGACTTTTCAAAAGCGCGTATATGGATGACATTCGGCCCGGTTTTTTGGAAAACCACCGCCGGACTTCCCTTGAGCCCGGCCGTCTTTCGCCTGTCAGGATCGTTCATGCCACGGATCGCCGGCCGCCTCGACCCGCGCAAGCGCGACGCCATTCTTGCGGCGGCCGGACAAATGTTCCGCGAGCGCGGACTGGGTGCCCCGATGGAAACGATCGCCCTCGCGGCCGGGGTGTCAAAGCAGACGATCTACAATCATTTCGGCTCGAAGACCGAGCTGATCGAGGAAATGGTGCGCGACCGGGTCGACCGGATCGCCGCGCCGCTGCGTTCGGCGCGCGCCCATGATGATCCCGCCGCCACCTTGCGGGCGCTCGCGGCGATCTTTCTCGGCCTGACGATCGATCCCGAAACCTCGGGATTGTTCCGGATCATGACGGCGGGTGCCGCCGATTATCCCGAACTCGCGACGCTGCTGCATGAGCGCGGTGTCAATGCCGTGCGCGGAGAATTGGCGCGTTTCATCCGCGAGGAGGACGAGGGCGGCCGCCTGTTTGCACGCGATTCCGGCCTGGCGGCCGAGCTGTTTCATGCATTGGTGGTGGGGGGCGAGCAATTGCGCGTTTTGCTTGCCTTGCCTTCCCGGCTCGCGCCCGACGACGTTCCGGCCCGCGCGGCCGAATGCGTGCGGGTATTCATGGCGGCCTATGGGCCGCAGCCGGAAAACCGGGAGTGAATTCACGGGATTCCGGCGAGGAAATTCCCCCGACCGGTATCGGGCGCTTGCACGCGCGTGCGCCTTCGATTATAGCACCCCCTTCTCATTCGAAGGCGAGCCACCAAAGCGCCCTGCGCGCAGTGCCGCAACAGGGTTTTCACCATGGCCGACGTCATTTTGTCCGTTGAACTGCGCGAAGAAACCGGCACGGGCGGGGCCCGCGCCACCCGGCGCAAGGGCGAAATTCCGGGCATCCTGTATGGCGGCCCGCGCGGCGCGGTGGCGATCGCCTTGCGCGAACGCGAGATCACAAGGGCGCTCGGCTCCGGCAAATTCCTCTCCCATCTGGTCGAGATCGATTACAAGGGCGAGCGCCAGCCGGTGATCGCCAAGGATGTGCAATTTCATCCCGTCACCGACAAGCCGCTGCATATCGACCTCTACCGGGTCGAGGAAAGCCAGCTCATCAAGGTGGAAGTGCCGGTGCGCTTCATCCATGAACTGGAAAGCCCCGGCCTGAAGCGCGGCGGCGCGCTCAATGTGGTGCGCCACGAGGTTGAGCTGTGGGCCCCGGCCGGTGCCATTCCCGAAGAGATCGTCATCGACCTCGCCGGGCGCGACATTGGCGATGTGATCCATATCGATGATGTGAAATTGCCCAGGGGCGTGGAAAAGACGCTGCAACGCAATTTCACTTTGGCCACGATCATCGGCCGCGGCGGCCCGTCGGGCGAGGCGGAAACGGCTCCCGCCGCGAGCTGATCGCCCGGGGGAACCGCTCGTGCTCCTGCTCGCGGGCCTCGGAAATCCCGGACCGAAATATCAGGCCCATCGGCACAATATCGGCTTCATGGCGGCGCAGGCGCTGGCGGCGCGTTGGGGCATCGGCTCTGCGCGCGAAAAATTTCACGGTCTCGTCCAGGAGGCACGGATCGGCCCGGCTGGAAGCCCGGCGCTTCTCCTCCGGCCCATGACTTTCATGAATGAAAGCGGCCGCGCAGTGGCGGAAGCCGCAAAATTCTACAAGATCGCCATCGCCGACATCGTGGTGTTCTATGACGAGCTCGATCTCGCGCCAGGTCGATTCCGGATGAAAACCGGCGGAGGCGCGGCGGGGCATAATGGCATTCGCTCGATCATCGCGCATCTCGGGCCGGAATTTCGCCGTGCGCGTCTGGGCATCGGCCATCCCGGCGACCGGGACAAGGTGCTCGGTCACGTGCTGGGCGATTTCGCCAAATCCGAGCAGGATTCGATCGCGCGGCTGTGCGCGGCGATCGCGGAGGCTGCGCCCTTGCTGGCAGCGGGTGAGGACGACAAATTCCAGGCGGAGATCGCCCGTATCGCACCCGCTCCCAAATTCAATCCCCGACAGCAGGCCTCGCGACCATCCGATATGGATGGGGGGGAAGCGTAATCGGGCCGCATCCGGTTTCCCGGCGCGGAAACAATTCCCTCCTGCGCAGTCTCCGCCCTGACGATCAGAGCGCGTTCAGAAAAAGTGGAGTCCGGTTTTTTGCCTGAACGCGCTCCAAATCATTGAATCCGGGCATGTTCAATTCAGACATTGGGCTCGGACTTCCTTGAAAATGCGCTAGCGCGAGGATGCGGGTGTTTCGGCACCCTTTGCCACAATCACCGGCAACTTCGGTCCGGGCAGGCCCTGCACCACTTCCAGCGCCCGCTTGAGCTGGTAATCGCCCTTGAATCCTTCGGGAGGCTGATCGGCAATCTCATGCGGGGCCTTGCGTTTGATTCCGCCATCATTGTCGAGCGCTTCGGGAAGATCGGCTTCGCTCTGGATCGCCCGCTTCTCGGGGGCCCCGCGAATCTGCGCGACCTCGACATCGGGCTCGATCCCCGTGGCCTGGATGGAACGGCCGGACGGGGTGTAATAGCGCGCCGTGGTCAGCCGCAGCGCGCCCTGAAAGCCGCCCTTGAGCGGGATGACGGTTTGCACCGAGCCCTTCCCGAAGCTGGTCACGCCGACGATTTTGGCGCGCTGGCGATCCTGCAACGCCCCCGCAACGATTTCGGCGGCCGAGGCCGAGCCTTCATTGATGATCACCGCGACTGGCACATTGCGCAGCATCTCCCCGCGCTGGGCGTTCAGGCGCTGGGTGTCGCGCGGATCGCGGCCGCGGCTGGAGACCACCTCGCCGCCATCGAGAAACACATCCGCCACCGCCACGGCCTGATCGAGCAAGCCGCCGGGATTATTGCGCAGGTCGAGCACCACGCCCTTGAGCCGCGGCCCGATGGCCTTGCGCATGGATTCGATCGCCGATGAAAAAGACCCCGCAGTCTTTTCATTGAAGCCGCTCAAGCGAAGATAGCCGACATCGCCCTCCCGCCGCCAGGTGACGCTGGGTGGCGAAACGATTTCCCGCTTCAGGGTGACATCGAAAGGTTCGACCTCGTCCCGGAAGATCGTGATGGTGACGACCGAATTGACCTCGCCCCGCATCTTTTCCAATGCCTGGTTGAGCGTCAGGCCCAGCAATTTCTGTCCGTTCACCGCGGTGATGCGATCGCCTGATTTCAGCCCTGCACGCGCAGCCGGCGAGCCGTCAAACGGTGTGACAATGGTCACGAAGCGGTCCTGCATCGAGACCTCGACCCCGAGACCCTCATATTCGCCGCGCACACTGGTCTGGAAATCCTCGAATTCCTTGGGATCCATATAGGATGAATGCGGATCGAGCGATGCCAGCAGCCCATCGATCGCCCCGCGCATCAGGTCGGGCTCGTCGGTTTCGGTGACGTAATTGGCCTTCACACGCGCCAGCACATCGGCGAACAGGTCAAGCTGGCGATAGGTTTCGGCCTGCGGCGAGGTTGCGGGCGTCGTCGCAGCCCAGGCGATTGCGCACATTCCGGCAAAAGCGGCCGCGACCGGGGCAAGAATGCGGAGGCGCATCGGTTCATCCTTGTGGTGCGCGGATCGGCGCAATCGGATCGGGCCAGTCTTCAATCCCGACGACAAACACCGATCTTGCTGGAAGCGGCCGCCCCGCGCAAGGGCCGTGTGCGGTTTCCGTTTCGGGAAATCAGGGGACGCGCCAGCACGGCTCCTGAACTTCCGTGCGCTGACGGATTTTTCCCCGATCGCACGCTCATCGCCGTCCGAACAGGCGCTCGATATCGGCGCGTTTCAGCTCCACATAAGTCGGGCGGCCATGATTGCACTGGCCCGAGAAAGGCGTGGCTTCCATGTCGCGCAACAGGGCATTCATCTCGGCGAGGTCGAGCCGCCGCCCCGCCCGCACCGAATGCCGGCAGGCGCGCCCGGCAAAATAATCGTCGATCCGGCTTTTGAGTTCAAATGCCTGGTCGTGCTCGGCGAGTTCGGCGGCAAGATCGTCCAGCAGCCCCCGCCAATCGGCCTGACCGAGCAAAGCCGGGACCTCGCGCAGCAGAATGGCCCCATGGCCAAAGGGCTCGATCACGAGACCCCATGCCTCGAGCGCCGCTGCAGCATCCGCCAGCAGCGCGCAGGCATCTTCCGGCATTTCCACGATTTCGGGGGTGAGCAAAAGCTGGCGCGCCAATCCCCCCGCCAATTGGGCCGCCTTCATCCGCTCCATGGTCAGGCGCTCATGGGCGGCATGCTGATCGACCAGCACGAAGCCGTCCGCGGTCTGGGCGAGGATATAGGTCTCGTGCAATTGTGCCTTGGCGAGGCCGAGCGGGAAAGGCAGCCCGTCAGAACGGGCGCGGGCCGCCTCAGCCTCTGTCAATGCCGCTTCGTGCCCGGCCACATGGGTCCGGTGCGAAAATGCGCCGACAAGCCCCGGCAGGCCGGCTTCGGCCAGCGCCAGACGCGCGCCCACATGTTCGCGGCCCTCGGGTCCGGAAACATAAGGTCCGGGCGCATTGGGTCCGGGCATATTGGGTCCGGGCATCCAGGATCCGGATACATGGCCCCCATCGGACCAGTTCGGGCGCGACGGCGCATTTCCGGGACGAAAGGCGGCCTGGGCGGCGGCCGAAATCGTGGTCGCGGCCCGGAAACCTGCCCCGGCCAGCGCGTGGCGTATGGCACCGATGATCAGCCCGCGCATGGCGGCGGGGTCGCGGAAACGCACTTCAGTCTTGGCAGGATGCACGTTCACATCCACCTGTTCGTAAGCCAGGCTGACAAACAGGGCGGCGACCGGGTGGCGGTCGCGCGCCAGCAGATCCTCATAGGCCGCGCGCAGCACGCCGGTCAGCATGCGGTCGCGCACCGGCCGGCCATTGACGAACAGGAATTGCAACCCCGCCCCGGCGCGCGCCAAAGTGGGCAGTCCGGCCAGACCCTCGATCCGCATTCCCTCGCGCGCGACATCGATCGTGGCGCAATTATCGCCCAATTCCCGGCCAAGCAGGGCCGCGAGCCGGTTCTGGCGGGCGGTCTCGCCCGCCGCCTCACCAGACACCCGCCACAGCCGACGCCCGTCGGATTCGAGGGCAAAGCCGGTTTCGGGCCGCGCCAGCGCCAGTCGTTTCAGCGTATCATTGATCGCCATGGTCTCGGCGCGCGCGGTCTTCATGAATTTCAGCCGCGCCGGTGTAGCGTAAAACAGATCGGCGACCGTGACTTTGGTTCCATGGGCCGCGATCCCGGTCCAGGCGGCCGGGCGCGGTGCCTCGACCATTCCGCCCGACACCCGGATCGCCGCGGCCTCTGCATTGTCCGCGCGCGACAGCAGTTCGAGCCGCGACACCGCCCCGATCGAGGGCAGCGCTTCGCCGCGAAACCCCATGGTCACGATATGGAGGAGATCGGCCGTGCCATCTTCCGCGACGGTGAGCTTCGAGGTGGCATGGCGCTCCACTGCCAAAGCGAGCTCGTCGGCCCGCATGCCGCTCCCATCATCCTCGACGACAATGAGGCCAAGCCCGCCGCCCTCGACCCGCACCCTGATATTGCGGGCACCGGCATCGAGGGCGTTTTCCACGAGTTCCTTCACCGCCGCGGCCGGGCGCTCGATCACCTCGCCCGCCGCGATGCGATTGACGATCTCGATGGGCAGGCGGGTGATGGCCATTGCCGGAAAGGGCCCCTGATCGCGGAAAACGCCATTTCACGCCCGAATCAGGGATTCCTGCAAGCCCCCGACCGCTCAGGATTTGTAATACATGTCGAATTCCACCGGATGGGGGTGGGTTTCGAGCCGGTCCAGTTCCTCTTCCTTGAGCGCGATATAGGAATCGATCTGGTCGTCGGTCATCACATTCCCCTTTTTGAGGAAGGCGCGGTCGGCATCAAGTGCCTCGATTGCCTCGCGCAGCGACCGGCACACGGTCGGCACATTTTTCAGCTCCTCGGGCGGGAGATTGTAGAGATCCTTGTCAAAGCTGTCGCCGGGATGGATCCGGTTCTCGATTCCATCGAGACCGGCCATGAACAAGGCCGCATAAGTCAGATAGGGATTGCCGGCGGGGTCGGGGAAGCGCACTTCGATTCTTTTGCCCTTGGGCGAGGAAGCGAAGGGAATGCGGATGGAGGCCGAGCGGTTGCGCGCCGAATAGGCCAGCAGCACCGGGGCCTCATAGCCCGGCACGAGACGCTTGTAGGAATTGGTCGTGGAATTGGCGAAGGCATTGATCGCGCGGGCATGTTTGATAATCCCGCCAATATAATACAGGCAGATTTCCGACAGGTCGGCATAACGGTCGCCGGCAAACAGCGGCTGACCGTCGCGCCAGATCGACTGGTGGACATGCATGCCCGAACCATTGTCGCGGAAAAACGGCTTGGCCATGAAGGTCGCGCTTTTGCCATAGGCGGCGGCGACATTGTGGATGACATATTTGTAGAGCTGCATCCGGTCGGCCATTGTGGTCAGGGTTGAGAATTTCAGCCCCAATTCGTGTTGCGCGGGCGCGACTTCATGGTGGTGCTTTTCCGGCTTTAGCCCGAGCTCGCCCATGATGGCCAGCATTTCGCCGCGCAGATCCTGACCCGAATCCACGGGCGGCATCGGGAAATAGCCGCCTTTGGGGCCCGGACGATGGCCCATATTGCCGCCTTCATAGACCTTGCCGGTATTGGAAGGAAGCTCCGTCGAATCAAAAGAATAGGCCGTATTCCACGGATCGGTCGACCAGCGGACATCGTCAAAGACGAAAAACTCGGCCTCGGGGCCAAAATACGCGGTATCGCCGATCCCCGTGGCGCGCAGCCAGATCTCGGCGGCCTTCGCGCTGCGGCGGGGATCGCGTCTGTAAGGCTGGCGGGTGGCGGGCTCGAGCACATCGCAGAACAAAGCGAGCGTGGTCTGCTGGAAAAAGGGGTCAATGGCCGCAGTCGCGAGATCGGGGACCATCACCATGTCGCTTTCATTGATGGCCTTCCAGCCGGCGATCGAGGAACCGTCAAACATGGTCCCCTCGGTCAGGAATTCCTCGTCGACCATGGAAAGATCAAATGTGACATGCTGCATCTTGCCGCGCGGATCGGTGAAGCGCAGATCGACATATTGAACTTCTTTTTCCTTGATCAGTTTCAGAATATCGTCAGGGGTCATTTCGGGCTCCTTGGGTGCAGGCTGCTGGTTTCAGGCAAATATTGATAGAATGATCGGGAAGGGACCAGCGCGCGTCACAGCGCCTGTGTGCCCTTTTCTCCGGTGCGGATGCGGATCACTTCGGTCACGTCGCTCACAAAAATCTTGCCGTCGCCGATCTTGCCGGTATGGGCGGCCTTGACCAGCGCTTCAATCGCGATATCGAGCTGATCGTCCCCGACCACCACCTCGATTTTGATCTTGGGCAGAAAATCAACGACATATTCGGCACCGCGATAGAGCTCGGCATGGCCCTTCTGGCGGCCAAAACCGCGCGCTTCCATGACGGTCATGCCCTGGAGGCCGATGGCCTGCAGGGCTTCCTTCACATCATCGAGCTTGAACGGTTTGATCACCGCCTCAATTTTTTTCATGACCATGGTGACTCTGGATGGCGCATCCGGAACGGTCGCCAGCGACGGGACGTATCGTCAAATTCCGGGGAGGCCTTACCGTGTCGCCTCGGCGATGCCCATCATCGGCGCGGAAATTATTGATCCATGCCCGATCCGCGCTGCATATGCGCACAATTTCAGGGCATGGGTGCCTGATTTTTGGGCACTGCTGCTTTTCCGTTCCTGCGCGCTCATGCCCGCTCGGCCAGGACGAACAGGCGCGGAAAGGGAAACAGCACCTCGCCTTTTGGGCCACGCGCCAGCAGCGGATCGAGCGCCGCGCGCAGATCGGCGAGGAAAGCCCCCCCTTCGGCCCCCAGCGCCGTCAGAACCGGGCGTAAGGCGGCACCCTTCAGCCAGTCCAATGCATCATCAAGTGAAGGCAGGACATGCCAATAAATGGTCTCCCGGATCTCGGGCATCACGCAGAAGGGGGCGAGAAGGGCATGGAGCTGTTCGGGGTCGGGAATCGCCGCGGCAGCGCCCGCGCCTTCGAGCCGTGCCGCCCAGCGTGGGAGCGCGCGCGTTGCCCCGATCGCCGCGCGCCACGGGGCGGTCGGGCGCGGGATCTGGGCCGCCAGCAGGCCGCCGGGGCGGAGCAGGCGCATCAGCGCCGGCCAGATAAAAGGCTGATCCGCCACCCAATGCAGCGCCGCATTGGTGAAAATCACATCCGGCATTTCGGAGGCCGCATCGGCGGCAAAGGCCTCGATCCGGCCCTCCTGCCAGTGAATGCGCGAAACATCCGCCAGTTTGCGGGCATATTCGAGCATTTCGGGCGATGAATCGAGGCCAATGATCCGCGCTGCTGGAAAGATTTCCGCCAGACGACAGGTCAGCGCACCCGTCCCGCAGCCGAGATCAATGACCGTGCCGATCTCGCTGCGACCCTGCGCCGCATCGCGCAGCATGGCCAACAGGTCGAGCCCCGGCCGCTCACGCTCCCTGTCGAAGCGCTGATAGAGTGCCGGATCCCAGAGTGCTGCCTGCATCGCTTGTCCCCCGCCGGTTCCGGTCCAGCTTATGGCGGAACCGGCGGGGGTGCCAATCACGGGGAGAGATTTCCAGGTTATTTCGGCGCTTCGGGCGGCTTTGGTGCCGCGGGCGCTTGCGGAGCGGCGGTCAGGCCGGGCAGACCGGGCTTCTTGATGGTGCAGACGATTTCGTTGCCGCTGTCCACGCAGGACCGTTCCGGGCCCTCGCTTTGTCCCTCTCTGCTGTCGAAACGGAAAACCTCGACCCTTGGTTTCCCGGCGGAGTCCCTGTCTTTTTCCGCCAGTTCCAGCGCGCGCTCGACATGGAGCCGGATTGCGCCATTACCCGACCCATCATGGGCCCAGGTGAAGGACGGTCCGCGGGGCAACAGGCTCACCCGGTCGGCGCTGAAGCGGAGCTCGACATCCTTGACCGCCTTGCCATCGACCAGGACATCCGCCGGCGCATCGCCACCATGCATCCTGATGACGATTTCGCGCTTCTTGCCTTTTTCATCAAAGCTCAAGGTCATTTCCTGAACGCCGTTCAGGACGAAACCGGGGGATGGCGGAAACGGCGGAGCGGAAGGCGGCGGCGCGGGTTCCGAAAGGGCCGCAGCCATGATCAAGGCCTGAAACAACATATATTTTCTCCCGTGTCTGATAAGAAATTGCGCGACTGGTTCTGCCTCACTTCACCAGGCGCGCGGCAACTACGTCGCGCTTCGAATGACCGGTACGTGACGCGCGGATGAATTATCTTTCAGATTGACCCTTTTATCTGGAGGCGCTGGGGCGGCTTGTCTTTGTCGGGGAAACCGGTTTTGCTTGGCCATGCCCGACAATCCCCGCTTTGCACCCCCCGCTTTTCACCCAGCCACGATTGCCGCCCAGGCGGCGGGCACCCATGACCGGCGGACCGGAGGGGTCATGCCGGCGATCCAGCCCTCGACCACCTTTCTGCGCCATCCGGATCAGGAATTGTTTGACGGCCGGGTCTATGCGCGCGATCATTCTCCCAATCTTGCCGAGGCCGAAGCCGTGATCGCGGCGCTTGAGGGGGCATCGGAGGCCCGGGTCTTTGCGTCGGGCATGGCGGCGATCACGGCGCTGTTTCGTGCCGGCGGGCCCGGGGCGCGCATCCTTGCACAAAATGCCGGCTATTATCAGACCCTGGTGTTCCTGCGGCATGAACATGGGCGCGGCAGTCTCAGCGCCCATTTCTTCGACCCTGACAGGCCGGGGGACCTCGCGGCCCAGGCAGAAGCCTTTCGGCCGAATCTCATCTTTATCGAAACACCGGCCAATCCACTGTTGCAGATCCTGGACATTGCTGAAGCCGCCGCGATCGCACACCGGCATGGTGCCGAACTGGTGGTTGATTCCTCAATGGCGACGCCCATTCTCACCCGCCCGCTGGAACTGGGGGCGGATTACGTCTTTCACTCGGCCACCAAGGGCCTGAACGGTCATTCGGATGTCCTGGCCGGAGCCCTGGTTCCAGCCCCCAATGCGCGCCTGTGGGAAGAAGTCACCCATGCGCGCGTGATTGGCGGGGCTCAATTGGGCGCGTTCGAGGCGTGGTTGTTGGTTCGCGGCATGCGCACTTTGGCCTTGCGGGTGGAGCGTGCGTGCGTGAATGCCGCGCGCGTCGCGGAATTTCTGATCACGCGCGCGGAAGTCGCCCGGGTTCTCTGGCCCGGCCTGCCCGACCATCCCGGCCACGACATTGCGGCGCGCCAGATGCGTGGCGGCTTTGGTTCTGTGTTGAGCTTCCGGCTCCGGCAAGGTGACACTGAGGACGGGCGACAGCGCGCCCTGCGGCTCGCGGGTGGAGTTCGCCTCATTCAGCGCGCCACATCGATCGGTGGCGTGGAAACGCTGATCGAGCACCGTGCCAGCGTCGAGACCGCCAATCCGATCGCCCCGCCCGATCTCTTGCGGCTTTCGGTGGGCATTGAGGATGTGGCTGACCTGATCTCCGACCTTGAGCAGGCATTCGCGACATTTGAAGCAGCGTGACGATTCCCGAAATCGACCTGAAGTCAGGCCAAGGCACGCGCTTTCCGCGATCTGATCATTTGGAAAGGACTGTGATTTCCTGAAAGCCCACTGATTTTGGAGCGTTCGGAGCGCATTTCATTCCAATTCTTGGCCCTTGAGACGTGAAGCCGCAGATCAACCTGCCACGATCAGGTCTCCGCGCGTGTCAATGCTATTGCGGGCTTGATTTCACCTGCGGAAGCTATATCCATCTCCATGCACACGCATCAGATTTTTGGTTTTTCATATGTCTTCACGCTTGGAACTTCTGGAGATGACCGCCGAGGTCACTGCTTATTTTGTCGAGAAAAATGGAATCGCGGCCTCGGAGCTTCCGGCCCTGATCGAGCGCGTCTTCGGAACGCTGGAGGATATTTCGAAAGGGAGTGTCGCGACCCCCGACCCGCATCCCGCCACACCGGTCCGGAAATCCGTAACCGATGATTATCTCATCTGCCTTGAGGACGGACTTCGCTTTCAGTCATTGAAGCGGCATTTGATGTCGCAATATAATATGACCCCGGATGATTACCGGAAGAAATGGAAGCTTCCTCCCAATTATCCGATGGTCGCGCCCAATTACGCCCGCCGGCGATCGGAACTTGCAAAGTCCATTGGTCTGGGGCGCGGTAACAGAACGATCCCGGCTGCGACGGAAGCCGCGGAAGCGGAGCCATCACGGCGCGACAAACCAAACAAGCCGGGCCAGAACAAGCCCGGCCCAAACAAGCCGGGCCAGAACAAGCCGGGCAAGAAATAGACGCGGGTGGTGTCAAGACGGGGATTCAGAAGCTGGAGATTCAGGAATAATGGGATCTCGAATAACCTGACCGCCGACCCGGCAGTGCGGACTGAAGCCTGACATGAATGTGGCCGGTCAGGAGCCATCAGAGCGCGTTCAGAAAAAGTGGACTGCGGTTTTCGTCCGAACGCGCTCTAAATTATTGAGTTTGAATATTCTCTATTATGAAATTCGGCTCGAATTTCTTTGAAAAGGCTCTCGGGCGACGGAGCTGCACCAGTTTTCAGACTTCTGGTTTCGGGCGCAACCAGAAAGCGGTTCTCAGCTTTGGTGGCCGCCATCAACTGGCCACAACCATGCGATACCCGGCATCATATTCGGTCAATGCGCGCAGTTCGGGATAGAATCGCTCCCACGCCCCCGTTTCGAGATCGCCTCTCAGCCGTTGCAATCCGGCTTCTATATCGCGGATTGCCCAAAACGACGAGATACCGGATCGGATAAAGGGATCGAGATATGCCGCAGGTCGCCGCCAATAAGCGTAAAGAAAGCCATCGCTGCAATCATGCGGGATTGGAACCGGCATCACCTGCACAGGCCCCATCCAGCGTTCATAATCAGCCATCGCGGGCATGATCGCATCATCGAGTGTCGCCAGTTCTGGAAGATAATCCGTCAGCCACGGTCGGGACGCCGGATCAAAGGTCAGCAATATCACCGGGCCACGAGTCACACGGCGCATTTCTCTGAGACCTGCTTCCTTGTCGGTCCAGTGGTGAACCGTCAGGATCGCCATGGATGCGTCGAAGATGCCATCCTCGAACGGAAGACTTTCTGCCCGAGCCCGAATGACGGGGGCGGCCCCCGGGGGGCGTCGATGTATCATTTCTGCCGACGGCTCGACCGCCGTCACAGATCGGTTTACAGGCTCATAGGAACCGGTCCCTGCGCCGACATTCAGTACGGTTTGTGCCGCGCCAAGGACGCTTTCCAGGACCGACGCAATGCGCTTGTCGGGCAGCCGAAGGGCTGAGTAATTGACGCCGATCCGATCATATTTCGCTTCCATGATCGTCACGATTCCTGGATACGCCGATGACGACATTTGCAACGTTTCCCGATCAACCGGGATCCGTTTGATCTGGATTCGGCCCTGACATAAGAACCCGGCCTTTCCGATGCGGTCTGGCGTCAGGTGGAATCATCAGCGGCCCCGACAAGCAATCAATCCCGGATATTGATCCGGGGCCTCGCCCGGGGACACGCGGAGCTCTGTTACCAAACCAGCTTTATTGTCCCTGACCCGTCAACGCGGCAACTTCTGCGGCGAAATCATCCACCTTCTTTTCAACCCCTTCACCCAGAGCAAAGCGAACGAAGCCAAGCACCTTGATCGGTGCGCCAGCCCGGGTTTCGTAATCCTTGAGCGCGGCCTCAACCGTTTTGTCAGGATCACGGATGAAGGGTTGTTTCAGCAGGACCACTTCCTCATAATATTTGCGCAAGCGGCCTTCGACCATTTTTTCAATGACCGCCGCGGGCTTGCCGGAACCCGATGCCTGTTCGGACAGGATTTCGCGTTCACGCGCCACCAAAGCGGGGTCAAGCTCCTCGACCCGTACCGATTGGGGAATTGCGGGCGAACCGGCGGCAACCTGCATCGCGATCTGGCGACCAATTTCCAGAAGGCTGGCCTTGTCGCCGGTCGATTCCAGCGCAACCATCACGCCGAGCCGACCCAGCCCATCGCCGATCGCACTGTGCATATAGGCGGCCACAACGCCCGGTTTGGCCTCGAGAAAAGCCGCGCGGCGCAGTGCCATATTTTCCCCGATCGTGGCAACCAGATGGGTGATTGCATCGCGCAACACCCCGTCGCCTGCACGGGCTGAAAGGGCGGCCTCGACATCCCCGCGTGCCGCCAGAGCGAGCCCGGACGCCTCGCGCGCCAATGA
Organism: Hyphomonadaceae bacterium; assembly: GCA_021731815.1. Lineage (GTDB taxonomy): Bacteria > Pseudomonadota > Alphaproteobacteria > Caulobacterales > Aquidulcibacteraceae > JAKFWO01. The sequence continues at coordinate 41,731 of JAKFWO010000029.1, read as the reverse complement.
CTGAAACTGGTCGTTTCGGGCAACGAAATCGGTCTCGGAATTGAGTTCGATAAGCGCCCCGGTCATGCCCTCGCCCGAGACCGCAGTTGAAAAGGCGACCAGGCCTTCGCTGGCGGCGCGGCCGGCCTTCTTCTCGGCCTTCGACAATCCCTTTTTGCGCAGCCAGTCCATGGCTTCCTGGATGTCGCCGCCATTTTCGGACAGCGCTTTTTTGCAATCCATCATCCCCGCGCCGGTGCGCTCGCGCAATTCCTTCACCAAAGCGGCGGAAATCTCGACCATTTCATACTCCACAGTGTTTGAGCCGAAGCCCTGAATTCAACTTTTCCAACGATCTCGACCATCCACTCAGGACCAGCCACTCAGGACCAGCTACTTCGGACCGGCTATCAGGCGAGCGACCGCCGACGGATCGGACAGCCCTGGCCCCACACCCCCGGCTTGCCCCGATCCGGAGCAGTCGGATGCCAGAATTCTCAGGATCCACCCCCCGATATCGCCAGTCATTGCGGCGAAGCCGGTGCGAGACGATACCGATGCGCGGGCGTCTTTTGCCAGCGTTCGCAGACCGGGACCCAGCGGGCCCCGCTTCCACAATCAGGTGGTGGACCCCATTTGACCGGCCAATGTCTCGTCCGCGGGAGAGAGGGCTGCGGGCAGGATTTCATCCGCGTCCGCGCGCATCAGCGCCGGTTCGACGGGCGCTTCCGATGCACCCAGATCAATACCCAACGCGCCTTGACCATCGGCCATGCCATCCAGCACCGCGTCCGCGATCAAATCGCAATATAACGCGATGGCGCGGGCAGCATCGTCATTGGCGGGGATAGGGAAATCCACCTCATCCGGATCGCAATTGCTGTCAATGATCGCGACGATTGGAATCCCCAATTTGCGCGCTTCCTTGATCGCAATCGATTCCTTGTTCGTATCGATCACGAAGATCAGATCCGGTGTACCGCCCATGCGGCTGATCCCGCCCAGCGAACGCTCGAGCTTGTCTCGCTCGCGGGTGAGGTTGAGCAATTCCTTCTTGGTACGGCGCGCAGTACCCTCGCCACCGGCCAGAATATCGTCGAGATCCCGCAATCGCTGAATGGAATTGGAAATGGTTTGCCAATTGGTCAGCGTGCCGCCCAGCCAACGGTGATTCACGTAATATTGCGCGCAGCGTTTGGCGGCCGCTGCAATGGCATCGCTCGCCTGGCGCTTGGTGCCGACAAACAATACCCGACCGCCATTGGCTGCGGTCTGGCGAATTTTCACCAATGCCTGATGCAGCAACGGCACGGTCTGGGACAGGTCCAGAATATGAATATTCGAACGAACACCAAAAATGAAGCGGTCCATTTTTGGATTCCAGCGATGGGTCTGGTGTCCAAAATGCGCGCCCGCTTCCAGTAATTGGCGCATGGAAAATTCGGGTAAAGCCATTGTGTTCTCCGGCTGGCCTCCGCAGGCGAGTTTCAGTGAAAACGGAAACGCCGGTCGGCCGGAAACGCGATGTCGCGTCCCGTCCGGACTGCCTGCGTGCGAGATTTGGGCGCGATACCAGCTGGCCCGGCCAAAAGCAAGCACCAATCACCCTTTGAGATTGCGTCCGCGGCCGTTCGCGCGCCGGACCGGGGCGCAATTCTGGCGGTCGGGTGCCGTTGCATCACAATTCCTCCACCTGGACAATTCCGGGCATGCGCCGTAATAATTCCTGGGCCGCCGTGACGGACCCCAGGGCTGCGCGCCCCCGGAAGGTAACCTGTCGCCCATCGACGAGATTGAGCACGAGTTCAAGAAAACCGGATCGTCCTGCTTTTTCTCCCCGTGATTTTGTCGCGACCTCGTCTACCGGCACCAGCACCGATCGCAATTCCGTCGGATTTGCGCCTTCCTTCATGACCACGCGCATCCCATCCGAGCGTTCATGGGATTTCAGAAATTCCTGAATCTCCTCAACCTCATCGACCGATAGCCGGGTTTCGTCTCCGTTTCTTCGGACGCGAACCTTGAGCGCCAGCATTCGTCCCGGCTCCACAAGAGCCCGGAATTGGGCGAGGGCTTCCGGCATCAGGGTTGCCTCGAATTCTCCTTCGGGATCGGAGAATGTGACAAAGGCAAATCGCCCGCCCTTCTGCGACATTTTTTCACTCTTGCGGAGGACAACCCCGGCCATGCGGTAATGTCCCTCCCCGCGATGTCCTTCGCGCATGGAGCGGGAAGACGTAAACAAATTGCGCTTGCGGCCGCTGAGGAAATCAGTCAGCGGATGCCCTGACAGATAGAACCCGATACTGGCGAATTCATGGTCGAGTCGCTCCTGCATCGACCATTCCGGAACGATCTTCCTTTTGCCCGCTTTGGACTTTTCGGGCGGAAAAAGCCCGATCTGGGCTGTTTCGCGGTCTTGCGCGGCGCGCTGGGCGAGCGCGATCACCTGATCGGCGGCTTCAAATGCCGCCCGCCGCGACCCGGCCAATTCATCAAATGCACCTGCCCGCGCCAGATTTTCAAAAGCGCGCCTGTTGAGGGATTTTGGATCAACCCGCCCGGCAAAATCGTCGGTTCCGGTGAAATGTCCATTCTGCCGGCGCTCGACAATGAGGGACTCCATCGCCGCGAGGCCGACATTCCTCACCGCCCCCAGGGCATAGACAATCCTGCCATCGGTCACCGAAAAATCGGCCTCGGAGCGGTTGATATCGGGTGCAGAGACCTTGATCCCGAGCCGCATGGCTTCCTGATGAAAGGCTGCAAGCTTGTCGGTGTCATCAAGTTCGAGACTCATTGAAGCGGCAATGAATTCCACAGGGAAATTGGCCTTTAAAAATGCCGTCTGATAGGCGATCGCTGCATAAGCGGCGGCGTGGGATTTGTTGAAGCCGTAGCCGGCGAATTTCGCAACCAGATCATATATTTCCCCGGCCTGGCCGGAATCTACACCACGCTCGATCGCGCCAGCCACGAATCGCGGTTTCAGGCGGTCCATTTCTTCCTGCTTCTTCTTGCCCATCGCCCGGCGCAGCAAATCGGCTTCTCCGAGGCTGTAGCCCGACAGGATCTGGGCGATCTGCATCACCTGTTCCTGGTAAACGACCACGCCATGGGTTTCCTTGAGAACCGGCTCGAGCAATGGATGCAAATAATTGGCCTGCTGTCTCCCGAACTTGGCCTCGACATATTGGTCGATATTTTCCATCGGCCCGGGACGATAGAGTGAGATCAGTGCGATAATATCTTCGAAGCAATCGGGCCTGACCTTGCGCAAGGTGTCGCGCATGCCCTGGCTTTCCAACTGAAACACGCCGAGCGTGTTTCCCGACGCCATCAATGCATAGGCTTTGGTATCGCTGTAATCGCCGGCGCTGAAATCCACCTGTACGCCGCGTTGTGCCAGGAATTTGCACGCCCGATCGATGACCGTCAGGGTCTTCAATCCAAGGAAGTCGAATTTGACGAGACCTGCCGGCTCCACCCATTTCATGTTATATTGTGTTGCCGGCAATTGGGCGCGCGGATCACGGTAGAGCGGCGTGATCTGGTCGAGGGCCCGGTCGGCAATGACGAGGCCTGCGGCATGGGTCGAGGCGTTGCGGTACAGCCCCTCCAATTGCAGCGCGATCCCCAACAAGGCCGCCAGCTCGGGATTCCCCGCCCTGATCTCCCGTAACCTCGGCTCCATTTCCAGCGCTGCTTGCAGGCTGATGGGCTTCGTCGGATTTTGGGGAACAAGTTTTGCCAATGAATCCACGACCGGAAAGGGAATTTCCATCACCCGTCCGACATCACGCACGACCGCGCGTGCCTGCAGCGAGCCAAAGGTGATAATCTGCGCCACCCGGTCGCGCCCGTATTTTTCCTGAACATAGGCGATGACTTCACTCCGGCGATCCTGACAGAAATCGACGTCGAAATCGGGCATCGAAATGCGTTCGGGATTGAGAAACCGTTCGAAAAACAGCCCAAAGCGCAGGGGGTCGAGATCGGTGATCGACAAAGCCCATGCCGCCAGCGATCCCGCACCCGAGCCGCGGCCCGGCCCCACCGGAATGCCCTGGGCTTTCGCCCATTGAATAAAATCGGCGACGATCAGGAAATAACCGGGGAATTTCATCCCGATGATCACTTCGATCTCGTGATCCAACCGTTTCCAATAGTCGGATTCCGGTGCGGCAAGCGTCACGCTCGCCAGTCGTTTTTTCAGCCCGTCTCGCGCGAACCGCCGCAAGGTTTCGGCTTCGTCGGTTCCGGATTCATGTGGAAAATGCGGAAGAATTGGCGCTCGCGCGCGCGGCGCACACGCACATCTTCGGGCGATCTCCAAACTTGCGTCCAGGGCCTCGGGCAAATCGGCGAACAGGCGTTCCATCTCTTCGCCCGACTTGAAATAATGCTCGGGCGTGACCCGCCTTCGGTCCGGCTGCGAAAGATATGTGCCGGTGGAAATACACATCAATGCGTCATGGGCTGCGTATTGGCTGCGATCGGCAAAGAATGGTTCGTGGGTCGCAACGATCGGCAAATCGAATTCATCGGCCAAATCGAGCAGCGATGGTTCGGTCGCAACCTGTTCGGGCCGGCCATGCCGCTGAATTTCGATATAGAACCGGCCCGGGAATCGCTCGCCGAGTGTCCGGGCGAGACGCTGTGCCGGTGCCGGCTTCCCGGCGCGAAAGATCTGGTCGAGCGGGCCGTCATAGCCACCGGACAAGGCGATCAGGCCATCATTATCACCTTCAAGATGCGACAGGCCAAGCGCCCTCGATTCCGCTGCGACCTCATCGAGATAGAGACGCGAGGCCAAATCCATCAGCCGAAGCCAGCCCGCCTCGTTCTGCGCCAAAAGCACGATCGGCGCGCGCATCGGGCGGGCACCGGCACCATCGCGCGGAATCAGCAGCGAAAGGGTCATGCCCATGATCGGTTGCAATGCGGCCGCGCGCATTGCCTCGGCAAATTCCAGCGCGCCGAACAGATTGTCGGAATCGGCAAGCCCCACAGCCGGCATCCGGTGTTTTTGGGCAAGTTTCACCAGATCCGGTATCTTGATAGCGCCTTCCAGTAATGAATAAGGCGATCGGGCGCGCAGATGAACGAACCCGCTTCGCGCATGCTGTTCCATCCTGTTTCTTTCCCCGTGACCCAACCTGCGCGCATTGAAGCCCGGCCAGGCGCATGGTCATCTGTGCATGGTCATCTGTGCATCCGGCTTGCGAGAATGTTCCTACTATGTTCCAGTGATGCCTGCAAGCGGATCAACCAGGGAATGGCAGACGAAATCGCAGAAATTCCTGGAAAACAATGGTCAAGGTTTGGCGCGAATCTGTGGCCTGACGATTTCAGGGGAAAGTCATCGGTGACTATTGTTTTTCGACGGCGATCGTCCGAGAGGAAGACCGGGGAACGAAATGGCGAAGGGAGATTGTACTGATGCCGGTGGCGATTGTTGGATCACGCGTTTCCCTGATCAGGCACCGGCTGGTCCCAATCGTGCGTTCGAGAGGAGATTGATGCAAGACTTTATTGCAATCCTGTCGGCCAGACTGGTCGGGGCATTTGAGCGGCTGGGATTCGATCCGAAATGGGCGCGCGCACAGCCCGCAGATCGGCCCGACCTCGCGGATTTCCAGTGCAACGGGGCCATGCCGGCAGCGAAATCGGTGGGCGAGGTGCCGCGCGCTGTGGCCGAAAGGATTGTGGCGGATCTGGCGGAAGATCCCGATCTCGCCGAGGCGAATTGCGCTGGTCCAGGCTTCATCAATCTGCGCCTGTCCGATGCCGCACTGACCCGACGGGCAGAGCAAATCGCGGCAGATTCGCGGGCCGGGGCCAGTTACGTGGCGGTTCCGCGGCGGATCATCATTGATTATGGCGGTCCCAATGTCGCCAAGCCCATGCATGTCGGGCATTTGCGCGCAACCATTATCGGTGACGCTGCCAAGCGCCTGTTCCGGTTTCGCGGCGACGAAGTGTGGGGTGACGCCCATTTTGGCGATTGGGGGTTCCAGATGGGCCTGCTGATTGCGGCACTGGCCGAGGAACGTCCGGATTTGCCTTTCTTTGACCCCGCTTTGAGGGATGAATATCCGGTCGAGAGCCCGATCACGCTTGAGGATCTCGAGCGCCTCTATCCGCTTGCCGCCGCCCGCGCCAAGGAGGATTCGGCGAGCCGCGACAAGGCCCGCCGCGCCACCGCCGAATTGCAGAACGGCCATCCCGGCTATCGGGCGCTGTGGGCGCAGATGGCGGCGGTCAGCCGCACGGCCCAGAAGCGCGAATTCGGCGCATTGGGGGTGGAATTCGATTTCTGGTACGGAGAATCGGATGCGGATCCTTATATTCCTGAAATGATTGAGGATCTCGCCCATAAAGGCCTGTTGGTCGAGGATCAGGGCGCACGCATCATTCGCGTGGTGCGTGCCGAAGACAAGCGTGAATTGCCGCCGCTTCTGGTCGTGTCCTCGGAGGGCTCCGCCATGTATGGAACGACCGACCTCGCCACCATTGTGCAACGATCGCGGACCATTGATCCGGATCTTGTCCTCTATTTTGTCGATGCGCGCCAGTCAGACCATTTCGAGCAGGTCTTTCGTGCAAGCGATCTTGCCGGTTATTTGCAGCGCGACCAGCTCGAACATATCGGCTTCGGCACCATGAACGGACCGGATGGCAAACCGTTCAAGACCCGCGCGGGCGGCGTAATGAAACTCCACGATCTGATTTCCCAGGCCGTGGACAAGGCGCAGGCGCGGCTCGACGAAGCGGGGATTGGCGAGGATTTTTCACCCGCAGAACGCGCGGACATTGCGCACAAGGTGGCGATCGCGGCGATCAAATTTGCCGATCTTCAGGCCGTGAGAACCACGAATTACGTGTTCGATCTTGACCAGTTCATGAGTTTCGAGGGGCGGACCGGACCCTATCTCCTCTATGCAGCAGTGCGCATTCGCTCGATGCTGCGTAAATTGCGCGAGTCCGGGAATGAATCTGGACCCATAATCCTCTCCGACCCAAGGGAACGCGCGCTGGTGCTCAGGCTTGACGCGTTCGATGCCGCCTTGCGCAGCGCCTATGACAAGCGCATGCCGCATTTCTTGTGCGAACACGCTTTCACTCTGGCGCAAGCCTTTTCAGCATTTTACGCCAATTGCCCGATCCTTGAGGCCCCGGCGGATCTGCGGGCGTCGCGGGCGCGCCTTGCTGAAGTTACGCTTCGGCAATTGCTGCTTACGCTCGACCTGCTGGGAATTGAGGCACCCGAACGGATGTGAGACCGTTTTCTGATTTTGGGCCCGGGGTGTGGCTTTCGCGGCCGTGACGGGCCGAGGTAAACCGGATTGCGCGGACCATGAGAATGGTGAGTGCTTGATCGGGCCCTGTGTCAGGGCTTATGCGTTCCAGGGAATTGAAAATGCGGGATGAGTGATAAAGCTTTTCGGGAAAGGAGCCCCATGTCAGCCACGTCCACCCCGCACGCAATGCTGGCTTCGGCCCGGCGCGTGGTGGTCAAGATCGGCTCGTCGCTGATCGTGGATCCCGACAGCGGTGCCCCGCGCGCGGAATGGCTGGCGAGCCTTGCCACCGACATTTCCCGCTGGCGCGACGCAGGCAGGCAGGTTCTCGTGGTGTCCTCGGGGGCGGTGGCTCTGGGGCGGCGTGCGCTCGGCCTCTCGAAATCCCCGGCGCTGGAGGAAAAGCAGGCCGCCGCGGCCATCGGCCAGACATTGTTGATGGGGGCCTGGGGCCATGCTTTTGCGCCGTTCGGGATCCTTGCCGCCCAGGCTCTGCTGACGCTCGACGACACCGAGACGCGCCGCCGCTGGCTCAATGCGCGCGCGACACTCGAGACCTTGCTCTCTTTCAGTGCCGTGCCGGTGATCAACGAGAATGACACGGTCGCCACCGCCGAAATCCGCTATGGCGACAATGACCGCCTTGCCGCGCGCGTCTCCCAAATGGTCGCGGCGGATCTGCTATTGCTCTTGTCGGATGTGGACGGGCTCTACACCGCCGATCCGCGCAAATTCCCTGATGCCTGCCATGTTCCGGAGATCAGAGCGCTGACCCCGGAAATCGAGGCCATGGCCGGCGCACCCGATGCGAAAGGAATGGGCTCGGGCGGGATGCGCACCAAAATCGAGGCAGCGCGCATCGCCTGGGGGGCGGGCTGCGCGACCGCGATTTTCCGGGGCGAGGCTTTCAATCCCCTGAAGGGGCTCGAATCCGGTGCTCCGGCCAGTTTTTTTCTGCCGCCGGAAACGCCGCATGGCGCGCGGCGGCAATGGTTGAAGGGCGGGCTCAATCCGCTCGGTGTCCTTGTCGTCGATGAGGGGGCCGCGCGCGCCTTGCGGGGCGGGGCGAGCCTGCTCGCGGTCGGCATCATCGGGGTCGAGGGCAGTTTCGGGCGTGGCGACGCTGTGGCCGTGCGCGACAGTGCGGGCACGCTGGTTGGCAAGGGGATTTCGGCGTGGTCGGCCGACCATTGCCGCGCCATCATGGGGCGAAAATCCGACGAGGTTGAGCGCGTGCTGGGCTATCGGGGGCGTCCGGCCATCATCCATCGCGATGATCTGGCCCTCGCCGATTGAGCCCGCAATGGATCGCCCTCTCCTTTCGGCGGATGCGCTTTCGACCCTTTTGCCGCCCGGCGTGAATCCGGCGGGGCTCGCCGATCTGCCGGTGGCGATGGTGGTTCCGGATCTTCTCGAAGCGCTCGCGTGCGGGACCAATGCCGTGCTCAGCGCCCCGCCCGGCGCGGGCAAAACCAGCCTCGTGCCGCTCGCTTTGCTCAATGCGTCGTGGCGGGGCGACCGCACGATCCTGCTGCTTGAGCCCCGGCGCCTTGCCGCCCGCGCGGCGGCCGAGCGGCTCGCCGAGAATCTCGGCGAAACATTGGGCGAAACCGTCGGCTACCGCATCCGGCTCGAATCGCGGATCTCGGCCCGCACCCGCATCCTTGTGGTGACGGAGGGCGTATTCACCCGGATGATCCTCGACGATCCGGGGCTTGACGGGATTGGCGCGGTGATCTTCGACGAAATTCACGAGCGCAGCCTTGCCGGCGATCTCGGCCTTGCCCTTGCGCTGGAGAGCCAGGCGGCCCTGCGGCCCGATCTGCGGCTTCTGGCCATGTCGGCGACGCTGGATGGTGCGCGGATCAGTGCCCTGATGGCGGATGCGGATGGGCGGCCGGCTCCGGTCATCCATTCCGCCGGGCGGATGTTTCCGGTCGAAACCCGCTATGCGCCGCGCGATGCCCATTCCCCGCCGGAGCCCGCCATGGCCGCCGCCATCCTGCGCGCTCTGCACTCGTCGCCCGGCTCGGTGCTGGCCTTTCTGCCGGGCCAGGCGGAAATCCACCGTACCGGGCGCATCCTGCGCGAGCGCTTGACCGCGCCCGAATTTACCATCGCGCCTTTGTTCGGGGGAATGGATTTTTCCGCCCAGCGCCTCGCCATCGCCCCGGCACCCGGGGGGCGGCGCAAGATCGTGCTGGCGACCGCGATCGCCGAGACCTCGCTGACCATCGAGGGCGTGCGCATCGTGGTGGATTCGGGGCTGGCGCGCGCCCCGGTCTATGACCCGGCCAGCGGCTTGAGCCGCCTGGTCACCCAACGCGTCTCGCGTGCCAGTGCCGATCAGCGGCGGGGTCGCGCCGGACGGACCGCGCCGGGTCTGTGCATTCGCCTGTGGGACGAAGCCCAGACCCAGGCGCTTCCCGCCTTCAGCCGTCCCGAAATCCTCGAGACCGATTTGACGGGCCTTGCCCTCGACCTCGCCCAATGGGGCGCGCGCGATTGTCTGGGGCTCAAATTCGCCGATCCGCCGCCGCCCGACAAATTTGCCGCCGCGCGCGCGGAATTGGTGGCGCTTGGCGCGCTCGATGCGGGCGGCGCGTTGACAGAGCTCGGTCGTTCCATGTCCGGAATGGGACTGAGCCCGCGACTGAGTGCGCTGGTGCTGCGGGCGAGTGCGGCGGGTTTCGGCTCCGCAGGCGCAGAGCTCGCGCTGTTATTGTCGGAGCCCGCTTTGGGCGGAGGCGGAACCGATCTCGACGTCCGATGGGCAGCGTTCCGGCGCGACCGGAATGCGCGGGCGCGGGATGGCCGGGCGCTCGCATTGCAATGGGCGGCGCGCGCGGCAGGACCGTCCAATTCCGCCGCAAAGGGCGGCACCGATGCTTCGGCGGGGCTCATTCTGGCTTTGGGCATGCCCGACCGCATCGCGAAAGCCCGGCCGGGTCGCGCCGGCGCCTTTCTGATGGCCAATGGCAAGGAGGTCCATGTCGACCCTCATGATCCGCTGGCGCGCGCCGGCTTTATCGCGGTGGCCGAGGCACAAGGCGCAGGCCCGCGCTTGCGCATGATGCTCGGGGCTGCTTTGACCGAAGCCGAAGCCTTGCGCGCCGCCGGGCCGGGCCTGAGTGACGAGACGATCGTCGAATTCGACCCCGCCCGCCGCAATCTGCGGGCAATGCGGGTCAGACGATTGCTCAAATTGCCTTTTTCAGAAGCGCAAATCCCGGTGCCGGTCGAGGAACGGGTGCCGGCCCTGCTGGCCTGCCTGCGCGCCCATGGAAGTGCCATTCTGCCCTGGGGTTCCCACGAACAGGCGCTGCGCGCGCGTGTGGAATTCCTGCGCGCCAGTGATGGTCCCGATTCGTGGCCGGATCTGGGCGATGAAGCCCTTCCGGGCACTGCGGAAACCTGGCTCGCGCCATTTCTGGTCGGCGAGACCGGCTTTGACGCGCTGTCCGACGGGCGATTGCTGGCGGCGCTTCATGGGCTATTGTCCCGCGACCAGCGCCGATTGCTGGACCGGCTCGCCCCGACATCTATCGAAGCACCGACCGGCACGCGGCTCGCCATCGATTATGGGGCCGAAGGGGGACCGCGCATCTCGGTGCGGCTTCAGGAAATGCTGGGCATTGCCCGGCACCCGGTGCTTGGTCTGCGCGAGATTCCTTTGGTCATTGAATTGCTGTCGCCGGCCGGGCGGCCGATCCAGATTACCCGCGATTTGCCGGGCTTCTGGCGCGGATCCTATGCGGCGGTGAAGGCCGAGATGAAAGGTCGCTATCCCAAACATCTCTGGCCGGACGATCCGCTGACAGCAATCCCGACCCGTCGTGCCAGGCCCCGGCCGGAATAGACCCATACCCGAGCCTGAATACCCTGTGACGCTGGGCGGACCCGGCTATTTCCCCGGCTATTTCCCCGGCTATTTCTTTGTCGGCGTGGCCGGCGCTGCGGGTTTGGCTGCGGCGGCGGTGGGATCCGTTTGGGTCGCCAGATAAGCGATGATGTCGGTCCGGTCCTTGGCCACGGGCACATTGATGCCCATCGAAGTCCCCTTGGCCATTTTCGGTGGCGAGGCCAGCCAGCGGTCAAGATTGGCCGGGGTCCAGGTGACCTTCAGCTTTTTGAGCGCCGGCGTATAGGTGAAATCCTTGACCGCGGCGGAGGCGCGCCCCACCACGCCCCGATGCGATGGGCCGATACGCGAATGGTCGATCGAATGGCAGGCCTCGCAGCGGGCTTCGTATAATTTGGCCCCGCGAACGGCGTCGCCCGCTATGGCTGGCGGGGATTGGGCGAAAGCCGGGGTCCCAAGCCCGCCCGCGAGAAAGAAAACCGCCGCAAAGCCCATCCTGGACAAACCCGGCGGGAACCGACGGGTCAGGACGGCAGACGCTGTCGAAATACACTTTGCGGCGGTCATGGCTCAGGCTCCGAACATCAATGCGGCTTCCGGAACCGGTTCGCCCAATGCGCTGGCGAGGATTGCGACGTGGAAGGCTTCATCGCCCGCCATCCGTGCGGCCACCTGGTGGAAATCGACGCCCAATTGCGGGATCAGGCTGAGATAGGCATTGGTCGCGCCACGCTCGAGCTTGAGTGCCAGTTTCAGCACGTCGGTCTGATTCATCAGCGCGCCCGCATTGAGCGACACGGCATATTCCGAATCGGGCTTCGCTTCGGCTGGTGTGCCGCCCAATTTGCGCACGGCGTCGGCCATGAGATCCCGGTGGCCCTGATGGTGGCCGCGGAAAATGACGCCGAGCTTCAGAACATCCGGGGTCAGCAGACCGCTGCCGGCGGCGAGCGTGTAGGCGGCAATGCCTTCATGCTCGAGCGCGAGCGCCGCATTCAGGATCGCGACATCACCACTTGTCGCGCCTTTTTTTGCCTTGTTCTTGCCCTTGTATTCCTTGGCAAAAGCGCTGGGGCTTGCACCGACAAAGGCAGCGATCCCGGCGATGGACAGGGTCTGTCCGGCGCCGAGCAGCAGCCCGCGGCGGGATGCCCCGGGAGAGTCATTTTGGTTGGTCATGGATCATTTCCCTCTGGTTAGGCGCAAAAACCTGATTGCCCGGCGATGACTGGTCCCCAGTCACGTCGAGCGCATCGAGGACGCGCGTGGTGAGCCTGGCGCAATCCGCGCCGGCAAAGATGAAACTGTCCCTAAGGGCTTCGCGCAATTCGGGGCCGAGTGCTTCGCGGAGCCGTCGGCGTGCGCGAAACAAACGGGTTTTGACCAATTGTCGCGAAATGCCCAACGCTTCCGAAGCTTCCTCAATGGACATTTCCTCGACATCACGCAGCAGGATGATCAAACTATATTGCGCCGGCAGTCTGGCGATCTCGGTTTCGAGCAATCTCGCGATCTGGCCGCGCGCCACCCCGGCTTCCGGGGAGGTTTCGGCTTGCCGGGCGCTCATGAAACGGTCGCGATATTCGTTCAGCACCACGATATCCTTGTCGTCCAAAGCGCGCTTGCGCCGGGCCCGCGCACGCTTGCGCTCGATCGCCTCATTGATCACGATGCGTGTCAGCCAGGTCCCCAGCGATGATTTGCCTCCGAATCCGTGGGATCCGCGAATCGCCTTGAGCCACGCATCCTGAACGACGTCTTCCGCATCCGCCCGGTCCCTGAGAACGCCAAAGGCCGCCCGGAACAGGCGCTGGTTATAGCGCAGGGTCAGAGCGCGGGCGGCAATATTGTCGCGCGCGGCAGCCCGCGACAGCAGTTCCACGTCCTCAAGCCACAGAGGATCAATGTCGGGTGCCGCCATCGTCGTTTCCTTCCACGGATCATTGGACGGCATTGGTCGGAAATGGTTACTGCGTCAGCGGCCATTTCCGGGAAAATTCCCACAACAAAATTGGAACGCGCAATTTCCCGTCGGCCCGGCTGGGCTCGCAGGCGGTATGGTCGCATGGCGGGGCAGCGCGCACAAGAGCCGCCGGCGAGAGACGCCACCATGGATGTGTGACATCCCGGTTCACCGGACCAGGGGATTGCCCCCCGGCGCCTGTTCTGCATTGATCGCGGGCGCGAAAACACACGACCCGCCCGCATTGAGGATCATCTGGCCGCAAATTGTGCGGTTTCAATGACATCAAGCCGTTCCGGGCTGGTGGAGACCAGCGCGATCGGTCGCCCCGCCAAGGTCGCGATCCGGTCCAGCAGGGCGCGCGCGGCCTCTGGAAGGTCCTCCAGCCGGCGCAGCCCCCGGGTCGGCGCGGGCCACCCCGGCAGCGTCTCATAGACGGGCTCGCAGGCAGCGAGCGCCCGCATCCCGGCCGGAACATGGTCCAGCATTTCGCCATCCACCCGATAGGCCGTGCACAGCCGGATTTCGGGTAATCCGTCCAGTACGTCGAGCTTGGTGATGGCCAGCCCGCTCACCCCATTGAGCCGGCAGGCATCGCGCAGCGCCACGAGGTCGATCCAGCCACAGCGCCGGGCGCGTCCGGTGACCGTACCGAATTCATGACCGCGTTCGCCGATCAGCGCCCCGGTGGCATCGGACAATTCGGTCGGGAACGGGCCTTCGCCCACCCGTGTCGCATAGGCCTTGGCCACGCCGAGCACATAATGCAACGAATCCGGCCCCAGCCCGGAGCCTGCCGCCGCCTGGCCCGCAAGAGTGTTGGAGGAGGTGACAAAGGGATAGGACCCGTGATCGACATCGAGCCCCGTGCCCTGTGCCCCTTCGAACAGGATGCGGGCACCCGCTTGCATGCGGGCTTCCAATATCTGTCCCGCGGCCCCCGCAAAGGCAAGGATCTGCGGCGCGATGGCGAGCAGATCCCTCAACAGGCCTGTCGCATCGATTTCGGCCAGATCGAGCCCGCGCCGCAACGCATTGTGATGGGCGAGCAGGCGGCCAATCTTCAATTCGAGAATTGCCGGGTCCGCAAGGTCGATGATGCGGATCGCCCGGCGGCCCACCTTGTCCTCATAAGCGGGGCCGATGCCGCGCCGCGTCGTGCCGATTTTTCCCGCTCCGGCCGCGGCCTCGCGCCCGGAATCGAGGTCGCGGTGAAACGGCAGGATGAGGCAGGCCCGGTCGGACAGAAGCAATTGGTCGGGCGTAACATTGAGCCCCTGAACGGTAAGCCGCGCGATTTCATCGAGCAGCGCCCATGGATCCACGACGACGCCATTGCCGATCACCGAGAATTTACCGCGCACCAGTCCCGAAGGCAGCAGGGACAGTTTATAGACCGTTCCATCCACGACCAAAGTGTGGCCGGCATTGTGGCCACCCTGAAAGCGAACCACGACATCGGCGCGCGCGGACAGCCAATCGACGATCTTTCCCTTGCCCTCGTCGCCCCATTGGGCACCGATCACCACGATATTACGCATGAATTTCTTGCCTGTCCGCTGTCTTGTCCAACCGGATGCACTCCGGATAATTCCTGCGTGCATAGGCTTTGCCGTCGGGCGCGCAAAGCCCTGCTCTCACCGCCGGTCCATAACAGCCGGGCGGACACGCATCTGCGTCCACAGCCAAAGACTTACTCGATCGGGGAAGACATGAAAATTTTTCGGGCAATGGTCGCGGGATTTTGCGCCCTGTTGACGCTATCGGCCTGCGCTGCGGCGAAGGAAACCCGCGCGCCGGTTCTGCCCCGTGCCGCGCCCGAAACGCAGCGCGCCGTCGCCCAGGGGGCTGTGCAGGGTTTTGTTGCGGCCAATGGAACCCATGCCTGGCTCGCAGTGCCATTTGCGGCCGCGCCGGAAGGTGATTTGCGCTTTCGCGCGCCGCGCCCGGCACCGGCATGGAGCGGTGTGCGTGAGGCCCTCAGCCCCGCCCCGCGCTGCGCCCAGCTTTCCAACCGGCTCGATGACGGCAAGGGCATCAAGCCGGGTCTCGTGGTCGGGGCCGAGGATTGCCTGAAGCTCTCGATCTATTCCCCGGCTTTTGCGCCTTCCGCGGTGCCGGCCGAAGATGCGCGCCTGCCGGTCATGGTCTGGGTGCATGGCGGTTCCAATGTCTGGGGCTCGGCCGAGGATTATGACGGCTCATTGCTGGCAAAATCGGAAAATGTCATCGTCGTGACCCTGCAATACCGGGTCGGCGTGCTGGGCTGGCTGGCGCATGAGGCCCTGCGCGATAATGCCGAAGACGAGCGCGACCGCAGTGCGAATTTCGGCACGCTCGACCTCATTGCCGGTCTCGAATGGGTGCGCGACAATATTGCCGCTTTCGGGGGCGATCCAGCCAATGTCACCCTGTTCGGCGAAAGCGCCGGCGGGCAGAATGTCATGAGCCTGCTGGTGTCACCGCGCGCCGGCGGCCTGTTTCACAAGGCGATCGTCCAGAGCGGACTGGTGTCGAGCGTTCCGCTCGCGGAAGCCGAGGGCGGGGAAGGCGAGGCGGTGAATTCCACCCGCCGGATCGTGGAAAAGCTCGGCCTGAAACAGGACGAAATCGTGTCCGGCCTGCGTAAGGTCGATCTCAGAACCCTGCTTTACGCCGTGCGCGACCCTGAAACCGGCTATACCGAATTGCCGCGGGTGATCGCCGACGGGATCGTCATCCCCGAAAAGGGGATTGTCGGCGCTCTCGCCGATCCTGCTTCCCATCATGCGGTTCCGCTGATTCTGGGCACCAATCGTGATGAGATGAAGCTGTTCCAGATGCTGGATTCGCGCATGGTAAAAAAATCCTTCGGCCTGTTCCCGACCCCGCGCGATCCGGAATTCTATGACGGCCTTGCGGATGCCCAGAGCCGGATGTGGCGGGCGCTGGCGGTGGATGATGTGGCTTCCACCCTGACCGCTGGCGGGCGCAGCGATGTATGGGCCTATCGCTTCGATTGGGACGATCAGGGCAAGCTTGGCTTGTCGGATTTAAAGGTCCTGCTCGGGGCCGGACATGCGGTGGAAATCCCCTTCGTCTTTGGCCGCTGGGAATTTTTCGGCCCCGCCGACAAGGCAGTGTTCACCGCTGAAAACGAAGCCGGCCGCCTTAAACTTTCGCGGGCCATGATGGCCTATTGGGCCGAATTTGCGCGAACCGGCAATCCCGGAACGGGCGGCAAGCCGGATCTGCCGGAATGGCGGGCTTTCACGGCATCGCCCGGGGCCCCACAGGCGCTCCTGCTCGATTCCGAAGCCGATGGCGGCGTGCGCGTGGTCGCCAGCCGTGACACCGTGGAGGGCGTTATCGAGGCCGTGAAGAAGGATGCACGGCTCGACAAACCGAAGCAAACCTGCCTCGTGCTCGGTGCCATTGCCGAGACCACGCCAGAAATTTCTGCCCGGGTGGCCGCACGGACACTTCCGGAATGCAGCAAGGGCTGAAGGAGGAGCGAGAGATGTGGCGCAGCGCGCTGATTGTCGCGATCGTGACGCTGGGGCTGCTTCTGGTCGGGCTGCTCGCCCACCAGCTGGGACTGAGCGCGGGAGAATCCAGCGCAATTGCGCTTTCGGCGGGATGCCTCGTACTCATGCTGGGTCCACTCCATTCCTGGCGATTTCACGGGCGCGGAGGAGCGATGCTCCGCTATGCCCTGATCTGGGCGGCGATTCTGGCCGGAGTGGCGCTGCTCTATTGGGGTGCCAATCGCCTGCTTCCGGCAGAACTGCGGCTCGATGAAAAGATCGAGGAGGAGCCATTATATACCGGACCGACGCAAACGGTGTGAGACTGGCGGCTTCGTCCCTCGCCTTGCGTCACTCCCCGGCCCGGTCCCGGGCCTGGTCCTGATGTGCCGCGCCCGCCAGCCGCCCCATGTCGCGCAGGATCATGTTCAACCGGTAATCCTTCGGCGTATAGATCGCCGTCGCGCCATATTGCCTGAGGATCGGCTCGTCCTCGGGCGGGATGATCCCCCCGATCACCACCGGAATATGCGCGAGCCCGCTTGCCCGCAGGGCGCGCATCACCTCGGCCGTGAGGTCGAGATGGCTGCCCGACAGGATCGACAGGCCAATGATATGGGGATTGGTCTCCGCCGCGCGGACTGCGATTTCAGCCGGCGTGGCGCGGATCCCGTCATAGATCACCGAAGCTCCCAGCGCCCCGGCGCGCTGGGCAATCTGTTCGGCCCCGTTGGAATGCCCGTCCAGTCCGGGCTTGCCGATCAGGATGGTGAAGCGCCGCCCGAACAGGTCGGCCAGGGCCGCAAATCCCGCGGCGATCTCCCCTTCTTCCTCGCCTTCGGGAGCCAGCGCGAGCGAGAGCCCGGTGGGCCCGCGAAATGCGCCATAGACGGCGCGCAGGCAATCGCCCCATTCGCCGGTGGTCACGCCGGCTTTGGCGCAGGCGATCGAGGCCTCCATCACATTGCGATCTTCCCGCGCCGCGGCACCGAGGGCCGCGAGCGCGGCCGCAACCGCCGCCCCATCCCGGCCTGCCCGCCAGGCTTTGACCTTGCCGACCATTTCGGCCTCGATGCGCGGATCGATGCGTTCGATCATGCCCTGATCGCCGGAGAGCGGGCTCGCCTCGCTGTCGGTAAAGCTGTTGACACCCACCACCTTCTGCGCGCCGCTTTCAATGGCCCGCAAACGGGATTCATGGGCCATGACCAGGCCTGCCTTCATCCGCGTGATGGCGGCCTCCGTCGTGCCGGAAGCGAGGATTTGCGTCAGTTCCGCCCGGGCGGCCGCAATGAGTTCGGCGGTTCGCGCGGCGATGACCGGCGAGCCGTCGAACAGATCCTCATATTCCAGCAGATCGGTCTCAAAGGCGAGTATCTGCTGCAAGCGCAGCGACCATTGCTGGTCGAAGGGCCGGGGCAGGCCGAGCGCCTCGTTCCAGGCCGGCAATTGCAGCGCCCGGCAGCGCGCCTTTTTGGACAGGGTGACGCCGAGCGCGGCAATCAATATCCGGAAGACATTGTTTTCCGGCTGGCTTTCGGTGAGCCCCAGCGAATTGACCTGCACCCCATAGCGGAACAGCAGATGTTTTTCCTCGCGCACCCCGTAATTTTGCTCGCCCAATTCGCGCCACAGCGCCACGAATGCCCGCATCTTGCAGGTCTCGGTGACGAAATGCAGACCCGAATTGACGAAGAAGGAAATCCGCCCGAACAGGCGCGAAAATTCCTCATCCCCGGCCGGGTGGCGTGCGCGCAATTTGTCGAGCACCAGAACCGAAGCCGCGAGCGCGAAAGCCAGTTCCTGCTCCGGCCGGGCACCGGCCTCCTGCAAATGATAGGAGCAGATATTGACCGGATTCCAGCGCGGTGTTTCGCGCCCGCACCAGGCGATGACATCGGCGGTCAGCGCCAGCGACGGACCGGGCGGAAAGACATAGGTACCGCGCGCCAGATATTCCTTGATGATGTCGTTCTGCACCGTGCCCTGCAGGGAAAGGCGCGGAACGCCCTGTTCATCGGCCAAAGCGACATAGAGTGCGAGCAGCCAGGCCGCCGGCGCATTGATGGTCATGGAGGTGTTCATGACACCGGGGTCGAGCCCTGCGAACACTTCCCGCATGTCGCCCAGATGCGCAACCGGCACACCGACCTTGCCGACCTCGCCCGCCGCCAGCGGATGGTCGGGGTCGAAGGCCGTCTGGGTCGGCAGATCAAAGGCGATCGACAGGCCGGTCTGGCCCTTGGCCAGATTGCGACGAAACAATTCATTGGTTTTCTGCGGGCTGGAATGGCCGGCATAGGTCCGGAAAATCCATGGCGCGTCGGGCGCATGGCGAAAAGGCGTTTGGGTCACGCGGCATTCTCCAGCAATCGCCGGGCGATGATCTGGGCCTGAATCTCGGCCGCACCTTCGAAAATACTGAGGATGCGCGCATCGCACAGCACGCGCGAAATCGGATATTCCAGCGCAAAGCCGTTGCCCCCGTGGATCTGCACGCCGGCATCGGCCGCCGCCCAGGCGATGCGCGCGGCCAGCAATTTGGCCATGCCGGCCTCGAGATCGCAGCGCTCCCCGCTATCCTTGCGCCGGGCGGAGAAATAGCAGATCTGACGGGCGCCCAGAAGCTCGGCCGCCACGAGCACCAGCTTGTCGCGCACCCGCGGGAATTCCATGATCGGGCGGCCAAATTGCCGCCGCGCCAGTGCATAGGACAGGCCCAGCTCCAGCGCCGCCTGCCCGACGCCGATGGCGCGCGCCGCGGTCTGGATGCGGGCACTTTCAAATGTGGTCATCAGATGGCGGAAGCCGTGACCCTCCACCCCGCCGAGCAGATTTTCCGCGGGCACTTCAAAGCCGTCAAAGGCGATCTCATATTCCTTCATGCCGCGATAGCCGAGCACGCCGATCTCACCACCGCGCATGCCCGAAACCGGGAAAGGATCTGCCACGCTGCCCCTCGGCTTTTCCGCGAGCAGCATTGAAAGTCCGCGATGATCGGTGCTCGCTGGATCGGTGCGCGCCAGCAGGGTCATGAGATCGGCGCGCGCGGCATGGGTGATCCAGGTCTTCGCCCCGGTCACTTGCCAGATCCCACCGGTCCGCATGGCCCGTGTGCGCAGGGAACCGAGATCGGAACCGATATCGGGCTCGGTGAAGACCGCGGTCGGCAGGGTCTCGCCCGAGGCGATCCGCGGGAGGAAATGGCGCTTCTGGGCTTCCGTTCCGCCATTGAGGATGAGTTCGGCTGCGATTTCGGAGCGTGTGCCAAGGGAACCTGCACCGATAAAGCCGCGCGACAATTCCTCCGACACCACACACATGGCGATTTTGGACAGGCCTGAGCCGCCATATTCCTCGGGAATGGTCAGCCCGAACACCCCCATCTGCGCCAGTTCCACAAGCGTTTCGTCGGGAATGAGCGTATCTGCGAGATGCCATTGATGGGCGAAGGGGATGATTTTGGCGTCGGCATATTTGCGGAACTGGTCGCGGATCAGGGTTTCGGTCGGGTCGAGCCCGGGATTTTCGGCGCTGGCCTGGCCCATCTGTTCCAGTAGAGCTGCCCCCGCCCCGGCAAACAGCGCCTCGCGATCGAGCGCAAAGATCGGCGCAAATCCCGCAAGCAGCACTTCGCGCACGGCTTCGGGGGCAAGGCCCACATCCTCGGGCCTCGCAAACTCGCTCTGGTTCATGGGGATACCCCCCCAAAGCTGGCGGCCATATTCGGCGACCAGAACCAGCGCCAGCGTCCGGTCGGCACGCGACAGGCCGGGCCCGGCCTCGATCCGCGCCGACCATAGCGACACCTGACGCAAGGTCTCGGCACAGGCTGCGACAAAGGCCAGCACATGGGCTTCATGCTGGTGGCGATCGAGCCGCCCGCGATCGGGCTTTCCGTCCACGACAATGCGCGCAGCGGCCGCCGCACGCACCATATCGAGATATTGGAACGCCGCATTCTGCGCCCGATCAAGATATCCGGAGATGGTTCCGGAAGAGCAAATCGACATGGGGGAATCTTCTCACATTTGTCAGGTCGGAAGGATCGGCCCGATTGATGGAACCGGGGATGGAACCGGGGATGGAACCGGGGCGAAATTTCGGGAGTGTCTCACGTCGTCCAGGACAGGGTTTGTTCCGTGACCGGATTGACGAATTCCCGCTGCCCGGCCTGGGCCTGCCCCCATTCCTTTTTGAGCGCGGCATACCAGCGCACCGGCGCATCGGCATCACCGACCGAGAGAAAGGGCGTCTCATGGACGAAATTGGCGGCCTGTTGGGCAATGATCGCGCGATCCTGGGCGAGAAACCGCGCCCCGGCATAGCGGAAAAACGGCGTGAGCAGATCAGGCAGCAGCCCCTTCCACCACAAAAGCTGAAGAAAGCGGGTGGCATTGGGCCCGACCGGCAGCAGGAAACTGGCGGTCACGAATTCGACGCTCTTTGCCTTGACATGCTCATAACGCAGGCCGGGAAAGCGAAAGGCGATTTCGGTCTCCGGTTTCCCGACGATCCTGTAGATGGCGGAATTGGCACTGGCGGCATGGGCTTTCATGGTGAAGCCGAACGGGCTCGGCTGATAGGCCTTGGTCTTCAGCCGCCGGTCGCCGGGACGACGCCAGAACCATTGCTGATGCACAAACGGCGTATGGGCGGGATCGAGCAGCCCTGCGCAGACATGGTCGAAATGCCCCGGAAAAGTCAGGTCAAAGGCGAGTTTCGGGGGGCCGGCGCACAAAGCGGGGAGGAGATCGGCCGCAAGCTCCGGCGGTGCCGGACTGGCGGGAGCCCCCGGACGCGGCATGCTTTGCGGAAACCACACGAAAACGAGGCCATGGCGCTCGATCGCCGCGAAACGGCGCACGGAAATTCCCGCAGCCGGGCCTGAACCCGGAGAAATCTCGGCCGGATTGGCGGCGGGCACGTCCCGGCATCTTCCATGCACGTCGAACCGCCAGCCATGATAGGGGCATTCGACGCTCGCCGCCCCATCGCTTTCGACACGGACCCGGCCCTTTGAAAATTGCGCCCCGCGATGGGGGCAGATGTCGGACAATGCGAAGATTTTCCCGTCCGCCCCGCGTGCCAGCGCGATCGGACCCCAGGCCGTCGCCACACGCATGATCGCCGAGCGCCCGATCGCCGCCGACAATGCCAGCGCATGCCAGACATCGGTGGCAAATCCCCGCCCGAAGCGGAGATCCTCCTCCGGCCCACCCGATCGGGTCGAAGTTTCGTCGCTGTCATGGGTCTGCGCCAAAGCCGAATTTCCCCCGGCAGTCGAATGAATCATTTCGCATTGCAGACCGTGCTGCATTGCGGCGCGGACATGTTTGCGCGGGGGCGCGCATTTGTCCAGCCACAGAGAGGTCGCAATTCGCTCTTGCAGCAAAAAATTACGCCGCGCCGCACAAAAATCTTGAACCGCCGGACATTTGTAGTCACTATCCCGTAAAATATGCTGCGCCGTCGGGAATTTTCGGCGTAAGCAGGACGTTATTTCCGTAGTCCCGGCGCTTTTGGCAATAATTTTCTGTTTTGGTCGGAACGAGGAGCACGCATATGGCGTTGGCAAGTGGTCTCAAGGCACCGATTCGGGACCTTTATGCGGTCGGGGAAATTCCGCCGCCCTTCCACGTTCCCAAAACCATGTGGGCCTGGGCGATCCGTCGCGATCGCCATGGCCGGCCCGCCAGCGCCATGCAGCTGGAGATCGTGCCAACGCCCGCCATTGGCGACGACGAGGTGCTGGTTCTCGTCATGGCGGCGGGGGTCAATTATAACGGGATCTGGGCCAGCCTTGGTGAACCGATCAGCCCGTTTGACAGCCACAGGCAGGAATTTCACGTCGCCGGGTCGGACGCTTCTGGCATTGTCTGGGCGGTGGGGGCCAAGGTCAAACGCTGGAAACCGGGCGACGAGGTCGTCATCCATTGCAATCAGGACGATGGCGATGATGAGGAATGCAATGGCGGCGACCCGATGTTTTCACCCAGCCAGCGTATCTGGGGCTATGAAACGCCGGACGGCTCCTTCGCCCAGTTCACCCGCGTCCAATCGCGCCAGCTTCTGGCGCGGCCCCAACACCTGACCTGGGAGGAATGCGGCTGCTATACGCTGACCCTTGCCACCGCCTGGCGCATGTTGTTCGGCCATCGGCCCCATATTCTCAAGCCCGGCCAGAATGTGCTGGTCTGGGGCGCGTCGGGGGGGCTTGGCGTGTTCGCGGTCCAGCTCTGCGCGGTGGCGGGGGCCAATGCGATCGGCGTCGTGTCCGACGAAAGCAAGTTCGATTATGTCCGCGCGATGGGGGCCAAGGGGGTCATCAACCGCAAGGAATTTGCGTGCTGGGGGCAGATGCCGGCCGTCAACAGCCCGGAATACGCTGCCTATATGAAAGAAGCACGGCGCTTCGGCAAGGCGATCTGGGCGCATACAGGGGGTCGCGACGTCGATTTCGTGTTCGAGCATCCCGGCGAAGCGACCATGCCGGTCTCGGTCTTTGTGGTGAAACGCGGCGGCATGGTGGTGATCTGCGCGGGCACGACCGGTTTCAACCTGACCATGGATGCGCGTTTTCTCTGGATGCGGCAGAAACGTGTCCAAGGCTCGCATTTCGCCAATCTCATGCAGGCGAGCCAGGCCAATCAATTGGTGATCGAACGGCGGATCGACCCCTGCCTGTCCGAGGTCTTTGCGTGGGAGGATATTCCGCTCGCCCATGAGAAAATGCTGAACAATCAGCATTTGCCCGGCAATATGGGCGTTCTGGTCTCGAGCCCCATGCCCGGCCTGCGCAGTTTCGAGGATGTGCTGGAGGCCGGAGCCGCGCGCGGGGCCTGAGCTTCCGCCGGCGGGCATTTGTGGCGATATGGCCGGAATGTCAGCGTGCCTTACTGGCCCGAAGTGGCGCGCGTTCGGGCATAGCGAAACGGGTCGCCTTCAAACACGCCCAGAATCCGCACCCGTGTCGAGAAAAACGCCAGTTCTTCCAGCGCAAGCGTCACCACACGATCTTCGGGCCGGCCCTCGATCTCGGCATAGAATTGCGTGGCGGTGAAAGAGCCGCCGACCATATAGCTCTCGAGCTTGGTCATATTGACGCCATTGGTCGCAAAGCCGCCCAGCCCCTTGAACAAGGCGGCGGGGACGTTGCGCACTTCAAAGACCAGCGCCGTCACGCATTTGCGCGCTCCATCCAAAAGCCTCGCTTTGTCGCGCGACATTACGATGAAGCGGGTGGTGTTGTGGGGGGCATCCTCGATATTTTCCGCAAGCGCGACCAGCCCATTGACCTCGGCTGCGAGCGAGGAGGCGATGGCGGCATGACGGTGATCGCCCAGCAGTTTCACGAGCCGCGCAGCACCCGCCGTGTCCCCCTCCTTCACGGCGCTGATCCGGCGCTGGCGCAGGAAATCCCGGCACTGGCCGATGGCCATGGGGTGGGAATGGGCAAAGCCGATATCCTCGATCCGCGCGCCCGGCAGGCCAAGCAATTGGTGTCGCACACGCAGGAAATGCTCGGCAACGATGAACAGACCCGAATCGGGCAGCAGATGATGGATGTCGGGCACGCGGCCGGCCAGAGTGTTCTCGATCGGGATCATGGCATAGAGTGCCTGTCCGCTGGTCACGGCGGCGAAGGCATCCTCGAAACTGGCGCAGGGCAGCGGCGCGAGATCGGGCCACGCCATGCGGCAGGCCAGATGGCCATAGGCTCCCATTTCGCCCTGAAAGGCGATCTGTTCGGGGGCCGGCGGGATGAAATCATCCTCGATCACCGATCGGCTCCTGATCCGGGGCAATTCTCATCCATGGGGTGCCGCCCCCAATAATGCCCGCATGCGGACGAGGTCCTCGGGCGTATCCACCCCGCGCGCCACGTCGCGTTCGAAGCCCACCACGATGCGCATGCCCATTTCCATGGCCCGCAATTGCTCGAGCCGCTCGCGCCGCTCGAGCGGCGAGGGCGGGGCCGCCACGAAGCGCATCAGGCTCTCCCGCCGGAAAGCGTAGATGCCGAGATGGTGGAGGATTTCGCCGGGGCCAAAAGGGGCCGGGGCGCGGGTGAAATAGAGCGCCGGGCCATAGCCCCCCGGCATTTTGACTTCGGGTGCTCCAGAATCGGCCCGGGCGACGATCGCCTTGACCACGCCTTCATCCATGCGCTCGGCAGGATCCCCGGTGATGGCGGCAAGGGTCGCGATATCGGCTTCAGGCATCCGGTCGAACAAACCGGTGCAGCGGCCGATCGCCGCGGGCTCGAGGCTCGGCATATCGCCCTGGTAATTCACTATTACATCATGGTCACCGGCCGGATCGACGAGATTCACGGCCGCGGCCACCCGGTCGGTGCCGGAATTCAGGGCCGGATCGGTCAATTGCGCCCGGATCCCGAACCGGGCGGCGGCCTCGACGATTTCGACTTCCGCAGCGGCAATGAGAACAGGACCAATTGCGGCAGCCTCCGCGATCTGCGCACAGCGGATCACCATGGGAATCCCGCCAAGATCGGCAAGCGGCTTGCCGGGCAGACGAAGTGCGCCCATGCGCGCCGGGATGATGATGATTGGCTTCACGACGCTCCCCTTCTGCACCAGGCGCCATTTTTCGGCAGTCGGGGCAGCCTGAATTCACCGGACTTCATGCAAAAGAGTGATGGAAATCCGTTGCGCAAGCCAAAAACGCATGTCACATGACGACCGATCCGCAAAGGGCATGACTCAGTCCGATCGCGCGATCGTCACTCGCACCTGTTCAAGAGCACAGACCCATGTTCGGCTATAAAAGCTACACGATTTTCGGATGGGTGATCGCCGCGGTGCTTGCGGTGCTCGGCCTGCGCTGGGGGGCAGAGATCCTGTTCCACACAGAAACGCCTGCGAAACTGGGCCTTGCGATCGAGCTTCCCGAGGATACTGCGCCACCCGAGGCGGAAGCGCCGGCCGAGCTCGATCTGGGTACCCTGCTGGCTGCGGCGGATGTCACAAAAGGCGAAAAGCTCGCGAAGCAATGTGCAGCCTGCCACAATTTCGACAATGGTGGTGCCAATGCCATCGGCCCCAATCTTTGGGGAATTCCGGGCAGCGCGATCGCCCGGCGGGCGGGCTTCGCCTATTCGCCCGCTTTCAGGGAATATGCGGCCGACCGGGTCTGGAGCTATGAGGAATTGAACACATTCCTTGCGGCACCCTCCAAAACGGCTCCCGGCACGGCGATGAGCTTTGCCGGACTGAAAAAGCCGACCGACCGCGCCGATTTGATGGCCTATCTCAACAGTGTTACCGCCGCGCCGGTGGCATTCCCGGCACCTGCTCTCCCCCCTGCAGCGGCCGAGGGTGAGGTCGCCCCTGACGCTGCCGCCCCGGCTGAGGAAACCGCGCCCGGAGCAGATGAGGGGGTCGCTGTGCCCGCGACAGGCGGGGAAGAAGTCCCGGCCGCACCCGCGACACCGGGGGCTGGCACGCCGCCCGGCCAGTGAGTGCCCGGCGTTGTCTTTCCACCATGCAAACAAAGCCTTGTTGTGACCGGAGCCGCAGGCAGGAGCGCCCGCTTGCGGCCGCTGCAAAGATTTATGTAGCGAATTCAGCGCATTGTTTGTTTACAAACACTCTGTTTAAAGTCAGGCGTTAGCGCAATCCCCTCACGCCATAGGGTGGCGGTTGGCGGCGGAATAGGCCCCCGTGACATGGTGTTCGAGCTGGCGCTCGATATCACCCAGAAGCCGTGATGCGCCAAAGCGAAACAGGCCCGGCGACAGCCATTCATCGCCCAATTCCTCTTTCACCAGCGCGAGATAGCCCAGGGCCGTTTTCGCATTGGTAATCCCGCCGGCCGGTTTGAACCCGATCAGGGTTCCCGTGCGCTCATGATAATCCCGGATCATCCGCATCATGACCAGCGACACCGGCAAGGTCGCATTGACCGGTTCCATTCCTGTCGAGGTCTTGATGAAATCCGCCCCCGCTTGCATGGCGACCATTGAAGCCTGACCGATCTTGCGGATCGAGCCAAGTTCGCCGGTCGCCAGAATGGCTTTCATATGGGCCGGGCCACAGGCCTCGCGATAGGCCTTCACCTCGTCATAAAGCGCCCGCCATTGGCTGGTCAGCACATATTTCCGGCTGATCACGATGTCGATTTCGGTGGCGCCAGCCTCGACCGAGGCCGCAATCTCGCGCAATTTGGTTTCCATCGGCGCATGGCCGGCGGGGAAGCCGGTGGAGACCGCGGCGATTTCGATCCCCGTACCCGCCAGCGCCTGCGCGGCAATGGCGACGAAATCGTGATAGACGCAGACCGCCCCGACCCGGATCGGCAAATCCAGCGCACCAAGCGCGGCCAGCAGATCGCGGCGTACCGGATTTCTGGCCTTGGCGCACAGGCGTTCGACCCGGCCATCGGTGTCGTCGCCGGCCAAAGTCGTCAGATCCATGAGCGTGATGGCCTTCAGGAGCCAAGCGGCCTGCCATTCCTTCTTCACCGTGCGGCGGCCGGGCAGGCTGTCGATCCGCCGTTCCACGGCCGACAGATTGACCCGCACGGCTTCGACCCAATCAAGGTCGAGCGGCCTTATGGGTGCGCGCAATTCGCCGGAGGGACAAGCGGGCGCACCCGTTGCGCTGGGCACGACCGAGATTTTGGCGCGGCTCATGGAATCTGTCCTGAAGGGCAATGGGCGCGTGATCGCGACCCGGACCGGCGGCCAGAATAGCCCGAACCACGGTCGGGGAGCAAGATGGAGGAGGACAATGCGTCCGCATTGCATTCCTCCATCTTGCCGTCGAAAGGCAGAGCATGCGATGATCCTTACATTCTGGCCACTCTGGTGATCGTAAATATCAGCCTGAAACCGCAACCCGGGCCCTGTGGAGGAATTCCGGTGCCAATGGATTCACACATCGATCATCTGACCGCGATCCGTGACGGAAAGACCGAGCAGATCATCCCATGGCTCCGCGCAGGCGGGGATCCGGCTTTTGTCGATGATGAAGGTCTCTCGCTGCTGCAATATTGCGCTTTTCATGGTGATGCGACCGCGGTGCTGGCGCTGCTCGGTGCGGGGGCACCTCTTGCGCAATTGGGGGATAATCTCGACCTGAACGGGGCGGTGTTTCACGGCCATGTCCGCCTCGTGGAATGCCTCATCTTTTTAGGGGCGGATGTGAACCGGCCTTTGCCCGATACGGGCGAGACGCCGCTCCACGCCGCCTTGTGCAAGAGCGATGACCCGCGCTTCGACCGGATCGTCACGCGCCTCATCGCGGCCGGTGCCGATCCCAATTGCGCGACGATCCCCGGAATCGCGACCGGCAGTTTCATGCGCGACATCCGCACCCGCGGGGAAACCCCGTTGCACCGGGCGGCGGCCTTTGGCTCTGCCGGCGTGATCAGGGCCCTGATCGCCGCCAATGCGAAGCGCGATGCGCGCGACATCAATGGCGATTCCCCGCTCTCCTGGGCGAGCTGGCATTTGCGCCCGCGGGACATTCTGCGGCTGCTGTGTTTTCCACCTTTTCAGGTGAGCGCGCCTGCCGATTGAGTGGCACCGGAACCGGGCCATTCTTCCCTCACCGCAAAACCCGATGCAGAAAGGCCCAATGTCCGAGACCGAGCCGCGCCTTGAGGCCATGAACGGGGCGGGCCTCAGCATCGTCATCGCGACGCTGAACGAGGCCGCGCGCATCGGCACCCTGCTCGCGGCCTTGCAGGACGATGCCCCCCGCGCCGAAATCATCGTGGTGGATGGCGGGAGCGAGGATGGCACCGCTGCCCTCGCCACCGCATCCGGCGTGCGGGTCGTGACGACGGGGGCCGGCCGTGGCGCGCAATTGCGGCTGGGCGGAGAAATGGCTGGCAGGGATCAAGTGCTTTTCCTCCATGCCGATTGCCATTGGCCGCCGGGCGGAGCGGCGGCGATTGCCGACGCCCTCGCTGATCCGGCCATGATCGGCGGTAATTTCCGCGTGCGCTTCGATGGCGGTGATTTTTTCTCCGCCTGGCTCAACCTGACCTATCACTGGCTTCGCCGGATGATCGGGCTCCATTACGGCGACAGCGGCATTTTCATCCGCCGCACAGCGCTTGCAGCCATTGGCGGCATTGCCCCATTGGCGCTCATGGAGGATTTCGACCTCACCTTGCGCATGCGCGCCTTCGGGCGTGTGGCCTATCTACAGGCCCCGCGCCTTGGCGTGTCGGCGCGGCGCTTTGCCGGGCGTCATCCGGCCGCGATCATCGGGAGCTGGGCGCTTGCCCACACGCTCTACGCCTTCCGCCTTCCCTCGCGCTGGAATGCGGTGCTCTATGGCGGGACGAAAAGGGCGGAACCGCAGCCCGACCAGGGCTCGCCGGAATCCTGAAGCGGGGCGGATTCGAAGCGCTAATACACCACCACCGAGCGGATGCTTTCCCCGCGCTGCATCAGGTCGAAGGCTTCGTTGATCTGGTCGAGGCCCATCCGGTGGGTGATGAGGTCGTCAATATTGATCCGGTTTTCCATATACCAGTCGACGATCTTCGGAACATCACTGCGTCCGCGTGCGCCACCAAAGGCGGTGCCCCGCCACACCCGCCCGGTGACGAGCTGAAAGGGCCGCGTAGCGATCTCCTGGCCGGCTTCTGCCACCCCGATAATGATGCTCTCGCCCCAGCCACGATGGCAGCATTCCAGCGCCTGGCGCATGACACTGGTGTTGCCGGTGGCGTCGAAGCTGAAATCCACCCCCCCGCCGGTGAGATCGGTGATCGCAGCCACCACTTTTTCTGTCCCGATATCATCGGGATTGATGAAATGGGTCATCCCGAATTTGGTGGCCATCGCCTGGCGCGCGGGGTTGATGTCCACGCCAATGATGCGGTCGGCCCCCACCATGCGCGCGGCCTGCACGACATTGAGCCCGATCCCGCCCAGACCGAATACCGCGACATTGGCTCCGGGCCAGACTTTTGCGGTGAAAATCACCGCGCCGATCCCGGTCGTCACCCCGCAGCCGATATAGCAGACCGCGTCGAAGGGGGCGTCGGGCCGGATTTTGGCCAGCGCGATTTCGGGGAGCACCGTGAAATTGGCGAAGGTGGAACAGCCCATATAATGGGCGAGCGGCTGGCCGCGCCACGAGAAGCGGCTGGTGCCGTCCGGCATCAGGCCCTTGCCCTGGGTGGCGCGGATGGAGGTGCAGAGATTGGAGCGCTGCGACAGGCAGGTTTTGCACTCCCGGCATTCGGGCGTGTAGAGCGGAATGACATGGTCGCCGGGCACGAGACCCCTGACGCCCGCCCCGACCTCCCGGACGATTCCCGCCCCCTCATGGCCGAGGATACAGGGGAAAATCCCTTCGGAATCCTTGCCTGAGAGCGTATAGGCGTCCGTGTGGCAGATACCGGTCGCCATGATCTCGACAAGCACCTCGCCGGCGCGCGGGCCCTCGAGATCCACTTCATCAATGATCAGCCGCTCATTGGCGGCCAGCGCGATCGCAGCCCGGACCTTCATGCGCCAACCCTTGTGTTGTGGCCAAAATGGTCTCAGGCCAAAGTGGTCTCAGGCCAAAGCCGGCTCAAGCGTCCGGCACGCCGCCACCAGGCCTTTGACGGCATTGGCAGAATGCTCGAACATCGCTTTTTCACTCTCGTCCAGCGTGATTTCGACGATCCGTTCCACCCCACCCTTGCCGATGATCGCCGGCACGCCGACATAAAGATCGTTCTGGCCATATTGACCGCTCAGATGGGCGGCCACCGGCAGCACGCGCTTCTTGTCGCGCAGGAAGCTTTTGGCCATGAGGATGGCGCTCTCGGCCGGCGCGTAAAAGGCCGAGCCGGTCTTCAGAAGCCCGACAATCTCGGCCCCGCCATTGCGGGTGCGGTCGACAATGGCATCGAGCCGCTCCTGCGTCGTCCAGCCCAGTTTGACGAGATCGGGCAGCGGGATCCCGGCGATCGTGGAATAGCGCAGCGATGGCACCATGGTGTCGCCATGCCCGCCCAGAACGAAGGCGGTGACGTCCTCGACTGAGACCCTGAATTCATCGGCAAGGAAATGACGGAAGCGCGCCGAATCCAGCACACCCGCCATGCCGCACACCATGGAATGCGGCAGGCCGGAAAATTCCCGCAACGCCCAGACCATGGCGTCCAGTGGATTGGTGATGCAGATCACAAAGGCATTCGGGGCATGCGCCCGGATCCCGTCACCCACGGCTTTCATGACCTTGAGATTGATGCCCAGCAGATCGTCGCGGCTCATGCCGGGCTTGCGCGGCACGCCGGCAGTGACGATGCACACGCTCGCCCCCGCGATCGCCGAATAATCATTGGCCCCCTTGAGCGTGGAATCCTTGCCGAATACCGGGCTGGCCTGCGCGATGTCGAGCGCCTTGCCCTGGGGCGCGCCCTCGGCGATGTCGAACAAAACGACATCCCCCAATTCCTCGCGCGCGGCGATATGGGCGAGCGTGCCGCCAATCTGGCCGGCACCGATGAGAGCGATAAGGGGACGCGCCATGGTGAACTCCAATTGCGAAAGTGGGTGAAAAAACGGTGTGCCGGTCAGGGCTTTGGCCCGATGATTAGTCCCCGGAAAGGAAAAGGGGAAGCGGAATTACAGACCCATGCGCCTTCCCGACCAGCGAATTCAGGCCCTTGCGACTAAAATTGCCTGAGAAATTGATGATGCCCGCAAGCCGGGTCGGCAGAACCGGAATGAGCATCAATCCGCGCCGCTCAGCCCCGCTTCTTTCGCGGGCGGGGCCCTCCGGCACGGCCCATGGTCGAACGCGGGGCGGGCGATTCGCCGATTGCGGGCACAGCCGCGTTCTCCACATTCCCCCAATCGCCGCTGTCATCGGCCGTTGCATCGCCGCCATAGGCCAGTTCGAGCGCCTGCATCCGCTTCAATTCGTCGCGCAACATGGCGGCCCGTTCGAATTCGAGATCGGCCGCCGCCGCGCGCATGTCCTTTTCAAGGCCGGCGATCACGGCGCGCAGATTGCTGCCTCCGAAGGATTTCGGACCATATGCCTTGTGCCCGCTTTTGCCTCTGCCACCATCCCGGCCATTCTCCTTGCCCAGCCGGCGGAGTTTATGGGGATCGTCGGGGTCGATGGTCACCGAATCCGCGCCATAGGGCGAATCGAGGATGTCGGAGATCCCGCGCAGGATCGATTGCGGCGTGATCCCGTGTTCGCGATTGAACGCCGCCTGCTTTTCGCGCCGCCGCGCGGTTTCGGCCATGGCGCGTTCCATGGACCCCGTGATCGAGTCGCCATAGAGAATGACCTTGCTGTCGGCATTGCGGGCGGCGCGCCCGATCGTCTGCACCAGCGAGGTTTCCGAACGCAGGAACCCTTCCTTGTCGGCATCGAGAATGGCCACCAGCGCGCATTCGGGGATGTCGAGCCCCTCGCGCAACAGATTGATCCCGATCAGCACGTCAAACGCGCCCAGCCGCAAATCGCGGATGATCTCGATGCGCTCGACCGTGTCGATATCCGAATGCATGTAGCGCACGCGCACATTCTGCTCATGCATATATTCCGTCAGGTCCTCGGCCATGCGCTTGGTCAATGTGGTGACCAGCGCGCGAAAACCGCGCGCGGCGATCGCCTTGACCTCGGCGATCACGTCATCAACCTGGCTTGCGCCATCTTTGGCGACCGGGCGCACTTCCACCGGCGGGTCGATAAGGCCGGTCGGGCGGATGACCTGTTCGACAAAGACGCCACCGGTGCGCTCCATTTCCCATTTGCCGGGCGTCGCGGAAACATGCACGGATTGGGGGCGCATGGCGTCCCATTCCTCGAATTTGAGCGGCCGGTTGTCCATGCAGGAAGGCAGCCGGAAACCGTAATCCGACAACGTCTTCTTGCGATTATAGTCCCCGCGCGACATGCCGCCCAATTGCGGGATGGTGACATGGCTTTCATCGGTAAAGACCAGCGCGTTTTCCGGCAGATATTCGAACAAGGTCGGCGGCGGTTCGCCCGGATTGCGGCCGGTGAGATAGCGGGAATAATTCTCGATCCCCGCACAGGCACCGGTCGCCAACATCATTTCCATGTCGAATTCGGCGCGCTGGGCCAGCCTTTGGGCCTCCAGCAATTTGCCTTCGCTTTCCAGACCGGCAAGGCGATCGCGCAATTCCACCTTGATCTGATCGACCGCCTGCTGAAGCGTCGGCCGCGGCGTGACATAATGGGAATTGGCATAGACCTTGATGAAGCCGAGTTCGGCGGCCTTTTTGCCGGTGAGC
Source organism: Hyphomonadaceae bacterium (assembly GCA_021731815.1). Lineage (GTDB taxonomy): Bacteria > Pseudomonadota > Alphaproteobacteria > Caulobacterales > Aquidulcibacteraceae > JAKFWO01. Next base: position 8,862 of record JAKFWO010000029.1, on the reverse strand, counting down.
GGGTCGAATTCGACGATCTTTTCCACCTCGTCGCCGAAAAAGCTGACCCGCCAGGCGCGGTCTTCGTAATGGGTCGGGAAAATCTCCACCACATCCCCGCGGCGACGAAAGGTGCCGCGCAGAAATGCGGTGTCATTGCGCTTGTATTGCAGGGCGATCAGGTCGCGGCCGAGGCTTTCGGGGTCGAGCCGCGCGCCGGTCTCCACCTGAAAGGTCATTGAGGAATAGGTCTCGACCGAGCCGATGCCGTAAATGCAGGACACGGACGCCACGATGATCACATCGTCGCGCTCGAGCAGCGCCCGGGTGGCGGAATGGCGCATCCGGTCGATCTGTTCGTTGATATCGCTTTCTTTTTCGATATAGGTGTCGGTCCGGGGGACATAGGCTTCCGGCTGATAATAATCGTAATAGGACACGAAATATTCGACCGCGTTTTCCGGGAAGAAATTCCGGAATTCCCCGTATAATTGCGCGGCCAATGTCTTGTTGGGGGCGAGAATCAGCGCCGGCCGCTGTGTGGCTTCTATGATCTTGGCCATGGTGAAGGTTTTGCCCGAGCCAGTGACGCCCAGCAGCACCTGGTCACGCTCGCCCGCTGCAATCCCTTCGACCAGTTTGGCGATCGCCGCCGGCTGGTCGCCGCCGGGTGAAAAGGGGCTCTCGCAGCGGAAGACCCTCCCGCCTTCGGATTTGCTTCCCGCGCGAACGGGGCGGTGCGGGGTCCAGGCGGCAGCGGCTTCGGCGAACACACTTGCCGCCTGGCCGGCGGGGCGCACATCGCGCGCAAACACTGCCATGGGGTCGGACGTCGCATTGCGGGAGGAAGGGGGATGGGCCATGGCCCATTATGCCCCGCGACAGCGCCTGTGAAAAGCCACGAAATCGCTGAATCACCGGGGCCAACACCGGCTTGACGGCGCGGCGAAAGCGCGCGATAGCACGCGCCCCGTCGGCGTGATCCGGTGTTTTGGCCGATCGCAATCCGGTCGCGACGGGAAGAATGTGCGGGCGTGGCGGAACTGGTAGACGCAGCGGACTCAAAATCCGCCGTCCTTACGGATATGTCGGTTCGAGTCCGACCGCCCGCACCATTTGTCCAGAGCTCAACCGGGATTGCCGGGCCATCATCCGCACAGACAGGATCGACCCCAGAGCCGGATGCTTCCAATGCATGAACCGGAATTATTTGAACCGGGGGCTTTTCCCCCGAATGATTCCATGAGAACGATGGATCGCTTCGTCCGTGGGACGAAAATTGACCGCGCGGGGCGCTGGCCATACTTCTGCCAGGGCCATCCTTCTGCCAGGAAAGCAAAGGGGTGCCGAACCTGCGGGGCCTTCCCTTGGGGTCAAGGCCCGAACACGCACTCACAAATGTGCCTGTCCAGCGCCAACAGCCGGTTTTCATCCGCTCGTCTGGGCGGCTATTCGGTCAAACCGGTTGAGGTTGACAGGGGTGGATGATTTATGTCCACGACCCAGGCGCGTCAGATGCTGAAGCGCTGGGTGGTTTGAGCCCAGGATTCCGTCTGCGATTGGCCGCGTTTATTCGGCGGCCAGCTTTTCCGGCAGGATCGAGACATAGGTCCGATCGTCGGTCTTGGTCTCGAACGCGACGCGCCCATCGGCCAGAGCGAATAATGTATGGTCGCGGCCAATACCAACCAGCGTACCGGGATGGAATTTCGTCCCCCGCTGGCGCACGAGGATATTGCCCGCCGCCACTTTCTGGCCGCCAAAGCGCTTGACGCCGAGGCGCTGGCCCGGCGAATCGCGACCGTTGCGCGACGAGCCGCCTGCTTTTTTGTGCGCCATGATCGTTCTCCACTTCCGGTGGCAATGCGCAATCCCGGGCGCATTGCGTCAATAAACGAATGGACCTGCTACCTTCCGGGCAGCCGGCGGAAATTATTCCTCGGTCTTCTTTTTGGTCGCGCGCGGCTTTTTGGGGGCCACTTCCGGGTCCCCGTCCCCGTCCGGAGCCGGCATATCGGAAGCAGGTGCCTTTGCGGCCTTTGCTTTTTTTGCGCCCGCCGGAGCTTCAGCCTTTTCGGCCGCCGCTTCCTGATCAATCTTGGCGCGCGGCGTGCCGCCCGCTTTCAGTTCGGTCGCCTGGGCACGCCAGTCCTCGCGGATCGCGCGACCCTTGAAGCCGATTTTTTCATCGAGCGCAGCAAGGGCCGCATCGTCCAGATCAATGATCTGCTGGAAATTCGTCACGCCCATCGCACTGAGCTTTTTGGCAATTGCTGCCCCGACGCCGCTGATCAGCGTGAGATCATCCGCGGCTGCACCTGCGGCCTTGTCTGCACGGGCAGATTTGACCGGCGATGTCTCCGGAGTAACCGGCTCTCCGCGCCTCAGCGGTGCGGTCAGGCCATTCGCCGCGATTTCAAGGATCCGCACCACGCTCTGATGCTGGCGATGGCCGGCGCGGCGGCGATAGGTCGATCTCCGGCGCTTCTTGAACACGCGGATCTTGGCCGAACGCTTTTGCTGGACGATTTCACCCAGCACCGCGGCCCCCGTCACAATTGGCGCGCCGATATTGATATTGTCACCATCCGTGAGCATCAGCACATCGCCAAAGGCCACCTGATCGCCCGATCCCAGCGGTTCGCCCTGCGGATCGGCGAGGCGCTCCACGACAATGAGATCATTGGCCGAGACCCGATATTGCTTGCCGCCGGTCCTGATGACGGCGAAGAGTGGCGCGACATTCGGCGCGTGCATTTGCGCAAACCTTTTTGGGAGCAGGAAAACGCGAAAGCCACGGCCGGATCATCCCAACCGCGCCGATCGCGCGCTGCGTCGATGCAGGAAATATGGACGTCTGCCAAACGCGTCTGGAACCGGCCCGCCGATTCCATGCGACCGGAATCGTAAGCGCCTGTTTCGCGGCTCAGGGCATCGAGGCAAACGAATGAGCGCGGGAATATAGTCAGACGCGTCGCGCTGTCAATCTCTGCTCTGTCGTGAACGCCCCGGAAAAGAGCGGTCAACCCGCGCCGTCAACAGCGGGCACCAAAGGCTTGCCGAACAGGGTCCGCCCCCCGACCCGCAGCTCAAACAGATCCGGCCGGCTGTAATGGCCCGCCGGATCGCAGGCGGCCTTGGCCCGGTACACCTGGTCGAGGTCGAGATCGGCAACCAGCAATGCCTCCCCCTCGGCGGGGCCGGCGATCACCTCGCCAAACGGATTGACAATCAGGCTGCGGCCATTGTGCTCGAATTCCGCAAGCGACCGGAATTCCTCCGGAACATCGGCGACGCGCCGCAGCCCGGCGGCACCGAGAACGAAGGCCCCCGCCTGGCTGGCAAAAGCGCGCGACAACAAGGCCTGACGCGCCCAGACCGGCGTGTCGGGGACGTGGTCGGGCTCGCGTCCCGGCCAGGCCGCCACATGCACCTGCACGCCCTGGGCGATCAGCGCAAAGCCCGGCAGCAGGATATTATGCTCCCAGCAATTGAGCCCGCCCAGCCGGCCGAAGGGCCGCTCATGGACACGAAGCCCCTCGACATCGCCATCCGCCCAGATGGAGCGTTCGTGATGGGTCGGCTTGATCTTGCGATGCCGGCCGAGGATCTCGCCTTCGGCCGAAATGAACACCAGGCTGGCATAGATGCTGGCACCGGTATTGGGATCAAGTTCGGCCACCCCGATGACCACATCGATCCCATGTTCGCGCGCCGCTTCGCACAACAGGCCGGTCTCCGGCCCTGGAATGAGAATCGCGTTTTGCAGATAGACCGAGGCCGCCCGCCACCAGGTCTCGTTCACCGGCCCGTCAACGAAAAACGGATAGCCCGGCAGCCAGGTCTCGCCAAACGCCACCAATTGCGCGCCGGCGCGGGCGGCCTTGCCGATCCATTCCACAGCCTTTTCGGTTCCCCTTTGCTTGTCAAAAAAGACCGATGCGGCCTGGGCGATTGCAACACGGAGGGTTTTGGCCATCGGATTTCCGTAAAAGATGGGGGAGAAGCAGGGAGGAATTCAGGTAGTGAGAATTGCAAAATCGCCGTGGATCGAACCGGGAGCAATCCTTGCCCAACGGGGATTCACGCCTCGCACAAGGTCAAGCGAAGTCGCGCCTCGGTTGCCGAATCAACCCCCAGTACATTTTTCACATAGGAACCGACACCGCCATGTCTTTCGTCAACGGCATCCATGGCGGCCTGCAAATAATCGGCATGCACGCCCGCAAAGAGCAACATTGCTTCGTCGCTGACCGCGTCGCCGCCGGGATTTCCGAGTTTTTTCCGAATTCGCGAGAGCCCGCCATCCATGGTCAGCACGTGATTGGTCAGCAGATAATCCGCCATGATATCCGCCCGGCTCACCCCCAGAAGACCAAGCGTCACCGCAACACCAAATCCGGTGCGGTCCTTGCCCGCCGCGCAATGAATGATGGCGGGGCCTGAAGCTTCGGCGAGCGCCAGAAGCCAATCGCGATAGAGCGCAATATGGCTCTCCTCGAACGGCAATTCGCGATAGGTTCCGATCATGAAATTCCGGATCGCCGGAACGGAAAAATCACCCGCGCGGACAAACACCATCCAGGGTGCCTCGGCCCCCGGTTCGTCGCCGAACGCGATCACCTGAATCTTTTCGTCCGAATCGCTCGCTTGCGGGAAGCGGTTGGGCTCGCGTGCGCGTTCGTCCGGCCGGCGCAGATCGGCAATGGCGGTCGCACCGAGTTCTGCCAACCGGGCAAGGTCCTGCGTGCTCGCTTCAGCGAAATGCGCCGACCGGAACAGGCGTGCGCGGCGCACTTTTCCGCCATCCTTCGTGGCATAGCCGCCGAAATCCCGGAAATTGCGAATATTTTCGAAGCGGTAATGGCGAGTGGGATCATTGGGCATGGACAATCCACGAAATGGTGTCGGGAAACTGGAACAGGGAAATTCAGTCCGGCGGCCCCTCTTTTGCCAGAACCGCCCCGGCGAGATAGAGCGAACCGCAGATGACGATGCGCGGCGGCGATGAGGCTTCGTCGAGTGCTGCCCGAACCGCCGTCACAAAATCCGGTAATGCCTGCGCCGCAAGCCCGGCAAGCCCCGCCTGCGCGGCGAGCAAATCCGCCGGGATGCCCTGCGCAGAACCGGGGACCGGCACGGTCAGGATTTTTGGCGCCACGCCCGCGAGTTCGGCGAAAAAGCCCTGGGCGTCCTTGGTGTTCAGAAGCCCGGTGATGAGTATTACCGGGCGCGGATCGTCTGCCTGCATGTCCCCGAGCGTTGCAGCCAAAGCCGCGGCCGCATGCGGATTATGCGCGCCATCGAGCCATAATTCCGCCCCATGGGCCGTCGCCGGCATCCCCAATGGCCCCGTGGCCAGTTTCTGCATGCGCGCCGGCCAATGTGCATTGGCAATCCCGGCGGCGATGGCATGGATGGGCAGTTCGGGAATCTGAAGCCGCAGCGCGGCGGCAGCCGCCAGCCCGGCATTGTCCGCCTGGTGGTGCCCGATCAGGGCCGGCCGGGGGAGCAGAACCATCCGCGTGTCGTCGCTATAGAGCAATCCATCGAGCTGCGGACGAACGGTCCAGTCGCGGCCCGGACCGTGGAAGGGTGCCCGCAGGCGGGTGGCCTCTTCGAGCAGCACGAGTTCGGCCTCGGGTTGCTGGGGACCGAAAATGACCGGGACATTGGCGCGCATGATCCCCGCCTTCTCGCGGGCAATGGAAGTGAGGTCGTTGCCCAGAAATTCACGGTGATCGAGCGCGATCGCAGTGATGATGCTCAGCGCCGGCCGGTCGATCACATTGGTGGCGTCGAACCGTCCGCCAAGCCCCACTTCGAGGATCAGGAGATCGGCGGGATTTTCGGCAAACAACAGAAAGGCCGCGGCCGTGGTGATCTCGAAAAAAGTGATTGGCCGGCCGCGTGAAGCGGTCTCGCAACGCTCGAGCGCCGCGATCAGCACCGCGTCGGAAACCAGCGTTCCATCAAGCCGGATACGTTCATTGAACCGCACCAGATGGGGCGAGGTATAGGCATGGACCCGCAAGCCGGCCTGTTCGCCCATGGCCCGCAGAAAAGCGGCGGTGGAGCCCTTGCCATTGGTGCCCGCAATATGGACGATTGGCGGCAGAGCCAGATGAGGATCGCCCAGCGCATGGAGCAGAATCCGGATGCGATCGAGTGACAGGTCGATTTTCCGGGGATGCAGACCCTCGAGCCGCGTCAGCACGCGGCGCAGGGGGGAGAATTCACAATCCCCCATGTCGCTTTCCCATCCGCTCGCCATCATCGCGGGGCAAATCTACCGGGGATTGGCGCAAAAGGGCGGGTTTTTTGCAGTTGGAAGCGCGCCCCGGATCTCCCGCACCCCCTGCATGGCCGTGCCGCCAACCGGCTGGCAATCCGGCAGGCCAGCGCCTATCTTACCCATGGCGATCCTTCCCGGTGAAGATCCCTGACATCGCCGAAGCCTGATATGGAAACCATGTTCGACACGCTCTATCACCCCCGGGTCCTCGAACTCGCGGCCGACATCCCCCATCTCGGGATATTGGCCGACGCGCAGGCCAGTGTGGAGAAAACCAGCCGGATTTGCGGCTCGCGGGTGCGGGTGGATCTTTCCATGACCGATGACCGGATCACGGGGATCGCGCTTGGCGTGGAGGCCTGCGCCCTTGGTCAGGCGGCCGCCGCGATCCTTGCACGCGATGCGATCGGCGCGAGCCCGGACGAAATTATCGCAGCCGCCAATGGTCTGCGCGCCATGCTCAAAGACGGGGCCCGCCCGCCTGTCGGCCGGTTCTGGGAATTGCGGCATCTGGAAGGCGTGCGCGATTACCCGGCGCGCCATGTCTCGACGATGCTGGCCTTTGATGCCGCGGTCGCAGCCCTTCAGGCCATCGACATGCCCGGCGCGGATGCGCAACCGGAATCCTGAATCCTGAACCCTGAACCCTGATCAGGACCGGATCAGGAAATTCCCGGTCGCGGCGTCCGGCATCGCCCGAAACTCACGCGCCGGCGATGTCGGCGACCGCGCCATCGAGCAATTTCTCCGGCGCAATGACCGGCAATAATCGCTTGCCGAGCATGGCGATCGCAGCGATCAGGGGATCGGCGGAACCCGCACCGATTTGGGGCGGCGGCGACAGGGAATTCTCCGGCGCGGTCAGAATATCGCTGACCGCATCGACCAGCAGGCCGACAAATTTCTCCCCCGCCGCAAGGATCATCACCACATGCTGGGGGCTGGCCTCGGTATCGCCGCGGCCGAGGCGCCGCCCGAAATCGACGATCGGGATGATCGCGCCGCGCAGATTGATCACACCGCGCACAAAGGGCGCAGTATTGGGCAAGGGCGTGGCACCGGACCAGGCACGGATCTCGCGGATGGCGCCGATCGGCGCACCAAAGGTTTCACCACCCGCTTCAAAGGCCACCAGCAATTGGCCGCTTTCGCTGGCACCCTGATCGGCGTCGGGGTCGAGGGCAAGAACGGCACTCATGTCAGGCTCCTGTCTTGATACGAATTTTTCCGACTCCCCTTCGGGACCGGGCCAAATTCCGGTTTCGTCTATCCCGCCAGCCGCAATTCACTGCGCCGATCGGCCAGTTCCTTGAGCCCGCGTACATCGAGAATGAGCGCCACCCGCCCGTCGCCCAGAATGGCCCCGCCGGCAAGGCCGGGAATATGGGCGAAATGGGCCTCGAGCCCCTTGACCGCGATCTGGCTCTGGCCGGCCACATCCTCGATCAGCAGGCCGACCCGTTCGCCGTTTTCGAGCCCGCACATCACCGCCAGCGCCTCGGAATCCGGGCCGGCAGCGGGCATGTTCAACAATGCCGCCGTATCGAGCAAAGGGGCCAGACGCTCGCGATGCCGCACGGCGCGCGCACCATCGGTCAGGGTCACGCCCGGCATGTCTGAGACGCGCAGGGTCTCCGAAATCTCGGTGATCGGGATGGCGTAGATCTCACCCGCCACCCGCACCAGCATCGCGTCGATAACGGCCAGCGTCAAAGGGAAGGACAAGGTGAAGCTCGCGCCCAGCCCCGCCCGGCTGCGTACCGAAACGCGCCCGCCCACGCGGCGGACATTGTCGCGCACGACATCGAGCCCCACGCCGCGGCCCGACAGGTCCGTAACCTTTTCGGCGGTCGAGAATCCCGGGGCGAAAATGAGATCGGCCGCAGCCTCCTCGCTCAATTCGTCCTGGGCAGCGATCAGGCCACGTTCGCGCGCGCGCGCCAGAATTTTCGTGATATTGAGCCCGGCCCCGTCATCCTCGATGCGGATGATGATCCGCCCGCCGGTCTGTTCGGCCGACAGGGTGATGCGACCCTCTTCAGGCTTGCCGGCGGCTCGGCGCGCCTCGACGGATTCGATCCCGTGATCGACCGAATTGCGCAGCAGATGAACAAGCGGATCGGCCACGGCATCGACGAGGGTCTTGTCGATCTCCACATCTTCGCCAAGAATCTCAAGGCGGATCTGTTTGCCCGTCGTCTCGGCGGCTTCGCGCACCACGCGCGGCAGACGCTGGAAAATCGTCTTGACCGGGGCCGCACGCAGCGCCAGCGCCGCATCCTGCAAGGCGCGGACATGGCCCGCCAGAGTGTCGAGCGCCCGCTGTAATTCCGGGTCCCGCCGGCGGAGATGATCGCCCACCCGGGCCGACAGTGCCGCGCAGGCGATGGAGACCTCGTCGGCGATCGCCCCGACGCGGTCCAGCCGCTCGATATCCACCCGCACCGCGCCGCCCGCACGCGCGGCCTTTGCCGCCGACGTGGGAGCAACACCCGCCGGTTCCGTGCGCGCGCGCTGAGTCACATCCGGGGCGGAGGCACCGGGTCCGGAGGCAAGAGGCCCAGAGGCAGGGGGACCAGAGGCAGGGG
>JAKFWO010000028.1 GCA_021731815.1 Hyphomonadaceae bacterium | reverse complement strand
TCGCCATCCCCACCGTCGGGATCCCCACCGTCGGGATCCCCACCGTCGTCATCGTCCCCGTCATCATCGTCGTCATCGTCGTCTCCACCCCCGGGAGGCGGGACCTGGGCATAAGCAATGTGCCCGGCAAAAACCTGCGAGACCCATGACATGGGTGCGGTTGGATGCGGCGCGTATGAATACGGCGCGTCTGAATGCGATGTGGCACCCGAACCCAATGCGACCTGAAACGCCAGCACCGAGACCGAGCAGAGCAATGACCGAAGCATGACATCTCCTCATAAGACTTCAGAGCTTGAACGATGCGGATTTCAGTTTTATTCCCTCTCCATTAGACAAAAACCTGCATGGGCGCAAATTTTGCTCCGTGACGGAATAAATCCGGCCGCCGATCGTTTGGGGAATTGGAAGATGAATGAAACCTCCCCGAAAACTGGAACCGGCTTCGCTGGAACGGCCGGGATCCGGGACGAAATCGTGGCGCTCATTCCTCGACTGCGACGCTTCGCGCGGGGACTGACCCGCAATGCGGATCAGGCGGATGACATGGTACAGATAACGCTCGAAAAAGCATTGACCCGATCGGATCAGTTCAATCCCGGAACGCGACTTGATTCCTGGATGTTCCGCATCCTGCAAAACAGCTGGATCGATGAAACACGCCGGAACAGCAAATATGGCGCGTCGGTCGATATCGATTCACTGGCCGACATCCTGCCGGCCCCCGGCGAGGAAGCCCATAATGCCGGCGCGCAGCGCGACATATCAATTGCCATGCAGGCGCTGTCGGATGACCAGCGCATTCTGGTGATGCTGGTTCTGGTCGAAGGCTATTCCTATCAGGAAGCCGCAAGGATTACCGGGGTTCCGATCGGTACGGTCATGAGCCGCCTCGCACGAGGGCGGCAGGTATTGATGAAGGAATTGTCGGGGAAGGGAGACCTCGCATGAACGCGCCGAGCGACGAAGACATCATGGCATTTGCCGACGGCACCCTGACAGGCGACGCCGAAGCGCATATGCGTATAATTGTGGCACAAAATGAAGATGTCGCCCGGCAGGTGGCATTGTATCAGGAGAGCCGGCGGCAATTGGCGGGGGCGTTTGATTCCGTTCTGGCGGAGCCCGTTCCCGCACGCTTTCAGAAAATCCTCGACGCCCTTCCGCCGGCGCAGCCCGCCGGGGCGGATCCGGTGGTCGTCGCCTTTGACCGGCCCTCCATTCGCCAGCGGAAAGCCCCTGTTTCGACCGCGCCGCTGTACTGGCAACAAATGGCGGCGGGGATCGCCATCGCCCTGGTGGCGGGCTTCGCAGGATATGGATTGCGACCTCAGGATGGTGCAAATGGGCACAGCTTTGCGGGCACCATTGCCGCCAATGACCCGATGGCCATTGCTTTCGAAGCCGGAGCATCGGGAATTGCACAGCCTTTGGGTCGCGATCGCATGATCGTCCCCATTGCGAGTTTTGTGGCGGACGGAAAGCGCCCCTGCCGTGAGTTCGAAACCGGACGCGGGGACGAGACGGGACTGGGCCTTGCCTGCAAGACAGACAAAGGCTGGCGGATCGAGGCCTGGGTTGCCACCGGGCAATCAAGTGTCAGCGCCGGAACAGGCTTCGTGCCGGCCGGTCCCGGTGAAAATCCGGTGCTGGCCGCGGGGCTCGCGGCGCTCGGCCCGGCGCAATTTCTCGACGGCCCGCAGGAAAAATGCGCCATCGCGCGTCACTGGACAGCGGAACTGGCCCGATGCCTGACCCCTGCAAACGCATCCGGACTTCCAGAGACGGGCTCACCGAAAGCGATACCATCCGGTCAGAAATAATGACCGACCAGGTGAATTCCGCCAGCTGAATTCCGCCAGCTGAATTCCGCCAGCTGAATTCCGGACGAATGCCTTCTGATTGCGAGGCCATCTGCCTTTTTCTGCCCCGATACGACCAGAATCCCGGGCCAGATCCGGATCGGGCCGATCAAGGGGCCATGGCCCGAACGGATTCGCCCGTCCCCGCGATCCAGTAAAAATAGTGGACATGGCGCGGAATGAAACACTGCTCCCCCGGAATAAATATTGCTGGCAGGCGTTGTCACTGTGTCCGCATATTGCAGGTGCAATTGTGCGCAATACAGTCACAAGAGTTTTATTTCAATGCACTATGACCTGGAACAGCACAATTCGATCCATGTTTCGGCCGGTTCGTGCCTTGAGACATGTCCCCGGGGGGAAATCATGTGGTTTCGCGACATTCTGTTGGCGTTTGCTGTCGTGGCTGCCGCAACTCCCGTCGGTCAGGCCAATGCGCAGATCCGCGCCGGTCAGGATGGGCTGACCGCCAGGGCTGGCCCTGTGATCCTGCGCGGGCGCTTTGCGATCGGAGCCCAGGGAGCAGCGTTCCAGCCGACGGGGATCCGCAATACCACACTCGACGGGGAAATCGACGGCACCGTCCGGCTGACTGCGGAAGTGCGGACGCGGCAGGGCGTGCTGTTCGGGGTGCAGACCGAGATCGATACCGGCAACCAGGATATCGAGGATTTCGAACGCGACGAATTATTCGGTTACGTCGTGACCGAATATGGCCGCCTCGAAATCGGGGAGAATGACGGTGTTGCCGACACGCTCGCCGAACACGCGCCGACCATTGGCCTCGGCCAGGTTCGGGGCGATTTCGCCCGCTATACCGGCTCGATTGCCTTGTTGAGCCCCTTTGACAGCCGCGATGCCTTCAAGGTGAGCTATTTTGCGCCCCCGGTCGCGGGGGTAAGCGTTGGCGTGACCTATGCCCCGCGATTTTCGGCCAATCCCGGGGCTCGTGACCCCGAGGATCGCACGCTGCAACGCAATGTGGTGGAACTGGGTGCGCGCTATGTGCGTCCGGTGGGGGGCTGGGTTCTGGCAGCGTCCGGGACCTGGGTCCGCGGGGATGCCGCCCCCGAAACCCAGCGCGCCGATATTTCGTCCTGGAGCGTGGGCACCTCGGCATCCAGGGGAAACTGGACCCTTGGTGCCGCTTATGTCGCACGCGGGCGATCGAATCTGCGCCTGACTGCCGACAAGGAGAGCGAGGTCAATGCCGGCGCGGCATGGCGCAAGGGCAAGTGGCAGGCCGCCGGCTCCTATGCCGTGACCATTGAACGCGGCGAACGCAGCCATCGGCTCGGGCTTGGTGCCGAGCGCAGCATCGGGCGCAATCTCTATATTCGCAGCGATGTGGTTGGTCTGCGGGACCGTAATCGCGGAAACCGGGGGGAATCGGGCTTTGTCGCGCTCTCGGAAATCGGGCTCCGCTTCTGACCTGTTCGACATTTCAACGGGAAGCCCTCTTGCGCCATCGCAAGGGGGCTTCTGCGCATGTGCGAAAGATCCTGATCACTGAATTTAAATAAAATGCACTTGATCCTTTTCGAGCGGGAATATTTCTGATCGACTGACGTTATCATTGCACAGACTTGAAGATGATTGACTGTCACAGGAGCAATGGGTCATGATCATTATGAGCAATTCTCGCCTGAGCCTCGCCAAGCGCGCATTTTCCACACGTCGCGTTCCGCAGGGGCAACTTCGCTTCCTCGCCAATGGTGACCTTCAGCCCAAAGCGGGGGATCTGGTGCTGGCGAAAGTCACGCAGGTTGGCCGCCTTGAGCGCGTCGAACTGGTGACAGGCCGCAAAGCCGCCCTCTATGTCGGCGACGAGGTGATCCTCGCTTACGGCAATCGCTACGCCCCCGACGCCTATGAGGCCGAAGTTCCGTCCGATCTCGGACCCTGCCAATTGGCGGCCGCGGGTGGCATTGCCGGCAAAATCATCAATTCCAACGCTGTGTTCGGCGCGTCCGACGAGCCGACCCAATTGCAACCGATCGGCCTGCTCGTGGATTCCCGTCAACGGCCGCTCAATCTGCGCGATTTCAGCCTGAACGCGGCCTCTCCTGCGGAGCGCCGCGCACCAGTGATCGCGATTGCCGGTGCCAGCATGAATTCAGGCAAGACGACGACCGTCGCGGGGATTGTGCGCGGTCTCGCGCGTCAGGGTCTGCGCGTCGGGGCTGGCAAGGTTACCGGCACGGCGGCGGGCAATGATCTGTGGAAATTCTTCGATGCAGGCGCCTGTGAGGCCTTCGATTTCACCGATGCCGGCATGGCGACGAGCTATCTCGAAGCCATGAACGACGTGGTTCGCGGCACGAAGCTGATTGTCAACGAGCTCAATGCCCGCGGCTGCGAAGTCATCGTTCTGGAGCTCGCGGATGGTGTCAACCAGCGCGAAACCCGCGCTTTGATCGAAAATCCGGTGATGCGGGACCTCGTTTCGACCTGGGTGTTTGCGGCCGACAGTGCCGGCTCGGTCGTTCACGGCATGGATGTGATGCAGCGCGCGGGGATCCAGGTGACGGCGGTGTCCGGCCTGGTCACGGCATCGCCTTTGGCGATGCGCGAAGCCGCGGCTTTGGTCGATGCCCCCTTCGTGGCCTTACCCGGCCTCGAATCGGGCGAATTGCCGCTCGCCTGGATCGCACCGAACAGACATCCGACATCGGTTGCGGTTTGACCCCCTTTCCGCTCGGGCCGATATCCGGTCCCGGGCGGGTTGGGGGCCATGGATATGTACGACAGGGAACCAGGACCATGATTTTTCACCCTCCGCCGGTCTTTGAGGGCGACCGCAAGGCCGCCTTTCTGGCGCTGGCGGGGCTTGCGGCGCTCGAGGCCGTCACACAGATCATTCTGGCGGGATCGCTCCGCGCCACCTTGCACGCAGCCAATGCCTCTTTGATCGCGGTGGCGATTCTGGGTGCCGCAGCGATTGCTCATGCCGCAATCTACTGGGTGCGCGGGACTTTTTCTGCGCGGTTCAGCCATGCTTACGCCAATGCTGTGCGGGAATTCCTCGGCCAGCAAGCCATAGGGGCGGCCCGCCTCTCGCGGCGTGTGGGCGTGATCACCGTCCGCATGACCAGCGATCTCAACGCGCTGAGACTCTGGGCCGACCGTGGGCTGTGCGGAGGGATCGCAGCCGCGTTTTCGCTGGTCGGGGCGATGGGAGCCGCCCATATCGCCGCGGGCATGGCGGGCGTGATCGCGGCCGGAATCGGACCGGGTCTGATCCTGCCGGCCGCGTTGATCTCCCTGTCCCCGCTTCGCCGGGCCATTCGCCGCCGCCGCGAGGCGCGCGGCCTGCTGAGTGCGAGAAACGGCGATCTGGCCCTGGAAGCACCTGTCTGGGCGGCCTTTGGCCTTCGCGCGCGCGCCGGGCGACGGATGTCCCGCCTTGGCCGGAACTATGCGCAAGCGAGTGTGGCGGAAGCACGATTGGGTCTGGTGTTGCGGGCCTTGCCAGCGCTGGCCTTGCCGATCGGTGTGGTGGTGCTGGCGCTGCTGCGGCACGCCAATCCCCCGATCGATGCCGGCTGGGCGGGGATATTGTTTGCGCTCAGCCTCGCAGCGGGTGCGTGCGCGGGCCTCGTCTCCGCCTTCGAGGCCTGGATCGAGCGCGACATCGCCTGGCGAAAGCTGCGCCAGCTTGCCGATGAGGCCGCGTCAACAGACGGGGCCGATTCTTCAGGGACCTTGCGCCTCGCCCCCGGCCCGGGCGGGCAATTGCAAATGGATGGGGTCGCGGTGACCGAGGCCGGTGCCTGGCAGACCCTCCCGCGCGATGGGGCATGGCGCAGCCTGCGCGGCCGGCTCTTGCGGGCGGATCGGGCGATCACCCTCGACATTATCAGCGCCGCCGACATCTTCCCTCGCGACTGGGCCCGCCGCGTCGCGATCTGCGCGCCGGAATTGCCGCTGATCCGCGGTTCACTGGAAAAACTGATGGGAATCGGTTCCCCGGCCAATCCCCGGCGCCGCTCGCAAGCGCTGGCAATTGCAGGTCTCGACCCGGACGATCCGCGCCTTTCGGGCATTATCGACCCGCTGGCGCTCGATCACGATTGCGCGGCGAGACTGCGGCTGGCACGCGCCATCGCAGCCCGCCCGCGCCTTCTGGTCATCGACGACGCCTGGATCGGAGCAGATCCCGCGATCAAAGCGCGATTGCAGCACCTGCAATCAGGCAAGGGGCTGACCATTTTGTGGATCGGTCCGGAATAGAATCGCGACGGAAATCAGGGCTGGTAGGGGAAATAAAGTTCCGTCACCGGCGGCTGGATCGATTTGTCGCTCGGGTCCGTGACATAGACCTCGACCGGGCCGGTGGCACCTTCCCTCAATCCGCGCGCCTTGAAAAAGGCTTCGGACTTCAGATAGATCGGCTGAATTTCTGTATTCGGGCCCTGATACACGGTCTTGATCGCGGGTCCGCTCGGCCCGGTACCGAGGCTCACCCCCGAATTGGCGGCGAGCCTTGTATCCGCTGCCACGGGGATGGCGGCGCGAAACTTGTATTTGCCGTCTGCCCATGCCAGCCCCACAATCAGTGGCGGTCCGGCCGGGGCGATTTTTGCGGATTTCAGTGCGGCCCTGACCTTGGCAAAGGCCCCATCGACTGCCGGGCCGTAAGCGGCGGGATCCTGGGTGGTTTCACCTTCAACAAAGGCGATCGGCTGACCCGGCAGGGTCGCATCCTCGAAGCGGAGGCCCGAAAAATCATCTGCCGGCAATTTCTCGACAAAGGTCTTGAGATTTTTCAGGCCGGCATCGTAATCCCTGGCAATTGCCCCGCTGATGACAAATTTGCCCAGAATGCGCATCCAGGGGGCCGCGCCAATATCGGTTTTGAAGCGCCATTCCACGCCCGAGGCCTTGCCATCCTTGGCCGGGCTGATGACCCATTCTGCGGCGGCAGTTTCATTCACGTTAAAGGTCAGTTTGGTCGCCACTTTCTCGAAGGGCGTGGATTCGACGATTTCCTGGGCGCCGGTGCCGACTTCCTTGTTGCCGCTCCATTTGGAGATCTGGCCCTTGCCATAGGCCTCGCCGCTGAACTCATATTTGGCGTTGGGATCGCGACCCGCCCAGGGTGACCATGCATTGAAGGTCCGCAAATCATTGAGCGTGGTGAACACCGTCGCGGCCGGGCGATCGATCTCGATAGCGCGGGACAGCGTCACTTCCCGCGGCAATGTAAAGCCATAGCCCAATATGCCCGCCACCAGAATGACCAGGCCACCCAAAAACCATTTGAGGATTTTCATTCTCTGTTCCCACCCTTTTTGCCGCGCGGTCCCGGTCGCGCATCTTTCGGGCCACAGTAACTTTTTCGTGAGCCAAGGTCAAATGCGGACGTGACTACACACGAATCGAAAGCCAGCGATCAAAGGGGTGTGAACCGGCGCAATGCCCGGAACGCAGGAATCGCAGACCGCGCCTCAATGCTTTTTTGCGCATCGATATCGACGACCAGCAGGCCGGGTTCCTGATGATCGAGCGTGCCGATCACCCGGCCCCAGGGGTCCACCGCCATGGTCCGCCCGAAGGTTTCGCGGCCATCCTCGTGGATTCCGCCCTGGGCCGGTGCCAGAATATAGGCTCCGGTCTCGATGGCGCGGGCGCGCAGCAGCACTTCCCAATGCGCTTCGCCCGTTGGCCGTGTAAAGGCCGAAGGGACGAAAATCACCCATGCCCCTGCGATGGCCAGCGCGCGGAACAGTTCCGGAAATCTCAGATCATAGCAGATGGTGAGCCCGATACTGATTCCGGCCGCGTCGGCAAGGCAGGCGGTGGCTCCAGCCTCATAGGTCGCGGATTCGCGAAAAACCTGGCCATTGGGCAGATCGACATCGAAGAGATGGATCTTGTCATAGGTCGCTGCGAGCCCGCCATCGGGGGCAAACAGGAAGCACCGGTTGACCGCCTTGCCGGTCTCCCGCGCGGCCATGGCGGCGGAACCGAGCAGCAAATGAAGGGCATTGTCACGCGCGATCGCGGCAATCCGGGCGAGCGCTGCTTCGTCCTCTCCCGAATCCAGCCCGGCCAGCAGCCTTGTGCGGTCGCGGTCGAGCCGCAGGCTCATTTCGGGCGTGGCGAGAATCTGCGCGCCCGCCAGACGGGCCTCACGCGCCAGGCTCGCAATCGCGCCAAGATTGGCCGCCGGCGTGACGCCCGAACGCATCTGCGCGAGCGCCACGCGGAGGTTCATGGGCCGAATGCCTCAGCGTGCCGCGAGCAGCGGATCGAGCCCGCCCCGCGCATCAAGGGCATGAAGATCGTCATTGCCCCCGACATGGGTCTTGCCAATGAAGATCTGGGGGAAAGTGCGCCCGCCATTGGCGCGCGCGATCATTTCAGCCTTTTTCTCCGGATTGTCGGCAGCGACGATTTCGGTCCATTTCGCGCCTTTTTTCGCCAGCAATTCCTTGGCGCTGGCGCAATGCGGGCAGCCCGTCTTGGTGTAAATGGTGATATCGGTCATTGGGGGTTTTGCCTCGGGGTTTTCTGAATGCAATGTTGTCATCGAGATAGGAAGCCCCGGCCGGATTTACACCCTGTCACGCAGATGTGACTCCCCAATTCGGGCCCCACGCGCCCCATTGCCCGGCATGGGCCTTATCCGCAATTCCCCTTGCCTGAGCCAGCGTCGGGCGCCAATAGAGCGATTGGATTTCGGGAGCCAATAATGACCAGTTTCAAGGACCGCCAGACCGGCGAGGAAGCCAAATTCGCCCATGACCAGCAAAGTGAGTTCCGGGCGATGGCCCGGCGCAACAAATTGCTCGGCCAATGGGCGGCAGAAAAACTCGGGCTTTCAGGGCCCGCGGCCGATGAATATGCCATGAGTGTCGTCAAGTCCGATTTCGAAGAGGCCGGTGACGCGGATGTCATGCGCAAGATCCTCGGCGATCTGCGCGCCGGGAAAATCGAAATCAGCGAAGGCGAGGTCCGCGCCCGCATGGCCGAATTACTGGAGATTGCGCGCGCGGCGATCAAGGCCGGAACCTGAGGCGTGACCGATCCGGGTGAGTCCATTCCCCTGGCTTCGGCGCTCGCGGAACTCTGCGTCGACATCGAAACCCGGCGCGGGGGAGACCCCGCTTTGTCCTATACGGCGCAGCTTCTGGCGCGCGGGCCGGTCCATATCGCAAAAAAACTGGGCGAGGAGGGGGTCGAGCTATCCCTTGCCATCGCATGCGGGGATGATCGCGCGGTGATCGCCGAAAGCGCTGATCTTCTGTACCATCTGATGGTGGCGCTGGCGGCGAGGGGCATCGACCCAGCCCGGATCGCTGCCGAATTGCAGGCGCGGCGCGGGGTTTCGGGGCTGGCCGAAAAGGCGTCGCGGCCGGAGCCTTCCTGAGCGCATCTGCGGGCAAGCCGGGGAAATCCTGACAGAGCCGGTTTTCGGACCTGTTTTCGAACCATTCCTTCAGATTGCCGGCAATTTCCCGGAAGTTCTTAATCCGTTCGCAACCCAATCGCCCGATGATAAAGCGATGGAATTCGCATTTATCATTCTCGGGCTCTATGCCGTTGACGGCGACACTTTGCGCGTGCGCGAGACAGGCGAAGTGATCCGCATTCTCAATATCGACACGCCGGAAACCGGGAGCCGCGCCCGCTGCAACAGCGAACGCGCCCGCGCCGCCGAGGCAACCAGGCGAGCGCGTGCATTGATCGACACGGCGAAAGACGTCAGCATTCTGCGTTCAGGCCGGGTGGACATTTACGGGCGAACCCTCGCCAAAATCCGACTCGACGGCCAGGATCTCGGTGCGCGGCTGGTCGCAGAGGGCCATGCACGGCCCTGGCGCGGCCAGCGCGAATCATGGTGCACGCCCGCGACAGCGGTTCATGGATCTGGCGGCAGAGCAGGCACGGTCCGGCGCTGACACCAGGGTTACGCAGCGGCATCGGAAATCACGCGGTTTCAGGCGTGCCGAGCGCAGTGACCGGGCGGTCCATCAGCGCATCGCGCAGAATGTTTCGCGCTGTCTGCGCGCGTCCGCTGCGCCACAGGCGAAGGAACATCGCAGCTTCACCGCGCTGTTCGAACACCACGGTCTTGAGCAGATTGCGCGGTCCCCATTCGGTACGCACCATCAACATGGGCGCGAGCTCGGGATCGCGCGCGCGCAGGGAATCATCGCCCCGCCAGCGGGCAAAAGCATCGACCGTTGCGGAAAACCGGTCCTCGTCCAGAGAGGATTGCAGCGGAATACGCACCACAACTTCGCTCATGCCAACGCCTTACACTGCACAACGCTGTCCGGTTCCGCCAGAAAGGTCACAACCGGAGTATCGGACTTTATGGCCGCAAATTCAGATTGGCACAAGCCTGATTTGCTGCGCCGCAGCGAGGTCTGCCGACCGGCGCAGTTCAGCTTGATTGCGCTCACTCTTCCGGGGATTCGTCGTCACCTGCGAAGGAAAATTCCCCCGCGCTGATACGCTCGGGCAATTCGGCCGCCATCAGGGCAATGGCGTCCACTCCGTAAATGTCCACCATCTCGGCCAGCGAGATGAAAAGCGCGGTCGAGGCCAGCATTTCGGGCTCGACCCCCTCCTTGAGCGCCGTCTCCCATGCCTCCAGCAGAAGTTCGAGCGCGCGTGCCTTCTGCTGCCCTTCAGCCTCGGTGAGTTCTTCGGGTTGTTCTGACATCGATAGGATTTCCTGCCAAATTGCACCGCCGCACGGCGCTGGATATTTCAAAACCGGTCCGTGGCGGCCCTCGCATCCCATCGGCGAGGCTTCGGTCCTATTGCACTCCCCCTCCCAGAAGCCGGCGGGACAAACGCGCCGACAGGGCAAAGGCGTCGCTTTCTGATTCGGTCAGGCGGCGCTGGGCACGGCCGTCACACTCCTCATGATCACCGCGCGCGCCGGAATATCCGTCGTTGAAGGCGCTCGCAAGTCGCAGGCGCAGGGGATCGTCCGGGTTCGCGCCGGATTCGAGTTCCAGCAAACGCTCCATATAGCCGCGCCATTTCGAATCATCGGGGTCGCGGCAAATCGAATTGAGATAATGGCCGCGTCCGAAAACCACAGCAAGATTAACGAGATCTCCCGGGCTGAGGCGTGTCTCGTTCTGTACGAAAGGGGTCGGGGGGAAGGCATGCGGCCGCGGCGGTGCGGGCGGCGTCTGGGCATTGGCCAGCCCCGCCCCATGGAGCGCAAGCCCCGTCCACATCACGGCAAGAAGGCGCAGGACCCGGTTCATTCGCCCCGCAAGCTCCGGATCGGCGTGAACAGGGCCAGAATCAGCACGATGGCCATCAACCCGATGGCGGGAAGCCAGGGCGCGGCATAGATCCCCCAATTCTGCACCGCGAGCCCGGAGATCCCTGCCCCGATCGGCGCGCCTCCCATGGACCCCAATTGGTAAACTGCAAGCACCCGGGCGAGATGTGCCTTCGGGGCCGCGCTCTGCACGATCGCCCGCGACACGGTGATCGAAATCCCGGCCGCCAGTCCCCAGACGAAACACAGGCCCAGAAACCCGCCGGGGGACAGCCGGATCGTCAGCACGAGCATGCACAGGGCGCCAAATCCCTGCGCGAGCAGCATGACAGCCCCCGGCCGCCGGAGATGGCGAAACCGTGTCATGGCGAGGGCGGAAAAGAATGCCCCCAGCCAGAAGGTGACAAAGATCAGCGACAGGAATTCCGACCCGGCCTTGTAGGCATCGCGCGAAAAGATCGGCAGGATGACGAGAAAGCTGCCAATGACAAATACGCCGATCCCGAAGGTCGAAAGGATCATCGGCCCGATCACCGGGGATTGGCGAACGACGCCGAAACTCTCCGCAATCGCGCGGAACGGATTGGTCGCAGGCACCGCCGCACCGGGCAGCACCGGGGCCGGGCACAAGAACAAAGCCGCGATCGCACCGCTGGCCAGAAGCAGGCTTTGGGCAATCAGCAGCGTTGTAATGCCCCAGCGTCCCGCCATTCCGCCGAGGAATAATCCGCTGAGCTGGGCGGCAAATTGCGCCAGTGAAGCAATGGCCACCCCCTGTTGCAGGGAAAGCTGGCTGCCCAGGGCCTGACGGCGAAAAATCACTTCATTGAGGATGGCGTCGCGCGCCGGCATCATGAAGGCCCCGATCGAGCCCATAACCAGGCCATAAACCAACATCATCCAGAAGGCGAAGCCTGGCCCCTGAACCGACCAGGCCAGACCGAGCGCCGGCAGGCTGGCCAATGCATGCAAGGTGAGCAACAAAAGCCGGCCCTCAGCGCGCTCGGCCAATACCCCGCCAAACAGGATCAGGAAGATCGATGGGGCGGTAAGCGAAATCTGGGCGAGGCCAAACAATTGGGGGCTGACCTGCAGGACTTGCGTCGCGAGATAGGAAAACAGCACCATTTGCAGGCCGAAGCCGGAAAACCAGCTTGCCTGCACGATCAGATAAGCGGGAAATTCCCATCCCGCGCGCTGTCTTTGCGCCTCGGTCCGGGGCTCGGGGGCATGCTGGACCGGCGATGTGGAATCGGCCGCCACGCCGATCATCGGGTGCAGGGGTCCTTCCGCGACATCATCATCGAGGGCGTCGAATGCGTCGCTCATGTCAAAGACGGAGACCCCAAAGCCAGCCGGAAAGGACCATAGCCGCAGGGTTAATCGCTATGCCGGGCCGAGGCAAGTCAAAAGCCCTTGACCATTCTCAGACGGGGCGTGCGCACACCCCGATGACCCGCACATTCTGGAGACCGGAATTACCCAGCCGCGCGATGCGGGGATCGTCCTCGGCCAGGAAACCATCGAAGCGCAGCAAGACAGCCGCACGCGCGCGGGCGATTTCCTCGCCCGTCACACCAACTGCGGCCATGGCATTGGCCGCCTGATGGTGCTCGTCAAACGCCACCACCCAGGCATGGTCGGCCCCCGAAGGGGTAAGCGGTGCCCGCGTGACAAAGGCGGCCTCGGGACCGGGAGAAGTGAACATCGGCCAACCGCCGACGATCCGCAGCTCGGAAAACCGGCTTTCGATCAGCATCGACCACCATTGGCCATTGCCGGTGGACGCGGGCCAGGGCGCAAGCGCGATCACCCCCACCTGCTCGGCCGCCCGGCCCAGAGCGGCGCGAAAATCGCCATTGGAGGGGCCAAGCCGGATCTCGGCCGCGAAGCCGAAATAACTGCGCGCGAGTTCATGCAGCCGCAACGCATCCGCACCGGCACCCGGGGTAAGCAGGATTTCGACCAGGCCCTGGCGCAGCAGACTTTCGCTGATCAAGGCGCGCCAGATCTGGATGACGATTGCGGGACCCAGCCCATCACCCGCACGCGCAACGACCCGCCGCAGGATCTCGGCCTCGCGGCCCGGGCGAAACCCGAATTCGGGCCCTGCCGCCAGCGCCTTGACCTCGGCGATGCCGCCGGTCACCCGCACCCGACGCACGATGAGATCGAGCAATTGATCGTCGATCTGATCGATCTGGCTCCGCAGCATGTCGATGGTTACATGATCGGCCATCGGCGATTACTCCAATCCTTGTCCCGGGTGCTGCCAGAGCCCCGCATCGTCCCCGGAAAATCCCCGGACAGGGTACAATATGCAAGTGAATTGACAGGCAGGATTACGGCGACTTTGTGGGTGTTGTTGTCAATATCATCTGAAGTTCCGGATTGGCTGAAGTTCTGGTCCGAAACGGCTGCGGGCGAGGTCGAAACCCGACGCCGCCAGCACCAGCAAGATTTCGGCCACAGAGGCAATGGGGTGCAAGGCGAAGGCGGCAAAATCCTCGCGCCCGAGATTGAGCCCGGTCGCATAGGACGCCGTGAGCGCGAGGCTCGCCACCCATGGCCAAACCCAGCGCGTGCCGAGCGCAAAGGGCAGCGCCCACAGCAAATACCAGGCATTGACCGCCGGCGCGAAAAACAGGGCGAGCCCGAACATCGCGGCGATCGCCGCGCTTCTGGGGGTACTTATCTTCCACGCGGCCAGCAATATCAGCCCGATCCCGATGACGGCCGAAACAAGGCGCGCGGTAATATCGCCAAAGGCGGCCTTGGCGGCGGCGAAGAAAAAGGGGTTGAACTCCCAGCGCCGGGCAAATACCACCGCACCATCGAGCCCCGCCGCACCATCGAGCCCGGCTGCCCCGCCGGGCCCCGATGTCCCATCAATCCCGGCTGCCAGTGTCAGCCCGACAAAGGGGGCATAGGCCGCTACCAGCCCGGCACCGGCCGCCAGCCACGCAGACATCGGCAAAAACAACAGCAATGGAAAGACCGCCAGCGCGCTCACCTTCACGCCGGCGGCCGCGGCGAAAGCCAGCCCCGCAAGGATCGGCCGTGTGCTTGTCGCTTCGCCGGGCTTTTGCGGCCAGAACCCGGCAAAGCCCGCCCCCAACGCCAGAAACAACGCGATGAGCCCATCGGGATGTCCATTGAGCCCGATCTCGGTCAGCGCCAGCGGGTTGAATGCGTAGAGCGCGACAAGCGCCGGCTGGAAGCGTCGCAGCAGCAACAGGATCAGGCCGAGATTGGCCAGCGCGAACAGGCCGCGCAAAAACCGCTCCTCGGTGGGGGCGACAAGATGGCCAAGCGCGAACAGGCATTGAAGTACGGGGCCATATATTGTCGGCGCTTCCGGATTATTCACGCCGTCGAGAATTGGCCGCATGCGCAGAGGTACGCCGGGATCGGTGAAAAAGGCCTCGGGCGGAATACCATAAGGCGAGCCCGACACGATGGTCCGATATCCGTCCCAGAGATAACGGAAGAAATCGTCCTCGAACAAAGGACGATGAAACATGAGCAGCAGATGGGCGAGGAGCGCGGCGAGCATCACCCCCCGGCCGGAAATGGTCGGAGCCCACAGAAGTGGAAGCAGCGACCCCGCGAAACCGGCAATCATCGCGGCGATATAGAACAGGAAGCGCGCTTCGTTCCCTGAATGCGCGGCGGGCCACAGGAACAAAAGCGCCGCCATTGGTGCCAGAAGCACTGCGCGATCGCGCCAATCTCCCGAACCAGGCGGATAGAGTGCCGGCAGACGCTCAGCGCGCATAGGCAAGGCGGAGCAGATTGGTCGCCCCCGGGGTTCCGAAGGGCACGCCGGCCACGATCACCAGACGCTGGCCCGGCTTGACCAGGCCCATTTGCAGCGCATTGCGCACGGCCATCTCGGTCATGTCGTCCACGCTTTGCGGCTGGGGGACGATTCGCGGCTCGATGCCCCAGCCGAGCGCGAGGCGGCGCGCCGCATCCCGGCTCGGCGTCAGCGCGAGGATCGGCTGGAGCGGCCGCTCGCGCGCCAGACGCCGCGCGGTGGCACCCCCGCTGGTATAGGCCACGAGACACCCCTGCCCGATGGCATCGGCCGCGCGCCGGGCCGCCGCCGACAGCGCATCGGCATCGGCCCCGCCCATCTCGGCATGTTCGGCATCCATCAATCCGGGCCAGGCCGGGTCGCGCTCGACCCGCGCGATGATGCGATCCATCATGGTCACCGCCTCGACCGGAAAAGCACCCGAAGCGCTTTCGGCCGACAGCATCAGCGCATCCGCACCCTCATAGACGGCATTGGCGACATCGCTGGCTTCGGCGCGCGTCGGGGTCGGTGCCGAGACCATGGAATCGAGCATCTGGGTCGCGACGATCACCGGAACACCCCGCAGCCGCGCGGCGCGCACGATGCGCTTCTGGGCGATCGGCACTTCTTCGGGGTCGAGTTCCACGCCGAGATCGCCGCGCGCCACCATGACGCCGTCGCTGGCGTCGAGAATTTCGTCAAGAAAAGCGAGCGCAGATGGCTTTTCGATCTTGGCGAGTGCCGCCGCCCGCCCCCCGATCAGTTTGCGCAGCTGCGCCATATCGGCCGCCTGCTGCACGAAGGACAGAGCGACCCAATCCACCCCGATTTCGAGCGCGGCCTGGAGATCGGCATAATCCTTGTTGGTCATGGCCGAGAGTGGCAGCACCACGCTCGGAACATTGACGCCCTTGCGGTCGGAAATCGGGCCGCCCTGGCGCACCACGCATTCCGCCCAATCGGGGCCATGTTTTGCCACTTCGAGGCGCAGGCGCCCGTCATCGATCAGCAGATGGGCCCCGGGCTTCAGGGCCGCGAAAATCTCCGGATGGGGCAGGCAGACGCGCTTGGTGTCGCCTTCGACCGGATCGAGTTCCAGCCGGAATTTCGCGCCGGTCGCCAGTTCGGCCTTGCCGCCCCTGAATTTGCCCACCCGCAATTTCGGGCCCTGGAGATCCGCCAGCAAGGCCAGCGGGCGGCCGATTTCCACCTCGGCCGCGCGAACGGCCACAGCGGCCGCCCGGTGATCATCATGCGAGCCATGGCTGAAATTGAGGCGGAACACATCGGCCCCGGCGCGAGCGAGCTCACCGACCCGGTCGCGACTGGCCGGCCCCAGGGTCGCAACAATACGTGCGCGCCTTCCGCGAATCATGAATGCCCCCGTGGGAAAGAGTCCCGAAGCCGGAAGAATTTACCATTACATTCTTCCGCACCTCACATAACGCGAAGTTTTCCGGAAGGTCTACGGGTGCAACCGTGTTCTTTCGCAAAAGCGCGGCTTTCGCCGCTCATTTCGGCAGCGAATTCAGAAAGCTTTGCGTCGCGGAAAGGAAAGCTTCGCGCTGGTCATGCATGATCCAATGGCGGCTGTCGGTAATTTGGCGAATATCGACCCCGGCCAGTCCGGAATATTGCGCCGTGACCAAAGCCAGATGCTGGTCCTTCGTCAGCGGATTGCCACTGTCCCAGGACATCAGGACCAATGTCGGGACCTTGACCCCCGAGAGCGCCGGCCGCAAATCGGCCGACAACAAATCTTCCATCGCATCGGCCATGGTCGCGCGATCCGACGCCAGCACCCATTTCAGCACCTGTTCACCGAACACCGGATCGCGGGTCTGGACCGGCAATTGCGCCCGGCTGGCCGTCGCGTGATCGGCTTCGCTGCGGGTCCGGATCTGGCCGGCGAAAAACGCAGCGAGGGGTGCCGCCTGCGCATCGGCAGTAATCGTGCCGGCGCTGAACAGATTGGCGAGGAAAGGCACCGAATCGACGATCACCAGACCCGCTACATGCCCGGGAGCCAGTTCGGCCGCCCGAAGGGCGATCATTCCGCCGAGCGAATGGCCGACCAGCACCGCCTTGTCACCTTTTTCGGCCCTGAGCCGCGCCGCGAGCGCCTGGGCGGCATATTCGTGGAATGGCCGCTCCCACTTGCCGGCCGCACGCCCACCAAATCCGGCAAGCGACACAATCTGCACGGAATATTCGGCTTCGAAGGCACCGCGAACGCCATCCCACGCGGCAGCCGGCGCGGTCAGGCCCGGAATGAGATAAAGCTGGCGCGCCTTTGCTTTTCCCGATGATTCCACGCCGAGAAACAGCGCGGCGGGATCAGGTGCGGCGGCATTGGCGGCGGCTCTTTCTGACCCCGCCTGTGCCGTGGGCGGCACCACCGCTTGCGGCGCATCATGGGTCGCGCAGGCTTGCAGGGACAAACCCGCAACCAAAAGGCCGAAAAGCCCGGAGAGAACGCGTGATTTGCGGCGATTGCGGGGACTTCTGAAGAAAGCGGCAGGGGACACAGGCTTCTCCGTCGCGAAACTCGCCGGCCTCGGCCGGCAGACGCCACCACATGCCATCGTGCGCGCCTGACGACAAGTGAAACCTGCCCGCCGGCTCCGTTACTGTCGGGTGATCACGACAAGCGGTGCCTCAAAATCCGGGCCGGACCATTCGGGTACGGCATTTGCATCACATTGGGCGGAGCAACAGAAAAACCGTTTCAGCTCGTGGCAAGTTCATGATTTGCTGTCGGTCTGAAGGGCGAGTGGGGGGATCGCGCCAGCAATCTGGCTGGCAGGAACTCCCGGCGGAAAACAATACCGGATGCAATTCAGGACCATATCGGAACCAGTGTCAGGAACCAGTATCAGGAAAGAGTGATGGCGCGCACAGGGCTCTATCCGGGAACCTTTGATCCCGTCACCAATGGACATCTGGACATTATCAGCCGTGCTTCACGGGTGGTAGACCGCCTCGTTATCGGGGTCGCGGTCAATTCGGACAAACACCCGTTGTTTTCACTCGACGAGCGCATGGACATGGTCCGCGCCGAAGTCGCGGCCCTCGCCCCGCCAATCCCTGCGGAAATTCGCCGCCTCGATTGCCTGCTTATCCATTATGCCGAACAGATCGGCGCCTCGGTCATCATTCGCGGCCTGAGGGCGGTTTCGGATTTCGATTACGAATTCCAGATGGTCGGGATGAACCAGAAGCTCAACCCGTCCATCGAAACCGTGTTCCTGATGGCCGATGGTGCCCATCAGGCCATCGCCTCGCGGCTGGTCAAGGAAATCGCGCGGCTTGGTGGCGACGTGTCGCCCTTCGTGTCGCCGGCGGTGCGCCTGCGGCTGATGGAACGGTTGGGTCTTGTGGAGACAAGGGCAATTGCTGCGGGCAATCCCCCGGCCAGGACTTCCCAACCCGGGGCGTCCCAGCCCGGGGCGTCCAGGCGGCGCAATTCCAGCAACAGAGGGTCAAAAACCGCCCCGGCCAAATAGGGGATCGGGCTCAAAGACCCCGTTCAGATGCCGAGGGGATCAGCTTCCCGCAGAGTTTTGGCGTGCCTGTATGGGGAGCACTACGCCGCGCGGCGCACATGGCGGCACATGGCGATGATATTGTCAGCCACCAGCCGCCGGTCGGAATCCCGGTCACGCCCCAGATGCAGCAATTGCAAGATCGCCTGCAAGCCTATTTCCATTACCGCATCCACGGCCTCGGGATCGCCGATCTGCAAGGCTTCGACCATCCCCTTCTGCGCCTTGAGCAGGATCAGATCGCTGTTGCGCAAAGCGAGTTCACCCAATTGTACGAGGATCATGTCGACCTCGGCGCGGGCAAATCCGGATTCTTCATTGCCGGACCACAATTTGCGAATGCGGGAGGCAATCTGTTTGCCGGCATTGCTGGCTTCAAAACTTCCATCGGATTTGCGCCGTCGTGCGCCCACGAATTCCCGCTCCGTGATGCGCCGGCGGCAGGGGCCGGTATAGCCGGAACCAATGATGAATTCCCGCGGATTGAGCAGCGCTTCGCCGACGCGCGCGATGATGCTTTGCGGCGATACTGGCTTGGCGAGGATTTCGGTCACGCCGGCATCGCGTGCAAGGCGGATGGTCTCCTTGCCGGTCGAGCCGGTGACCAGCACAATCGGTACCTGATTGTTTGGCACATCAGGCGCGCGGCGCACAAGGCGCGTCAGTTCGAGCCCGTCCATCCGCTCCATGCGGTAATCGGTGAGGATGAGATCGGGATTAAAGCGCGGGATCAAGTCAAGCGCGTCCCAGCCATCGGGTGCCATCTGGACATTCGAAAAGCCGATCGCGCGCATGACATCGGAAAACAGGCTGCGCATGAAAGCATTATCCTCGACCACGAGGATACGGATCTGCCGATAGCGCGCATGCAGGGTACGCGAGGCGGGATCAAGGAGGCGGCTCATATGTGTTCAGACATGAGTGTGAATCCGTGATTCGGTCGCGCGGCAAAGTCCCCGCTCTGATCGCATGTCTAGCGAAATTATCCTCCGTTTACCTTGCAGGATTGCCAGACATTTTAAGCATCAGGGGTGGACGCACTTCTTTTCGCATGGCGGTGACGGAAATATGCGCCCAACAACCGGGTTCCCGCCCAAATCGGCAGCAGGGGCAATGCCCCGATGATGGCCAGCCCGCTCGCCTTCGCCAGCCCCGCCGCAAATATCTGAAAGCCCGGAAGCACGAAGCGCTCGGCATATCCCGCGATGTGATCCGGGCGCACAGTCCACTCCCCCGCACCCAATACAGTCAGCCCACCCAAAATTGCCGCTATTATAAAGAGTGCGAAAAACTGCCCGATCGTCAGCGCAAAAATGTGACGCGACGAAGATGGGCCTGATGCGGTCTCGCCCGGCATAGGCGATCCAGAATCCTCCGGCAACGGATGTGTCGCCATGGCGAAATCTCCCTGTACGGGGAGCGAGCGGTGACGGCACCCGATCCCGGAGAATCGCTCCTAGTCCTGCCCGGAGGAAATGCCAAGCGCGGCCGCGCGCATCAAATAGCACGCGTGAGTTGCAGACTCTTCGCCCACTTCTGAGATTCTCGGCGAGCGCTGAAGGCGTTAACGCCAAATATTGGCATCAAAATCCGTGTTCTCATATCAAAATTGAAGTTGTCGCAAATAATAAACCGAATATTTACCGACAATCGGGGCATTCCGATCATCCCAGATCAAACGCAATCACTGATTGTTAACGCCGTTGCGGTAAAAGGAAAGGGTAAACGCGGTCGAAGCATTCGCCGCCAATCCTGGAGAACCCAAAGTGACACTTCGCTCCAAATTTCTCATGCTGACAGGCCTTATCGCCGGCACGCTGGTCGCCGCAAGCCCGGCCTTCGCCTCGGGCACCGTTTCGGGTGCCGGCGGTGCCGATGCCTATGCCCGCGGCAAGGCGGTGTTCGCGCGCAAGGTAACCTGCGCCGATTGCCCGCTCGCTTCCGGGGTCGAAACCCCCGAGGCCGCCAAATCGGCGCTGGCGCGTATCGATGCCGGCGAGTTCGGCCTTGATGACGGCGAACGCAAGGCCGTCAAGGAATTCATGAACCGCCGCTTCAAGCTGGCCTGATCATCTCCTTCGAAGAATCTCAAGGGAAAACACCATGAAAAATCTGTTCAACAAGGCCACCGCGCTGGCGGCGGCACTGATGACGCTCGGCTTCGTTTCCGCGCCCCAGGCTCTGGCCGGCGAGTTCGGTGCCTATACCCCGGCCCGCCATTCGGGATCGGTCTCGTTCAATTACATCAACCAATATGCCACCGAGCTCTGGAAAGGGTCCAACCTTGCACGGGTCCGGTTTCCTTATGAGCTCGACACGCTGGCTTTGTCGGCGAGCTACGGGATCACCGACAAGCTGGCGATCGAGGGCCAGATCGGCTATTCCGAGGTGACCTTCGCCCGCAATGCGGTCGATCCGGATGGCACCCGCGAAGGGTTTCAGGACAGCGTGATCGGTTTCCGTTACCGCGTGCTGGACGAGACCGAGGGTTCGCCGGTCACGGCTTCCGTCGGGGTCAAGGGCATCATCGCCGGCAGCTATGAGGCATCCAATGTCAATTCCCTGGGCGCGGGTGCGTCAGGTGCCTCGCTGGGGGTTTCGGTCGGTCGGAATTTCCTGAACGGCATCACGCTCACGGGTGAAGTTGGCGGCCGCCTGCGCTTCGACCGTGTGCCAGAGCAGATTTTCACCTCGGGCGAAGTCTCCTATTCCTTCCTCAATCGCGCAACCGCCTGGTTCGGGCTCGCCTATACCAATTCCCTGGGGGGCAAGGTCCTGGGTTCGCCTGGCTTTACCCCCGCCGATTTTCCGCGCGTCGAAGAAGATCACGCGACATGGCATGGTGGCATGGAGATCCGGGTGGCCAAGGGTTTCTCGCTGTCGGGTGCCTATGGGCAGAAATTCGAGGGCCGCAACACAACCAAGGACCGCTATTTCCGGGTCGGCCTTAGCTACGCCTTTCATTAAGCCATCAACCGACGATTGAAGTGAAGAATTGAAGCCGATGCCAGGGGGCCGATTTCCCTGGCGGCGCGAGAAAAGACCGGAAGCCGTCGGTGAACATTGTGTCACCGACGGCATTTCCGTATGGAGAGACACCCCCCCCGTTACCAAAGTATTGACTGATTTTTCCCCGTTTTTTTGCATCCCGGTGGTCTTTCATTAACCCTGTTCGGTCATATTGGGGGCAGTCAAAAGGAACCTCCCATGCTCAACTTCTTTCACGGCCGCCTGTCCCTGTTGCAGCGTTTGCTTGTCGTCTGCGCATTGATGACGCTCGCGAGTATCGTGCCCATGGCGCAATTATTGCGCGGGCATGTCGTCGCTATTGGCTATGCCAAGGACGAGATGGTGGGCGTCGCCTATCTGGAATCGATCTGGCCGGTCTATGTCTCGGCGCTCAAGAATGGCCAGCCGGAAGCCGCGGCACTCGAGGCCTATAATGTTCAGCGGGCCCGCAGCGACGAGAAATTCGGTGTCAAGGAAGTCGCCGACGCATTTATCGCTGCCGAGAGCAAGAGTGATCGCGCCAAGGCGGGGGCCGATCTCATCGCCATCGTCGCCTCGCGCGCTGGTCTCGTCCTCGATTCCGAACTCAATGCCTATTATCTCCTCGATATCGTGACGAAGCAGATCCCGGGCCTCGTGCGCAATGCCGAATCCATGGTGGCCTATGCGGGGACCGGCTCGGGTCTCAGCCTCGAGGATCGCCTGGCGCTCACTTCGGCCTATGCCTCGCTCACCAATACCTCCTTTGCGTTGTCGGATGCGCTGGCCAATATCAACGCCACCGACAAGACAGCCGAAGAGGCGATGAAGGCCCCGATGTCGATGCTCGACGATTCCTTCCTCAATCTCGACGACGCTGCCTTCAGTGCGGCCGATGCCTCGCTCGCCGGGGATTCGATCGGCGATCCCGGCGATTTGCAGAAGGCTGCCAATGATCTGGTGCTCGCGGCCGATACGGCGTGGCGCGCGTCCTATTCGGAAATGCTCCGCGTCCTGCGGGAGCGGGAGGAAGCGGCACTTCGCTCGCTCATCGTCAGCCTCGCAATCGGCGGCGCGGTGCTGCTGGTGGCGATGATCCTTGCCGTGATCATTGCGCGGGGTATTTCGGGCCGCATCGGCGATCTGGTGCGCTCCATGCGCAGTCTGATGAATGGCGAATTGACGATCGAAATTCCCCATCAGACAGACCGCAACGAAACCGGACAGATTGCCGAGGCGGTAGAAGTGTTCAAGGGCAGCCTGCAAGAGCGCGCGCGCCTGCAGGAAGAAGCCCGCGCCCAGGAATTGCGGGCCCAGAAGGACCGCCGCGACGCCATGCTGGCGATCGCCGCCGAATTCGAGCGCACCGTGCTCGAAACCGTGAATACGGTGGCTTCTGCCTCGACCGAACTCGAGGCGACTTCCGCCTCGCTCGCCCGCACCGCCGAAGATGCCGTCCGCGAATCCGAAGTGATGTCGGGCGCGGCCGAAACCACCTCGCAAAATGTGCAATTGGTGGCGAGTGCCACCGAACAAATGTCGGCTTCCGCCAACCAGATCGCGTCCCAGGTCAGCGACGCCACCCGTATCGCCCAGAGCGCCGTGGCACGGGCATCGCAAACCTCGGCAACCGTCGCCACTTTGGCGGATTCCGCGAGCCGGATCGGCGAAGTGGTCGAAATGATCAGCAAGATCGCCGCCCAGACCAATCTTCTCGCCCTCAACGCCACGATCGAGGCCGCGCGGGCCGGTGAAGCGGGCCGGGGCTTTGCGGTAGTCGCTGCGGAAGTCAAGAATCTCGCCGATCAAACGGCATCAGCCGTTGACGACATCGTCCGCCAGATCGACTCGATCCAGTCCGCGACGACCGGCACCGTGGAGGCGATCGACGGGATTTCTTCCACCATCCAGGATGTGGACCGCATCGCCAATTCGATCGCCTATTCGATTGCCGAGCAATCGGGCGCGGTCAACGAGATCGCCAATTCCATGGCGAAAATGGCGGTCAATGCCGGCGAATTGGGCCAGACGACCGAAGTCGTGCGCAAGGGTGCCCGCGAAACCGGCGGTGGGGCCCAGGACAGCCTGAGTGCCGCCCGCGAACTCGGACGCCAGGCCGAGCGCCTGCGCGAGGAAGTCGGCCAGTTCCTCGCCACCGTGCGGGCGGCGTGATCGCGATCAGCCCGGCAGGCCGCGCCTGAGATCCTTCTCGATGGTCAGGGGGGTTGGCCCCCCCGCCAGCCGGCTGCGATAGACCTGTATATTCTCGATCACCCGCTGGACATAGTTCCGGGTCTCCGAAAACGGAATCGACTCGATCCAGTCCACGGGATCGACATTCCCGCCGCGCGGATCGCCATACACGCTCACCCATTGCCGCGAGCGCGAGGCCCCCGCATTATAGGCCGCGATGGCGAGGATATAGGACCCGTTGAATTCCCCGACCAGATCATCGAGATGGGCGGCACCCAACGTAAAATTATAGTCCGGATCCTCGGTCAGCCAGGCAGTCTTGAAGGTCAGGCCCAATTTGCGCGCTACCGCCGCCGCGGTCGACGGCAGAAGCTGCATCAGCCCGCGCGCGCCGGCGCTGCTCACCGCGCCGGGATCGAACTCCGTCTCCTGCCGGGTAATGGCCAGCACCATCGCGGGTTCGATCAATCGCGAGTCACGCGCCGCACGCGGCAGGACGGGCAATGGAAAAGCCGCCTCTTCCGCGATCAGGCCGCGCGACAGGCCGGATTTCGCGGTCCGCACGCCCAGCGCGGGTGATTCCATTTCCCGGGCGAGGTCGGACAGCAAGGCATGGGCCTGGACATTGGGCATCTGGTCATCGAGTGTGAGGAAAAAGTTTCGCATCTCCCCTGTTTCGCCCAGCGCTTTCAGAATGCGGATGGCGCGCACGCCTTCGATGGCATCGAACGCCGCTTTGTCTTCGGAATTGGGCGCAGGCATCCCCGGGATTTGCAGATCCCGTGACAATCCCCCGCGCACGATCGCCATCTGGCCGTAAAAGGTGGTGGGGAAATTGGCGGCCGCAGCGAATTGAAGGGCAGCATTTTCTGGATCGCCGGCCGCCTTTGAAGCGATCGCGCGCCAATATCGCGCCCGTGCGAGACTGACAGCCGTGCCCACTTTCGCTTCCAGCGTCGCGAAATGCTGACCGGCGCGCGCGGGCTCATTGAGCTTGCGCAGGGCCAGCCAGCCCGACATCCATTCGGCATCGGCGAATTCCTCGCCGGCACTCAAACCATGCGCTGCCGCAATGGGATAGGCCTCGCGGCCATAGCCATCGCGCAAGGCCGCGCCGATCAGCAGCCGACGCTCCTCCCAGATTTCGCTGCGGGCGGCGGTTGGTACATCGTCAGCCGAAATCTCGCGCATCAGGCGCAGGGCCTCAACAATGTCCTCGGCGCGGCGTGCCTTGCGGGCGCGCTCGAACAATATTCCCGGCCGCGCCCGCGCGCTGGCCGACAGGACGGAGAGTCGATCCTCGGCCCCCCGCGCGCCGGTTTTCAGGTCGATCCACGCCTCGTGGAAGATGCGATCGGAGCTCTCGAGCCGCGGCAGGAGCCGTCTTGCAGCCGGGACATTGCCCAGCCACAGCATGAGCTCAACCCGACTGGCATGATCCTCGGCAGTGAGAGCCGCCCCGAAGCTCGCCAGAAACCGGGATTCCGTCAGGCTGTCGAGCCGTTCCTCGCGCCACATGGCGCGCGCGCTGTCGAGCGCTTCGGAATGTTTGCCCTGGCGGTCACGGGCCAGCGCCAGCGCCGCACGCCCAAGAGAGGTGCGGGGACCCGAAGCCAGCAGGAAGCGCTCGGCCTCCGCTCCGCTCAGCGCAAAGGGTGCGGCCTGTTCGGCCCGTGTGCGGATCGACAGCGCGTCCGGCCAGTCCTGAAAGAGCGGGATTCCCCGCTGCAATTCGAAAAAGGAAGGGGCCGAATTATCGGCCGCAAGGATTCGCCATTCGAGCAATTTGCGCGCCAGCGGATCGCGGATTTCCTGCGCCAGCCCGCGCGCTTCTTCCCATCGCCCATCGCTACCAGCGGCAAAGCCGCGGGCCAGCCGGCGGGAATCGGCCTCGGTCAGGCCCGGCAGAATGGTCACGGCCACCGGCTTCAGCCGCGGCGTGCGCGGCGCGGCCTCGGCGGGTGCGCGCAGACCGGGGACGCACACCATCACGGCGCTCAACACCCCCAAAGCGAGCAGCCCGGCCCGCCAGCCGGCAAAAGAGGGTTCAAACAGGCGCGCCATGGTGGTTCCTTGCATCTACACGCTTCCGGCT
The DNA here is from genome assembly GCA_021731815.1 of Hyphomonadaceae bacterium. GTDB lineage: Bacteria > Pseudomonadota > Alphaproteobacteria > Caulobacterales > Aquidulcibacteraceae > JAKFWO01. Next base: position 97,139 of record JAKFWO010000028.1, on the reverse strand, counting down.
ACAGCGAAATCAGCATCGCCCCGCCGCCGCGAAAAGGCATCCTATCCTGAATCGCTGCGCCAATCACTGCCCATTCTTTGCCGCCGCCCAAAATCAGGCCAGTAATTCCCTGGCCATCGCGCCCAAGGGGGTTCTCGGTGGGCAATCTCACGCAGGCTCTGTCCCTTCCCCGCTTTCATCGCAGATCCCGGATGAACCGGAGCTGATGAACCGGAGCTGACGCTCAACGCTGCGGTGCCACGGGTCTCGCATCAGCGGAAAGAAATTCTGCGATAGCCGCCTGCTGCCCGGCGATCGGCACGCTGGAATGATCCGCGTCCGGGAACGATACAATGGTTCCGTTCTGCGCCGCTTCCATCAGCGCCTGTCCGTGATGCGCGGGGATGAGCCGGTCGCGCGCCCCATGCAGCACCAGCACCGGCCCGGCAAAGCGCCGGACTTCGTCTGATGTGCGGAAAATATCGCGCACCAGAAAACCCGGCGCGCCCTTTTCCCGGGCAATATCCTTAAGACATGTGAACGTGGAGGCCAGAACCAGCCGGGAGACCGGCCGCTGATTGAGGGTGGTCCCGGCAATTGCGCCGCCGATCGAATAGCCATGCAGGCCGATTTTCCCGGGATCGATCCCGGGCCGGGCGGCCAGCCAATCGTAAAAGGCCAGCGCATCCGATTGCAGGGCCTCGGGATTCGGTGCCCCGGTCGAGCGACCATAGCCGCGATATTCCATGAGCAGCGCACCCATGCCGAGCCCCTGATAGATCCGGGCCACTTCGACGAAATGGTCGATCGGCATGTAATTGCCGTGGAGGATCAGGAAAGCCGGGCGGCGCTGCCCCGCCCCGGAATCGGGCGGTGGAAACCAGAAGGCCTCGACCCGGGCATTCCCCCGGTCGAGCCAGATGGATTGCGCGCCCTCGGGCACCGGGCCGAGCAGAAAACGCGCGCCCGCCCCCGGGAACAAAGCGCGATTATGGAGAAGGCGCAACATCGGTGATGCTCCCAAAACGGCCAAGCCGGCGAGGATCAGAACGACAGCGGCGAAAAAGATCTTGTGTCTGGCCGGAACCACCGATTGCGAATTCATTGATTCTCACCGCCCAGCGCGACCAAGGCAAGGGTCAGGCGGTGGAAATCGGCGATGGCCAGCGCCTCGGCGCGTTTTTCGGGATCGATTCCGGCCGCACCGAGCCAGGCCTGCGCGTCGATGCCCCTGTGCCGCGCAAATCCCTGAAGCGCACCGCGCAACATTTTCCGGCGCTGGCCAAAGGCCGCTTCCGTGACCTTTTCAAGCATTTCCACATTGGGCGCATCCGCGCCGGATGCCAATGGCGCGAAGCTCACGACTGCGGAGGCCACTTTGGGCGGCGGCGAGAATGCGCCCGGCCCCAGTTTCATCGCCATGCGCGGAAGTGACAGGCTTTGCGCCAGCACCGAGAGCCGTCCATAAGCCCGCGAATTGGGCGGTGCGCATATGCGATCAGCCACTTCCTTCTGGAACATCAAAATCATGGGGCCCCGCCATGGAGCGGCCTTCAGCCATTTTACAAGCAGGGGGGTCGCGATATTATAGGGCAGATTGGCAATGATCGCGACATTCTCCGCCCCGGGCGCGTGAAGCGCCAGAAGCGCCGGCTCGTCGGCGGTCAGCGCGTCGCCCTCCACCACCTTTAGCCGTTCGTGCCCACGCGCGCGCAGGGCTCCGGCAAAGCGTGGGTCACGTTCGATGGCGATCAGCGGGTCGGCCCCGGCCGCCAGCAATGCCGCCGTCAGCCCACCCGGACCCGGCCCGATTTCGAGCACCGGCCTTCCGGCAATGGTTCCGGCCAGCGCCGCGATGCGTGCCGTGATCCCCGGATCGAGCAGGAAATGCTGGCCAAGGCTCTTGCGGGCACCGGCCCCCGCATTGCGCGTGGCGGAAAGGTCTTCGAGCACCTCGCGCGCAGTAAAATCAGGGATCTCAGCCATGGATCATCGCCCGGCGTCGGGCATTGGCATCGGCCAGATGCAGCGCCGCACGCAGCGAATCGGCAAAGGCGATTCCCTTGCCCGCGATGTCGAAGCCGGTTCCGTGGTCGGGCGATGTCCGCACAAAGGGCAGGCCGAGCGTGACATTCACTCCGCCGCGGAAATCCAGCATCTTGACCGGGATCAACCCCTGATCGTGATATACGGCCAGCACACCGTCATAGCCGGCGCGGGCCTCGGCGTGAAACAATGTGTCGGCACTGCGGGCGTCCGTGACTTCGTGGCCCTCGGCGCGCAGGATTTCGGCGGCCGGGTTGAGGATATCCACTTCCTCGCGCCCGATGGCTCCGCCCTCGCCGGCATGGGGATTGACCCCCGCCAGTACCAGGCGTGGGCGGGCGATGCCGAAATCGCGGCGCAGTGCATCAAGCACGATCCGCGCAATCATGGCGTAATCGGCCACCGGATCGGCCGGGGCGCGCAGACGCGGCACGATATCTGCCAAGGCTACATGGATGGTGGCGAGCGCCACGCGCAGATCGCCCCCCGTCAGCATCATGACCGGCCGACAGGGCACTTCCCGCCAGCAGGCCTGCGCGCGGGCACATTCGGCTAGAAATTCCGTGTGGCCAGGATGGCGAAACCCGGCCTCATACAATGGCTTCTTGGCGATGGGATTGGTGACCAGCGCGCGGACCACGCCCTTCGCCACGAGGCCGACCCCCTTGGCAATGGAGGCGATGATCGTCGCGGCATGGGCCGGGTTGGGGATGCCCGGAACCGGATCGCCCTCCGGCGCAGGAAGCGGAAGCACCGGCAGGTGGGTCGCAAAAACCTCCGCCGCATCTTCAGCTGTGGTCTCGACAACGGGGATATCGAGGCCCAGCCGCCGCGCCGCTTGCGCGACCCAGTCTGGCGGCGCGAGCATCAGGAAGGGCGGTGGGTGCCATTCGCTGCGGCGGGCCCAGATATTCAGCGCGAGTTCAAGCCCGATGCCCGCCGGATCACCGACACTGAGCGCCAGCGGGGAATCGGGTGATCGCGACAGAGGAAGATCGGGTGCTCGCGCCGGCCCGGCCGCCATGCTCACTTGCGGATGATCGCGGCCGAACGGCGGAGATCGCGCAGATAGGATGCCGCCAAAGCCTGCAATTGCTGGTTAAACAGCCGGTTTTCGACTTCCGTGCGCTCGGGCAGTTTGATGGTCTGATCCACTTTCACGCTGCACACGCCGACAACATGCACCGCCCCTTCGGTGAGAAAGGGTTGAGAGAGCTGATTGGCCTCAAGCCCGGCAATCGCGGCGCGGAATTCCGTTTTGAGGTCTTCCTCGCCATTTTCGCCAAGATCGACGACCACGAGATCGGCGAGACCATCCACGGATTTGTTGAAATCGTCGCAGGTCTTGATCCGGTCGCGCGCAATATTCATCCGAACCAGCAGATCGGCCTTTTGCTCTTCGCTGAGTTCAGGGGAAATCGATGCGATGACCTGTTTCAGGTTGACCACCTTGCGCTCGCTCTGACCCTCGCGGCGATTGCGCAACACCATCACATAGACACCCGCGGGCGTCACGATCGGCGCGGAAACATCGCCCGGCTGCATCTGATTGAGAAAAGCCACGATCTCGGGCCGCAGATCATTTTCGCCGACCCATCCCAGATCCCCGCCCGCGGCGGCCGTCGGCGCGGCGGAGAACTGACGGGCTGTCACGTCCAATGGTGCGCCATTGCGCATGTCATCGATCAGACGCTGGGCAAAATTGCTCGCCCTGTCAACATCATCCGGGCCATTAAAGGCCACGAGGATTTCAGAGACGAGATATTGGGTCGATGATGCAGATTCCTTCAATTGCTCCATCATTGCATCCATCTCGGATTCGCCCACCCGGATCCGCGCCCCATAGCGACCCTGGACGAGGCTCTGCCACGCGTAATCGGACCGCAATTGATCGCGCAAGGTGCGGGGATTGACGCCGAGGCGCCGCAATTCCGAGGTCAGGACCTCCGGCGTCTGGTTATTGTTGCGGGCGATATCGGCCAAGGCCTCATCGACATCCTTTTCCGTTACCTCCACCTCGCGCCGGCCGGCTTCCGCCATCTGAAGCTTTTCGTCGATCAGGCCTTCGAGCACCTGTGACGAAATGGCACCAAAGGCTTCCGCCGAGGGTTCGATACCCGAGGACGCCATGGCCAGCCGGGCGCGGAGCCGCACATCGTGGCGGGAAATGGCCTGATCATTGACGATGACCACCGGGCCCTCCAGTCGGACCCGGGCGGGGCCATCATTGGCTGCGCGCGCCGAGGTGAGGCCGGGAAGCGGCGCTTCTGTGCCGTCACCAGTCGGGGCACCGGTTTGGGCACCGGTTTGGGCAAAGGCCGACGGGAAAATTGCCCCCGCGAGTGCGATCAGGCCCAAAAAAATGGCTGCCAGACGCGCCACACGGGCGCTCTCATTACGCTTTTGGGTTTTGCTTCTGATCATCTGGCAAGGTTCCATAAATATTCCGTAACCAACCGTCGGGTCCCTCAATCAGGCCCACGGTCAACCCGAATAACAGATTTTGAGTGTCAAATACAGATTTGAGCACTCACGCTGTCAGTTCCCGCTGTTGAAGTCCCCCAATGTGGCGAGAGAAAGGCGGAAGCCGAAGCTGCGCGTGCCGCCAAAAGTGCGGTCCGCCGTTTCTGTTTCGGTAAAAAAGAACTCGAACCGTGTGCATCCGTCGAAAAACGCGAAGCTCGCCGTCTGACTGACATCAAACCGGTTCACGAGATCGCGCCGCCGCGAATATCCAATCTCGAGATTATCCGTCAGCCGAAACCTGCCGGCACCCTGGACCTCGCGTGACCGCGCGGACGGGACAAGATTTTGCGGGTTGCGGTTGATATCGAGATAGCGGCCATCAAGTGACAGGCGCCAGATCCGGGCAGTTCCGCCCGCGTCGAGCCGCCGCAGGCCGAGGCTTTGGCGATCCAGCCGCGCGCGCGCGAAAGCCGTGAAGCGGGAACCAAATTGTATCTGGCCACCGCCAAGATAATCGGTGGAAGTCTCATCGAGATCCGAAAACGCGTCGAAAGCGGGATCGGTCTCCGTGCGCCAGCGCCGGCCGACAATGGTCGTGAAACGGAATCCCCCGCGGCCGATCAGGGTCGCCCGCAACGCCGCCGTGGCCCGGCCTCCCCCCTCGAACAGGTCGAAATTGGGCGCGGCATTGGGCCGAAGCAGGCTGGCCTCGTCGAGTTCGAAGGACACACCGTCTTCCACCGGGATCCGCGCATCATTGCCATTGCGCGTGCCCCAGCCTCCGATCAGGACGGGTTCGACCAGAATGTCGAGTTTCTCGCCGGTGCGGATGAAGGGATATCGCGCCTCCACCCCGCCAAGCCACAGGCCGCGGCCAAAATTCTCATCCGGCTGGGCACCGAAATCACGTATACGATAAAAATCACCTCGACCAAAAGCATAGGGTTCAATCACCAGCCCACCCGGCACAACTACACTTGTTGTCCAATCCGTGGTCAGCGACACCCGCCCGATATCGGTGCCCTCGCGACGCTCAAGGGCGACGCCAGAGAGATTGATCCCGATACGCCCGTCCAACACCGGATCGCGCAGCCGGAAGGAGGCGGAAAACAGCGGCGCAATGATCGGGGTCGATTGATTGAGCCCGGTGCCGCGCAGATTCTGGGAGAAATTGGCCGAAGTCTCGAAATAGGAATTTTCGCTCTGGCGGGTGAAAAAGACCTGAGAGCCCAGACGCCGGCTTTCGGAATAATACAAACCCCGTTGCTCTTCGCCCCGGGCGGCGATCGCATAGCGGTCGAGAAACAAATCATCGGTCGTGCGTTCGGCCGCAAAACCCCAGCTCCAGTCATCCGAAATCCGGAAGCGGCCATTGGAAAAAATATGCCCCCGCAATTCCCTCGTGCCGAACCGGGTCCCAAAATTGTCAAATTCCCGCTCATAGGTCAGGCTGCCATCGATATTCACTGCGCCTGAATAAAACCGCCGCACGATATTGGCCTGCAAGGCGGGATTGATCTTGCTGAAAATCCGCGGCGCGATGACGACATCCGTCGATGGTGTCGCAGCCCAGAAATAAGGCAGGCCAAAGGTAAACCCGCGTGCTGTCGACAGTCCGATCTCGGGAAAGAGAAAGCCTGATTTACGTTTGGCAGTAGGGTCCGGGTGGAAGAAATAAGGCAGATAAAAGACCGGGACGCCCTTGACCTCGAAGACCGCGTCACGATAGGCGATGATCGAATCATCGATCTTTTGCGTCGCCCGGCGCGCACGCAACGCCCAGGTCGGCGCACTGCCCTCGCACAGCTTGCACGCCGTATATCGGGCATTTTCAAGGCGGTTGAATTCGCTGGCGTCGCGCTGGGCAAAGGCCGCCACCACGGAGGTGTTATCGGCGAGCTTTGCCGAAAAGCCCGCGGCGACGCCTTTTTCCAGCCGGTCATCAACCTCGATCTCGTCGGCAAACTGGATCGAGCCGTCGGCATTATGCAATTCCACCCGACCCTTGGCGTAAACTTTCCGGGCATCCGTGTCATAGATGACGAGGTCTGCGCGCAAAGTGCGGGTCTGGTAACGGGCGATCACCGTTCCACGGGCCACGATCTGGCGCGGCGGGCCGGGAAGGTCGTCGATCTCATCGGCTTCGAGCAGGGCGACCTCGTTGAGATCCACTGGCGCGAGCGGTGGCGGCCCTGCTTCCGGAACTTGCGTGGTCAGGCCAGCGCTCTGACCCGGACCGGAATCCGGCGGTGCCGCTTCGGCGACCACAGACAGTGCAGAATGGGACAGTGCTGCCCCCTCCGCCTTTGCCGCCAAAAGTGGAAATACCGGAACGCGCGGCGAAAACAAATCCTGCCGGGCAACCGAAACCGAAATGGCCGGGATGAGAGTCAAAGGCGGGTCGTCAGACGGAGAATCGGGGGCGGTCAATTCATTCGGCGTGCCCGAGGCGGGCCCCGGACCGGTTACCGATCCCGGACGGACGGGTGCGTCCGAAAAGGCCTCGGCAATGGTTTCGGAATCCTCGATCCGCGCCACCGGTTCGGCCGACACGCCCATGCCGATCGAGCAGGCGGAAACTGCCGCAAGCAGGAGCGCCGAACGCGTGCGCCAGCCATTTGCGGGCGCAGCACATCCCGTCCATGCGGGGCCCATTTGCTGCCGGCCCTCTTCCGGCGGCGCTGTCCCCGTCCCGCCGCGATCAAGATCATTCATGGATCACTTTTCCACCGCTCGGATCTTCCCATTCGCGAGGTCTAGTGGAGGTTGGCACAGCCCGCAAGCATGTCATGCCATTCCGGAGAACCGGCGACCTCGCAGCTTCTCTCTCATGCCAAAGAAAAGGCGCGGGGGGGGGCCCCGCGCCTTTTCCGTATTTTCGTCCGCCCTGGCGGACGGACCAGTGAAAGCAGGCGATCAGAAATCCATATCGCCCATGCCGCCGCCGCCATGCATGCCGCCCGGTGCGCCGCCCTTGTCCCGCTTCGGCGCTTCCGCGATCGCGGCTTCCGTCGTGAGAATGAGCGAGGCGACCGAGGCCGCATTTTGCAGCGCCGAGCGCACGACCTTGACCGGGTCGATAATGCCGGCTTCGATCATGTCGACATAGGTTTCGGTCTGGGCGTTGAATCCGAGCTTCGCGTCCTTGGTCTCGAGCAATTTGCCGACCACCACCGAACCGTCCACGCCGGCATTCTCGGCGATCTGGCGGATCGGGGATTGCAACGCCTTGCGGACGATTTCGATGCCGGCCGTCTGGTCCTCGTTATCGCCCTTGGTCTTGATGGCGAGCCCGGCGCGCAGCAGTGACACACCGCCGCCCGCCACGATGCCTTCCTCGACCGCCGCACGGGTGGCGTTCAGGGCATCGTCAACGCGGTCCTTCTTTTCCTTCACTTCGATTTCGGTCGCACCGCCGACGCGGATCACCGCCACGCCGCCGGCCAGCTTGGCCAGACGTTCCTGGAGCTTTTCGCGGTCATAATCAGAGCTGGTGTCCTCGATCTGCGCCTTGATCTGCGAAATACGGGCCTCGATATCCTTTTTCTTGCCCGCACCATCGACGATCGTGGTGTCTTCCTTGGTGATGACCACTTTCTTGGCGCGGCCCAGCATGTTGAGGCCGACATTTTCCAGCTTGATGCCGAGATCTTCGGCGATCATCTGGCCATCCGTCACGATCGCGATGTCCTCGAGCATCGCCTTGCGACGATCGCCAAAGCCCGGGGCCTTGACCGCCGCGACCCGCAGGCCGCCGCGCAATTTGTTGACGACGAGGGTCGCCAGTGCTTCGCCTTCGACGTCTTCGGCGATGATCACCAGCGGCTTGCCGGTTTGCACGATCGCTTCGAGGATCGGCAGCATCGCCTGGAGCGAAGACAGCTTCTTTTCGTGGATGAGGATATAGGGGTCCTCAAGCGCGACCTGCATCTTGTCGGCATCGGTGACGAAATAAGGCGACAGATAGCCACGGTCGAATTGCATGCCTTCGACCACTTCCAGTTCGGTCTCGAGCGACTTGGCTTCCTCGACGGTGATCACACCCTCATTGCCGACCTTCTCCATCGCTCTCGCGATCATGTCGCCGATTTCCCTGTCACCATTGGCAGAGATCGTCCCGACCTGGGCGATTTCGGCATTGTTGGAGACTTTTTTCGACGATTTCTTGATATGCTCGACCACATCGGCAGTGGCCTTGTCGATGCCGCGCTTCAGATCCATCGGGTTCATCCCGGCGGAAACGCGCTTGAGACCTTCGCGGACAATGGCCTGGGCCAGAACCGTTGCGGTCGTCGTGCCGTCGCCGGCGACATCGGCGGCCTTCGAGGCCACTTCGCGCAGCATCTGCGCGCCCATGTTCTGGTACCGGTCCTCGAGTTCGATTTCCTTGGCGACCGTCACGCCGTCCTTGGTGGTGCGCGGGGCGCCGAAGCTCTTTTCAATCACCACATTGCGGCCCTTGGGACCGAGTGTGACCTTTACGGCGTCGGCGAGGATATCCACGCCCTTGAGCATACGCTCGCGCGCATCGGCGCCGAGCAGAACGATTTTCGCAGCCATTGTGTTCTTCCTGTCTGAAAAATTTGGGGAAAGCGGCGATTATTTCGCGGTGATGATGCCGAGGATGTCGCTCTCTTTCATGATGAGCAGATCCTTGCCGTCGATCTTCACTTCCGTGCCCGACCATTTGCCGAACAGGATGCGGTCACCGGCCTTCACGTCGAGCGGAACCAGCTCGTTGTCATCGCCGCGCGCGCCGGGGCCCACAGCGACCACTTCGCCTTCCTGGGGCTTTTCCTTGGCGTTATCGGGAATGATGATTCCGCCTTTGGTCTTTTCTTCTTCCTCGACGCGCTTGACGAGCACGCGATCGTGCAAAGGACGAAATTTCATGTCCTGGAGCTCCCTGACTGGGTTGTGAAAAAACTGGAGTGAGATAGGAATTGATGTCTCGCGACCCGCGGCGCAATGCCATCAGCACTCGCGCCTGTCGGCTGCTAACAGCCCAGAAATAAGGCCACGCGATGCGTCCGTCAAGCCCCGGCGCGACGAATACATGCAGTGTGCTGGTCCGGAAATGAAAGCTGCGCGCCCCGGTTCGGGGGGACACGCCATGCCGAAACGCGCGGCCGGGGCCTGAAATCGGGGCATCTTCTCTTGGGAAAGGCACGCGATTATGGTGGATTGCATGGAAGCGGGGTCCGCTGCGCGACTGAAACCCCGAAGGGCGGGAGCGATTCGGACCGGGCTCCAATGGCTCCCCCTCTTCGCGAGCGCACTGGCCATGGCCAGTGCGCTCGCGGCATGTGTCTCGGCACCTTTGGCCCGGGAGGCTGTTGCGCCGGCCAATATTGCGCCGACCGAAACCGAGTATGATTCCACCTTCGCCTTCATGCTCGAATCGGTACGGCTGGAGATCCTGATCGAACGGGCCTTTGCCGGGGCGGGATTATCGGCTCCGCTCGTGCTGACCGATGAGCCGGTCGCTGCTGCGCCGGATGGCACTGAGGTCAACGACGCCGCGCGGATCGGAGAAATGCGGGCCGCGGCGATCAATGCGCTCAACAATTCCGCATTCGCGCTGGTGGCATTGCGCAATTCCATGTGCGCGCAGGACCAGGTGCCGGTGGCGGCGTGCGGAAAGCTGATCTTGCCGCCCCCGGCCCATCAGGGCCAGGCGCTGCCGGAGATTCAGGCGATCGGACGGGATTTGTGGACGCGCGCTGATCCCTTCGTTACGGAAGGCTGTCGCCGCGGAGTACAGGACACACAGGATCCGCTGTTTTGTTCCGTTGAATAAACCCCGGTGAATGAATCCGGGAGCCCCGGTCGCCGCCTCGCGCTGAAAACCTCAACAAAGTGTGAGACACAGGCTTTTCCTCAGCAATTCGAGCGGCCTGCGCATGATTCATGCAGGGCGTTCCCATGGTCGGGCTGGAAAACAGGTCGGACGATGCCCAAATGGGACGTGAAATTCGATATGTGATTCCAGGGGTCATTTCGGAGGTGGTTCCGCTCCGCTGCGGTCGGATCACCACGAACACGGTTTGGAATGCGATCAAGGCCTCAGGACGAAAGCGCCATGACAAATTGGCAAATCATCTCCGGTTCATTCGGGAAGTGGTCTGTATTGGTCCGCCGGGGCAGATGACAGATCGGGGCCGGGACCAATCAGCAGCGATCCGCGGTCGAAGGCCGCGAATTCGCCAGGATGGAAAAACGCCTATGCAAAGACGAAATATAAATCTTGTCGCGGGTCTGGCCTTGTGCCTCGCTTTGGCACCGGCTTTGGGCCTCCCTCCATCAGCCCATGCGCAAAAGGCGGGGCCCCAGGCCGCGACGGTGGCCGCACAGGATGCACGGAATTTCGTGGAGGCACGGGCCCGCGAATTGTTTTCCGGAAGCCAAAAGCCTGACCCTGCGGTTCTGCTGGCACTTGTTGATACGCCCGCCATTGCGCGCTTCACGCTTGGCCGCGAGGCGCGCGTGATCGCGCCCGCTGATTTTCAGCGTTATGTGAAAGCCACCGAGAGCTATCTGTCCGCGGCGCTCAGCGCGCAGATCGGGCGCTTTGCCGGGGCGAAAGTGCAGGTGCTTGATGCCCTTGCGAGAACGCCCCAGGATGCAGTCGTGCGCACGCGCATCACGCCAAAGGGGGGCGAGACCGTGGATCTGCGCTGGCGGGTCGTGCGGCGCGGGCCGGAATGGAAAGTTCTCGACCTCGAAGCCGCCGGAATCTGGCTCGCCATTCAGGCCCGCGCCGAGACCCAGGCGCTGCTCGAGCAGAATGGCGGCAATATTGACCCCGTGATCACGCGATATGAAGCACTTGGCCGGAAATTTGCCGAGGAACAGGCGGCGGCCAGGAATCCGTGAAGACATTTTTCAATCCCGATCCGCGAAGGGCGGCCACCCTTTTTCGCTTGGCGGCCACCCTTTTCCGCTTGGCGAACAGCCGGGACAAGGCTATGAATTCCCGATGGGCCTGACAGAGGAGCGCAGCCGATGAAGGACCAGCCGCCGGAGATCCCTGAAATCATCACGCCCAGCACCATTCCCGGTAAAGGCAGCGATGGCTCTGATTCCGACCCCAGCGGGAACAGTGACCATGGGTCCGGCCGCGAAAGGCTGATGTTTGCGGGAAGCCTCGGGGTGGGCGCAAATCCGGGGGCTGCCTTTTCGGCCCTGCGCAATTCCGGCAAAGGCCGGATCGGCCCCCGCCATTTTCTGCTCGGAATCGGCATCGCGCTGCTGGCTTTGGTGCTGATGCTGGTGGCGGTGGTGATCGGGCTGGTGGTCGCCCTGCTCGCGCGGCTGGCACGCCCCTTGGGTCTGATGAGGCGCCGTCGGCCGGTGGACACCGCGCCCGCACTCGAAGCCCGCCCGACCGCACGCGGCTGGGTCGCCGACTGACAGGTGCCGAAAGCCTCTCCGGCGGCACACCTCTTGATGCGCGAGGCCGGAATGCTCCGACAATCCCGACTCCACTTCTGTGCATCTGCGCTCTAGAATGCGCGCTCAAACACGCCGGACGGAGCAAAATGCCCGCCGGTTTTGCGACGATTGGGCAGATATGGCGCGCGCGACGATTTCGAAGAGCGGGAACAAAAGGACCGGCACCGGAAATGCTGGCGGCGCGCGCAGCCTGCGCGATATCCGTGCGACCTTTCTCGATTATTTCGCCAGAGAGGGCCATGTCGTAAAGCCATCCGGCTCGCTGCTGCCGCATGACGATCCCAGCCTGCTCTTCGTCAATGCCGGAATGGTGCCGTTCAAGAATATCTTTACCGGCCAGGAAAAGGCTTTCGCGCTGCGCGCGGCCAGTTCCCAGAAATGCGTGCGGGCGGGCGGCAAGCATAATGATCTCGACAATGTCGGTTACACCGCCCGTCACCACACTTTTTTCGAGATGCTGGGCAATTTCTCCTTCGGCGATTATTTCAAGGCCGAGGCGATCGAGCACGCATGGCAGCTCATCACCCGCGAATTTTCGCTGCCACGGGACCGGCTTCTCGTCACCGTCTTTTCCGAGGATGAGGAAGCGGCGGGCCTGTGGCGCAAAATCGCGGGCTTTTCCGATGACCGGATCATCCGCATCTCCACCAATGACAATTTCTGGATGATGGGCGACACGGGGCCCTGCGGTCCCTGTTCGGAGATCTTTTTTGATCACGGACCGGAAGTTGCAGGCGGCCCCCCCGGCTCGGCCGATGCCGATGGTGACCGCTTTGTCGAAATCTGGAATCTCGTCTTCATGCAGTTCGAAAGCCATGCGGACGGACGGCGGACCGCATTGCCCAAACCCTCGATCGATACCGGCATGGGGCTCGAACGCATCGCCGCCGTGTTGCAGGGCGTGCACAATAATTACGATGTCGATCTCTTTCAGGCGCTGATCGCCGCGGAATCGGAAATCCTCGGCCGCCGCCCGGATGCGGACACCGCCCCCTCCTTCCGGGTGATCGCCGACCATTTGCGCACCAGCGCTTTTTTGCTGGCCGAAGGGGTTCTGCCCTCGAATGAAGGGCGTGGCTATGTGTTGCGCCGCATCATGCGCCGGGCCATGCGCCACGCCCATTTGCTGGGGGCGGAGGAGCCATTGATGTGGCGGCTCGTGCCGCAGCTCATCACGGAGATGGGCGAGGCCTATCCGGAACTGGCGCGCGCCGAAGCCGTGATCGCCACCAATCTGCGCGAGGAGGAAGCCCGTTTCCAGCGCACGCTCGGGCGGGGCATGGCGCTGCTCGAGGCCGAGATGGCGCGCCTGCCCGCTTCAGGTGCCCTGTCGGGCGAGACTGCGTTCCGGCTCCATGACACATTCGGCTTTCCGCTGGACCTGACCGAAGATGTGCTGCGCGGCAAGGGCCTGCGGCTCGACCATGAAGGTTACGCGTCCGCCATGGCCCGCCAGCGAGAGGCCGGGCGCGATTCATGGGCGGGCTCGGGCGAGAATGCGGCCGAATCAGTGTGGCTCGACCTGCGTGAGACGCTGGGTTCCGCTTCCGAATTCCTTGGCTATGCCGAGGATGAGGCCGAGGGCGAATTGCGCGCGATCATGGGGCCGGATGGGCCGCTCGACCTGCTTCCGGCAGATATTCCCGCGGCGCTGATCTTTGATCGCACGCCCTTTTATGCCGAAGCCGGTGGCCAGGCGGGCGATCACGGCCGCATCCGCTTCGCCAATGGTGCCGAATTCGCGGTGCGCGATGTCCAGAAGCGTCCGGGCGGGCTGATCGCGCATCTCGGCGCGGTGGAAAATGGAATCGCAGCGATCGGCACCAGGGCGCATCTGGCCATCGACCGCGAGCGTCGCCGCCGGATTCGCGGGGCCCATTCGGCGACCCATCTGATGAATGGGGCCTTGCGGCGCATTCTGGGGCTGCATGTCGCGCAAAAGGGTTCGCTGGTGGAGGCGGAGCGTCTGCGCTTCGATTTCGCCCATTCGAGCGCGGTCAGCGCGGCGGAACTTGCGGCCATCGAATCGGAAGTCAATGCCCAGATCCGCGCCAATGCGGCGAGCGAGATCCGGGAAATGCCCATTGATGATGCAATCGCCGCGGGTGCGGTGGCCATGTTCGGCGAGAAATATGGCGACCATGTGCGGGTGCTGGCCATGGGCAGTGCCAGCGGGCCGGGCCATGAAACCGCGTCGCGGGCCAAATCCAAAGGCAAGGCGAAGGCCGGCACGGGGCCGCAGGATTTTGGCGGGTTCTTCTCGGTCGAATTATGCGGCGGCACCCATGTCGCGCGCACGGGCGATATCGGCCTGTTCGTTATCACCTCCGAATCGGGCGTCGCCGCCGGCATCCGCCGGATCGAGGCCCTGACCGGTGCCACCGCCATCGATTATCTGCGGCGCGAGGGGCGGATCGGACGGGACGCCGCCGATGTCTTGCGCGCGCCGCTCGCCGAACTGCCCGAGCGGGTGGATGCCCTGCAAAAACGTGCGCGGTCGCTGGAATCAGAGCTGTCGGACGCGAGGAAGAAGCTCGCCCTGATCGGGACCGGGTCCGGATCCAGTGGAGGCGATCGCAATTCAGGCGCAGAAACCATCAACGGCGTGCGGGCAATGCTGCGTGTGGTTTCTGGCATCGCACCCAGGGATCTGCGCGGCCTCGTGGATATGTCGCGTCAGGAACTGGGCTCGGGAATCGCTTTGTTCATCGCGGTCAATGACGGCAAGGCCGCAATTGCCGCCGGGATCACCGGCGATCTGGCCGGAAAAGTGGATTCGGTGACGCTGGTGCGGGCGGCTGCTGCCGCGATGGGCGGTCAGGGCGGTGGCGGTCGCGCCGATTTCGCTCAGGGCGGGGCCCCCGATGGCGCGGCGGCGGAGGCCGGGCTGGTCGCGGTTCGGGAATTGCTGGCCACTATCGGTACGCCGTGAGCCCGGGTGGCCACGCGGCAAATTTAACCATATCGCAAGGAGATTCCGTGGAACCCTTGCGGGAAACGCACATGGATTCGTTTGCCAATTAACAAGGTTCGATGCTTGATCCCGGGTCCGACGCTCTGTAGCGTCCGAAGGCAGGGACAGCGCGAACCGCCCCCAAAGGCTTTTGTCATTCCGGCCCCTCGGGTCGGCTCATTCAGGAAAGGGCGTCCATGGTTGCGATCCTTGTCGAGGAATCCGGGCTTTCCAGTGATCCCATGGACGTGATCGAGCAGGTTTTGCTCGATGAGGATCTGGTTTTCGACCGCGAGGACGAAACCGAAATCCATCTCGGTCTCAAGGGCCAATGGTGCGATTTGCATGGCTGTTTTTCGGCCAAGCCGGAATTCGACGCCGTCGTGTTCACCCTGACTTTCGATCTGCGCAGCCCGAAAGACCGGCGGCTGGTGATGGCCGAAGCCGTTGCCATGGCCAATGAGCGGATGTGGCTCGGCCATTTCGACCTGTGGTCGGAGGAAGGCGCGCTGGTGTTTCGCCACACGCTTCCGCTGCTCGACCGCACTTGCGTGGAACGCGGCGAGGTGGTCGCCGTCCTCTCGGCCGGAATCGAAGCCTGCGATCGCTTCATCCCTGCCTTTAATTTCGTGCTCTGGGCGGGCAAGACCGCGCGTGAGGCGATCGAGGCCGCCGCTTTCGAGACCGCCGGCCAGGCGTGAATGCACGAGACCCCGTGACGCACCAATTGTTACACGCGATCGGCGGCGGCCGTATGGGCCTTGCCATGCTGCTCGGCGCGCGGGACATGCTCCGCGACTTCGCCGTTACGGTCCATGACCCGGCCCCCGGCCCCGAATTACGCGGGGCAGCGGCCGAGCATGGCTGGGCACTCGACCCATCCGCGCCGGGCTCTGCTGCCCATATCCTGTTGCTGGCGATCAAGCCGCAGGATTTTTCGCGCGCTGTCCCCACCCTCATTCCGGCCATCGGGCCAGAAACGCTCGTGATTTCGGTGATGGCCGGACTTGCGGCAAAGCTGATCAGCGAGAAGCTCGGCACCCGCCGCGTCCTGCGCGCCATGCCCAATATCCCGGCTTTGATCGGCGCGGGGGTGAGCGGGCTGTGGGGAACCGATGCCCTGACCGATTCCGATCATGCCTTCGCCCGACAGTTTTTCCAGGGGCTCGGTATGATCGTCGAACTGCCCGACGAGCCCTCGCTGGAGGCGCTCACCGCAATTTCCGGCTGCGGGCCGGCCTATGTTTTCCTGTTGGCCGAGGCTCTGACCGCCGCGGGCATCGGCGAAGGACTTTCCCCTGAGATTGCCGCTTCGATCGCCCGTCAGACCATTATCGGGGCCGGGGCACTGCTGGCCGCGCGCCCCCACAGCCCCGAACATTTGCGCCGCGAGGTAACCTCGCCCAATGGGGTCACGGCCGCCGCGATTGCAAGATTGCAGGACGCGCCGGGTCTCGCAGGCCTGATGACCGAAGCGGTTCGCGCTGCGCGCCGGCGCGCAGCGGAACTTGGCGAAAGCTGACAGAGGCGTTCATGGACGACAAACCAACAATCGGCATCGTGGAATATCGCGATGAATTTGCCCAGGCGTTTCACGATATCAACGCCGAATGGATTTCGGCGATGTATTCCCTTGAGCCCGAGGATCTGGCCATGCTCCGGGACCCAAGGGGTATGATCCTCGACAAAGGCGGGATGATCCTGCTTGCCGAGCTGTCCGCTGCTGGGCCCGGTGCGGGGCCGGTTGCGGGGCCGGTTTCGGGGCCGGTTTCGAGAATCGTCGGGACCTGCGCCCTGAAATCCCGTGGCAATGGCGCTTACGAGCTCACCAAAATGGGCGTGCTGGCGGAGGCCCGGGGTCGCAAGATCGGGGAGACATTGCTGGTGGCCGCGATTGCGCGCGCCCATTTCATCGATGACCTGAGCACCCTGTTCCTGCTGACCAATACCAGATCGGCCGCCGCCATTCATCTCTATGAAAAACTGGGATTCCTGCACGATCAGGAGATCAAGGCCCGTTATGGTGCCACCTATACGCGCTGCAATGTCGCGATGCGCTTTGCCGGGACTGCGTGATCAACGGGCGCGCCGGGAACAGGAAAGAATCCGGATGCAGGACGGACCCCGCCTTTTGCCGGCAGCCGGTCCGGGCTTGTTTGCGGCCCTATCCCGGGCTAAAGGCAGGAACCGATATCCCCTTTGCCTGAACTCACCGGATCGAGCCCTCTTTGCCCAACCCTGTCCCATCGAGCCGCCCGGCGACCGGGTCTGCAAGTGCCGAACAATTCGGATCGGGGACGGAGAGCCGCCGCGCGGCAGCGGAAATTCTGACCATCACGCTCGAGGATCGCAGCCCGCTCGACCACGCGATGGAGGATTCGGTCAATTTCGGTCGCCTGTCGGGGCGTGACCGGGCCTTCGCCCGCGCCATGGCGTCCGCGGCCTTGCGATATCTCGGGCCCATCGATTCCGCGCTCGAGGATCTGCTGGAGCGCCCTTTGCCCACAGAGGCCGAGGGCGCACGCGCTTTGTTGCGCATCGGGGCGGCCCAGATCGCGGTGCTCGAGACCCCGGTCCATGCTGCGGTCGGCGCGACGGTCGATGCCGCCAAATCCTGGCGCCAGACCTTTCCCTTTGCCGGGCTCATCAATGCGGTTCTGCGCCGCTTCGCGCGCGAAAAGATCGAGGCCGTCCGCTCAGCACCACCCGAAGCCTTTCTGCCGCCATGGCTGGCCACGCGCTGGCGCGCCCGTTTTGGGGAGGTGGCGTTTGCGGCCCTCACCCGGGTCCAGACGCAGGAAGCGCCGGTCGACCTCACCTTCCGCGATTCCGGACGCGCGGTGGAATGGGCGCAGGAAACCGGCGCGGTCCTGCTACCCAATGGCTCTGTGCGGCTCGCCAGGGACAGCGGTCCGGTTTCAGCTTTGCCCGGCTTTGCCGAGGGCGAATTCTGGGTTCAGGATGCGGCCGCCAGCCTGCCAGCCCGGCTTCTGCATATGAAAAGCGGTGAATCGGTCGCCGATCTCTGCGCCGCGCCCGGCGGCAAGACGCTGCAATTGGCCGTGAGCGGGGCCGAAGTGAAGGCCGTGGACCGTTCCGCCGCGCGCCTTCGCCGGCTTGAGGACAATCTCGACCGGACCGGATTGATCGCCAGCCTCGTCAAGGCCGATGGCGCAGAATTTGGCAGTGCCGGCCGGTTCGACGCCGTTCTTGTCGATGCACCCTGCCTCGCCACCGGAACCATCCGTCGTCATCCCGAAGCCCCGTGGATCAAATCGGCCGAGGACCTCGCCGAATTGCTGCCAATTCAGTGGCGGCTGCTCCACAATGCTGCGCGCATTTTGCGTCCGGGCGGGCGGCTGGTCTATTGCGTTTGCTCGCGCGAGCCCGAAGAAGGGCGCGAGCAGATCGCCCGCGTGCTGCGGGAAGGGTTTCCGGGCAAGGAGAGGTTGGAATTCGATCCGATCGCCCCCCGGGAATTCCCGGGCCTTGAAGGGCTGATCGACGAAACCGGGGCACTCGACACCAATCGAAGCCCCGGAGGGGATTGGGAATCGACGACGGACGGGCTGGACGGGTTTTATGCCGCGCGGTTGGTCAAAAGGTGAAACCGGACGTGAAACCCCGTCGGAATCATCAGAATGACTGCATTCAGAAATGGTTCAGATGCGGGCGGATATTCCATTCATCAACGGATCAAGGTGCAGCGGATCTCCGGGATCCTGGAGTGAGTTCGGGAGGGATGGAGTTCGGCTTTTCGTCCGAACGCGGTCCAAAACATTGAATCCGGGCATTTTCAGTGCAGGAATTCGGTTCGAATTTCTTTGAAAATGCGCCAGTCATGAGCGGGAGGAAATCGGTGCAGATCAATCGAAAAACCAATTTGGGCAAGACCATCCTCGCGGGGACCGCTGCGGCGTGTTTCACGCTGCTTTCAGCCTGCGCCAACGGGCTCGGGGCCAATGATTATGAGCGCGGCAATGTCGGCGCAGTGAGCCGGGTCGATGAGGGGATCGTGGTCTCCTCCCGCAAGATCGTCATCGAAGGCAATAATGGCACCGGGGCCGGGGCGGCGGTTGGTGGCGCTCTGGGCGGCCTCGCCGGTTCACAGATCGGCAATGGCGGTGCCGGGTCCATCGCGGCGGGGATCGGGCTCGCGGTGGTCGGCGCGATTGCCGGTGGTGCCGCGGGCAAGGCGGTCACGAAGGAAGGCGGCTATGCCTATACGGTGCAACTCAAGCGCAACAACGAATTGCTGACCATCACCCAGGGCGATGACGTACCGATCGCCAATGGAGCCAAGGTCTTTGTGGAATATGGGCCGCGCGCGCGGGTCATTCCCCAGGATTCACAAATCAGCGCCGCCCGCTGAACGGGAAGATGCGCGAGAAAGTGGGAATGGGCATTACGAAATCCGAGTCCGGGAATGAGCAATGGAGGGCGCGATGAGCATGATTCTCATCGCGCCCTCTATCCTGTCGGCTGATTTCGCCGCACTTGGCGCGGAGGTGCGCGCGGTCGATGTCGCCGGCGCAGACATGATCCATGTCGATGTGATGGACGGCCATTTCGTACCCAATCTCACGATCGGGCCAATGGTGGTCAAGGCGTTGCGCAAACACAGCGCCAAACCCTTCGATGTGCATCTGATGATCGCGCCAGTCGATCCGCTGATCCCGGCCTTCGCCGAAGCCGGTGCCGATATCATCACGGTTCATCCCGAAGCGGGGCCACATCTCCATCGCAGCCTGCAATTGATCCGCGCGCTGGGGAAAAAAGCGGGCGTTTCGCTCAATCCGGGAACGCCGGAAGGGGTGGTCGCGCCAGTGCTCGACCTCGTTGACCTGATCCTCGTCATGAGCGTCAATCCCGGTTTTGGCGGCCAGAGCTTTATCGACAGCCAGCTCGCCAAAATTGCAGCCCTTCGCCGCATGATCGACCAGAGCGGGCGCGATATCGTGTTGGAAGTCGATGGCGGGGTCAACACACATACGATCGGCCCGGCCTTTGCCGCGGGTGCCCGCGCCTTTGTAGCAGGATCGGCGATTTTCGGCGACAATTCGAATTATTCGGAGCGGATCGCGGATCTTCGGCGCGCAATTGCCACCTGACGGGCCCGATCTGCGTAACTGGAAAGCGAAAGCCTGAGCAACAAAGGCCTGAGCAACAAAGGATTGACGCCCGGCGGTTCGCAGCGCATGGAATCCGGGATTGGCTGTCCCCCGGGGGGGCCACGGTTAGCGACAATGGACTTTGTTGAGGCGCGTGTGCAGTGCATTCGAGTGCGGCGCTGACGAATCCGGTGTGAGCGCATTCAGCCGGAAAGCAGATGTCGGTTTGGCTCCGAACGAACGTGTCAGGATCGAATCGTGCCCACAGGCGAATTCGACATCTTTGGAAAGTCGTCCCGGCGCGCCAAGGACCAATTGACGCGATTGGCAGCGCTCGGACTGGCTGAATCCGGAACCAGGATGGAAATGGACACACAGGGTTCGCGAAGTCTTTCGAACACCCTCGAAATCGCTGCCTATGCACGCGATTTGCGATCGCCCGACGCATCTCTCGCGGCGTCACTCGCTGCCGGGGAATGGAGCCTCGGACCGCTCCGGGTCCGCAGGGACGGGGCCAATTGGTTCCAGCATCTTTCGCGCCACAAGCCGCTGTTTCATTACGCGCATTCGTTTCAGTGGCTAAGAGACCTGTCGGGAGCGCCGGGCGGTTCTGAGCTCGCTGAATCATTATCGGTCAACTGGCTCGAGCATTTTGGTACCGAATATGGGCCTGAATGGGGTCCCGATCTTGCGGCCGAGCGTGTCATCCACCTGTTGTCTTCGGGACGCAACGTGATTGGATCCGCAGATCCTGACCTCGCGGCCGGGGTAATGCATGCCTTCGGCCGCAGCGTGAAATTGTTGATCGTGCATTCCGAAGACGATTCGGTTTCCCCGGATTGGCGCCGATCCATCGCCCTGATCCTGGCTGGTGCCTGCGTTGTCGGGCAAGAGGCGACCCTCGCGATCGGACTTGAAGGGATGAAGGCGGTGCTCGCCCGCGAGATCTTCGCCGATGGCAGCCATGTCAGCCGCAACCCGGAGCATTTGGCCGGGATGTTGTTCGACCTCGCAATGAGCGAGGAATTGCTGCTGCGACGTGGCCTTTCGGTCCCGGAAGCAATTGGCAAGTTCAGCGCGCGCATCGTCGCCTTTTTGTATTTCCTGCGTCAACCGGACGGGGGCCTGCCCCCCATGAACGGCGGCAGCGAGGGCGATGGACCCGGCCTTGCAACCCTGCTTGCACGCTACGATCCCCCCGCCCGAAAATTTGGCTGGACGCGGCTGTCGGGCCTGCAAAAACTCGAAACCGCAGATATCCTCGCGCTATTTGATGTCGGCGACATCCCGCCCCCGCCCTGGGATGAGACGGCCCATGCCAGTGCCCTGGCCTTTTCACTCTCATCGGCAGCGGGGCGTATCGTCACCGCGTGCGGCCAACCGGTCTGGGCAAGTACCGAACTCGCTGACGCACTGGCCTCCGGCAGAGCCCATTCCACGGCGACGGTGAATGGCGAAGACAGCGTCCGGCGCGTGGCTGAACTCAAGGCCGAGCCCGCCGAAATCGATCACCGGCGATGGGCACCATTGCCCTCCATTCACGCGCGGCGCCTTGAGGAAGATGACCAGACCTGGATCGAAGCCCAGCACGATGGCTGGCGTTCACGCTTTGGCTTCGCGCATCGACGCCGGCTCTATCTCCATCGCCACCAGCCGATCCTGCGCGGAGAGGATTCATTGTTTCGCCCGCTTAACGACGGAAAATCACCCTCCGATTCGTTAATACCGTGGCAAATCCGGTTCCATTTCGCCCCGGGAGCGGAATGGACAGGCAAATCGGGCGAGAACCGCTTCAATTTTTCTGTGAACGCTGTCGAAAATTGGCAATTCCGTTGCAGTGCCGGCGAGCTGGCCATCGCAGAAAGTTACTATTTCGCTGGCAAAGGGCATCGCCAAAAGATATTACAAATTGTAATAAATGCGTGGGCCGAGCCGAACGGATCGGGCAACGGGGCATCAAATCAAATTCTGTGGTCTTTCACGCGAATGAACGGTGATGGGTAACAGACGCACGGAACCAGGTGGACCGGTGGAACGATTGGTGGCGGGAATCTCGGGAATTGATCGCGGTGCGATCTTGCCTATGGTCGCCACCTGGGTCTTCGACCTTGTACTCGCATTGCTGATTTCCGGGGCTCTCGCCTCTTTGTGCATCGCCTTGGCGGGTCACGAATCAGACTGGGCTCCGGTCTTGCGGGCAGGGTGCGGGTTTGGGGCCGCAGCAGGGATCGCGGCGCTGCTTGTTGGCACCCCGCGTGGCGTGTGGCGCTATGCCTCCAGCGGGGATGTTTCGCGCCTTGCCCGGGCCGGCGCGCTCAGCCTCTTTTTGTTTGTTCCGATCCTCGCCGTATGCATCAGCGTCGACGGGCTCAAAATGTGGCCTGTCATACTCGCTGCTCCCGCACTGACGGTCATGCTCATTTTTACCCGGGCGATCGGGCGTTCGATGCTGTCGGGCGATGTCCTCGCGGCTCTCAACAAGCAATTGCACGGTGCGCCTCTGGTCGTGCTGATCGGGGACACCGACATTGCGGCGGGCATGGTTTCGGCCGCGCGAAAACTCAACCCCCGCCCGTGGAGACCCATAGCCATCATCGATCTGTCGGCGCGCGCGCATGGTCGGGCAATCGCCGGCGTCAAGGTTTTGCACCCGCGCCGACTGGGAGCGGAAATTACGGCGGCTCGCCGCAGCGGCGGAAACCCGCAACTCGTCCTCGCCCTGCCTCATTCAGACCCGGTGGCGCTGGACTTTGCCCTGTCGGCAGCGGCTGAAACCGGGGCTCCCATTTTACGCAGCGCCATGAATGGTGAATCCCGCACTATTCTGGCGGGTCTGCATTATTCCGATCTTCTGCCGCGCAAGCCCCGCCAGCTCGATCCCGGCTATTCGCGCGCCCTGGTCCGGAACAGGGTAGTATTGATCACGGGCGCAGGCGGAACGATTGGTTCCGAACTGTCGCGCCAGGCCGCACAATTGGGTGCGGCAAAGCTCGTTTTGTACGATTCTTCCGAATATAATCTGTTCCGGACCGAGGCTGACATCGCCGCGCTGGGGGTGGAATCGGTTCCCGTGCTTGGTGATGTACGTGATCCCGAACATCTCAATCAGGTAATGCAGCAATTCCGGCCCCAGGTCGTGTTGCATGCCGCCGCGCTCAAGCATGTTCCTCTGATGGAGCATAACCCCGCCGAGGCGGTGCTGACCAATATCATGGGGCTGATTCAGACCCTTGAGGCCGCCGATATGTGCGGAGCCACGGAATTTGTTTTCATTTCAACGGATAAGGCGGTCGAGCCGGCCAGTGTGATGGGAGCAACCAAGCGGGTGGGCGAATTGCTGCTCTCGGCCTGGCAGCCAGCCAGTCATGGTCCCTGCGTGCTTGGAACCGCCTTTGTCCGCTTCGGCAATGTCCTCGGGTCCAATGGGTCCGTCGCCGAGACCTTTGAACGACAGATCAGGGCGGGCGGGCCAGTGACGGTCACCCACAAGGATATGGAGCGATATTTCATGACGGCGCCCGAAGCGGGCGGATTGGTCCTCAGCGCCGCGGCGCTCGCCCGAAATGGGGAAGGATCGAAGGGTTTTCTGCTCGATATGGGTGAACCCGTGCGCGTTGAAACGCTCGCGAGGCGCATGATCCAATTGGTGGGCGGCGCACCAAATGCCACGATTCCCATCGTCTATCAGGGACTGCGCCGGGGCGAGAAATTGCAGGAAAAACTGCATTATTCCTTTGAAAGCCTTTCGGTCACCGAGGTTGACGGCGTGTTGTCGCTTCAATTCCCTCGCAGGGATTCGGAAATCCTGCTGAGAGAAATCCGTGGCCTGATCTCCGCGGCGCGTCGGCGGGACGACGCGACGGTGACGCGCCTCCTCACGCAATTGGTCGGCCGGGGGGATCCCGCGCCGGGTTCCCCATATGACGACGTGGTCGAAACGATGCGACCCGGTGGAGCGGCTGTCCAGGCCGCTGAATGATCTCCCCACCCCATTCCCCCTCACGCCCTTTTCGGGATCTGCGGGAATTTTACGCGGAACTGCCAGTGAAAGGCGCGCTGCTGGGTGTCGACCCGGGCGACCGACGCATCGGGCTCGCCATCAGCGATGCGCAACGCCTGATCGCCTCCCCCCTTGCCACACTTTCGAAGACACGAAGAGAACAGGATTATTCGGGTATGGTCGCCGCGCTCGCCGGACGGTCGCTCGCGGGAATCGTGGTTGGATGGGCGCGCAATCTCGACGGGCGGAGCGGACCCGCCGCCCAAAAATCGGCGGCCCTTGCACATTTTCTTGCCGCCCGCTTCGAGCGACCGACTCTGTTATGGGACGAACGCCTGTCGACCGCGGCTGTAACCCGCAGCCTGATCGAAGGCGATGCCTCGCGACGCAGGCGTGCCGAAATTATCGACGAGACCGCCGCCGCCTATATCCTTCAGGGCGCGATCGACGCACTTGGAAATCTGTGATGCCGCATCCGGACGGCCTTCCGCGAAACTGAACGCAATCACTCAATGCCGGAAAGCCAGCCGGCGAGCCAGTGCGTCTGCCAGTCCCGCCCCTCGTTCAGTGGCGCGAATGCGCTGGCTGGACTTCTCGAGCACGCCGTCTGCCTGCAATTGGGCGAATTCCGCCGCATCGCAATCGCGTCCCGCCACATCCCGGAGAAAGGCGCGATCGATGCCCTCGGCCAGCCGCAACCCGAATAACAGCGCTTCATTGCCAGCGTCGGCGGAACTGAGAATATCCGCTTCCTCAAAGCAATTGCCGCGTTCGGCCCCCTCGATATAGAGATCGGGCCGTGAGAAGGCGGTGAGCGCCATCCGACCTTCGGGCCGGGTCAATCGTCCATGGGCTCCGGGTCCAACCCCGACCCAGTCCTGGGCGCGCCAATAGAGCAGATTGTGCCGCGCTTGCGCCTCGGGTGTCCGGGCGAAATTCGAGACCTCATATGGCGCATAACCGCTATTCGCGGCAATCTCTCTCGTCGAGCAAAAGAAATCCTCCAGCGGATCCACGGTGCGGGGCAGGGCCCCGCGACGCGCCTTTCGGCCAAAGGCGGTGTCAGGCTCGATGGTCAGCTCATACAGCGAAACATGCTCGACCCCCAGATCGAGTGCGAAACCGAGTTCCCGCCGCCATTCCTCCAGCTTCTGCCCCGGCCGCGCATAGATCAAATCGAGGCTGACGCGTTCGAAATGTTGCTGCGCATCCGTCACGGTTCGAATGGCGTCGGCCCGATTGTGGTGCCGGCCGAGGCTTTTGAGCCCCGCATCATCAAAGGCCTGCACCCCGACCGACAGGCGGTTGATTCCGGCTCCCCGCAGGGCTTCGAGTCCCGCGGAACCGAGGTCCGTCGGATTGCATTCAAGCGAGATTTCCGCCTCTGCGACGAGCCCCCACAGGGTATCGACCGTTGCGATGATCGCGGCAATGTCGCGCGGGCGCATCAAGGCCGGGCTGCCGCCGCCGAAATAGATCGACTGGACCGGTCGCTGTCCCGAAAGCCGACGCTGCGCGGAGAGATCAACCAGAATTGCGCCCGCCAGCGCAGAATGGTCCGCGCCGCGATCCCGATAGACATTGAAATCGCAATAGGGGCAGATTTTCGTGCAATATGGCCAATGCACATAGATTCCGAGCTCCCGCCCGGCAATTTTTCGCCCCGGCGATACTTCCAGATGTGGGGCTTCTTCGGCCGCAGCTGACGCGACGATTGGAAAATCAGTGGCGCGACTCGCCTGCTCCATTGCTGTCCGCACCAAAGAGATCCTCCATCAGAAAGCGAAAAGCCTCCGCACGGTGGCTGATTTCGTGCTTATAGACGGGTTCGATTTCTCCGAAAGTGGCATTCATGTCAAACTTTCGGAAAATTGCATCGTAACCGAAGCCGAACTTCCCTCGCGGAGGGAAAACAAGTTCGCCAAACACCTTGCCCTCATAGATTCGCTCGTCCCCGTCAGGAAAAACAAGTGCCAGGGCACACACGAAATGTGCCCGATAATCCCTCGCTTCCATCTGCGTCAATTCGTGCTCTACTCTCGCCATTGCCGCAGAAAAATCCTTGCGCTCGCCCGCCCAGCGCGCCGAATAAATGCCCGGCGCGCCGCCAAGCGCAGGAACGACCAACCCCGAATCATCGGAAAGCGCAGGCAGACCGGTCCCCGCGCAGGCGGCCCGCGCCTTGATCAGGGCATTGCCAACAAAATCAGGTGCATCTTCGAGGGGTTCGGCGAGGCCAAATTCAGCCGCAGACCGGGCTGCAACCCCGAAAGGCACCATAAGCGCCTGCAATTCCGCCAATTTCCCGGGATTATGCGTGGCGATCACCAGCTGGCTGATTTCCCGCTTGCGGGATTGCGACATCGAAGCCCCCTTTTTTCTCTCCGGACCTGCGCGCGTGATGCACTGGCGGCCGCTCCCACGCCCGGATTTGCAACAGCCTATTCCCCGGATTCTGGCACTGCAAAGGGCGAGAACCAGCCCACCATGGCTTCATAGACCCGGCGCTTGAACGGCACCACGAGATGGGGCGTATCTTCGAGCCGTGCCCAGCGCCAAATATCGAATTCTGGCTTGTGGGTATCGAGACGAATATCCCTGTCGCGTCCGGTCAGGCGGAAGGCGAACCATTTCTGTTTCTGCCCGACATAGCGCCCGCTCAGATTGTCCCGGACATGTTCGGGGAAATCATAATAGAGCCAATCCGTGGCTTCGGCGAGCAGCGCCACATGTTTGGACTGCAGGCCCGTTTCCTCGCGCAATTCGCGCAACGCTGCCTGCTCCGCGGTCTCGCCCGCATCGATCCCGCCTTGCGGCAATTGCCATTGATAGGGCCCGGCCGCGCGCATCCGCCGTCCGATCAGCACGCCGCCTTCCTTGTTAAAGATCGCCAGTCCGACATTGGGCCGGTAGGATTCTGCGTCGGGTGTGCTCATTGCCAGAGCTTACTGGCTCGGCGGACGTTGAACCAGAGCCGAGGCAGGAGCCAAAGCATATCCGCGTGAGGCAAGGCCCGAGGCCCAGGCCCGCAATTGCTCTATGGTCACCGGATAGGCAAAGGCAGAACCAAAGGCCGAGCCACGATCCAGCGCAAGCGCCTCCAGTTCCAGCAGATTGCGGTCGATCCCCTCTTTCGAGGGGCGATCATCGACCACACGGTTGGCCGCGGCGAAGGGCGCGCGTGCGCGTTCGGCCTCCGTCGCGAAAGCCTGACGCTGGGGCCCGCCATTGTGAATGAAGGCAAGCCCGCGTTTGGCCATTTCCTTCTGCAAGGCAAGCACGGAAGCCGGGCTCGCCGAGAATTTCGCCCCCTGATAATTGACCGCCCCGAAAATCCCTGACGCCCGGCCCAGAATCCACTCAAGCCGCTTCTGATTCTCCGCGGGGTCCGAATTGGCCAGCAAAGTATAGGGCCCAGTGTCATTGTCGGGATAATCAAAAGGTTCAAGCGGAACCTCGATCAGGACTTCATGGCCCGACGCGCGCGCGCTATCGACCCATTTCTGCAAATCCCTGGTATAGGGAACGAAAGACAGCGTGATTTCGGGCGGCAAATCCCGAATGGCCGCGCGGGTGAGTTCGGAATTCAGCCCAAGCCCACCCAGCACCAGCGCGATCCGCGGTTTGGGGTCGGCGGCCGAGAACGGGCGGCGATAGGCGTTGAACGGCGTGCGCCCATCGGGTGCGATCACCGGCAACAGGCCTTCCGGTCCCTGCTTGTGCAGGCCCGCGATCGGGGCTTTCGGCAAGGGAATGGGTCCCTTTGCCTCATGCGAGCCCCAGGCACGCAACTTTCCGCTATCCGTCGGCAGAGGAAGCGGGGTCTCAATCCCGGCATCCGACACTGCGTCAAGCCCGGCGGGATCGATCAGGCTGTCGGCGAGCAAATCGGCACTGGCGATCTCTGCCGCGCCCAGTTCGGCATCGGCCGAGAGGCGCGATTTCAGCCCGGCGGGCGCTGCAGACGCACCCCAGGACGCCGGAACCGGCGCGGGGACGTCTTCGGCAAAGCGGATATGCCGCCGCGGGCTGGCCGCACCCGGATCACCAAGTGCCGCCACCAGCAGCGCACCTGCACCGGCGAGGCCCGTCACGGTCAGGAACCCGAGCAGCGCATGCAGTTTCGGCGATGGCGGGGGCTTTGGTTCGGCTTTGTTTGCGCCAACAGCCGCGCGCGGTTTCGCCGGGTTCGCGGCGATTTTTGGCGACATGATCGCAGAAGCCGCCGGAGAAGAGGAAAGAGCCTGCGCCATGGCCATGATCCGTTGCGCGGCGCGCGTGCGAATATTCGCCCCTCCGCGGCCGCTTTAACAAAAGTAAAGTCAAGCAGAACCATTCGCCGGTCAGCGTTAACGTTCGATTGAAAGACTGACCGCTCAGCAAAAAAAGTCAGTCCATCGCACAGCCATTTCACCGGAGGTCTGAATCTGTGCGATCCGCGTTTCCTCCCTCACCCCAAAGGTCAGGTGAATGTCGCCGCTTCCCGCAGGTCGTAGCGAACCCAGCCGCTCGGGCCATTCGACAATGACCAGCGCAGTGCCGAAAGCCTCCGCGAGGCCGAGCTCCTCCCATTGCGCGGGCGCGCCCGAATCCAGCCGATAGAGATCGACATGCCAGATCTCCTTTCCGCAATCCGGATGACCGGGGCCGAAATGATAGGTCTGCACCAGTGTGAAAGTGGGGCTTGGTATGTCCGCCTCGCCACTGAGTGCCTGGATCAGCCCGCGCGCCAGTACGGATTTTCCCGCCCCGAGATCGCCCGACAAACACAGGCAATCGCCGGCCCGCAGGATTGCGGCCAGCCGCGCGCCCAATCGGGAGGTTTCATCCGGGCCGGAAAGGGTGCGCTGCGCTGAAAACCGGGGAAAAACGGGCTCGGTCACGACCAAATTCCTGACGCGAATGGTGGAGCTGAGGGGAATCGAACCCCTGACCTCATCATTGCGAACGATGCGCTCTCCCAACTGAGCTACAGCCCCGTTCGCGTCACGGTCCGGCAAGGAGCAGCCATCAGGCATCCCCGGACGAAGCGCGGAGATAGGGCCCCGCCCCTGATGCTGTCAAGGCACCTTGCAGCGGGTTCGAACGCCTCCGCCCATTGTGGTGTCCGTCGCCAGGGAATCATCGGCCGAAAATGCCTTGCGACTTCGATTACCTTGCACCAATCGTCTTTGACATTCGATAATTGTGGATGGGAACCCCGTTGACCACGAAATCATTCCGGGAATCCATTACGAATCCCTTGCGCTCAAAGAACCGGCGCGCCGCCTCGCTGGCCTCCACCCTCAGGATCGCGATGCCCAGCCGGGACGCTTCGGCTTCCAGCGCCGCGTAAAGGGCCGAGCCAATTCCCGAACCCACGATGTCGGGCCGGCAATAAAAATGATCGATATGGCCATTCGGCTCAAGCTCGATATATCCAAGGGGCTCATCTTCGGCATTCACGGCTATGAGGACGATCCGTCCTGCGGCCCGCCGAATGATGTCTTCGGGCTCCGGTGGTGATGGCGACCACGCAGCGACTTGCGCGGGGGAATAATCCCGCCCTCCGATCTCACGGACCGACGCGTGAAACAGGTCGGCGAGCGCGCCGGCATCCGCCGCCCTGAAACGCCGGATCATCATGCTGAAATATTCACGCACTCAGCCAGGGTGACGATCCGCGCCCATACCGGAAGCCTCAACACGGCCGGAGCCCCTCCCGGTAGCGCTTCCAATTGGCGACATAATGGAGCGCCGAGGCCGTGAGGCCCGCAGCTTCAGCTTCAGTCACCACCCGTGCGATCTTGCCCGGCGCGCCGATGACGAGGGAATTATCGGGAATTTCCTTGCCTTCCGGGATCAGGGCCTTTGCCCCGATCAGGCAATTGCGCCCGATCCGCGCGCGGTTGAGCACAACGGCACCAATCCCGATCAGGCTGTTATCGCCCACCACACAGCCATGCAGCATCGCCATATGTCCGATGGTGACATTCCGCCCCACAACCAGGGGTGCTCCGGGATCGGTATGCAGAACCGCGCCATCCTGCACATTGGACCCCTCGCCGATTTCGATCGGCTCATTGTCGCCGCGCAGCACCGCCCCGAACCACACCGAAGCATCGCTTCGCAGGATCACCCGCCCCAGAACAATCGCGTTCGGCGCGATCCAGAAACGATCCGGATCCGCAATTTCGGGCCCAACGCCCCCCAATTCATAGATCATGCGGCGCTCCCGGGAATGGGGGTAAATCAGAATTCATTGCCCTCGCATTTCGACTGGCGCATCCTGCAGCACCAACACAAAAACCGGAACCCTGTTTCTCACTCACCCACGGGCCAGGCCGTCAAATTTCATCCGCCAAGAGTCAGAACGGGAAGAGAATATCCACTGCTTCCTGGCCATAGCCGGGCCTCTGGATATTCGAGATGACGCCCTTGCCACCATAGGAGATGCGCGCTTCGGCGATCTGGGTGTGGGGGATGGTATTGTCGGCATCGATATCGACCGGGCGGATCACCCCCGACACCAGTAATTCCCGCTTTTCGTTATTGACGCGCACTTCCTGACGCCCGGCAATCACCAGATTGCCATTGGGCAGAACCTGGGTCACGACCACGGCCACGGTCAGGAGAATTTCCTCCTGCCGGTCGATCTCGCCATCGCTTTGCAGGGTCGAATCCCGCTGCGCGCCCACCAGACTGCCCGGATTGACCGCATTGGGCAGAAAGCGGCTGAGCTGGCTTTCAAGCCCGAAGAAATTGTCGATCCCGGCATTGATATTGGAGCTGCGCGAGCGTTCGGTCGAGTTTTCGAGCCGTGCATTGTCATCAATATCGATCCGAACCGTCAGAATGTCGCCCGCGCGCTTGGCGCGCTGGTCATTGAAAAAGGCGCGTGCCCCGTTGCGCCACAGGGAATTGGCGGCGTAGAATTCGGGCTCCAGCACAGGCTGGGGGAAGGAAATTGCGGTGGGGCCGGTGAGTTTCGCCGGATCGCCGATCGGTGACAAAGCCGGCGTGCGTCCGACCTGGGACAATTCGGCCGCCAGAAAACACCCGGACAGACCCATGCACAATACCGCCAGCATGGCCGCACGCGTCAGTCGCGAAACAAGAAGGAAATTCATGGTTTCTATCCCCGGTTGGCGGCTGGGCCGGCCTCGGCGAGGCCGGGGGCTCGGGCAGTGGCTTCGATGGTGCGGCTGGATTGCAGATTGAGCACGCGCACCGGCTGGCCCTCGGCGGCGTCAGAAAGCGCGCGTCCCTGAACCGAGATACGAAAGCCGGGGGCATCGAACCGAACCATGACGATTTCGCCCTTGCTGATCATTTTTTCGGCCCTTCGTGGTCCGGCGGAGATGCCGGGCTCCGGGGACCGGTTCGCGGCGCGCCGAAGCGTGACCTCCGGATCCGGCGGACGGCGGCGCGTGACCGTCACCCGGGTGAGGCCGCTGGCATCCGCGTCGGCGAGCCCGGCCGCTTTTGCCGCTGCGATCAGGTAGTCCGCATTGAATTGCTGGGTCGCCCCTTCGGCCGGGGCCGGTGCGATGATCGCGCCTGCTTTGTCACGCGCATTGCTGAACGCATCACCCAATGTGATTGCGCCGCCATCGATGACAATCACGGCCTTTAGCCGTGGAGCATCAGGGCCCCGCGTGTCCGGACTCCGGGCATGCGCCGGTGCCGACAGCGCCAGCACAAGGCAGGTCGAGGCAGCGATCGCCAAAGCACCAATTGCCGAATATTCGAGCAGCCGAAACCAGAAGGATGGCTTAGCGGGGGGGTGGTGTTCCATTGGGATATCAGTCCGGAAAGATCAGGGCACGGCCGGGTGGCCGATCAGGTCAATTGGGTGATGGTGGCAAGCATTTCGTCGGTCGTGGAAATGATCCGTGAATTGAATTCATAGGCGCGCTGGGCGGTGATCAGGGCCGTGATTTCCTGCACCGGATTGACATTGGAAGCCTCGATGAAGCCCTGCTGGATCGCGCCGATCCCGTCATCATTGGGATTGCCGATGGTGGGCGTGCCCGATGCCGCGGTTTCGAGCAGGAGATTGTCGCCGACCGCCTCGAGCCCGCCGGGATTGACGAAGGTCGCCAAAGTGATCTGGCCTACGGTCTGGGGCGTCGCGGTCGCACC
The DNA here is from genome assembly GCA_021731815.1 of Hyphomonadaceae bacterium. Classification (GTDB taxonomy): domain Bacteria; phylum Pseudomonadota; class Alphaproteobacteria; order Caulobacterales; family Aquidulcibacteraceae; genus JAKFWO01. Next base: position 65,005 of record JAKFWO010000028.1, on the reverse strand, counting down.
CCCCAAAACTGCCTGAACCGTGCCATCGGCGGCGATCGACACTTCGATCGTGCCCTGGGGAATGGTGATGGTGGGTTCGATCTGGTAGCCGTCTTCGGTCACCAGGATCCCTTCGGCGTTGATGGCGAAATTTCCGGCCCGCGTATAAGCGGTGTCGCCGCTCGGCAATTCCACCTGGAAAAAGCCCCGCCCCGCGATTGCGAGGTCGAACTCGTTGGTTGTCTGGTTGAGACTGCCCTGTTCGGTGATGCGGTACACCGAGCCCGCACGGACGCCGAGCCCGATCTGGATACCCGAGGGCAGAACCGCGCCATTGGCATTGCTCTGGGTGCCGGGGCGATCGAGGTTCTGATACAGCAGATCCTGAAACTCGGCGCGCTGGCGCTTGAAGCCCGTCGTATTGATGTTGGCGATATTGTTGGAAATGACCTCGACATTGAGCTGCTGGGCCAGCATTCCCGAGGACGCCGTCGATAGAGCACGCATCTTTTTCTTTCCGGTTATGATCAGGCGTTGGACGGAGGACGACCGAGGCGATCAATCGCCCGGCCACGCAAATCATCGGCATTGTTCTGGAAGCGCGCCGCCGATTCATAGGCGCGGCTGATTTCGATGAGCCGGGTGATTTCGACAACCGGATTGACATTGCTGCCCTCGAGCGCGCCCTGGACGAGCCGGAACCCGGCCGCGGCGGTCGCGGTCTCGCCATTGGCCTCGTAGCGATTGCCACCGGTCTTGAGCAGAAATTCCGGTCGCTCGAATTGTGTGATCCCGATCTGTCCGACCTGCACTTCCCCCGCCGTGACCGTGCCATCGGCCCCGATGCCGACCGGCCCGCCATCCTGGGGGATGACAATCGGCGCGCCGCCGGAATCGAGCACCGGCAGTCCGTCCTTGGTCACCAATGCGCCATTGGGATCAAGCGCAAAGCCGCCGTCCCGGGTGTAAAGCCGCCCGGCCGGACCCTGAACCGTGAAAAATCCGTCGCCCTCGATGGCAAGGTCAAGCGGGTTTTCCGTGCGCAACACCGCACCCTGATCGAGATTACGCACCAGACCCACATCCCGCACGAACAAAACATTGCGCGGACGATTATTGTCGCCGGCCGGATCCACTTCAGCTTCGGCAAAACGCGAGATTTCGGCCTTGAAGCCGGAAGTCGAGGCATTGGCGAGATTATTGGCCACAATGTCCAATTGTGTCGCGAGCACCCTTTGGTGCTGCAAGCCGACATAAAGTGCATTGTCCATGGCCGATCCGCCCGTTCACACGATCACGCGTCCTCCTGCTGTTGAAGGACGCTCCCCTCCTGCAAGCGAGGGGCCAGCCGGGATCGCGAAAATATCATTATAAGTCAATAATCTATAGAACTTCATCTTCTGTAAAGCGGTAGAAAGCACCCCGCGGCTCCGTCCCGCCCGGCAGAATCTGCCGCGTTGCACGCTTCCTTAACCAGCCGCGCGCAATTTGACGGGAATTCCTTCTGCACAGGCAGAAATTCAGCGGGTTGGATCGATGTCCGAGAAGAAACCGAAACCGGTCAAGGAGAAAAAGGCGAAGAAACCGCCCAAGGGCGAAGCCATGAAAGGCGAGGCCGGTGAGGAAGGCGAAGAGGGCGCGCCCAAAAAGAAGAAGATGGCGGGCAAGACGCTGATTCTCTTCATCGTTGCGCCACTCGTTCTGCTTGGCGGCGGTGGGGCCGCAGCCTTTCTGTTATTGGCCCCCAAGGACAAGCCGGCGCATGAAGAGGCCGAAAGCCATGGCGCAGAAGAACCCGCGGGCGACGACAGCCATGGCGAGAAGAAGGATTCGCATGGCAAGAAAGACAAAAAGGCAGACAAGAAGAAAAAAGACTCCCACGGCAAGGAAGCCAAGAGCGACAAGGGCGGCCATGGCGGTGCCGAAGGCGCGACCACAGCCTCCATCCGCGAGGGCGACGGCGTGTTTTACTACACCCTGCCCGACATTCTCGTGAATATTGGCGGGAGCGAGGGCAAGAGCGCCTATCTCAAACTCAAGCTGACCATCGAAGCCAAGACAGAAGAACCCCTGCTGGGCATCGAACCCGAATTGCCGCGCGTGCTGGACCTGTTCCAGGCCTTTCTCCGCGAATTGCGGATCGATGATCTCAATGGCTCCACCGGATCCTACCGTTTGCGGGTGGAATTGCTGCGCCGGCTCAATCTGGCCATCGCGCCGGCCGAAGCCGAAGCGGTGTTGATCGAAGAAATGCTCATTCAATAGGTCGATTATGGCTGCGCCGGACAATCAGGACGATATGGCGGCCGCCTGGGAAGCGGAATTGCTGGGCTCGGGTGATCCCGCGCCGGATCCCTTCGACATGGCCTCGAGCGGAGATTCGGGCGACGACCTCGCGGCCGAATGGGCGGCCATGGTCGACCAGCCATCCGGCGGCGGTCCCAGCCTGTCAATCGCCGGGCATTCGGTGGGTGCCGAGCGCATCCTCAACCAGGACGAGATCGACAGCCTGCTGGGCTTCAGCCTCGGTTCGGAAGAAGAGGCCGATGGCTCCGGCGTTCGCGCCATCATCAATTCGGCGCTCGTTTCCTATGAGCGTCTGCCGATGCTCGAAGTGGTATTCGACCGCCTCGTGCGGCTGATGACCACTTCGCTGCGCAATTTCACATCGGACAATGTCGAGGTCAGCCTCGATTCCATCTCCTCCATCCGCTTCGGCGATTATCTGCATTCGATCCCGCTGCCGGCCATTCTCGCCGTCTTCCGGGCCGAGCAATTGGACAATTACGGCCTCGTGACCGTCGATTCCAACCTGATTTATTCCATCGTCGATGTGCTGCTGGGCGGGCGTCGCGGCACGGTCGCCATGCGGATCGAGGGACGACCCTATACCACGATCGAGCGCATGCTGGTCACCCGCCTTGTCGAGGTGATTCTGAGCGACGCCAAACACGCTTTCGCGCCGTTGACCGAAGTCGATTTCAAACTCGAACGGATCGAGGTCAATCCCCGTTTTGCGGCCATCGCCCGCACCGCCAACGCGGCCATCCTGGTCAAATTGCGCGTTGATATGGAAGATCGCGGCGGGCGCGCTGAATTGCTGCTGCCTTATGCGACGCTCGAGCCCATTCGCAAAATGCTTCTGCAACAATTCATGGGCGAGAAATTCGGCCGCGACCAGATCTGGGAAGGCCACCTCGCCACCGAATTATGGTCGACTCATATGACGGTTCAGGCGGTGCTCGATGAAATGCAGATGCCCTTGTCACAAATGCTGTCGCTGAAAGTCGGCGACACATTGATGCTCAATGTCGCGCCGGACGCGACGGTCCAGCTCAAATGCAAGGAAGTGCCCCTGACCCGCGGCCGGGTCGGGCGGATCGGGCACAAAGTGGCGCTCCAGGTCGAAGCCCCGATCACGCCGACCGCGCGGCGCAGTCTGATGAGGAATTGAACCATGCTGGCGCTCGGTCTCGACGCGTTTCTGATTGCGCTGCTTCTGGTGGCGCTGATGTTGTTCTGGCGGCTCGAACAGCGGCTCAACGCCTTGCGTAATGGCCAGGATGGCATGCGTGAAGCCGCGCGCGAACTGATCGAGGCCACCAGCAAGGCCGAAGCAGCCATTCGCAATTTGCGCGCGGCCTCTCAGGAGGCCGGTCGCGAATTACAAAACAAAATCAACGAGACCCGCGCTTTCGCCCGCACCTATGAATCACCCGCGCCGCCGCGCGCGCGCCAATACTGACCGGAGCCTCTGTCATGGGTCAATCCATCCGCCTGCTTCCGGCGCTCATCATTGTGGCGCTCGGGGCGATCGGCCTCAAGGCCGCAGGCCTTGCCGAGGCCGCCGGGGCCAAAAAGCCCGCGCAAGCCGAAGCCGAAACCGCTGCCCCCGCCGCAAAGCCGTCACCGACACCGGGGGCGCACGCACAGGAAGCCGCCCAGCCGGCGGCCGCCGAACCCGCCGCCCAATGCACGACCGATGCGCGCATCGCCGGCGAAGCGGGACTGACCCAGGACGAGTTCCGGATCCTGCAAGCACTGGGCGCGCGTCGCGAACAGCTCGAGGCCCGCGAGACTGAAATCGATACGCGCGAAAAGCTGGTCGACGCTGCCGGCAAGAAGGTCGAAACCCGCGTGGCTGAGCTTAAAAAGATCGAGGCGCAGATCCAGACCCTGGTCGATCAACTCGATGCCAAACAAAATGTCGAGCTTGACCGGCTGGTCAAGGTCTATGAAAAGATGAAACCCAAGGATGCCGCGATCATTTTCAATGATCTCGACGATCCGGTGGTGCTGGATGTCGCCGCCAGGGTCAAGGACACCACGCTCTCGCTCATTCTTTCCGAGATGCGGCCCGACAAGGCACGCGCGCTGACGGTTGCATTGTCGCGGCGCACCGGCGACCGCGCCGCTGCCGCAGCAAGGGCCGCCGAGACCGCGACCCAAACCGCGAAGCCCCCCGAGACCGCAAAGCCGGCCCCATCGGCGAAGCAGGGATAGGGGAAAACCACCAATCCATGCGCCGCCGCCTGACCCACCACGCTTCTGCCATTGTCCTCGCGGCGCTTCTGCTGGCGAGCGCGGCAGAGGCTGCGCCGGTGCGCATTCAGGCAGCCGAGGGCACGGACCGCGCCCGCATCGTGTTCCAATGGGAACAAGCCCGCACGGCGGCCCCCGAAATCGCGCCGGTATTGGCGGATGGTGTCCTGACCATCCGTTTTGCCGACCAGGTGGAAATTAATGTCGAGGCCATTGTCCAGGGGTTGCCGGCCTTCGTGTCCAGCGCAAGGCTGGGCAGTGACGGGCGCTCGCTGACCCTCGCATTGACCCGGCCGGTGACGATCAAAAGCTCGCGGTCCTATGAATTATCGGCCCTCGATCTGGTCGCCGATGGTGCGCCGCCCCCCGATCCCATTCGCTCGACCCAGGCGGATATCGAGGACAAAAAGGCCGCGGAAGCCGCGGGTGCCAAAGCCGCCCAGCGGGAAGCCGCGCGGCCGAAGCCGGTGGGGATCGAGGTCACAGCCGGGGAAATCGAGGGCCTGACCCGCATCACGCTGGACTGGCCTTCGGTGGTGAATTTCACCGAAAGCCGCGACGGGGCACGCCTGACCCTGCGCTTTGCGCGCCCCGCACTCGCCGATCTCGCGCCGATCCGCATCGATCCTCCGAAGCGCCTGGCCCGCATCTCGGGTGCCAATGACGATGACCGCTTCACTCTGGTGGTCGAGACCGCCCCGGATGTCACCATCAAGGTGTTTCGGGACGCCAAACAGGTGGTGATCGATCTGCGCGACGCGCCGCCGCCGACGGTCACACCCGCTGAAGCCAAAGCCGGACCGCCAAAGGGCATCCTGCCGCCGGGGCCGGTGGCACTGGCCGTGCCGGCGGCAGATGCCCCCGTCAAACCGGCGGCAGACCCCTTCGCCACGGATAATGGAGACGATCCCGGGGTGGCTGCTCCACCCCGTCCCGATCCGGTGCCCAAAAGCGGCGTCGTGCGTGTGCGCGCGAGTCCCGCACCCGGCGGAATCACGATCGACACCGAATGGGCAGCGCCTGCCCCGGCCGCTGCCTTCCGGCGGGGTGATTCGGTGTTCATCCTGTTCGGGGCGGAGGCCAGGCTCGATTTTTCCGCAGCATCCCTTTTGCGGCGCCCGGATTCAGGCTTCACCGAAATCAGGGGCGCGGGGCTTGTCGGCTTTGCGCTCAAGGCGCGGCCCGACCAATATCTCTCGGCAAAAGCGGAAGGGGCAAAATGGCGCTTTTCGCTGTCCGACCGGAATATTGCGCCGCCCCAGCCCGCACTTGCCCGGCGCGAACCGGGTCCTGACGGTCGCGCGAGGCTGCGGGTCCTGTTGCCCGGAATCGAGCGGGTTGGCTGGATCAATGATCCCTTTGTGGGCGATCGCCTTGCAGTTGCCATGGCCCATGGGCCCGAGCGTGGCGTGCTGGCCCAGCGGTCGATCCTCGAAGCCCGGCTCCTGCCGACCGCCCAGGGTGCCGCCGCCGAGGTGCTGGGTCAGGGGGTAATCGCCGAGGCGGCTCCCTCGGGCTTCGTCCTCGCATCGGGTGACTCGACCACTTTGGGCGATCTGGCCTTTGTCGGCGGCTCAGGATTTTCGGGCCAGTCCGCCACACCCGCCTTTATCGACTTCGACAATTGGAAGGGCGGCAAGGATTTCACTGACACCTTGCGCCGGCTGGGGCGTGATGCGGCGCGCGCCGATCCGGGAACACCCCAGGCGCGCGATGCCCATCTGGCAATGGCCCGCTTTTACCTCGCCCATGAGATGGGCCCGGAAGCGCTGGGTGCCCTCAATGTCGCGGGCAGCTCCGATCCCAATCTGGCTGGCGACCGCCATTTTCTGGGTCTGCGCGGGGTCGCCAATTACATGACCGGGCGCCTTAAGCCGGCGCGCCGCGATCTGGGGGCGGGTCCGCTGGCCGATGACCCGAATGCCGCTTTGTGGCGGGCGCTCGCTTCGGCCGACGAGGGTGACTGGCCCCAGGCCCGCCGCCAGCTCCAGATCGCGGGCGATGCATTCGAATCCTATGGGCCCTTGTGGCGGGCGATTTTCCGCACGGTTGCTGCGCAGGCGGCGATTGAGGCCGGGGATCCGCAAAATGCCCGCACATTGGCGCTCGCGGCCCTGCAGGACGCCGGAACCATCGGGCAAAAGGATCCGCGCATTCGGCCCGCTTTGATTGTCAAGGCGCGGGCCGATGCCGAGACCGGCGCGCTCGATGCGGGCCTCAAGGCACTCGATGCACTGGCAGGCGATCCGGACGAGCGCATCGCGGTTCTTGCCGAATTGTCACGGGTCGATCTGGGGCTGAAGGCCGGCCGGATCAAGCCCGAAGAAGCCGTGGACCGGATGGAGGCCCTGCGTTATCGCTGGCGTGGCGATGCCATTGAGCTCGCGGCGATCGAATATCTCGGCACATCCTATATTCAGGACAATCGCTGGCGCGAGGCATTCAACGTCATGCAGGGCGCTGCCGCGCGTGGCGGCGATCTGCCCGGTGCGCGGCGCCTGCGCGCGGCGCTCGCCGACGGCTTCCGGGCTTTGTTCATCGAGGGTGCGGCCGATCAGCTCGAACCGATCGAGGCGCTTGGGCTGTTCTACCAGTTCCGGGAACTCGCCCCCCAGGGCCCGGAAGGGGACGAGGGCGTGCGCAAACTGGCGAGGCGTCTCGTCAGTTTCGATCTCCTGCCCCAGGCGGCGGAATTGCTCCAGCACCAGGTCGATCGCCGTCTGCGCGGCGAAGACGAAGCCCGGGTCGCTGCCGATCTCGCGGGGATTTATCTCATCGCGCGCGAGCCGGAAAAGGCACTGCGGGCCTTGCGCGAAACCCGCCAGCCGCGGCTGCCCGAGCCTTTGCGCCGCGAGCGTCGGGTGCTGGAATCAGCCGCTTTGGCCGGGCTCAAGCGCTATGACCACGCCATGGAATTGCTGGAGGGTGTGGAAGGGGACGAAGCCGCGCGGTTACGCGCCGATGTCGCCTGGCGGCAACAGGAATGGGGCGTGGCCAGCACCGCACTCCAGAAATTGCTGCCTGCCGCCAATTCCCCGCTGGATCGCGAGGGGCAGGCGCTGGCCTTGCGGGCCACAGTTGCCGCGAGCCTCGCCGAAGACAAGGCCGCCATTGCCAAACTCGCGCGCGACCATGGCCTTGCGCTCGGTACCGGGCCCTATGCCGAAGCCTTCGCCGTATTGACCCGCGAGCCCGAACGCAGCGGGGAATCCCTGCGCGAGGCCGCGCGCCGCATCGCCGATACCGCCGCCTTTGACGGCTTCCTTGCCGCCTTGCGCCGGAAATTCGTGCCGCCCCAGGCCTGACGGGGGGAACGCATCGGCCAGATGCGTTCCCCGATGCGTTACCCAATGCGTTACAGTGGAACGATTCTCCCCTCCGCCCCGAGAGCGCTGAAAAAGGCGCGCCACCATTCCTCCCGCCGCTCCGCCCGGCCTGGCAGAGCCGCTGCCGGCCTCGGCAGAACAAAGGCCGTGATCTCCACCTCCGACCAATCATTATTCCCCCGATCACCCGCCTGCGATTCCGCGAAAAACCGGGCGGCGATGTCAGCGGGTTCCGGCCAGGAGGCTTCCGGCTGGTCGAGGCCCCATTCCCCGTTGCGCTCGATGAGGTCGCTCGCCAGGATTACCCGTCGCTTGCCTGATCTTTCCCCGAATTCGCTCTGGGCCGCCGCCATGCGCAAGGCCGCCACGATCCGTGAATCCGCACTTTCGGCCCGGGATCTCGCACGGCCCACGGCCCGCAGAACCGGAGATTCGAAGTCGGAAATCCAGGCGGCGGCGAGCTTGTCCCGATTGCGGATCAATGGATTGGCTTCGTCCACCCGCTCCGGCGCGCAGCGGGTCAGGAGCCACAACAGCCGGGACTCACCGGGGCGTGCGGCCACCGCCTTTCCCCGTGATCCTGCCCCGCCGGACAGGGCACCGACCCGGACTTCCCCAAAGCCCGGAATGTCAGCCAGCGCCATTTTGACATGGGCCCGCAAAGCGCGCGCAGATTCAGGGCTGAGCGCGCTGGTCGAATCGACAAGGATCAGCGTCAGCCCGCCCCGCAAAGGGAGAGCGGGGCACCGGGTCTCCGCGTCCACAACCGGCGGCCGGCTGGCATTCAGCGCGTAGAGAAAGCCGCCCGCCATACATACGGCCAACACCAGAAGCGCAATCCCGGTCAGGGTTCCCTTACGCATCGCCCCATTCCTTGTCCGGATTGGTGGATGAGAGCCGGGATTCGGTCATGTCCGCGGCATCGGGGGAATCATTTTTCGGCGCCGCGGTGCCCTGCCATTCGGCGCGCAATTTGCGCCGGGCTTCGGCTTCCGCCGCAGCGATCAGGGGTTCGAGCCCGTTTTCGGCGGCGCGCAGCAATTCCGCGCCCGCGGCCTTGGCCTCGGTCGCGGCTGCGCGATTGGCGAGCATGACATTTTCCGCCGCAGCAAGGGCTGCAATTGCAGCGTCGAGGGTCGGGAAGCCGACAATCCCCGGATCCCGGCTTTCCCGAGACACTGCGCGCGCCTTTTCGCTCAAACGGTGGAGGGTAAGGCTCGCCGCATGTTCGGTGGATTTCATTTCGGCAAGGCGCCTGAGATCTGCTCGCAGGGCCGTATCGATCCGGGCCTCGCGCGCCGCGATGGCCCGCCCCAGCGCCCGGCGATAGCGGTCTTTCATCGCGGCATGGGCGGCGCGTCCGTCGGCCAGTGCCTGGTCGCGCGCCTTATAGCCCCAATAGGGATCGGCGAGGCCTGATCGCCCCTCAAGCGTGGCGAAAATGAAAATCAGCCCGCCAATCGCCAGCAAGGCCAGCGAATCATCCCCGCCGAGATTGAACAGCCCCGCCCCCATGCGGTCGAGCGCATCGAGCGGTGCGGCCTGCAGGGCCGATGCTTTCTTCGGCACGGCGAGCCGCGCTTCGAGTGCGGTCCGAAAATGCGCGACATAGAGATTCCAGAACAGACCGAAAGCCGACAGCGCCAGCGTCACCACCCAGCCCAGCAGACGCGGGCCGATGCGCCGGTGACCGGCCAGCCGCCAGCCGATCGCGCCGAGCATCAGCCCGGCCGAGACATTGACCAAAGCAAGGATCAGCGCCTGGGCGGCGCCGCCCGCCAGACCAAGGTCATTGGCCTTCTGGAACAGAACGCCGTTGAGGCCGGCCTCGAACAACACAGCCATCGCAATGAGCCCCATTTGCAGCAGGCCCGATTCGCGGTAGCGGGCTTCGCGCGTCAGGCCATTATCGGCCCGAAAGCGACGCAATTCATGCTCGGCACGCTGTTCGGCGAGCGCTGTGACCACGATCTGGTCGCGAAAACGCTGGGCAAGGCGGAACAATTCGCCCTGGGCTTCGGCGGCCATCTGGGCACTGGACAGGGACTGCGGCGTCGCCTGGCGGATTTCGCCCGCTGCCCGCTCGACGGCAAGGCGCGCCTCGCCCGCCAGCCGCGCGATCGCCCTTGGGGAATCCGCCCCGTCAGGATTGGCCCCTGAAGGATTGGCCCGGGGAGCGTCAGAATCTGCCAAGGTGCCGCCCCCTCGCCATGCCGATCCCCGCGACCGGCCTGCGGAAAACCTATGCGCGCCCCGCACGGTTTGCAACCGAAGGCATTTGGGCAATGGCACGGCTACCCCCGGCAATGGGCCAAAGGATCGACACGTCACCGGAATTGGGGATAGACATGGAAAGCGTGTCCCGGCGATCGGGATCGCTGCTTCTTTCAGTGCTTCTATCAGTGCATCATTCAGTGCATCGGGCCCCGGATCAGATCTCCATGGCGCGTTCGGGCACTGCGCCGATCTTTCATGGAGCCCCCGATGGTCCTGCGCATTTTCCCATTGTTTCGCTGGGCAAGCCTTGCGGCTTCAGCGCTCCTTCTCGCCGGCTGCGAGGGCCATTGGCCCAGGGGCACAGACCACGTCACACGCGCACCGGAGAGTTTCGCCCTTCAGGGCAAGGCCATGGCAGCCAGTGCCGACCCCCGCGCGACCGATGCCGCCCTCGCCATGCTCGCCAAAGGGGGCTCGGCCACCGATGCCACCATCGCAGCCATGGCGGTGCTGGGTCTGGTCGAGCCGCAAAGCGCGGGGCTCGGCGGCGGCGGCTTCTGGCTGGCCTATGACCGCAAGACGGCGAAAGTGACCTTTCTCGATGGCCGCGAAACCGCACCGCGCGGGGCCCGGCCCGATATGCTACTGGAAAACGGCAAGGAGCTGGACTTTTTCGAGACCATTTCCTCGGGCCATGTGGTTGGCACGCCGGGCCTTGTCGCATTGTTTGCCGAAGCCCATCGGCGCTCGGGGAAATTGCCCTGGGCCGAGTTATTTGCGCCCGCCATCCGTCTGGCGGAGGAGGGCTTTGCCCTCACCTCGCGGACCAGCGATCTGGCCGGGCGGCTTGCGCCGCGCACCATGCTCGACGAAAACCCGCCGACCCGCGCTTATCTCTTCGACGAGACCGGCAAGGTCAAACCGGCCGGAACCATGGTCCGCAACCCCGATTATGCCGCCACTCTGCGCGCCATCGCCAGGGACGGGCCAAAGGCCTTTTACGAAGGCGCGCTGGCGCGCGAAATCGCTGCCGCTGCCCAGGCCGGTCCGCGCGGTGGATCGCTCGCCATCGGGGATCTCGCTGCCTATAAGGTGACCGAGCGCGCGCCCGCCTGCGGCCCGTTCCGGAAATATTGGGTGTGCTCGTCCCCCGCCCCGGGTTCCGGCCAGACAGTGGTGCAAATCCTCGGACTTTATGAGCGCGCAGTCCCGGTGCCGGAACCTGCTGCTTCGGCGAAGGCGTGGAGCGCCTTCATCGAGGCCTCGCGCGCCGGCTATGCCGATCGCGACCATTTCGTGGCCGATCCTTCCTTTGTCCCGGTCCCGGAGGTTGAACTCATCGACGCAGATTATCTCGATGCGCGCGCCAAAATCGTCGCCCCGGCCGCCCCGCCGGCAAGGATTCAGGCCGGGGACCATCATGCAGTACTGGGGCATGGGGTGAAGCTCGACCAATGGGGGGCCGACAGCCCGGACCAGTCAAGCGGGACGACCCATCTCACCGTGATCGATGCCAATGGCGATTCGGTCGCGCTGACTGCCACAATCGAGGCACCCTTCGGCTCCTATCGCTGGGCGGGCGGTTTTTTCCTCAATAATGAGATGACGGATTTCGCCCGCATTCCCACCAAAAACGGCAAACCGGTAGCCAATGCGGCGGAAGCGCTCAAGACCCCGCGTTCTTCCATGTCACCGAGCATGGTATTTACCAGCCCGGCGCGCACGGAACTGGTGATGAGCGCCGGCTCGCCAGGCGGCAATTCGATTGTCGCTTATGTCGCCAAGACCCTGATCGGCGTGCTCGACATGGAATTGTCCGCCCAAGCCGCTGTCGCCCTGCCCAATATTGTGGCGCGTGGCGACCAGCCGCGGATCGAAGCCAGCCGCGCGGAACGCAGCCTGATCGACGCGCTGAAGGTCCCCGGCCGCGATTTGCGGGAAGTCCAGGGCGAGGAATCGGGCCTGCATGTCATCGTCGCGCGCGGCGACCATTATGAGGGAGCGGCCGATCCCCGCCGTCTGGGAACCGCACGGGAAATCACGGTCGCTCCAAAGTGATAGCAGGACCCGATCCGCTGTCTGTGGAATCCGGGCTTGCCCGCAGGCTGGTCGGCTTGCGGCGCGCCTTGCGCAGCCCTTTGCCGCATGGCCTGCCAGGGCGGACACTCGACAAGACCCTGATCATCGCCCGCTGGGCGCCCGGCAATGGCTTTTCCGGGACCCCGGAAATGCTGCCCCTGATGGCCCCTTTGGCCGCAGAGATCCTCGCAGCGGCGGATTTGACCATTGTCGCGGGTGGCGGGGTGAGATTGGCTGAGAAACCCGACTGGCTCCACCGGTTCGACTGGACGCCCGTCGCGCCGCATCCGATGACCGACATGGGCATCGCGCTTTCGGACAACACGCTCTCACTCTGGTTTGACGCGCGACGCATCGCGATGACGGGCCCTCTCGGCGGAAACTTCCTGGGGTTTTCAGTCAGCGGCGTGCCATTTTGCCTGGTCACCGAAGGAATGATTGCGGCCAAAGCGGGCGGAGCGCACCCCATTCTGCTCGGACCGGCCGGAACTTCGGGCTTTGTCGTGCCCGAAGAATTGACGGATCTCCCGGCAAACAACACCATCGCGTTCCGCCCGATGCGCCGGGAATTGCAGATCCTCGCGGCGGGGCGATTTCTGCCGGATCTGCCCGATTTTGGCGAACATGCCTGGGCAGCCCTCGAGATCGATTTCCGTGACCAGCGCCTTGAAGCCATCGCGGAAAAGGCGCCACCAATTGCGTTTCGACCGGAATCGACGTCAAATGATTCCCTGCCTTCCGATATATTGCCGGCTCAACGGCTCACGCAACGCGCCGAGGAGCGGCCGCCGCCGGCAAGGGATAATTTTCTGACTGCGCTCAAGGCCTTGTTCTTTGGCAAATGAGTGCTTTCATCTGCCGAAATGGTACGGATCGATGTCATGCTAACGCTTCTCTCGCCCTCAAAATCCCTGAATCTGTCTTCCGCGCCGGAAGGATTGACCCGCAGCGAGCCGGTATTTCAGAAAGAAACAGCCACGATCGCCAAGGTTACGGCGCGGTTGAAGCCACACGACCTCAAGCGCCTGATGGGAATCTCCGATTCACTGGCCGAACTCAATGTCGCGCGCTTCAGATCGTTTGAACCTGGCGGTGATCTGCGGCTCGGCAAACAGGCAGTGCTGACCTTTGATGGCGATGTCTATAAGGGTCTCGACGCCGGAAGCCTTACTCCGACTGACCTCGAGGCGGCACAGAATCACCTGTGGATCCTGTCCGGATTCTATGGCCTGCTGCGTCCGATGGATGCGATCCAACCTTATCGCCTGGAAATGGGGGTGCCGCTCCGGATCAAAACAAGCGACACGCTCTACGGGTTCTGGCGGCGACCCATCGCCGGGCATCTTTCGGAATTGTTGCGCGACCGCGAACACCCCACCATCGTCAATCTGGCGAGCCAGGAATATTTTGGTGCCGTAAACGTGGCCGCGCTGAAGGGCGTGCGGATTATCCATCCCGTTTTTCAGGAAACCGAAGGCGATCAGGCAAAAATCATCAGCTTCTTTGCCAAAAAGGCGCGCGGACTGATGGCCCGCTTCATCATCGAACACCGCGTCACGCGGCCCGATGATCTGAAAGATTTTTCCCTGACGGGCTATCGCTTCGACCCAACGCGGAGTCGCAGCGACCATTGGGTCTTCACCCGCCCGCGACCGGCTGCCGCCGCCAGAGCGAAGGCCGCCTGACCGGCCAGACCTTTCCGACGGATGATATTTGCGACAGACAGCGCATCCACGCGCAATGGATTTTCCCCCGGCGGAGAGAGCAATTCATTGTTCTCAATGAAACATTCTTGCTCAGGGCGGGAACGCGTCAAGGCCCCCCTGAAAGCAGCGGTGCAGACCGCGACCGGAAAATTACTCAGAAGCGCAAGGCACCTTCGAGCTTCACGCCCCGGTCAGCAGCGCCGGGTGCGGTCAGTTTAAGGTCGCCGCCGCCTGGCTTCGAACTGACGCTGACTTCCCCACCAAAACGAACGCGCGGCGTAAGATTGTAAAATGCGCCCGCCGCCACCCAATCCTTGGGCGCAGGGGTGGCGGTTATCTGATTCCGCTGGATCAGCGAAAAGCCGAAGCGCGAATTGGGATCCGTCCGCCCGCCGACCACTTCTGCCGACAATGCCCAGCGATCCTCGACATCGTGAAACTGCGATCCAAAGGTGAAGCGCTGGTTCCATGGCAGGGCGGCTGCTGGTGAGGACCGCGCGCGTTCCTGCTCCCGCAGCGAAAAGGCGGTCGCCGCCGACCGCGTTATCGGAATCGCGCTCGACCGCGCCGGCAAGGCCACACCGGAAGCGCGCGAGGCCAATGCTTTTGCACCCTCAACGGTAAGGGACCGATTTTCGGGCGCAACCGGCACTTGCGCTTCGGCAATTGCCGAAACGCCCAAAAGCGCCAACACACCAAGCCCGATCACCCGCACCCGAAAAACCTCCCACTTGCCGGTTCTCCAAGGCACTGAGCCAGAACCGGTCCCGCAAGCCACAAGTAATGCGACCTTAACGCAATTTACCGGTCAGACATATGAAAAAAGCGTTACAAAGCTGCACGAAGTTCGAAGCCCAAAGTAGCACCACGTTGCCGGGAAAAGGTTTCGGGCGAATTTCGACTGTCGCGCTGCTGCAACAATCCGAAAATTCCTGCGGAGAAGCGATCGAAAAACCCAAAGCGACCGGACAAGCCCACGCCGGTTTCGGTCGCATCGGCCAATTCGTCACGCGCGGTTGCCGCTTCCGCCGTCCAGCGGAAAGGCCCGAGATTTGACCCCAAATAGACCCGGGCGGAGCGATAGCCCGCTCCCCTCTCAGTGAAAGAACTCCCGGCGACAGAATTGTTGGAAAGGAGCCCCTGGGCACCCGCCTCCCAGCCCGGCACCGAAAGCGCCGCCCCCGCGCTCACCGCCGAATAATCACCAAAGGCTGCCAGCCCCGAACGGTCGGCCGCGCGCGCCCATGAGACAAAGGCGCGGGGCTTCACCAGAAAGGCGTTGAGTTCGAAACTGGCCCGGGCCTCGATGGCGTGTTCGAGCTCCGGACTTGCCGGCCCACCCTCCCGGTTGCGCGGTGCCTGCCAGTCGGTGCCAGAGCCAAAGACACGCGGAGTCCAGGACAATTCCGCCGCCAGACCCAGTACACGCTGCGTCTTCACGACGATCTTGGGCGCAAAGCCGGTGATGTCGTTGCGGGTGCGAATGGTATTGAGCCCGGCCAGGTCGAGTTCGGCATCCGCACTCCCGAATGCATCCAGCGCCGGCTTCAGGGGATCCACTTCGCCCGCCGCCGCCCCGGCCACCAGGCCAAAGCGGATCTCGCCGAAGGAATTGCTGACAAAACCATAGGCCTGCTCGACGGCGAGCCGCGAATCCAGT
Source organism: Hyphomonadaceae bacterium (assembly GCA_021731815.1). Classification (GTDB taxonomy): domain Bacteria; phylum Pseudomonadota; class Alphaproteobacteria; order Caulobacterales; family Aquidulcibacteraceae; genus JAKFWO01. The sequence goes on along the minus strand of JAKFWO010000028.1, from coordinate 49,496 downwards.
TCCTCGACAGGGCCGCCCGTTACCAGCCCGCTGACCGGACTGCGCAAGGGCCGACGGATGCCCCCATCCTCGATCCCCGGACAACCGGCGAGGATCGTCGGGCAATCGCCGGCGCGACCGCCATTGGCCTCGCGATTGCGATTGTCCAATTGCCAGCGAACGCGGCCGGCAAATCCGAATTCGAAGCCGCCCGCCAGCGTGCGTGTGGCATCGCCATAGGCATCAAGATCCGCTGCCTGAACCTGACGCGCGCCATCGGTAGAAGCAATGCCGGCCCCGTAGCGGGCCGCGGCACCACCATTCAACGTCCAGCCGCCCTCGGCATGAGCGAGCGCCGGGATATTCATCACCGCACACAGAGCGAATGCATGGCGCAGGACTCCGGTTACACCGGTTGATTGAATCATCGCCATCGCCGCCTGATAATCCCCCTGAAGTCGACCCCCGAAATTGTCGCTTTATTCCCGCCGCTTGCCCTCCGGCAGCAGTCCGCCCCATTTGCGGTCATAGCCATGGGTGCGCGTGGCCGGCGCGCCTTTAACATCCACCAATGGGCGGCCATCGATCGTCCACTGGAAGATTCCGCCCTCCAGATTGCGCACATCGGTCTTGCTGATCGCCTGAATCCGGCGCGCAATTGTGGACGAACGCACCCCCACTGAACAATAGACGATCACCGGCTTGCCTCTGGGCAGGCCGGCCAGCGCGGTTTCAAGCGCCTTGCCCTTGAGATCGGGATCGAGCCGCACCGCCCCCGGAATATGGGAGACCGCAAATTCCCCGGCCTCGCGTGTGTCCGCCCAGATATATTTTTTGGCGTCACGCGCCGCTTCCGCCGCCCTGATATGAGTCACATCGTCGAATTCCGCGCGCACCGCGCGTTCGACCCGCGGAAGATCGCGGTTTTTGGCCGCGGCATTGAGTTCCAGCGGAAAAATCGTCAGCAAGAACAGAAGTGGCACGACAGAGCTCCTCAGAATTTCGCGGCGACGAGGTGCGGCAGGATCAGGGGACAAATCGTATCTCCGGTGGTGGTTTCAATCCGGTTTCGGATTCGAGCGCATCTGCAACCTGTCTGGCAATGGCCATGATCGCGCCGGCGGTGGCGGAATTCGGATCGGTAATGATGAGCGGCGCGCCCTCATCACCCCCCACGCGCAAGGCGGGGTCAAGGGGGATTTCCCCCAGAAACGGCACGTTCTCGGCTTCGGCGAGGCGCTTGACCCCATCCCGGCCGAAAATATAGCTGCGCGCGCCTGATTGTTCCACATAAAAGGCCATGTTCTCGACCAGGCCCAGCACGGGGGCGTGGGTTTTCTGGAACATTTTCAACCCGCGTCGGGCATCGGCCAGCGCCATCTCCTGGGGCGTCGAGACAATCACCGCGCCCGAAAGCGCGGTGCGCTGGGCAAAGGTCAGTTGCGCGTCGCCGGTGCCCGGGGGCATGTCCACCACGAGGATGTCGAGCGGTGCCTCCGCGCTCGCCCAGGCCACATCATTGAGCATTTGCACGATGGCGCTGGAGACGATCGGCCCGCGCCAGATCATCGGCGATTCCGGGTCGACCAGAAAGCCGATCGACATGGCCCTGAGGCCAAAGGCCGACAGCGGGATCAGCTTGCGGTCCGGGCCGATCTCGGGCGAGGCCCCGCCAAGCCCCAGCATCAGCGGGATCGAGGGGCCATAAATATCAGCATCAAGAATTCCCACACGTTGCCCCAATTGGGAAAGCGCGAGTGCCAGATTGACCGCGAGGGTGGATTTTCCCACCCCGCCCTTGCCGGACGCAACGGCGATCATCCGCCGGACATGGGCTGGCCCCACCACTGATGCGGGCGACTGCCCCGCCGGCCGCGCCCGGGACACGGGGCCGGGCAGAGCTTCTGGCGGCGCGTCCTTGCGCAAACGCATTCCGGAAGGCGAAGGCCGGCCCCCGGCGGGGCCGGCATCGTGCGCGGTCAGCAGAATTTGCGCCTCGCTGATTCCCGGAAGCGCTATCAATGCCGCACGCGCGGCTTCAGCCAAAGGCGCAAGCATCGCCTCCTGCTCGCCCGCCCGCACACACAATGTCACCAGCACCCGCCCACCGGGCCGCAGCAGCACATTTTCCACGCGTCCACTTTCTGACAACCCTTTTCCCTTATCCGGATCGTCGACGATATCGCGGACATAATCGAGCGCGGCCCGGATCACCTGCTCCGAAATGACCAAATCGTGGTTAATCACGGTGTTTTCCTGATCCTCCATGCTTGAACCTTTTCGATTAGCGGGCATATCAGGTCATGGATTTACGCGACTGGTCCCGGACCATCGGAACCACATGACCTGACCGGACGCGCGGCAGATAATATTGGCGGAATGTGGTGCGTGTGCACCATTGGACCCGGAGCGAGGGACGATGCCTTGGAATGACGGCCCCAAAGGGCCAAATAACGGCGCTTCGGACAACAATCACAGTTCGGGGGACAAGCCAAATCCCTGGGGCGCGAGACCGCGACCCACCGGGGGCGACAAGCCCGGAAATCCATGGGGCGAACGCCCCGAATCCACCCGCCCGCGTGGCGGAGATGCGGGCCCCGGCGCAACGCGGCTCGATGATCTGCTCAAACGCGCCAATGAACGCTTCGGCGGCGGCGGTGGCGGCAATGGAGGCGGCGGCTTTGGCGGAGGACGCGGTCGCGGCTCCCGCATGGATGGTGGCAAATTTCTCGGCGGCTTCGGCCTGCCGGCCTTTGGAGCGCTCGCATTGCTCGGCTGGCTGTCGACGGGCGTGTTCGTGGTGGATGCCGGCGAAGTGGCCGTGATCCAGACGCTCGGCCGCTATGACGGCCTGCGTCAGCCCGGTTTGCATGTGCGTCTGCCCAATCCCCTGCAAAGCCATCGCTCGGTCAACACCCAGCGCCCGGAACGGCTGGAGGTCGGGGCACGCAAGACCTCCGACGATGCCGGCCTTATGCTGACCGGCGACGAGGCCATCGTTAATATCGGATTTTCGGTGTTCTGGCGCGTGACAGATCCCGAGAAATTCCTGTTCAATATTGCAGACCCGGAAGGTGCCGTGGTCTCGGCCGCAGAGAGCGCAATGCGCGAAGTGGTCGGCAAGCGCAAGCTCGAGCCGATCATCACCGGCGAACGCGATCTCGTTGCCAATTCGGCGCGCGAGCTCACCCAGAAGATCCTCGATTTCTACGGGGCCGGGGTGGAAGTCACGCAAATCAATTTGACCAGCGCCGAGCCGCCATCCGAGGTCGTGACGTCATTCCGGGATGTCGCCAATGCCGGCCAGGAAGCCGAGGCCAGCATTAACGGGGCCGAAACCACCCGCAACAAGATCGTGCCGGCCGCGCGGGGTGAGGCCTCCCAGATCCTTCAGGAAGCCGAGGCCTATCGCGAGCGTGTGGTGCGCGACGCCGAAGGCGAAGCCGCACGCTTCAATTCGATCTATGAACAATATCGCCGCGCTCCCGAGGTAACCAGGCGCCGCATGTATCTTGAGACGCTGGAGCGGATCTACGGCAATGTCGACAAGATCATTCTCGACGAGCGGGCGGGTGGCGCAGTGCCCTATCTTCCCCTCGGCGAACTGAAAACCCAGACACCCCAGGGGGCCGGACGATGAGCGAGACTTCCTCACGAAATCTGCTGGTTCTTGGCGGCACCATTCTCGGTGGCCTGTTCCTGCTCGCCCAGACAGTGTTCATCGTACCTGAGCAGAAACAGGCTCTCGTCCTGCAATTCGGGAATCCGACCGCGGTCTATAACCCTGCCGGCGCGCGGGGCGGGGCAGGGTTGGCGCTCAAGGCTCCTTTCCTTGAAAATGTGGTCTATTACGAAAAGCGCAATCTGCTGATTGACAGCCCCAAAAACGAGATCGTCACCAATAATCAGGAGCGCCTGGAGGTCGATGCCTTCGCCACCTGGCGCATCGCCAATCCGCTGAAATTCTACCAGTCCCTGCGTTTGACAGAGCAAGCAGAAAACCGCCTGGACAGTTTGCTCGACGCCGCCTTGCGCGACGTGCTCGGCAAATCCGATTCCAGCGAAATCATTTCAGGGCGCCGGGCGGAGCTCATGCGCCGGATTGCGCTCAATCTCAATGCCAAGACCCGCAAGGATTTTGGGGTCGAGGTCATCGATGTGCGGATCAAGAAAGCCGACCTTCCGGAAGCCAATCTCGAAAAAGTGTTCCAGCGCATGAGCAGCGAGCGCGCACTGGTCGCCGAAGGCGTCCGCGCAAGGGGTCGCGAACAGGCAAGCCGCATCACGGCCGAGGCGGAAAAGGAAGCGACCATCATCCGCGCCGAAGCCCGCCAGAAATCAGAAGCACTGAAGGGTGAAGGCGACGGCCTGCGCAACCAGATCTATGCCAATGCCTATGGCAAGGATCCTGAATTTTTTGCCTTTTACCGCTCAATGATCGCCTATGAAAAGACATTCAAGGCAGAGAATACCCGCATCGTTCTGACGCCGCGCGGGGATTTCTTCGCCTATTTCGGCGATGACCGAGGTGCCGGGCGGTAGATCCGAAACGGGGTGACCATCCCGGCAGGACGCGCTACGCAAGCGGGGCAAAGCATAGTAGGGAGGGTGATCGAGGAGCCGGAAACGGCCACCGGCGATGACCCTCCCTGCGAATGCCCTCCCGCAATCACGGCACCATGATCTTCGCCCCCGGCGCGCCAAAACTCTTTACGATTCCACCGCATGCGCGATTTCTCGACGCGCTGGCCGGAGGTTTTCTGGCCGGTTGTGCGCAAGAGGGCCTCCACCCGGCGGACGCTACCATCATTCTGCCCAGCCGTCGGGCCGGGCGGGAAATGGCGCTGGCGCTATATGAGGCCTCGGGCGAGGCCGGTCTGATCGCGCCGCGCCTCAGATCGCTGGCCGAATTTGACGACGAAGCGGGGATTTCCCTGCCGGACGCCGAAGTCGCCCTTGCGCTTCCCCCCGTCATCACGCCCCTGCAACGACTATGGGAGCTGGCGAAACTGTGCCGCGATTGCGCGCCCAGGCAGGTGGGTCGACTCGACCTCCTGCGCTCGCTGCGCGCGGCGCAGGCGCTCATCACCCTTCTGGACAGTGCCGCGATCGGGGAAAAAGTCGATTGGCACCGCCTGCCAGGCCTTGTCGCGGACCGGGATCTGGCTGAGCATTGGGCCGCATCGGCCGACTTCCTCGCTATTCTCGCCGAAGCATGGCCCGCGCGCCTCGCAAAGCTCGGTCTGATGGAGCCAGCCAATCGTCAGGCAGCGCTGGTCAGTGCCTGGGCTGACGGGCTGACCCGCACCAGACCCGATCATCCGGTCATCCTCGCGGGATCGACCGGTACCGCGGCCGCGACGCGTCGGCTGATGCAAGCGATATTGGGCCTGCCACGCGGAATCGTCGTTCTGCCGGGGCTCGACCAGCAAATCGAGCGCGAGATCTGGACCGAAACCGATCCCCAACATCCCCAATATGCATTTCGCGAATTGCTGGATGCCTTCGGGCTTGAGCGCACAGATGTCGCCCTGTGGCCGCATGAACCGGCGGAACCAGGCGCCGGCCCGGACCATAATGCTCCCGCCGAACGCGTCTGGCTGTTGAACACGGCGCTTCGCCCGCCCGAGGCCGCCGCAGACTGGCGCGACCTCGTGGGAAATGCCGAGGGTCGGGCACGCAGTCTCGCCGGTCTTGCGGGATTATCCCGCGTCATGGCCCGCGATGAGAGCGAGGCCACTGCTATCGCCGCGCTCTATGTCCACAAAAAGCTCGCCGAAGGCACGCGCCGTATCGCAATCGTCACGCCCGAATATGCGGGGGCACAGATGGTCGCCATGCGATTGCGATCCATGGGGCTCGATGTCCACATCTCCGCCGGCGCGCCCTTTGGCGACAGCCGGGTCGGGGGATTTTTGCGCCTGCTGCTCGCTCTGGCGGGTGATCCTGCCGCACCCGATCTGCTGGCTGCGCTGCTGACCCATCCTCTCTGCCGACCGGGAATCCCGGACGCAGAAATGGCGCTCGCCCGCGCCGATTCGTTCCGGGGCGAAATCCTGCGCGGCCCCCGCCGGGCCGAGACCCTGGCCGCGCTCGCGGAAAACGCCGAAGCCCGCGATGCCCCATTGGCCGCCCGATTGTTCCGGGCAATCGCCCGGGCACTGGCCCCGCTCACGGATCCGGAGAATTTTCCGGCCCCCCTCCCCGTGTTTGCCGGGGCGCTGGCCGCCAGCGCAGAAGCCATGACCACCGGTCCGGAGGGCGAAAGCCCCCTGTGGACCGAGGCCGATGGGGAGCTGGCAGCCGATCTGCTCGCTACCATGATTGCGCAATCCGCAGAAGTGGACGCGCCCGATGATCAGGTCGAACGGGTGGACATGGCCCCATTGTGGGATTTTCTGACCCAGGGCCTGGCCGTCGCCCCGATTGTGGCCGGCGATCGCCGCATTGAAATCCTCGGTCCGCTCGAGGCGCGCTTTACCCGGGCCGATGCCATCGCGCTGGTGGGGCTCGACGAGGGATCATGGCCACGTCTGCCGGCGCCCGATCCCTTTCTGTCGCGTGCCATGCGCAAGGATCTCGGTCTGCCTTCGCCCGAGGCCCGGATCGGGCTCGCCGCGCGCGATTTCGTGGACATGGCGTCCGTGCCCCAGGTTCTGCTGGTGTCACACGAACGCCGCGAGGATCGTCCGGCGCTGGCCTCGCGTTGGCTGTGGCGGCTCGACATCCTGGTCGGGGCGGGGGAAGATCCGACAGAAGCCGAGGCGAGATATCGCGGCGAGGGCGCATTTCTCGCGCATTGGGCCGAGCGACTGGCCAGCCCATCCGGCCCGATCCGCATCGAGCCCCCCGCTCCGCGGCCGCCAGCCAATGCGCGGCTGACCCGGCTTTCGGTTACCGAGGCCGAATGGCTGATCCGCGACCCCTATGCGCTCTATGCCAGACGGATCCTCAGGCTCCGGCCCCTTCGGGCATTCGGCGCGCCCATGGACGCAGCCTTGCGCGGCACCGCAATTCACGCCGCGATTGAAGATTGGGTCGCAAAAGGTCGGCCCGATGGTGATACGGGGCTCCTCGCCGCATTGATTTCCGCCTTGCACGATGCCGGTTTCTCCGTCGTGCGCGCCGGATTGATCGCCCGAAGGCTCGAAAAAGCTGTCAACAAATTTGCACGATGGGACGCGGCGCGGATCCCCATCATCACCGCGACCCATATCGAACGCAAGGGCGAGCTGCCTTTCGCCATTGGCGAGGACCGCGTCATCCTCTCGGCGCGCGCCGACCGGGTAGATATCCTCGACGATGGACGCGTCTGGCTTCTCGACATCAAAACAGGTCAGCCGCCCGGGGACCGGGAAATTCGCCAGGGACTCGCGCCCCAATTGCCGCTGGAGGCGGCCATGCTGATGCGCGGAGCCTTTCCCGATATCGGAACCCGGCAGATTGCGGGCTTTTCATTCTGGCGCTTTGCCGGCAGCGAGTTCGGCGAGGCCTTGCGGGGTGCCGAAGACGGGCATGAGGCTCTGGCCGACGCCGCCTGTACGGGCCTTACCCGGCTTCTGCACCTCTATGCCGCACCCGAAATGCCATTCCGGTCATCGCTTCTGCCAAAGACCAGGTCGTGGCGCGGCGATTATGATCTGCTGGCACGACGTGCCGAATGGGCGGCGCATGAAGGGGGGGACGAAGAGTGACCGTCCCCGATCCCGCCCCCGATCCCGTCCCTGATTCTTTCCCTGATTCTGGCCCTGATTCGGGCCCTGATTCCGGCCCTGATCCCGTGCCCGAAAGCGCCTTTGCGCGTGCGGTCGACGCCCAGCGCATCGCTTCGACCCCCGGGCATTTTGCCTTTGTCTCTGCCAATGCCGGTTCCGGCAAGACCAAAGTGCTGGTCGATCGGGTTGCCCGGCTGCTGCTCGAAGGGGTCGCGCCCGACGCAATCTTGTGCGTGACCTATACCAGGGCGGCGGCGGTAGAAATGCAGTCACGGCTGTTCGCGACGCTCGGGAAATGGTCGGTCGCGGGCGATGATGCCCTGTCCGACAATCTGCGCGCGCTTGATGGCACGACGGCCCCGCCTTCAGGCGAACGGTTGCGGCGCGCGCGTCGTTTGTTTGCCCGCGCGCTTGAAACGCCGGGCGGGCTCAAGATTGAGACGGTCCACGCCTTTTGCCAGCGGGTCCTCGCCCGTTTCCCGCTTGAGGCCGGGCTCAGTCCGGGCTTTGAAGTGCTGGACGAAGCGGGCCAACGCACCCTGTTTTCCGGGATCATTGCCGATCTGCTGAATGCCTGCGATGAACCCTCGTCCATGGCCAGTTTTGGAATTCTGTTCGAGCAATTGGCGGAATGGACCGAAGCCGGCCGGGTCGAGGCGCTGTTGCACAAATTACTTTCCCATTCGGGCGAACTGAATTTCTCGCCCCTTGAAGCATTCCGGATCACCGGGGCTGACCCCGTGGCCACGGAATCCGGGATCCTCCGGGCGATTATTGATGATGCGCCCTTGCTCGATCTCCTTCAGGCCCAGCAGGATCTGGAGGCGATCGGGGGCACCAATAATCTCAAGACAGCCACCGCGATTCGTTCGTTTCGAATGGCCGCCGGACCTGCCCACAAGGAGACAGCGGAGGCCGCGGAGGATTTCGACCGCCTTGTCGATGCATATCTCGGGATCTTCCACACGAAGAAGTCCAATATCTTCCAGCGACAGCCTAAATCTACCGCCGTGGACAAAAAGGCCCGTGAACAATCCGCGGCATGCGCGCGCCTGTTCGGGCAAAATGGTGGCGAAGGGGCTGAGGCCGCACGAATCGGCGCGATCCTTGGAATGGCACGGGCCACCCAAATCGCGCGGAAAAGCGCGGTCCTGGCGGGTGCCGCCGCCCTCGCCTCGGCGCGCTACAAGGAAGTGAAGAAGCGCAAGGCGGCGCTGGATTTCAACGATCTGATCACGGTCACGCTCGGCCTGTTGCGCAAACGCGCGGCCGGTGCCTGGGTCGCCTACAAGCTGGATGGCGGCATTTCACACGTTCTCGTCGACGAGGCCCAGGATATTTCACCCGATCAATGGGATCTGCTGGCGCATGTATGGGCGGCATTTTTTGATTCCCAACGTCCGCGCACGGTGTTTGCAGTGGGCGACGACAAGCAATCCATCTATTCCTTTCAGGGGGCCCAGCCCGAACGATTCTGGCGCGAAGCGCAGAAATTATCCGCCGAATGCGCGACTTTCGGGAAGGTTTTCGTTGCCCCGGTGCTGCAATTGTCCTTCCGCTCGGCAAACGGAATTCTCGCTTTTGTCGATGAAATGCTCGCAGTGGCAGCACCCCTGCTGGCCAATGACGGGATCGGGCCGGCTGCCGATATCGCATGTCATGAAGCGCGTCGGGCCCATCATGCCGGGCGGGTCGAATTATGGGCCCCGTTCGAGCAGCCTGCGGCCATTGATCTCACCCCATGGACTGCACCCGTGGATCATGTCCGTGCTGATTCCGCCCGCGCCCAATTGGCGGATTCGGTGGCGCGCGAGGCAGCGCGAATCCTTGCCGATGGCGACGGGGTATGGGCGGAAGTGAAGGAACACGGGCGGAGCCAATGGCGTTTGCGGGCCGCGGAACCGCAGGACATCCTCATCCTGACCCGCGAGCGCGGGCCCCTGTTCGAATTTCTGCTCAAGGCGCTCAAGCGTTTCAACGTTCCGGTCGCGGGTGCGGACAAGGTATTTCTGGCCGACAGCCTTGCCGTTCAGGATCTGCTGGCGCTCGGGCGCTTTGCCATGGATCCGGCCGATGACCTCGCGCTCGCGGAAACACTCAAGGGTCCGTTGTTCAACCTGACCGATGAAGACGAGGACCTGTTCGCGCTGGCCCATGGCCGGGCTGAGGGCGAGACCCTGTGGGAACGTCTTCGGGAATCCACGCTGCCTCGCCACCAATCGGTGATGCAGAAACTAGAGGCGATACTTCAACTTTCGAATTCAACCCCTTATGAATTTTACAGTTTTTGTCTGGAATCGCCGGCATGGAACGGCGAGCGGGGCGATCAGGCGATCGAGGCGCGGCTCGGCCTTGAGGCCCGGGAACATCTCGCCGCCTTCCTCGCGCGTGCCCGCGGTTTCTCGGTGGATCGCCCCCCCTCGCTCGCTCTGTTCGTCAACGGATTCGAGGAGCAGAACGCCGAAGTCAAACGGGAATTGTCCGCCCCACGTCGCGAGGCCCGGATCATGACGGTCCATGGTGCCAAGGGGCTCGAGGCGCCGATCGTGTTTCTGCCCGATTGTGCTGCGGGGCCTTATCGGGCCAATCGTGACGGGGGCCTGTTGGTGACGGAGGGCCAGGCCCTTTGGACCGATGGACCAACCGAGCATGATCCGCCGGCGATTGACCGGGCCCGCGAGAATGCCCGCGCCCGGGAATGGGCCGAGTTCAAGCGGCTGTTTTATGTTGGCGCAACCCGTGCCCGCGACCGGTTGGTCATCTGCGCCGCCAATGCAGGCAAGGCCCCTGGAAAGGTGGATGATCACTCCTGGTATCGGCTGGCGGAAACGGCCTTTGCCCGATTGCGCGACAGGGGAGAGGCCGAATTCTGCGACGACCCGGCCGGACGACCGGGGATGAGAACCCTTGCGCTCGGCCCGCGCCCCGAACAAGCACCAGGTGGATTCCGGGATGAAGCCGATCCTCCGGAACCCGAATGGCTGCTTCAACCAATCGCCCCGGTCGAAGGCGCATTGCGTCTGACAGCCCCTTCACGTCTCGGAGACGCGATCCCGGCACCCGCGCGTTCCCCACGTCACGCGACTGACGCCATCGCCTTTCATCGTGGTCGGCTCACCCATTTGCTCTTGCAGATCCTCCCGGAATTGCCTCCGCAGGATCGGGCGGCCGCCGGCTTGCGGATTCTCGCGCGCTACCCCGAACTCAAGCCAGGCCCCGCGGGAGAAATTCTTGCCGAGGCATTGGCCGTGATCGACGACCCGCGCCTTGGGCTATTGTTCGGCCCCGGCTCCCGCGCCGAGGCCGCAATCATCGGCCGTTCGCCCCGCTTTGCGCCCGGGATCGTTATCAATGGCCGGGTCGATCGCCTGGCGATCGGTGCCGACCGGGTCATCGTCGCCGATTACAAGACCAATCGTCCACCGCCGCTCGTGGCCGAACGCGTACCTTCCGCCTATATCGCCCAGATGGCCGCCTATCACGAAACTTTGCGCGTTCAGTTTCCCAACCGTGAGGTGGAAGCGTGGCTGATCTGGACCGACGGCCCACATCTCACACGTTTGCCCTCACATTTGCTTGAAGCGGCCCTTTCGGGCCTCATTCAGCATTGAACATCAAAGCCCCCGCGCCTAGGTGTACAGACGCTTTGCTTCGGTACGGAAAACGCTCTGGCCGGAAGCATCCGAGGAGAACGAAATGGCTAGCGCAAAGGTTACTGACGACACGTTTGAGCGCGACGTGCTGCAATCCGGCACTCCGGTCCTCGTGGATTTCTGGGCCGAATGGTGTGGGCCGTGCAAGAGCATCGGTCCGGCGATCGAGGAACTTGCAGCCGAACTGCAGGGTGCAGTCTCGGTAGTAAAGCTGAATATTGACGACAATCCCATGACGACAGGCCGTTTCGGCATTCGCGGGGTTCCGACACTGATGATTTTCAAGGAGGGTAAAGTCGCCGCCACGCAGGTGGGAGCGATCTCCAAAAACCGGATGCGGGAATGGATCGACCAGATCATCTCGCAGGCCGCGGCCTGATCCCCGGACCAGATCGATACACAGTCCAAATTCACCGGGATTGATCATTGCGTGTGACGGGGAGCTGGCGCGACCTGGCCCCGTCCACGCCGGTTACACTTCCATTCGACAAGAAGAGCAGGTGACGCTCCGGCCTCCGGATCAGGGTTCCGGGTCACGCGTTCGGGCAACCGTCACGGCCGGGGAAGGCATTCACGATCTCACGCCGGTGGCCTTCGCCCGGTCTTGTCCTGATCAGCCGAGATATTTCGCAAAAAAATCCGCACTTCTCTGATTGGCGAGATTTGCCTCCGTAAGATCGAAATGCGCCCCCCCGATGCGGGCGAAAGCGTGGTCGCAGCCAGGGTAGACAAAGGCTTCGACCTGCGGGCCGGATCCGGCTGGACGATCGGCGATCGCGGCGCGAATCTTCTGCTGGGCCTCAGGCGGAACGAATTTGTCCTTCTCCGCGATATGCATGATCAGCGGTTTACGGATGTCGTCGAGTTCACCCAGAAATCCCTCGGCACCCACGGCATAAAAGGCGACACTGGCATCGCTGTCCGTGCGCGCCGCCGTAAGAAATGCCAAAAGCCCACCCAGACAATAGCCGACGGCCCCTGTTTTCAGCCCGTGGCGCGCGCGCAGAAATGCAATGACCGCGCCGATATCAATGATCCCATTTGCCACATCAAAGCGGGAATAGAGCGAAAACGCCTTGTCCCACTCCGCCTGGCTCTGATCGGTGAGGCTGACATCAGGTTCGATCCGCCAGAACAAATCCGGAGCGCATGCCACATATCCCCGGCTGGCATAATCTTCCGCGATTGCGCGCATCACCGCATTGACGCCGAAGATCTCCTGGATAACGACGATCGCGCCTCGGGGCGGACCCTCGGGCTCGACAAGACAGGCAGCGAATTCGCCATCGGGTCCTGCGATAGAAACGGTCGATTTGCGCATGAAATCCTCGTGATAATGCGGTGCCAGGTCCCCGATCGCGGCTTGCGACGGTGAAGACGCGCCAACAGAGAGCGGCATAATACCCGGCTACCGGGCGGGACCCTGTTCAACGAACCTATGGCGCTTCAGCGCCAAATTGCAATTCATCTTTGGACTGCGCATAAAGCTGGCCCATAGCCAGCACCGGCAGCTCAGTAATCCATGCTTTCCGACACCATATTCGCACCCGCCACGGCCCCAGGTAAATCGGGGGTCGCGATCATCCGGATTTCAGGGCCTGAAGCGTTTCCGGCGGCCAGCGCAATGAGCACCCTCACGCGACCTGTGCCGCGCCAGGCCCATCGGGTGCGCTTCCTCGACCCCGAATCGGGGAGCGTGATCGATGACGGGCTGGTGCTCGGTTTCCCGGGTCCGGCCAGCTTTACCGGCGAGGATGTCGTGGAATTGCACTGCCATGGGGGACCGGCGATCCTCGAAGCGCTGCTCGCCGCCCTTGCCACGCGGCCCGGCCTGCGCCCCGCTGAGCCCGGCGAATTCACGCGGCGTGCTTTTCTCGCCGGCAAGATCGATCTCTCGCAGGCCGAGGGCATCGCCGATCTCATCGAGGCCGAGAGCCCGGCGCAGCTCGCACAGGCACGGCGCCAGGCAGACGGTGAACTCGGCCGGATCCATGAGGCGTGGCGTGCCGAATGTCTGGATCTGCTGGCGGGGCTCACAGCCGATATTGATTTTGCGGACGAGGCGATTGACCCGGGGCTCGCGCTACATGCGCGGGACCAGTGCCTGATACTTGCGGCGCGGCTTGGCGAGGAATTGCTGGATGCGGGGGTCGCCCTGCGGGTGAAGGAGGGATACCGCATCGCGGTCCTGGGTCCCCCAAACACTGGAAAATCCAGTTTTATCAACACGCTAGCTAAAAGACCTGCGGTAATCGTATCAGAAATACCGGGCACCACCCGGGATGTCATTGAAATTCGTATGCGTCTGGGACGACATGAAGTAATATTCGCTGACAGTGCCGGATTGCGCGAGACCGAAGACGAGATCGAGGCAGAGGGCGTAAGACGCGCCCGGCAATTGGCATGCGAGGCTGATTTGCGTCTCTGGGCGGTGCCCGCGACGGAGCCCATTGATTCGTTGCCCGAAGGCTTCAGAACCGGCGACATTTGCTTGCGCACCAAGTCGGATTTGGTTGCCATTCCGGCGATTACGGAGAGACACGCGATTTCCGACGAATTCCGGGTTTCTGCCAAAACCGGGGCCGGTATGGCCGAATTTCGAATGGCGCTCATCGCGCGCGTCGACGCAGCCCTCGGGAACCGCACGCATCCGGCGCTCACCAATGCCAGGCAGGTCACGGCAGTTCGCGAAGCCTCTGCCGCTCTCTCGCGCGCTGCTGATCAATTGCCTGAGCATGTCGAACTGGCGGCCGAGGATTTGCGAGGGGCCGCGAATGCGCTGGGCCGAATCGCCGGCCGTATGGATGTGGAAGAGATATTGGGTGCGGTTTTCTCCCGCTTTTGTATCGGGAAATGATCGGCGTGGCCGTTACGGTTCAATTTCGCGGCTGCCGATGTTTCACGTGAAACATCGGCTTTCCCGGCCTGTGGCCAAATTATCCGACGCTGATCTTTCGCCGCTTCACCGCAGCCAGCAAAGCGGCCAGCGCTCCCGGCGTAACCCCCTCGATCTGACTTGCCTCGGCCAGATTTGAGGGACGGCGGAGCGCCAGCTTTTCCTGAACTTCAGCCGATAATCCACCAATCGCAGCAAAATCGAGATCCGCGGGAAGTCGGATGCCCTGGTCCCGGCGCAAAGCAGCGATTTCGGAATCCTGGCGCTCGACATATCCTTGATAGAGTGCGTCGATTTCAATCTGCTCACGAATTTCCGCTCGCCATTCGCCGATCTGCGGAAAGATCGCTGCGACCCGGGCAAAGTTGATTTCCGGATGGGCCAGAAGATCGAAGATGTTGCGCCGTCTTCCATCAAGATTGATCGGCAAGGATCGCGCCCGCGCCTCGCTCGGCGAAATTCCATGGTCACGGGCAAAACCGCGGGCCGCCGCGAGCAACGAATGTTTCACGTGAAACATCGCCGCCCGGGGCGAATCCACACAGCCAAGGCGGATCCCGAGGGGCGTCAGGCGCTGATCCGCATTGTCCGCGCGCAAACGCAGCCGATATTCAGCCCGTGACGTGAACATGCGATAGGGCTCGGTCACGCCATTCCGTGTCAGGTCGTCGACCATGACGCCCAGATAGGATTCGGACCGGTCAAAGCTTGTTTGCTCCCCGCCTGATGCCGCGAGAGCCGCATTGAGTCCGGCGATCAGGCCCTGCCCCCCCGCTTCCTCATATCCGGTTGTGCCATTGATCTGTCCGGCCAGGTACAGGCCGGGCAGGCGCCGGCACTCCAGCGTCGGCCATAATTCCCGCGGGTCGACATAGTCATACTCTATCGCATAGGCGTAGCGCCGGATCGCAACCTGTTCGAGTCCAACGATGGAGTGCAGAAACGCCTGCTGCGCGGCCTTGCCCAGCGAGGTCGAGATCCCGTTCGGATAGACCGTGTCATCGTCGAGCCCTTCGGGCTCAAGGAAGATCTGATGGCTTTCCTTGTCGGGGAAGCGGATAATCTTGTCCTCGATCGAGGGGCAGTAACGCGGTCCGCGTCCCGTGACTTTTCCGCCATAGACTGCCGATTCCCCGATATGGTCGGCAATGATCCGATGCGTCGTGGCATTGGTGGATGTAATGCCGCATTCGATCTGCGGCGTCATAACTTTGTCGGTGACAAAGGAAAACGGAACGGGTTCCTCATCTGCCTTTTGCATTTCCAGCGCCGCCCAGCGGATCGTCCGCCCGTCAAGCCGCGCTGGCGTGCCGGTTTTCAGCCGCCCCATGGCGAGCCCAAGGCCATAAAGCCGCGTGGCGAGGCCAATGGCCGGCTTTTCGCCAAAGCGCCCGGCCTCGATTGTCTGGTCGCCCGTATGAATTACGCCGCGCAGAAAAGTACCGGTGGTGATCACTACCCGGGGAGCCCGATATTGAAATCCTGATCCACCCAGAACGCCGCACAAATTCCCTTCCTGGAAGAGAAGGTCCTCGACAGCATCTTCGACGATCTCCAGATCCCGCTGCACGGCGAGAAACTCCTGGATCGCCAGACGGTAGAGCTTGCGGTCGGCCTGGGTCCGGGGGCCACGAACGGCGGGACCCCTGGAACGATTGAGCATGCGGAACTGGATACCGGCCAAGTCTGCGGCCCGGCCCATCAGCCCGTCCAATGCGTCGATTTCGCGCACCAGATGCCCCTTGCCAAGTCCACCGATCGCAGGGTTGCAGGACATTTCCCCGATCGTGTCACGCCGGTGCGTGACCAGCAGCGTGCCTGCGCCCATTCGCGCCGCTGCGGATGCGGCCTCGCATCCGGCATGGCCGCCGCCGACCACAATTACGTCATATCGATGTTCCATCTACTCCCTCGCTCCCGGACAATGCCTTTACGACCCCCGCTGCGCGCGCGCAATCGCCCGGCCTGAACCGGAATGTTTCACGTGAAACATCCCGGCCCCAGGGTGGCGGAAAAATCATAAGGGGCTTGCCGCCCGCCCGCGCGCCGGCCATGAAAGGCGAATGAGTGACGATATCTCTGTGACGCCCGATCCCGCACCTGTTCCCGATCACGACGGATTCGGGCCGAAAGATATTGCAAAGCTGCTCGATGTTTCACGTGAAACATTGACTGTCCTCGTCCGGTTTCGAGACCTGTTGGCCAAATGGAACCGGCGGATCGATCTGGTCGGCCCGCGCGAATTGTCACGCTTCTGGCGCAGGCATGCACTCGACAGCCTGCAATTGCTGCACCACGCCCCGGTCTCGGCTCTCAGCTTTGCCGATCTGGGGTCGGGGGGCGGCTTTCCTGGCCTCGTGATTGCCATACAATTGCGGGAACGCATCGGGGCAAGCATCGTGCTCCACGAGGCCGACGGGCGGAAGGCTTCCTTTCTTCGCCAGGCCATTGCGTCCCTGGCACTACCGGCGCGGGTCGAGCAAGGTCGGATAGAGGCCGCCATTGCGACGGGTGCAGAAGTCGTAACCGCCCGCGCGCTCGCGCCCTTGCCGCTGTTGTTCGAATATGCGATGATGGTTATGCATAAAAAAAGCGGATGTGGGCTATTTCTCAAGGGACGAGATGTTGTGGCTGAATTGACGTCAGCCGCGAACTCCTGGAACTTCACGGCGCAACAGATCCCCAGCCTGGCGGATCAGGAAGGCGTCGTCTTGAGGGTGGAGGCCCTGTCCCGTGTCCAATGCAAATAGCCATACTCGGCCTGTTTCCAACCCTTTGAATGCAGACGAAATTTTTGGCGTGGCCGGCATGGCCGCCGGCGTCATCCCCGGTGTGACTGCCAAACGTCCCCGAATTTTCGCCGTTGCGAATCAAAAAGGGGGCGTCGGGAAAACCACGACTGCGATCAATCTGGGTACGGCGCTCGCCGCTGTCGGTCGGCGCGTACTCATTCTCGACATTGACCCCCAGGGGAATGCGTCCACGGGTCTGGGGCTCGGCCGGGCGGCCCGCCACGGCACCAGCTATGACGTGTTGATGGGCGATGCCGATATTCTGGCCACGGTGCTGGAAACCCAGATCCCCGGACTGTTCGTCACCCCGGCCGATGTCAATCTGTCGGGGGCCGAGATTGAGCTGGCCGATCATCCCCGCCGCGCCTTCCGCTTGCGCGATGCGCTGGCCCGGTTGAAACCCGAATCTGGGGCCCAAAGCGGGCACGAGCCCTTCGATTATGTCCTGATCGATTGCCCGCCATCGCTCAACATTCTGACCGTCAATGCGATGACCGCCGCCGATTCGGTTCTGGTTCCGCTGCAATGCGAGTTTTTTGCGCTCGAAGGCCTCACCCAATTGATGAAGACCGTGGAAATCGTCCGGGCCAATCTTAATCCCGGCCTCGATATCCAGGGGGTCGTATTGACCATGTATGACAAACGCACTTCCCTGTCCGATCTCGTCGCCGCCGATGTCAGGGCGCATTTCGGCGACAAGGTCTATGCCACCATGATCCCGCGCAATGTGCGCGTGTCGGAAGCGCCGTCTTATGGCAAGCCGGCACTTTTATATGACCACCGCTGCATCGGCAGTCAGGCCTATATTCAGCTTGCTTCCGAACTCCTGCAACGCGAACGCGCGAGGCTGGCCGCATGAGCGCCGAATCTGTGAAATCCCCGCGGCTCGGTCGCGGCCTGTCGGCTTTGTTCGGGGAATACCAGATCGAAGGCAGTCCGGGCGCAGAGCCTGCGGAAGCCGAGGCTCCCGGGCCCCGTCAGAATATCCCCGTCGATCTGATCCGTGCAAATCCCGGCCAGCCCCGGCGCAGCTTTGACCCCGCAGGCATGGCGGAGCTGGTCGAATCGGTGCGCACGCGCGGCGTGTTGCAGCCGATCCTGCTGCGGCCGGATCCCGATCAGCCTGGCCGATATGAGATCGTGGCCGGCGAGCGCCGCTGGCGCGCAGCGCAGGGTGCCGGGCTCGATGCGGTACCGGCGGTCATCCGCGAAGATCTCAGCGATCTCGACGTGCTCGAAATCGCCATCATCGAAAATGTCCAGCGCAAGGACCTCAACCCGATCGAAGAAGCCCTGGCCTATCGTCAGCTTGCCCAGCGCTTCAACCATACCCATGCCGCAATCGCCGAAGCTGTGGGCAAAAGCCGCGAACATGTGTCCAATCTGCTGCGCTTGCTGACCTTGCCCGAAGATGTGCTCGACCATGTGCGCGACGGGTTGCTTTCTGCCGGCCATGCGCGCGCGCTTCTCGGTACTTCCGATCCGTCGACCCTGGCGGGAGAAATCATCGCCAAGGGCCTGAGCGTGCGCGATGTCGAAAAACTGGCGCAGGGCACGAAGGCCGGCGAAATCGTCCGGGCGGTCGCCGCCCTTGGTGGCGCTGACCGGGCGGCCGATACACGGGCGCTGGAGGCTGACCTCATGAACGCGCTCGGCCTCAGGCTTGAAATCCGCGAGCGCGGGCCGGGCGCCGGGGAAATCCGGATCCAGTACAAAAAGCTCGAGCAATTAGACGAGGTCTGCCGACGCTTGTCCTCCCGGCTCTGAGCTGGCTGGCACCCGACCAGCATGACGCTGCGCATCCAGAGCGCGTTCAGAAAATGTACAGTCCGGTTTTTTGCCTGAACACGCTCTGGATCATTGAATCTGAGCATTTTCAATTCAGACAATTGGCTCCGATTTCCTTTAGATTGCTCTGGTCCGATCCGACCGGCATATCCCCCGGCAAGGTCTCCTTGCCCTGGCTCGACAGAGGGTGGTGCTTCAGCGCGGCGCGCAAACGGGCATCGCTGACATGGGTATAGATTTGCGTCGTAGCGATATCGGCATGACCGAGCAGCCGCTGGAGGCTGACCAAATCAACCCCGCCGTCGAGCAAATGCGTCGCAAATGCATGTCGTAGCACATGGGGGGTCACACGCTGCGCATCGAGCCCCGCATCGCTGGCGGCCTTGGCGACATAATGCGCAAGACGGCGGCGGGTGATATGGCCTGATACCCCGCGAGAGGGGAACAGGAAAAAGGCCGCGCGCGACATTGCCTCGGGCGTGGATCGCGGCAGGAATTCCGTCCGGACCGTGAGATAGGCACGCAAGGCGTCCTCGGCCGGCGCGCCGAACAGGGCCAGACGCTCCTTCCCGCCCTTGCCCTTGATCCGCAATATCCGCGCCCCCGGCGAGTCCAGGCCCGCGCCATCTGGCCGCAGCAAGAATGGCGGCAGCGCATTTAGCGGTAAGGCGCAGCACTCGCTTGCACGCAATCCCGCGCCATAGAGCAATTCGAGAAGCGCGCGCATACGCAGGCCTTCTGCACCTTCGGCCCCGGAAATTGCGTCCATCAGGCGCATGGTCTCGGAAGCACTCATGGTTTTGGGAAGGGATTGCGGTTTTCGCGGGCTCTCGGTCAGCAGGGTGGGAAGGTCGGCCCGCCATTGCTCGGCAAGGGCGAAGGCGAAAAACTGGCGCAGCGCCGAAAGCCGGCGCGCCATGGTGGCGGCGCTGAGGCCATGCCGCTGCGCTTCGGCGAGATAATCGCGAATTTCGTCGGCCTTGGCTGCGACCGGATCCAGCGCGCGCGCGCGACAGAACCGCGAGAAATCCTCGAGGTCACACCGATAGGCCGCAAGGGTACTCGCCGCCGCCAGGCGTTCGGCCGACAATCCTTCCAGAAAGGCTTCGATCCGGGGAGAAATGGCCATGCGAAACCTGTATGCCGGCGGTCAGGCCGGCCGGCTTTTCCGAAGTTCTTCAGGCCGAAAATAGGGAACCCCGGTTAAGATCCGGTTTTAGCGGTCGCCGCAGAAAAATTCCCCGTCGGGAGGATTACAGCTTCACACCGGACAACAGCCATTCCACACCCAGTGCCCGCGCATCTCCGGCAAGCCCGACCTGGTTGAGCCCGCTCAGCGCCAGCCATGCATCCGCCGATGCGAGTTCAGCGCCCCCGTCGGAAAACCCGGCGGCGAGGATCGCGGCCTCGGCCCGCGCCCCGCGCCGCAGGGAATCACTGAACCGGATGCGCTGGAACACGCCGAGCCCCCCGGTGCCGGATGACGCATTGATGGCCTCGGCCGGCAGGTCAAGCTCGGCGAGGCCAAGATTGCCCGCACCCGCCGCGATCAGGCAATCGCGCACGGCCTCGGCCATTTGCGCCGGTCCGATTGCGGCCGCGCTGTCAAAGCGTGCCTGCGCGGCGGAAATCAGCTTCTGGCGCGCCTGCGCCGGACTGTCTGCTGATTCGGTGGCCGCAAGCGCCAAGGCGAGCGACAGACGCTGGATATTGGGATCATCCTTTGCCACACCGCCCGCACCGGTGGCCAACCGAAAAAAGCCTTGCGCAGCAGAAAGATCCCCGACCGACAACGCCGCCCGGGCCAGCGGCGCGCCCAGCGCAGCATTGCCGGTATCGATCCGCATTGCGGCAATCTCGGGTGCCAATAAGGCGCTCAGTGCGGCGAATTCCGCAAAGGGTCGCGGCTTGATCAAGGCAGCGGCCAGAGCTTCGCCCCGCGCGGCGGGGGCAAGACTGGTGATGGCGGCGAGATCGAGCAACAATGTCCGGTTGCGCAGAAACCCGGCATTGGGGGCAAAGCCCGCCATGGCCAACGCCTGCTTGCGGGCATTTTCGCCCGAAAGAAAGCCCTGGCGCAACGCGCGTTCGATCGCGGCGGCGCGCACGACATCCGGCGTTTGCGGATCGTCAAGCATGGCGCGCAGCAGAGGCAGAGGTGCGCGATTGATCATCGTGACCGTCCGGGCCAGACCCAGCGCTTCAACCAACCGATAATCGATCGCATCTTCAAAGCGCGGGGTCAGGCTGGCCCTGGCCGGTGCGCGCTTGAGCAGACGATTGGCGGCGGCTTCGGCCCAGTCACCGGCGGCACCGAGCACTTTCAGCCGTGCGATCGCTGCGTTGGCATTTGCTCCGTCTCCGGAGACGGCCGCGCAAAACAGCCGAAGCCGGGCAGCAAAGCGGGCCTCGCGCATTTCCTCCGGGGACAAGGTGGCAGGCTCTGCGGTGCCGGGATCGAATCCCGGAGCGCCACAGGCCCCCGCATCATTGCCGGCCAGCAATTTCAGTTCGGCTCCCAGCCGTCGCCCCAGCGGCGTTTCCGCGACTGAACGGATGCGGCCGAGACCCCTGGCGACATCACCGGTCCGGCCAAGCGCATAGATCGCCGCCAGGCGCGCCGCGCCCGTCGCCGGGCCCGCATTGTCGGGTTCTGCACCCGGACTTGCAATCGCGCGCGCCAGCAGGTCGAACCCGACCCGGCTGCTTCCGGGGATTCCGAAATCCGCCAGAATATTCTCGGCATCGCGAAACGCCGAGCCGCGCCAGGAATCGGCGGGAAAAGGTCGCGCCAGCATTTCTTCCACCGCAAAGCCAAAGGAGCTCGCTCCACTGACGGGCCGCACATCGAGTGATTGTGCGAAAGCTCCGGTGGCTGTCAGAATGACCAGACTGCACGCACCTGCAGCCAGCAGGCTAGCGCGGAAACTCATCCGTAAGCTCAATGACTTTCTCCTTGGGAACCGGCTTTTGCCGATCCGCCTTTCCCAGCAGAAAGAAGAATCCGCCGGCCAATACCAGCGCGATCACCAGCATTGTGGGGACGAGCGGCAGACGCGGCGCCCGGCCCGAACGCCGAAAGGAGGAACGTGGAAAACGCATTGTCGTTTGCCGAAGCCTGAGAGGAGACTCCTCTTACCGACAAACACGGCAAATTAAAGTCGCCGACGCGTCTAAAGCCGCGGAAAGCGCAGCAAAGCCGGTGCCGGGACATGGGCAAGCTGCTGTTCATGGGCGCGGATGCACAGACCTTCGCCCCCGACGCTCCCGCAAGGGCTGTAATCCACCCCGAAAGCCAGCGAAAGGTGGTCGACGATCTCGTGGTGAGATTCGGGTATCGCCAACAGATAGCGGCCGCTGCCTTCGGAAAACAGGGAAGGGATCGCCGTGGCCACCCGATCGAGACGCAGGCGTATTCCACAGGAAAACAATCCGGCCATGTCAGCGGCTGCCAGCGCGAGCCCCCCAATCCCGATCGGGAACAGAGCAACGCTTCCTCCGATTTCGGCATGGATGTCGCGGACCAGCTCCGCCGAAATCTTTTCGGCCGCGAGATCCACCTGGGGACGCCGACCGCCACCCCCATTTAAAAGCGACAGATAAAGACTCGATTCGAGGTCCAGATGCGTCGATCCCAGGGTGACCAGGACATCGCCGTCGGCGGGTGGGCGGGCAAGAATGGCCAGTCGCGCCGCCCCGATTGCCGACACATTACGCCCGGCACTGGCGGGGGCCAGCGTGGGCTGAGGGCCGTAGACATCGCCGATCGTGACGCCCAGCCGCGCGCCTGCATCGCGCAGGCCCTGCTGAAAGGCCATGCCACGCTCATGGGTGTGGGCGGGTGACTCGGGCGGGCCGGGATCAAAGGACCCGATCATCAGATCCCGGCCAGCCCCTGCGGCGACAAGAGCACGAAAACACTCCGTCGCACCCAGTATACCCGCGGCATGCGGGTCGGCTGCGAGCCGCCGGTCGGACGAAGCCATCGCCATCGCCGTCACCGCTGGCGGAGGGGACAAAAAATGGTAACCCCAGTCCTGCCAGCCCCGCGCCATCAGGCTGCGCCGCGCGATTTGCGGGCGGATCCGCCACGCCTCGGTGCCGAGACGTACAATGATTTGGGACAGACTTTCGGGTGGTTCTGCACCGCCATATCCCCCAAAGGCAACAGATGGTTCGACGGCCCTGTCATAGGCCGCCGGGAATAATTGCAGGGAAGACGGGTCGTCCATACGGTTTCCGCCAGTGTTTCCTCGGGTGCGCTGAATCGTTGCCATCCCGGAATGCAACCCTGAATAATCAAGCGGTCCTAACGGTCCGTAAAGTTAACCCATATCCATCAGCAAAACCGGAACTCCCGAAAACGCCTCCGCGGGCGTATTTTCAATAAAGACAGTATTTTCTGGTGCACGAAAAACGGCGCTGATAATGTGCTCCCGCCGCTCACGACACAAGCGTTGGTTGAGGTATCCCTTGTCCGTGATCTCACCGCTGGCAAAATCAGGAGCGTCCAGAAGAATAGCCACACGGCCGATTCGCCCCGTCGCCGCACCACGACCCTGATTATGGATCTCAATCCCGGTCCTGATCGCGGCGATCACCGCCGGGTCCCCGGCAAAACCCGCCAGATCCTCGGGCCCCGGTGCAAGCGTGCGACAAAATCCGGGACTGAGAAACAGCAAGGCGGCGGGGAATGCCTCCCCTTCCCCACAAATCACCGCGTCGGCGACAGCGCCGCCGATCGCGGAAACCAGGGCGACCCGCAATGCACCCGCCGAGACAAAACTGCCATTGGCGAGCTTGAAATCCTCGGCAATGCGCCCGGCAAAGACAAGGCCTGCCTGCGGCTTGTCGGCTTCGCCCAGTCTCACCGAATCGCCCAGCCGGTAAAAACCCTCCTCGTCATACGCAGCCTCGGTCAGATCCGGGCGCTCGAAATAACCGGCAAACAATTGCGGTCCCTTGATCCGTGCCTCATATTTGTCGCCGGAAGGAACAAGTTTGATGCTGGTGCCCGGAACCGGCAGGCCGATCTGGCCCATACGCTCATTGATCCAATGGACATTGCATGCGGTAGGCCCGGTTTCGGTCGCCCCATAGCCGGCGGCGAAGCTGATTTTCCGGCCCGTGACCCGCACTGCCACCGCTGCGATTCGATCGGCCACCGCCTGGCCGAGTGCGGCCCCGCCATATTGCATAAGCTTCAGGCGGGAAAAGAAATTCCTCGCCAGCGCCGCGTCGGCTTCCAGCGCATCGGCCAGCATCGCCCATCCCGCCGGGACCATGATATGCGTCGAGGGCGCGATTTCACGCAGATTGGCGAGGGTCTCCTCAAACCGGCCTGGCACCGGCTGCCCCTGATCGATATAGAGCGCCCCGCCGCGATGCAGAACACTGTGCAAAACCGCATTGGCCCCGAGTGAATGGCTCCAGGGGGCCGAATTTACGAGGACGGGCGGGTCGGGATCGACAAAGCAGGATTCGATCTGCGCGGAATTGACCGCGAGGCCGCGATGGCTGATCGCCACACCTTTCGGGGTCCCGGTGGATCCCGAGGTCAGAAGGATCTTGGCCAGTCTGTCGCCTGGCTGTTGAATGATACCGGACCCGCCTGAAAAAGGCGGAGCCGCGACAAGGGCGGCATCCAGCGCGCCGTCCCGGGCGTTGCGCAAGGCAATGACCCGGATGCCGGCGTCACGAAGAGCAGCACAGGCCCCGGCCTGGGAATCACCATCCTCGACCAGGGCAAATTTCGGACGCAACAGGGCCAATGCGCCGGCAAGACGGGCGGGATCGGCCCCCGAGGCCCCATATTGGGGCGAGACCGGCGCGGCGATCGCGCCGATCCCCATGGCAGCATAGGTGAAAATGGCGTGGTCGAGCCCGTTGCGCGCCAGAATCAGCAGCCGGTCGCCCACGCCCAGACCTTGCCCGGCAAGCGCGCGCGCCATGGCTTCAACCCGGCCAAGACCTTCGGCAAAGCCCAGCCGACGCCATCCATGTTCCGGCGATAATGAGACACGCTCGGCAAGCCACATCCCATCCGGACGCACCGCCGCCCAGTGCCGGAGGGGTGCCAGCGCATCGGCGTAGGCGGGTCGCACCGGAGCCTCATTGACGATCAGCCATTCGCCATTGTCCCGGTGCTCGATGGCGAGCGCGCGCGGCGCATAAAGCGGGTCACGATATTCGGGCGGAACAGTGGAAGAAAGATCGGGGCGCAGGAAAGTGGGCATTGGCCATCCTCGGAATCGGATCTCTTTTCGCCCGAAACCGGAAGAGGGGCAAGCGCGGCCATACCTTCCATTACCTGGAGCGTCTTCACGGAAATCCGAGTCGAATGTCTGAATTGAAAATGCTCGGATTCAGTGATTTGGAGCGCGTTCAGGCGAAAAACCGGATTCCACTTTTTCTGAACGCGCTCCAGAGCATCGTCCGATCAAACAGGTTCGGTTTGATCGACCGATGCTCTGAATATCTGAAACAAGAGCTTTTTATTCCGGTTGAATGATTCCATTCGACCGGAAAAAGCTCTGGACAGGATTACAGGCGCGCCTCGAACAATGACAGGGCGCGGCGAACGGCGAGGCGGCGGATCAGCGCCCGGCCCTGATCGCCAAAATGCTCCGCCAGTGCCGACACCCCATCGCGACTGGCGCAGGCGAACCAGACCAGCCCGACCGGCTTGTCCGGACTTCCGCCGCCCGGCCCGGCGATTCCGGTGACCGAGACCACCAGATCGAGCCCGGCGCGCCCCCGAAAGCCTGCGGCCATGGCGCGGGCACAGGCCTCCGACACCGCACCATGGGCCGCGATGATTTCGGCCGATACGCCTGCCATTTCCTGCTTGGCGATATTGGAATAGGTGACAATCCCGCGGTCAAAAGCCGCAGACGAACCCGGTATGTCGGTCAGGGCAGCCGCGACCAGCCCGCCGGTGCAGCTCTCGACGCTTCCCAAATATTGTCCTGAACGGGTTGCCCGGGCAATGATCCCGGCCGCGAGCGCTGCGATTTCCCGGTCGAGCGCATCCTCACCCATCAATCCCCTCCGGGCAACAGGACACAGGCGCTGGCCAGCGCCGCCAGCCCCTCGCGCCGGCCGGTAAAACCGAGACCCTCCGTGGTCGTCGCCTTGATTCCTACCTGGTCGGATTTCAGCCCGAGCACCCGCGCGGTTTCCGCCCGCATCTGTTCACGGAACGGCTTCACCTTCGGGGCTTCGCAAATGATGGTCAGATCGACATTGGAAATGCGCCCGCCGCGCGCTTCCACGAGCTGGCGGGCATGCGCCAGAAACAGGTCGGAAGGCGCGCCCCGCCATTTCTCCTCGGTCGGTGGGAAATGATCGCCGATATCGCCGGCCGAGATGGCCCCGAGCAATGCATCGGTGAGCGCATGGAAGCCCGCATCGGCGTCGGAATGGCCTTTGAGTTTCGCCGCATAAGGGATTTTGACGCCGCACAGGATGACATGGTCGCCCGGCTCGAATTCATGGACGTCAAAGCCATTGCCAATGGCGGGCCTCAGACCCATGCGCGCCTCCATTTCCGCGAAATCCCCCGGATGGGTGACCTTCATCAGCCTTTCATGGCCCGGTGCCAGGCCGACGGCAAGGCCGGCGGCGCGCGCGATGGCCGCGTCGTCGACATGGCTCGCGCCTGCGGGCAGGGATTTGAACGCCGCGATGATCGGAGTAAGGTGAAAGGCCTGCGGTGTCTGCACCCGGCAGAGTCCCTCGCGGTCGATCTCGCTCTGGGAACCGGAGGAATGATCCCGCAACAGCGCATCCGCCACACGCAAAACCGGAATCGCTGCGGGGAAAACCTCCAGCGCGGCGAACAGGCCATCCAGCACCTCACGGTCGAGCCCCGGCCGGGCGGCATCATGGATGAAGACGAACTCCACTTCGCTTCCATTGGCCGATGATTCGAGACCATTGCGCACACTGTCGGTGCGGGTCGGTCCGCCTTCGACCAATGTGACGTCGATCCCTTCGGCCAAGGCAGAAACCTGGTCGAACCATTCCCGTTTCGTCACGACGATGATTTTCCCGAACCGGGGATCGGCGGCAAATGCCCGGATCGACCAGGCGAGGATGGGGCGACCAAGCAAGGGCTTGAATTGCTTGGGAAAATCGCCCCCGCCAGCGCGCTCGCCTCTCCCGGCAGCGACGATGATAGCAGCAGCTTTTACGGCGGACATGGAAAACTTTCAGGCAGGCACGACGGAATTCCGGACCAGATAGCGGCCCGGACCAAAAAAGAAAACGGCCGCCCTGTGTCGGGGGCACCAAAGTCCGGAGCCCTGATGTCCCGAGCTTGGGTCGGCGGGCGAAAATTGTTGCACAAATCTCAGGCGCCTATATTTTGATCAGATGAGCGAAACCATTTCATTTGCATCCGAAATCGACCTGCCGGAATTCGCCGAACTGAAATTCGGCGGCTTCACGCTGTCGGGCAGGGCACTGCTTGCGCCGATGGCGGGTGTAACCGACGCACCCTTCCGCGCCGAGGCGCTGGCCATGGGCGCGCCGGCTGCGGTCTCGGAAATGGTCGCCTGCGAAGCATTGCTCGCCAACCGCGCGGACATGACCCGCCGTGCCGCACCGCTGACCCGGCACGGAGAAAGCCGGTCCCCCGATGTAATGCGCAGCCCCGACATTCGCCAATTGGCCGGCCGCGAGCCGAAATGGATGAAGCTCGGTGCCGCCCGCGCCAGGGAGGACGGGGTCGACATCATCGACATCAATATGGGCTGCCCGGCCAAACAGGTGACCGGCGCTGCGGCCGGTGCAGCACTCATGCGCGACCCGGATCTGTGTGCGCGATTGATCGAAGCCGTGCTCGAAGGCGCGGCCGGGCTGCCCGTGACGGTCAAGATGCGGCTTGGCTGGGATGCCATGACGCATCAGGCACCCGCGCTTGCGGCACTCGCCGATCGGCTTGGCGTGGCGGCGATCATCGTCCATGGTCGCACGCGCTGTCAGTTCTACAAGGGTCGTGCCGATTGGACGGCGGTGGCGGCGGTTCGCCGCGCGATCGCCATTCCGCTGATCGTCAATGGAGATATCGAAGATCTGGCTTCGGCCCGCGCCGCCTTGTGCGCTTCGGGGGCGGATGGGGTGATGGTGGGGCGCGCGGCGATGGGGCGGCCCTGGCTCATCGGGGAAATCGCCGCCGGACTGGCGGGCCGGGACTATCAGCGACCCGACCGCCCGGCGCTTGGCCTGTCCTTGCTGCGACTCCATGAGGAAAGCCTGCGGCTTTATGGCACCGCACTCGGCACCAAGGTGGCCCGCAAACATCTGGCGGCGTGGGTCGACGCCAATCCCGATCCGCATTCCCTGCCCGGCACCCTGGAATTTCGCCGGGCCCTGTGCACTGAAACCGACCCCGCGCGCGTCGCCCGGGGGGTCGAGGCGTGGTTTATCGAGGGCGATTGCGCGCGCGCGCAGGCTTTGCTCGGTGCGTCCCCCGGGGACGAGCCAGCACCCGCGCTCCACTTCGAAGAGGACCCGGCGTGAGTCCGGCCGGTTCGCCACGCTCCGATATTCATCCACCGGGGGCCGAAGCCCTGCTCGATGCCTTGCCCGCTGCTGTCGTAGCGATTGATGCAGGCGACCGGATCAGCGCAATGAACGCCGCGGCCGAAACGTTGCTCGGCCGCAGCCGCACCATTCTGGCGGGCGCGCCTTTGTCTGAAGCATTGAGCCTTAGCCCGGATCTTGCGGCTTTGCTCGCCAGCGCGCGCGCCACCGGTGCTGCGATCGGCGAAATGAGCCTGAAGCCGGGACGCGGAATCGGATCGTCGCTCGTCGCCACCATCTCGGCGGCGCGTCTGGTTCCGAATTCCACCAGGGCCGGCATGCCTGCCCCGGATTGCGATAATCTCGTGCTGCTCATCCGAACCGATCCCACACGCAAGCTCTACCGGCCGGGAACCGGGGCGCAGCGCCCATCGGGACTCGCGGCACTCATCGCCCATGAAGTGCGCAACCCGCTGGCAGGCCTCAAGGGGGCCGCGCAATTCCTGCTGCGTGAAGCATCTGGTGACCATCGTGATCTGCTGGAAATCATCGTCGCTGAAAGCGACCGGATCGCCCGCCTGATCGACCGGCTGGACAATGTCAGCCCCATGGATTCCGGCGCGAAGAAATTGCTGAATATCCATGCCGTGTTGCGACGGGCCCGTGAAATGGCGCTGGCAGGTTTCGCTTCGGGTCTCGGGATTGCGGAGGATTATGACCCGTCTTTGCCGGACATACCCGGCCATGAGGATTTGCTGGTGCAGGCCGTGCTCAATCTGTTGCGCAACGGGGCCGAGGCGATGGCGAACGCGCCGGCTGTTCCGCCGCTGTCATCTGCGGGGGATGGCGCGGGGCCTCCGGCATTATCCATCCAGACCAAAGCCCGATCCGGTGTCACATTCACCGGGGCCGCCAGGGCCGGACGGGGCGGGGTGGAAATCTGCATCACCGATCGCGGGACCGGAATCCCGGACGACATTCGACCATCCCTGTTTCTGCCCTTTGTCACGACCAAGCCGCGCGGAACGGGGCTCGGATTATCGGTGGTCGCCGAAGCCGCCGCCGCCCATGGCGGCCTTGTCGAATGTGAGAGCCGGCCAGGCCTCACCAAATTCCGCCTCGTTCTGCCCTTCAATGCGCCGGAATTGTCGGCGGGAACGGAGATTATCCCGTCATGACCCTCCCCCGCGAATTAACGGAACGATCTGCCACCCCTTCGACCGGCCGGACCGTCCTGCTGGCCGATGATGACAGTTCGATCCGCACAGTCCTGAGCCAGGCACTGACGCGGGAAGGGTTTCGCGTTCGCGCAACGTCCGCGCCCGGGGCCCTGTGGCGCTGGGTGTCGGAGGGGGAAGGCGATCTCGTCATCACCGATGTCTATATGGAAGACGAAAGCATCTTCGACCTGCTGCCCCGCATCCGCGCCGCGCGGCCCGATCTGCCGGTGATCGTGGTGTCGGCGCAGAACAATGTCCTGACCGCCGCTGCCGCAATCGAACATGGTGCCTTTGATTATCTGCCGAAGCCCTTTGATCTTGACCAATTATTGCTGACTGCCAACCGGGCGGCAACCAAATCCACCGCGAAGGCCAATTCGCGGGCGGGCGGACGCGATGGCGGGGGGCAGGATGAACCGGTCACGGACCCCTTGCCGATGATCGGGCGCTCACCGGCCATGCAGGAGGTCTATCGCATCATCGCCCGGGTGATGAACACCGACCTCACCGTCTTGCTGACCGGGGAGCCGGGAACCGGAAAGGCGTTGACCGCGCGGCTCATCCACGATCTCTCACGCCGTCGGGGCCTGCCTTTTTCAACCATCAACCTCGCCGCCATATCGGGCAATGCCGTGGAACGCACCCTGTTTGGCGTCGACGGCGACCCAAAGCATGGCCAGCTTGCCGAGACCCATTCGGGCACCCTGTACCTGCAATCGGTGGACGCACTCGGTCCGGGCGTCCAGACCCGGTTGTCGGCCTGGCTCGCTGAACGAGAAAGAATGCTTGCCAGCCATCCGGGAACCTTTTGCGCGCCGCGCCTGATCGTTGACGCGGACCAGGATCTGGCGGAAGCCGTTGCCGATGGCCGGTTTCGCAGTGAACTCTATTGGCGACTGAATGTCGTGTCGCTCAGGCTTCCCCCCTTGCGGGAACGGGACAATGATGCCTCCGACCTTGCGCGTGCGTTTCTCGCCCGTCACGAGCCGGCTGGCAGCGTTCTCGTCAAAAAAAGCTTCGAGCCGGAAGCGCTCGAACTTCTCAAGCGCCATTCCTGGCCCGGCAATGTGCGCGAACTGGAAAATCTGGTGCGCCGGCTGGCCGCGCTCAATCCCGGCCAACGGATTTCAGCCCTGAATACGGCCGAATCGCTCCATCTCCGTCAAGCTGCTGCGGAAAATGAAGAGGACCTCGAAACCCGTTTCGCGGCGATTGTCGCCGATATATTGCCCGGCCTTCTGGCTGTTCAGCAGGCCGGTACCCGCGGGTCCGGTCATAAGACTGGGCTGCATGACGCGGTTTTCGCAGCGCTCGAGCGGCCTTTGTTACGGCTGGTGCTTGGGCGAACGCGCGGAAACAAATTGCGCGCCGCCGAAATTCTCGGGCTCAACCGCAATACGCTGCGGGCGCGCATTGTGGCACTGGGGCTTGAGGGTTCCCCGGATAATGATTAGCGTGTTGCAATTGCCACACAGGTCGTGGCAATTTGGTCATGGGGCTGGGAGCCGATCGCCATTCGACATCCGGAGAGCATGGGTCCCCGGGCCAACGAATTATCATCAGGAACCCGCGTGCCAGCTGAATCCGATCCCGCACAGATAGAGGCCGAAGGGGCGCGCATCGGGCGGGGCACGCTGGATGCACAGCGCCTCGGCATTTCCGCAATGCCCTATGTCTTTGCTGTAGCGGGGCTGATCGCGGCAGCAATCACATTTCTCTCGATTTCAGGGGCCGGGCCCATCCCGCCTGCCAGCCCCTGGATGATCTGGCTGCTGGCGCTGAATTTCGCGCTGATCCTGGCGATTGCTGCCGTACTCATCCGGCAATTGTGGCGGATCGGACGCGGGCTGAATCGGCCTGAATCCGGGGCGCGGCTCAAATTGCGTTTCGCGGCTTTGTTCGGCTTTGCAGCCGTTGCACCGGCGGCGATCGTCGCGGCGTTTCTCAGCCTTACCCTGTTTCGTTCCGTGGAAGCCTGGTTCGACACCCGCATTTCCACCATCGTTGACAAATCGGTCGAGGCCGCCCAGGCCTATGTGCGCGAGACGGTCGAGAATTTGCGCGGCGAAGTGCTCGCGATGGCCGAAGATGTCGATAATGCGCGTGCCAATGCGGCCAGCGCCACTGAACTCGCCACCTATCTGCGCACGCAGGCCATTTATCGCAGCTTTTCGGCGGCCTATTTGGTGGATGCCGGGGGCAGGCCATTGGTGCGCGCCGAATCGGATGGCGCGCCGCAATTTGCGGCCCCGAATGCCCAGACCTTCGCCAATGCCCGCAGCGGCGGCGTGGCAGCACGGCCGGAAGAAGACACCAATGTGATCCGTGCTCTGTACCGCTTGCAGGGCGAGCCTGAGATCTATCTCTACGCCATTCGTTATGTGGATGGATCGATCTGGCGACAATTGCGCGTGGCGCAGGACCGGGTGCGGGAATATCGCGCCGCCGAGGCCCGTCAGGGCCGGCTGCAACTCATACTCTCGCTCGCTTATTTGCAGACGGCGCTGCTGATCTTCTTCGCGGCAACCTGGATCGGGCTTTCCGCCGCCAATTCGATCGTTGGCCCGATCAGCCGGCTGGTGGTGGCGGCGCGGCGCGTGCGCACGGGCGATCTTTCGGCGAGGGTGCCAGCCCGGCCGGGCGGGGATGAAGTTGAAGCCCTGTCGCGGGCCTTTAACGGGATGACATCCCGGCTCGAGACCCAGCACGGGGACCTCATCCGCGCCCGATCGGAAGCCGAAGACCGCTCGCATTTCATTGAAACGGTGTTGTCGGGGGTCTCGTCAGGAGTGCTTGGGCTGGACAATGACGGCCGGATTACACTCGCCAATCGCGCGGCCTGTGATCTTCTGGAGCGCAATGCCGAAGAATTGACGGGAATTCCCCTTGTGGCCCTTCTCCCGGCTCTCGGCGAACTGATCGATCGGGTCCCGCGCAATCCCCAACACCCCATGGGCGAGCAGATCGAGATCGAAAAGGCCAACGATGTTCTCTATCTGAATGTCCGAATCACCGCCGGACAAAGCGGTGCCGGATTCATTGTGACCATCGACGACATGACACGGCTGGTCTCCGCCCAGCGCCATGCAGCGTGGAAGGATGTCGCCCGCCGGATCGCCCACGAAATCAAGAATCCGCTCACCCCCATTCAGCTGGCGGCCGAACGGCTCAGCCGGCGCTATGGGCCGTCCATCGAGAGCGACCGCGACACCTTTGACCGCTGCACCCAGACCATACTGCGTCAGGTGGGCGATATTCGCCGCATGGTGGATGAGTTCTCGGCCTTTGCCCGTATGCCGGCTCCCGATTTCGCTGCCGCCAGCATCCACGAGATCCTGCGAGAAGCCGTCTTTGCCCAAAGGCTGGCATTTCCGGATATCACGATCGGGCTTCATTTTCCCGAAACTCCCATTCGCGCCGAATGCGATGCGCGTATCCTCGGTCAGGCATTTGCGAACCTGATCAAGAACTCGGCGGAGGCCATTGAACAAATGAATAATTCTGCCGCGCCGCGCCAGGGGCGGGTCGACGTGGTTGCCGAGGAAATGATCGCGCGCGGCGAAGTCTGCGTCATCATTACCGACAACGGCCCGGGCTTTCCGGTCCAGGACCGGCGCCGGCTGTTCGAGCCCTATGTCAGCACGCGCGCGCGCGGCTCCGGGCTCGGCCTCGCCATCGTCAAAAGGGCGATCGAGGACCATGGAGGGCGGATCCAGCTCGAGGACGCGCCCCCGGAATCACATATCGAGGCGACCGCCCTTTCGCCCCCGGCGACCGAAACCCGAAACGGCCCCGCAGGGGCGAGGGTCCGCGTGACACTACCACTGCGCCAATCCCGGAACCTGCCCGAATCCGTACCAATGGATATTGCCGCCCAATGATTCAGGCTGCCGGGAATTCACCCTTCAAGGAGTCCCTCTGATGACCGCAGACATTCTGATCGTCGATGACGAAGCCGATATCTGCGAACTGGCTGGCGGATTATTGGCCGATGAAGGCTATTCGGTACGCAGCGCCGCCAATGCCGATTCGGCGCTGGCCGCGCTCAGGATGCGCAAGCCCAATCTGGTGGTCCTTGATATCTGGCTGCAGGACAGCCGCATGGACGGGCTCGAATTGCTTGCCGTGGTCAAGGGAATGGATTGCGATCTGCCGGTCGTCGTGATCAGCGGCCACGCCTCGATCGAAACTGCTGTCGCGGCCATCCGCAAGGGTGCCTATGATTTCATCGAAAAGCCCTTCACGGCCGACCGGCTGCTGCTGGTTGTGGCCCGTGCGCTGGAACAGGCCCGGTTAAAACGCGACAATGATTCCCTGCGCGCCCATTCGATCCTGACCACCGAACTGATCGGCAGCTCGGCGGCAGTGGCGCAATTGCGCGCGACCATCGATCGCGTGGCCGCCGCCAATAGCCGGATCATGATCCACGGACCTTCGGGTTCGGGCAAGGAATTGGCGGCACGCCTCATCCATGAACGCTCGCCCCGCCGCGATGGCCCCTTCGTCGCCGTCAATGCCGCCGCGATCGAGGCCGATCGGCTCGAAAGCGAATTATTCGGCGAAGAAAGCCCGGACGGACGCGTGAAAAAGGTCGGCCTGCTCGAGCAAGCCCATGGCGGCACGCTGTTTTTTGACGAGATCGGCGAAATGCCGAAGGCCAGCCAATCAAAGATCCTGCGCGTGCTACTCGAACAGCGCTTCCGGCGACTCGGCGGCGAGACCGATGTGCAGGTCAGCGTCCGGGTGCTGTCTTCCTCGAGCCGCGACCTCACCCAGGACATTGCGGTCGAACGCTTCCGCGAGGATCTCTACCACCGGCTCAATGTCGTGCCCCTGCGGATTCCCTCACTCGCCGAGCGGCGCGAGGATGTGCCTCCCCTCGTGGAATATTTCGTCCGGCGCCTTGCCGAAGCCACGGGCCTCGCGCCGCGGAAATTGTCTGCGGAGGCGATGGCCGTGTTGCAGGCGGCGGAATGGCCCGGCAATGTGCGGCAATTGCGCAATCTGGTGGAGCGGATCCTCATTCTGTGCGGCGGCGATCCGGGCCAGGAAATTCGCCCGGAGGAACTGCCCCAGGATGTGGGATCAAATCTCGTCGCGCCGGGATTTGGCGCGGCCCATGAAGTGGTGGCAATGCCGCTGCGCGATGCGCGCGAACGCTTCGAGCGGCATTATCTCGCCGTCCAGATCACCCGATTCGGCGGAAATATCTCGCGTACCGCGCAATTTATCGGCATGGAGCGCTCGGCACTGCACCGCAAGCTGAAATCGCTGGGGGTTGAGCCAGCAGGTGCCGAAGGCGAATAACCAAAGGAAACGACGAATGGGGCGAATTGCCTATGTCAACGGAATCTATCGGCACCATAAGGATGCGAGTGTCCATATCGAGGATCGCGGCTTTCAGTTCGCCGATGGCGTTTACGAGGTGTGGGCGGTGCGCGATGGGCTCTTGTGCGACCATGCCGGCCATATGGCGCGGCTCGCGCGATCGTTGCGGGAATTGCGTATTCGTGCGCCGATGA
The DNA here is from genome assembly GCA_021731815.1 of Hyphomonadaceae bacterium. Taxonomy (GTDB): domain Bacteria; phylum Pseudomonadota; class Alphaproteobacteria; order Caulobacterales; family Aquidulcibacteraceae; genus JAKFWO01. The sequence continues at coordinate 14,403 of JAKFWO010000028.1, read as the reverse complement.
GCGATGCTGCACTCGATGTCGTGCTCGGCGAAGTGCGCCGCCGCAATCATCTGCGCAATGGCCTGCTTTATTTGCAGATCACCCGGGGTCAGGCCCCGCGCGACCATGCCTTTCCCCCCGCCGATACCGCCCCGAGCCTCGTCGTCACCGCCAAACGCCTCGACCCGCGCATCAATGCCGCGCAGGCCGAAAAGGGTGGCGCGGTGATCACTGTGCCCGAGAGCCGCTGGGCGCGCTGCGACATCAAATCCGTTTCGCTGCTGCCCAATGTATTGGCCAAACAGGCCGCGCGCGAGGCCGGGGCCATCGAGGCCTGGTTCATCGACCGCGAGGGCTTTGTCACCGAAGGCGCGGCTTCCACCGCCTGGATCGTCGATGCGCAGGGGCGCTTGCGCACACGCAGCCTTGCGGCAAATATTCTGCCCGGCGTAACCCGCGCTTCACTTTTGGGGATATGCGAGCAATACCAGATCCGCATTTCCGAAGACCCCTTCACGCCCGAAGACGTCAAATCCGCGCGCGAGGCCTTCATTTCCGGCGCGGGTGCCTTGATTCAGCCGGTGATCCGGATCGACGGGCATGTGATCAGCGACGCAAGGCCCGGACCGCTGACCCGGCGATTGCGCGAACTCTATCTCGGAACGCTCGGTCAGGCCGCGGAAGGGCAAGACCCGGTCAAAGTCTGAACAGGCGGCAATGACACAGGTTCTGCATTGACCTTTGCCCTCACACACGCTTTTGTGACCGAAGCGGGTGATCTTTCGCAATTGCGAAGACGCGCGCGGTTTCCTTCCCGTCGCGGATAGTACAAAGGCCGCCAAAAACAAGAAAAGCCATGTCCACCGATCGAAAACTGAATCTGCAGGACACATTCCTCAACGCCGTTCGTCGCTCCAAGACCCCACTGACCATTTACCTCGTCAGCGGGGTAAAATTGCAAGGTGTGGTAACGTGGTTCGATAATTTCTGCGTATTGCTGCGGCGCGATGGCCAGGCACAATTGGTGTACAAACACGCGATTTCGACCGTGATGCCCAATCAGCCCGTGCAATTATTCGATGGTGAAAGCGAGGCGGGCCACTGACCGGCCCCGGCGGAGCGCAAAACCCGGCGGGCATCGCTCCCGTCAGGGCGCTCGTTCTTGTGCCGCGGGGAAATGCGCGTGCCGAGGACCATTGGCGGGACCCCGAACAGCAATTGATCGAGGCCGAGGGTCTGGCGGAAGCGCTCGATCTCGAGATCCATGGCTCGCGGGTGGAGCCTTTGCGCACCATCAATGCCAGCCATTATTTCGGCGAAGGAAAATCCGAAGCGCTCAAGGCCGAAATCGCCGATGAAGGGATCGAGGTGCTGGTGGTCGATGCGACCCTGAGCCCGGTCCAGCAGCGCAATCTCGAACGCCAGCTCCTGTGCAAGGTGGTGGACCGCACCGGGCTCATCCTGGAAATCTTCGGCCGCCGCGCGCGAACGCGTGAAGGCCGCTTGCAGGTCGAGCTGGCGCGGCTCGATTACGAACGCTCGCGTCTGGTGCGCACCTGGACCCATCTCGAGCGGCAAAGGGGCGGGCTCGGCAAGACCGGGGGGCCCGGCGAATCCCAGCTCGAGCTCGACCGGCGCCAGATCGCGGCCCATATCACGCGCCTGAAAAAGGATCTGGACGAGGTTCGCCGCACGCGCGCGCTGCACCGCGCCAGCCGCAAGCGGCGGTCCTGGCCGGTCATCGCCTGTGTCGGCTATACCAATGCCGGAAAATCAACATTATTCAACGCGCTGACCCAATCGGCAGTGTTTGCGAAGAACATGCCCTTTGCAACGCTCGATCCCACGACCCGTGGGGTAGAACTGCCCGACACCGGCAAGGCGATCCTCATCGACACAGTGGGCTTCATCGCCCATCTGCCGACCGAATTGGTGGCTGCGTTCCGCGCGACGCTCGAGGAAGTGCTCGAAGCCGATATCCTGCTGCATGTCCGGGATGTGGCGCATCCCGATTCGGGCCGCCAGCGCGAAGACGTGCTCGAAGTGCTCGCGCGGCTCGCGACCGGAGCCGAAGCCACCCTGCCGCCGATCATCGAAGTCTGGAACAAGATCGATCTTCTGCCGCCCGAGGATCAGAACGCCTGGCTGGCCAAGGGCGAATTCGTGAAAAATGTCGATGGAGATCCCCCGGCCGCACCCCCGATCGCACACATGGCGCGCGCGCCGATCGGTGTTGCGGTCTCGGCGACGGAAGGCACAGGGCTCGAAGGATTGCTCGCGGCGATCACGCTGACCATCAATGAGGATTTTGTCGAGCGCCGCTATCGCTTCGATCCCGGCAACGGTGCGGCACGCGCCTTTCTCTATGCCTATTCCGTAGTGCTGGAAGAAAAGGAGCTGTCCGAAGGCGGGTTTGAAATGCTGGCGCGCATGAATGTGGAAACCGCTGGCCGCTTCGAAAAACTCTATCAGGGCGATGGCGCGCCTTAGGCCCTGGCTTGTGGAAGAATTCGGCCCCCCCCCTGCGGGCCCGGATCAAACGGCCTCCAACGGATTTGCGTCCCGAATGGCCTTTTTGCCTTGAACCAGAGCCGATGATATATAGGATCCCGCTCTCCGCAGCCGCGCATCTGCGAACGGCGTCCAGAGCATCGTCCGATCAAACAGGTTCAGTTTGATCGGGGTTCGATGCTCTGAATATTTAAAACAAGAGCTTTTTATTCCGGCTGAATGATTCCATTCGACCGGAAAAAGCTCTGGCACATGAATCGGGGGCAGGCATGGCTTTCTTCACCCAGGCGACCTTTATCGAGCCGATCCTGACGCTGATCGCCTGGACCTTCGTCATGTGGGGCTGGATGTATGTCACGCGTCTGCCGGCCATGCAGAAGGCGAAAGTCGATCTCAACGAGGCGGCGCGCACCGGCAAGGTCGATCTGCCCCATGAAGTCCGACGTGTGGCCGACAATTACAACCATCTCCACGAACAGCCGACCATTTTTTATGCGCTCGCCTTTGCCATGGAATTGATGGGCGCGCATCACCCGCTCAATATCGGCCTCGCCTGGGCCTATGTCGTGATCCGCATCGTGCATTCCCTGATTCAGGCCCTGGCCAATTACATTCCCGCCCGCTTTGCCGCTTTTGTCGCCGGGTCGCTGGTGCTGGTGGCAATGCTGGTTCACGCGATCATCACGGCCGCCATCCCGCTCGATGTTTGACCTGCTGCTGCGCGGGGGCGAGGTTTTCCTCCCCTGGGGCCTCGTGCGCGCCGATATCGGCGTCAAAGCCGGGCGGATCGCCGCGATTGGCGCGCTGGGCGGCGCTGTCGCGGAAAATCTCTGGGACATCCGGGGCCTGACTGTGCTGCCCGGGGTGATCGACACCCAGGTCCATTTCCGCGAGCCGGGACTGGAAGCGAAAGAAGACCTCGAATCGGGTTCCCGCGCGGCCGTACTTGGCGGCGTGACCGCAATCTTCGAAATGCCCAATACAAGGCCCCCGACCATTAATGCCGCCGCGCTGGCCGACAAGCTCACGCGCGCCCAAGGCCGCATGCATTGCGACCACGCCTTTTATGTCGGGGCGACGCAGGAAAATATCGCCGAATTGCCTGCGCTGGAGCGTCTGCCCGGCTGCGCGGGGGTCAAAACCTTTATGGGTTCGTCGACCGGCTCCTTGCTGGTGGAGGACGAATCCGGGCTCGACGCCATCCTCCGGGTGATTACCCGCCGCGCCAGTTTCCATGCCGAGGATGAAGCCCGCCTTCAGGCCCGCAAATCCCTCGCGCGGGAGGGAGACTGGACGAGCCATCCCGAAGTCCGGGATGACGAAGCCGCGCGTCTGGCGGTCGCGCGGCTGATCCGTCTGGCGCGCCGGCATGGCAAGCGCGTGCATGTGCTTCATGTCTCCTCGGCTGTCGAGATGAGGCTGCTGGCAGACGCGAAAGACGTGGCGAGTGTCGAGACCACGCCGCAATTCCTCCATTTCGCCGCGCCGGAGGTCTATGAGCGCCTGAAGGGGCGTGCACAAATGAATCCGCCCATCCGTTATGAATCGGACCGCGCAGCCTTGTGGGATCTGGGGATCAATCAAGGCGTGGTCGATGTCATCGCCACCGACCACGCGCCGCATCTGCTGAGCGAAAAGGCACAGGCTTATCCGAATTCACCCTCCGGAATGCCGGGCGTGCAGACTTTGGTCCCGATGATGCTGAGCTTTGTCGCTTCCGGGCGGCTGTCACTGGCCCGCATGGTCGACCTCACGAGCGCCGGGCCTGCCCGACTGTTCGGGATCACCGGCAAGGGGCGGATTGCGCTCGGCCAGGACGCCGATTTCACGCTGATCGATCTCTTGGCGAAGAAAACTCTGCGCGATGCCGATATGGCGACCAAATGCGGCTGGACGCCCTTTGACGGTTTCGAGGCGACCGGTTTGCCGGTCGGAACGATTCTGCGCGGGCAGATCGTCATGCGCGAGGGCGAAATCCTCGATCCCGGAAAGGGTGAGCCCTTGCGTTTCGCGTGATCGGGCGGCGGGCTGGCTGTGGTACCCGATAATGCTGTCCGAAGATCATTCTTGTGCCGGTTTCTCGCCGACAATGAGGAGCCGCGCTTCGCCGTCCGGAAGAATCTCCACCTTGCGAAAGAAGCAGGCGCGATAGCCCTCATGGCAGGCCCCGCCATCGCCCTGGGGCCGGACCTTGAGCAGGATGGAATCCTGATCGCAATCGACGAGGATTTCCACAACGACCTGGATCTGGCCGGAGCTTTCGCCCTTGTGCCACAAAGCCTTGCGCGAGCGGCTCCAATAATGGGCCTCGCGGGTGCGCAGGGTCGCGGCGAGCGCCTCGGCATTCATATGGGCCACCATCAGGATTTCGCCATTATCGGCATGCTGGGCGATGGCGGTGATCAGCCCGTCGCGGTCAAAGCGCGGCGACAGACATGCTGCATCGATGGGGGGCGTCATCATTCCAGTCTCACTTTCATTCCGGATCTACCATGACCGGAATTTGCGGACGCGTATTGACCCGCAACGCGAAAATATCGGGCCGCGCATAATGGCCCGCGGCATCGAGGTCGAATTTACCCCGGATAATGGCAGCGGGATCAATCTCTGCACTCAGCACCGCTTCCTTGTCGAAGACCGGCCCGGCAAGGATCTCGCCCATGGGATTGACGATGACGCTGCCACCGCGGATCAGCGGGGTTTCCGGGGCCTCGCCCTGAACCGGGTGATAATCCGCCGGTGCATCGCCCCGGCGCAAATATTGGCAGGCCGAGAGCACAAAACAGCGCCCCTCCACCGCGATCATGCGCATGGACGGGCCCCAGATTTCGCGATCATCCACGGTCGGCGCGCAATAAAGGCTCACCCCCTGGGCATAAAAATGGCCGCGCAAGGCCGGCATGTAATTTTCCCAGCAGATCGCCGCATTGAGCGCGCCCCAGGGAGTTTCGACAGCAGAAAGATGCGCGCCATCGCCAAAGCCCCAGATCAGGCGCTCCATGGCCGTGGGCATGAGCTTCCGGCGATGGCCGCGCAATATGCCGTCCGGGCCAAAGGTGAATACGGCGCAAAACAGGGTATGACCGGCCCGTTCGATCGCGCCCAACACGATGAACATCCCGGTTTTCCGGGCAATCTCGGCGACCTGCGCCAATTCGGGACCGTTTTTGTCCACGGCGCATTCGAAATAACGACGGAACCATTCCCGGCCTTCCGGCGTGCGGGAACCGATCCGCGCCCCGAAATCCACGCCCTTGGGATAGCCGCCGAGATAGGCCTCCGGAAACACAGCGAGCCTCGCCCCGGAAGCTGCGGCATCGGCCGCGCGGTCGCCCAATTGCGCCAGCGTGCGCGGTGTGTCGAACAAAACCCCGCCGGCCTGAATGACGGCAGCGATGAAGGGAGCGGCGGTCGCGTTCATGGTCAGGACATCCGCCAGGGGCGATCTCTTCAGGGCCCGAAAGCGTAGAGCCGGGCACTGTCGGTCAGCACAAACAGCCGGCCCTGGGCCGCAAAGGGCGGAATGAAGGCCGGGCTGTCAAGTTCCTTCGTTTCAAGCACCGCGCCGTCTTTCGGCGACAAGGCGGCCATTTCGCCCTCGGACGAGATCACGATCAACCGTCCTCCGGCCACCAGCGGCCCGGTCCAGGTGATGCGGCCCTTGCGCTTCTTCTCCTTGTCGAAGCGACGCAATTGGGTGGTCCAGTAGATTTTGCCGCTTTCACGGTCCATTGCGAGGACCTGGCTGTCAATGGTGAGCGCGAACACATATTCGCCCACCACCGCCGGGGTCTGGATCGAACCCGTGGATTTTTCCCATTTACGGTCGCCGGTGCGCAGATCGATCGCCACGATGACGCCCGATTGCGAGGCCGCAAAGACAAGGCCGCGATCGATCACCGGCCGACCCGCAATGTCATTGATTTCCGACAGGGGCGTGAATTTGCCCGAGCGGGTCAGGGCGTCCGACCACAGGCGCCGCCCATTGGCCGGCAAATAGGCCACCAGCTCGCCCGAGGGGAACGGCGCAAGGATGATGTCAGCTGTCCCGGCCGGGCTGCTGGCACCCAGCACCCGCGCGGGTTCGGCAATGGCGCGGCTGCCCCAGATATTGGTCCCGGTGCGGGCATTCAGGGCCAGAAGCTCGCTGTCATTGGCGATGACATAGAGCCGGTCGGTCAGAAACAACGGAGCGGTCTGGAAAGGGGCGGGGAATTCGCGTTTCCAGATTTCCGTGCCGGTTTTGGCGTCGATGGCGATAACGCCGCCATAGCCGGTGACCACGAAGATCTTTCCGTCGCCAGAAGCCAGCCCGCCGCCAAAAGCGAATTTATCACGCTTGAGCGAGGCACGAAACTTGACCCTCAGTCCCTCGGCACCGGTTTGGGCGTCGAAGCTGCGCAGGACATGCTCGGAATCGAGCACAAAGATCCGGCCATCGGCGATGATCGGCGGTGCGACCAGGCCACGCGTCGTTTCGGTGCCGGCCCCTGCATCAATCCGCCATTGTGTCCTGAAACTGCCGGGCCCCGCGAGATTGCCGTTGAGGCCGTCGGCCCGTCCGCCAGGTTGCGCCCAATCGGGATTGGTGACCGGATTGGGCAAGAGGATCGGCTTTTGCGCCAGCTCGTCAGACGGCGCGATGATTTCCTCGGCGCTGGCAAGGCTGAGCCGGCCGGCTTTGGCGAGCTCGGGATTCGGCTTTCTGCCAATTCCCGAAAACAGCGAACATGCCGGCAGAAATGCAAACGCCACCAGCGCACTGGCGGCCATGATACCGCGCGTCTGACGCTTTGATCGCGCCGGAGCGAAATTCGGGGGATAATCCGTCATGGCTTTGCTGCTTTCGGCGCTTCTGTTTTCGCCCCGGGTGCGGGTGTTGATCCGGCTGCGGGAAATGTGGGGCCAGAAGCAGTCCCGGCCCCGGTCCCGGTCGCAGCATTTGCAGGGCGGTCCCGCGCAATCACCGCCAGCCCGATTTCGGCCGATTGGCGCACGCCGGATGGCGCGTCCGGCGCAAGCTTCAGCAGGCGATATTCACTTTCGGCCCGTTTGAGATCGCCCGAAGCCAGCGCCTTGGCGGCGATCAGATCGCGCGCATTCATTTTCAGGGCGCTGTCTTTGCCCGCCAGCAGCGGGCGGAGAATTTCCTCGAGCCCGGCGATATTTTTCTCATCGGCTTGCAGATAAGCCAGCTTCAGGCGCGCGAGATCGCTCCACAGACCTTTTGATTTGCCGGCCGCATCCTCAAACACCTTGATCGCTTCGTCCTTCTTGCCCTGTTCGAGCAGGGCAGCCGCATATTGATGGGCGGCAAGGATGCGATATCCTTGCGGAGCCGATTTCGTAAGGCGTGCGAATTTGTCACCGGCCTCTTTCCATTTGCCCTCGGCGGCGGCCTTGCTCGCCTCGGCATATTGGTCAGCAGCCAGATCTGCGGCGCGCGTGGTCAAGGCGCGATTGACTTCAAAGCCAGCCACGACAAGAACGATGCCCGCCAAAGCGGCGATCACGGTTCCGCCCCATTTCTTCCACAGGGATGACGCGCGATCCTCGCGAAGGCTTTCGTCGACTTCCTTTTCAAACGATGAATCGCTCACACTCTATCCGTCATATGTTTGGCCGGGTTCCGGCACCGAAAGGATTCACGCCGCCTGTCGGCAGGCCCTCCGGAAAAGCACGGAACCGGACCCCAGTCCAGTCCGGAGCGCCGATGACTTCATGGCAAATCAGAAAGATTTATCGTTATTCCGGATTTGGGGCCAGATTTGGGGCCGGATTTGGAGGTTAATTGTGAGGATTGACGAGCCCGTAAAGCACATGATCGCGCCATTGGCCGTCGATGCGCAGATAGGCCCGCGCAAAGCCCTCCTCGACAAAACCCGCCCGGGCCAGAAGTCCGCGCGACCGCATATTATGCGGCTGACACGCGGCATTCAGGCGGTGGAGCGCCAGGGTATCAAAGGCATGGCGGATGACCGCCATGACAGCGGCTTTCATGTGGCCACGGCCGGCAAAGTCTTCGCCCATCCAATAACCGAGGCCCGCACTTTGCACGACGCCCCGATGGATTTGCGACAAGGTAAGCCCGCCCATCAATTGGCCGCCATCGGCGCTGAAGATAAAGAAAGGCTGCACCCGGCCGGCCCGGAATTCCTCGTCATAGCGCTTGAGCCGGCGCTGAAAGGCGGCGCGCGACAATTCATCCGCGGCCCATGCCGGTTCCCATGGCTCAAGAAAGGCGCGTGAACGCCCGCGCAATTCCGCCCATTGTGCATAATCCCCGGCCTTTGGGCAGCGGAGACGCACACCATCGCCGGCGATCAGGGGCCAGACAGATCCCGCTGCTTCGCGTCGCAGAAACAAGGTGTACCTCCGGCGCAGGCGGCATACGAAATGATCGCGCCGCGCATGTGAATTTTCAGCAATCTCATCGTGATTGTGCGTTATAAATCAACACCGTCGCAAAGTCGTCGCGCATTTTCGCCATGATTTCGCCATTTCGGGGGCGAAGGAGAGGTTCTACGGAATGAGCTGCTCCGCAAAACAACCGCTTGAGTTCCCTTTTTCCACAATTTCGAATAAGCGCTTTCCTGTTGCAAGCGCTGCGAGCGGTGAAACACCCTTGGGCTTCGCTTTTCGGCTGTGAGTGGCGTGCCCGAATTCAGCCGGCTCTGTCTGATCGACGGAAACGGACGATATAAACAGCAATTGGACCATCACCGGGGGAGCCGAAGGCAAGGCCATGACATTCAATCTTATATTTCCGGGCAATCTGTTCTCCCCCATCGATCAGTTTTTGCCCTCCCTGCTTCGCGTCAATTCAGTGCAAACTTCCGGCGCGCCCGTGGTCAGTCGCGAAAGCACGCCGGTGGATTTCTCACTGGTCGGAATGTTCCTGGGGGCCGATCTGGTCGTTCAGGTCATCATGGTCGGGCTGTTATTTGCCAGCCTGTGGACATGGGCCATCATCTTCAACAAGGAACTGGAGCTTGGCGGCGCGCGACGCCGGGCACGTTTGACCGAAGAGGGTATCTGGTCGGGCCGCCTCACAGACGAATTGTCCGACCCCGCGCGCAAGCCGGCCACCAATGACAGTGTTGCGCGCATCTTCATGGCCGCCTCGCGCGAGTGGCGGGAGTCCCAGCGGGCCGGTGGCAGCGAAACCGCCATGCGTCACGCCATTGAGCGCGCCGAAAAGGCTGCGACCGGGGCAGTTGACCGGGAGGCCCTGCGGTTGGAAAACGGCCTTGGCGTGCTGGCGACGATTGGATCCTCCGCACCCTTTGTCGGCCTGTTCGGCACCGTCTGGGGGATCATGAATTCGTTCCAGTCGATCGCGGCCGCCCAGGACACCAGCCTCGCCGTGGTCGCGCCCGGCATCGCAGAAGCGCTCGCCGCCACCGCGATCGGCCTGTTCGCGGCCATCCCGGCGGGGATATTCTATAATAAATTTTCCACCGATATCGGCCGCTTTGCCACGGGACTCGACCATTTCTCCCAGGAGCTGGTGCTGCGCATGGGCCGCAGGCTGAGCGGTGAGGGTCCACGCTGATGGGCATGTCGCCAGATCGATCTCCCCGCGCACGGGGTCGTGCCCGCCGCGCGCTCAATTCCAACATCAATGTCACGCCCTTTGTCGATGTCGTTCTGGTGCTGCTGGTCATTTTCATGGTGACCGCACCCTTGCTGACGACCGGCGTCGAGGTGGAATTGCCCAAAACCGATTCCGCCTCGCTCGAATCCAACACCCAGCCGGTGACGATCACGGTGCGCGCCGACGGGCGGGTGTTCATCCAGTCGCTGGAAGTCGCCGGTGCCGAATTTGCCGAAAAGCTCAAAGCCGTGGCCGAGGCCGGCGAGAGCCAAAAGATCTTTGTCCGCGCCGATGGCCGCGCCGCTTATTCCCAGGTGGCTGAGGTGATGGCCGCCGCCAATGGTGCCGGATTTCGTAATCTGGCGCTGGTAACGGACCCGCTTGACGCACAATCTGCGGCCACACGATAAATCATACCCATGGCCAGGCCCCCTTTAACCGCCGAACGCCCGACCAAAAACGCCGCCCGCCGGCCGGTCAATCCGGGCTGGGCAGCGTCCTTCGTGCTTCATGCGGCGGTCTTCGTGTTTTTCGCCTGGCGCCTGCAGGAGGCGCTGGTTCCGGTCGGGACCATTCCAAGCGTTCCGGTGGCACTGGTAACGCTCGACGAATACACCAATATCGTCAAGGTTGATCCGGCCACACCCGCGCCCGAAATCCTGGTGGGCGATCCCGTGCCGGTCGAAGGCGAGGGCAATGAACCCGAGGCCGGAGCCGCAGAAGCCCCATTGGGTGCCATTGCCGAGCCCGAACCCGTCCCGCAGGACGATCCGGCGGTGACCGATCCCCGCTTTGACGTCAAGGAACCCACCGCCGAACGCCCGGCGGATTCGGACGATTTTGATCTCGATGCCATTTCAAAAATCATCAAGGACAAAAAGGGCAGTGGAAGCACGCAGGTGCCGGAAAAACCGCCGACGCGCCGTGCCGCGACCTCGCCCGAACGCCCGCGGCCGGCGATTGGCCAGGCGACCGGCCTGACGGCAACGATCCAGGACTATATCCTCGCCCAAATGGTGCGCTGCTGGCGCAAGCCGGACGAGCAGCCGCAATATCAGCGGCTGATCGTGACCATAAGGGTGCGGCTGACACCCTCCGGTGCCCTTGACGGGGATCCACGCCTCGTTTCACCCGCCACTCCGCCTTATGGGGACCGGCCTATGCTGGTCGCGATTGAAAATGCGTTGCGTGCAGCCCGCGTCTGCGCGCCCTACCGCCTGCCCCCCGAGGCGCAGGATCGCTACAATGAATGGAAGATTCTTGACATGCGTTTTGTTCCCTGAAGCAGATGATCAGGCCGGGGCCAGAACGACGCATCGACCGGACTGGGTTTGTCGGAGAAGGATGATGATGAACAATTTACCTCGCGTTCGGGCGCTGCGTTCGAATAAAAGCGAAGTCCCGACACGGATTTGGACCCGGCTCTTCGCCGTCCTGGCCATTTTGTCCGCCGCATGGGGACTGGCGCTCGCCCCACAGGCTTTCGCGCAATTGAGGATCGATGTCACCGAGGGCAATGTCGATCCGATGCCGATCGCCATCCCCGATTTCAAGGGCCCGGATGGCGCGGTCAGCAAGATCGGTGCGGATATCGCCAGGGTGGTGCGCGCGGATCTGGCACGCTCGGGGCTTTTCAAGGCCATCGACCCGAAAGCCTTTCTCGATGTCCGCGCCGGCGTGGATTCCGAGCCGGTCTTTGCCGATTGGCGGGCGATTTCCGCCCAGGCCCTCGTGCTTGGCAAGGTCGAAGTCGCTGCCAATAACCGGCTGACGGCCGAGTTTTATCTGTGGGACATCGTGGCCGGCAAGCTCGTGAATCTGGTCGAAAGCTCCGCCCAGGAGGGGCTGTCGATCGGAACGCCATCGTCGGAGAACTGGCGCAAGATCGCCCATAATATTGCCGATACGGTCTATGCGCGCATTACGGGCGACAAGGGCTATTTCGATACCCGGATCGTTTTGGTCTCCGAGAGCGGACCGCGCACGCAGATCCGCAAGCGCCTGACCATCATGGATCAGGACGGTGCCAATCCCAGCCCGTTGCCTGTGCCGGGCGATCTCGTGCTCACGCCGCGCTTCAGCCCCTCTGGCCAGCAGATCACCTATCTGTCCCTGTCGGGCGGCAAGCCGCGGGTCTATTTGCTCAATATCGAGACCGGGCGTCAGGAAATCCTCGGGAATTTCAAGATGAGTTACGCGCCGCGGTTTTCGCCAGACGGCCGCCTGCTGGTCATGAGCGTCGATCACGACGGCAATTCCGAAATTCACCTGTTCAATCTGCAAACGCGGGAAAATACGCGGATCACGAACGATCCGGGCATTGACACTTCGCCCTCCTTTTCTCCGGACGGCAAACGGATCGTGTTCAATTCCGACCGCTCGGGATCGAGCCAATTATTCGTGATGGAAGCCGATGGCAGCGCGATAGAGCGGATCAGCTCGGGCGACGGGCGATATTCAACACCGGTCTGGTCGCCGCGCGGCGACCTCGTGGCCTTCACCAAGCAGCTCAATGGCCGGTTTTACATCGGCGTCATGAGTCCGGATGGCAAGGACGAGCGCCTTTTGACCGAAGGCTATCTGGTGGAGGGTCCGGACTGGGCCCCCAATGGCCGCGTCATCATCTTTTTCCGTGAGGACGGGCCGGGGGCCGGCCCGAAATTGTGGTCCATCGATTTGCGCGGTCGAAATCTGCAAATCGTCCCCACGGGCGGCAATTCCTCCGACCCCAATTGGTCGCCGCTCCCGTGAGGTCCTGACCCCGGGATGTCGCGGGGCAAAACTTCAATAGGATTTGGGCAGTCCCAGCACCCGCTCGGCAATATAGTTCAGGATCATCTCCCGCGAAACAGGCGCGATGCGTGCGATCATGGCCTCGCGCATATAGCGCTCGACCTGATATTCCTTCGCATAGCCCATGCCGCCATGGGCAAGCACTGCGGCCTCGCACGCACGAAACCCCGCCTCGGCACCGAAATATTTCGCCGCATTGGCTTCGGCCCCACATTCCGCATTCGCATCAAACAGCGACGCCGCCTTATAGACGAGAAGCTCCGCGGCGCTCAGCTCCGCCCAGGCCCTGGCCAAAGGATGGGCCACGCCCTGATTCATCCCGATCGGCCGGCCAAACACCACGCGCTCTCCGGCGTAGCGGGCGGCCCGCGCCAGCGCCACCTGACCCAGCCCCACGGCTTCGGCGGCGAACAAGACGCGCTCGGGGTTGAGCCCTGACAACAGGATCCGGAATCCTTCGCCCTCGGCCCCGATGCGGGACTCGTCGGATACCCGCAGCCCGTCAATGAACAGCGTGTTGCACTCGACCGCCTTGCGGCCCATTTTGGGAATTGGCTTCGCGTCGATCGCCGCGCGATTCATGTCCGCATAAAACAGGGTCAGCCCCTGGGTCGGCTTGCGGCATTGGTCGCGCGGGGTGGTGCGCGCGATGAGCAGGATGCGGTTGGCGCGCTGGGCCCCGGTTGTCCAGATCTTGCGCCCCGAAATGACCCAGCCGGCTCCGTCGCGTTCGGCCCTGGTTTCGATACTGGCCGTGTCGAGCCCGGAATTGGGCTCGGTCACGGCAAAACACATCTTGTCGGTCCCGGCGATCAGCGGTGGCAGAAATGCCTGGCGCTGGGCTTCGGTGCCGAATTTTTCAATGGGCTTGGGGCCGAAAATGTTGAGGTGAACCGCCGACGCGCCCGAAAACCCGGCACCCGATCCCGATATGGTCTGCATGATGGCCGCGGCCTCGACGAGGCCAAGCCCCAGCCCCCCATAGATTTCGGGCATGGCGACGCCAAGCACGCCGGCTTTGGCGATATCGGCGACGAAGCGCTCGGGAAAAACACCGCTTTCATCGGTTTCAAGCCAAAAAGAATCATCATATTGGGCACAGATTCGCCCGATTTGTTCGCGAAAGGCAGTGACGATCTCGTTGAATGGTTCGATCCGCATGGCGCTTTCCCGAAGCCTCACAAATTCCCCGCTCTTTCTTGAGCAGCGGCACCGGCTTTGCAAGCCATCGCCGGCGAACGGGTGTGTTATAAAGCGGCGCAATTTCGATCTTCTTTGTCGGTGTCGCCATCGACTTTCCCCAAGAGCCCCATTAACCATGCTTTTGGCGGGGAGGGCCGAGACGGTGGACGACTGCTCATTGCTGCGCATAAGTCGGGCGCGACGAAGAGCCGTCACCAAAATCTGGTCGAATATCCCCAAAGCCGGGTATCTTCGAATTTCATCCGGATTGACCGCTTTGCCCGCTCGCCTGGTCATTGTACGCCGCGATTACACTGGTTCAAATCCCCCCGTCTCTCTTC
>JAKFWO010000008.1 GCA_021731815.1 Hyphomonadaceae bacterium | reverse complement strand
GTTTGTGGGGGGCGGCCAGGGTCGCGGGGGCCTGATGGAGCCCCGATCTTAGACCCCATCGAGCCGCGCGCGTAAAGCCCGGTTCTCGGCTTCCAGCGCATGGAGTTTTTCCAGCATGGGGCGTAGCCCCTCCTGCACTTCGCCTTCGGTGAAGCGCGGCGTGATATGCTGCGGGCAGTTCCAGGACAGGCTCTCGATCCGCGCTTTGATTGCGCGTTCGGGTTTGGCGGAATAATTCGCCGGCATCAGGCGCGCGACGAATTCGGGATCATTCTCGATCGCCTCGAGCCGCGCATGGATCTTGAGCCGGGCACGGCGGGGATAATCCATGAAGATCAACGCGGCGCGGTCATTATCCGCCAGATTGCCGATGCTGACATATTGCCGGTTGCCGCGAAAATCGGCGAAGGCGAAGGTTTTGGGGTCGAGCACCCGCACGAAACCGGGGGGGCCGCCGCGATGCTGGACATAGGGCCAGCCGGTCTCCGATATGGTGGCAAGGAAAAAATGGTCGCGCGTAGCAAGGAAGAGGGCGGAATTTTCGTCGAGCGCGTCGCCATCGTCCGGATCGGCCAGCATATGGGCGGCAAGCGCGCCCGCCCCGTTGCGGCGCTGGGCTTCCTGAACGGCGGGGGTAAAGGCGATTTCGGCAAAGCGGCGGGGCACGGTTTCCTCGGCGGTTCCTCGGCGGCTGGAGTCGGTTATGGTAAGTGGTACGATGATTGGCCGATCCAGTGCCGCGCGCAAGGACCGCGCTGCCGAATCTCCGCCGACAGGGTCAGCCCGTGATCCGCCAGACTCTGAAAGACCGGTTTTACATGCGCGCAAAAGGTTCTAATCCTTGGATAACAGTCGCGGGAATCGCGCGTCCGTCATGCGGGCGAAAACAAGAGCAGAGGGATCGCCAGATCATGTCCGACGAACGGCCGAGCTTTACCGACGAAGAGGCACTGGCGTTTCACCGTTATCCTCAGCCGGGGAAACTGGCAGTCACGCCCACCAAGCCGATGGCGACCCAGCGGGATCTGTCGCTGGCTTATAGTCCGGGGGTGGCGGTGCCGGTTCAACGGATCGCAGAGGATCCCGATTCCGCCTATGATTACACCTCCAAGGGCAATCTCGTGGCGGTGATTTCCAACGGCACCGCGATTCTGGGGCTGGGCAATCTCGGGGCTTTGGCATCAAAGCCGGTGATGGAGGGCAAATCCGTGCTCTTCAAACGCTTTGCTGATGTGGATTCCATCGATATCGAGGTCACGACCCAGGATGTCGAGGAATTCATCACTACGGTACGCAATATCGGCCCGACCTTTGGCGGCATCAATCTCGAGGATATCAAGAGCCCGGAATGCTTCATCATCGAAAGCCGGCTGCGCGATGAACTGGACATTCCGGTGTTTCATGACGACCAGCATGGCACGGCGATCATCGCCGCCGCCGGTGTCATCAATGCCTGCCTGATCACCGGCCGCAGGATCGAGGACATCAAGGTCGTGGTGGCGGGGGCGGGGGCGGCCGGATTGTCTTGCGCTGCCTTGCTCAAGACCCTCGGTGTCCCCCGGGACAATATCCTCGTCACCGACCGTGAGGGCGTGGTCTATCGCGGGCGCCCGACCGGCATGGACCAGTTCAAGGCCGCTTACGCTGTCGAGACCGACCGCCGCAGCCTTGCTGATGCGCTGGTGGGCGCGGATGTCCTGCTCGGCCTGTCGGCCAAGGGCGTGGTCAGCCGGGAGATGGTCGCGGGAATGGCGAAGGATCCGATCATTTTTGCCATGGCCAATCCCGATCCCGAGATCACGCCCGAAGAGATCCGCGCGGTGCGGGGCGATGCGATCATCGCCACCGGGCGGTCGGATTATCCCAACCAGGTCAATAATGTCCTCGGATTCCCCTATATTTTCCGCGGGGCGCTCGATGTAAGGGCGCGCACCATCAATGAGGAGATGAAGCTCGCGGCCGCTCATGCGCTGGCGGAACTCGCGCGCGAGGATGTGCCCGATGAAGTGGCGTTGGCCTATGGCGCGCGCCCGGTCTTCGGACCCGATTACATCATTCCGGTGCCTTTCGATCCGCGGCTGATTTCCTATATCCCGCCTTTCGTTGCCCAGGCCGCCATGGATACAGGGGTGGCGCGCAAGCCCATCACCAATATGCAGGCCTATCGCGAGTCCCTCGCCCAGAGGCTCGACCCGGCCGCCGGGTTCCTGCAACGTATCCATGGTGCGGTGCGCGAAAGCCCGAAGCGGATCGTCTTCGCCGAGGGTGAGGAGCCGGCGGTCATCCGCGCGGCCTATGCTTTCCACGCCCAGGGGCTGGGCAAGGCCATCCTGATCGGCCGCGACGAACAGATCCGGCGTAATTTCGCCCTTGTCGGCATTGATGAAGACGAGATCAACAATATCGAAATCTGCAATGCGCGTCTGTCCGATCACACGCCGGAATATACGGAATATGTCTATAAGAGGTTGCAGAGAAAAGGCTTTCTGCACCGCGATGCGCAACGTTTCGTCAATCAGGACCGCAACATCTTTTCCGCCTGCATGGTGGCCCATGGCCATGCCGATGGCATCGTGACCGGGATCACCCGCAATTACGACGCCGTGTTGCAGGATCTCTCGCGCATCGCCGATCCGGTACCGGGCGAGAAACCCATGGGAATCTCGGTGGTCATCGCCCGCGGGCGGACGATTTTCGTCGCCGATACCAATGTTGCTGAATTGCCCGATGAGATCGATCTCGCGCGCATTGCGATGCAGGCGGCAGCAACGGCGCGGCGCTTCGGGCATGTGCCCCGGGTGGCGTTTCTGTCCTTTTCCAATTTCGGTAATCCGCCGGGCGAGCGGGTGGAAAAAGTGCGCGAGGCGGTGGCGCTGCTCGACCGCCGGCGCGAGGAACGCGGGGATGTCGATTTCGAATATGAGGGCGAGATGAATGTCGATGTCGCCCTCAATCCCGATGCGCGGCAGCTTTACCCGTTCTGCCGGCTGACCGAGGCCGCCAATGTGCTGATCATGCCCGGGGCGCATTCGGCCTCGATCTCGACCAAAATGCTCGCGACGCTTGGCTGGGGAACCGTAACGGGTCCGATCCTCAATGGCCTGTCCATTCCGGTGCAGATCTGCAATCTCGGCGCGACGGTGTCGGAAATCGTCAATATGGCAGCGATTGCGGCCTATGATCTCGACCGGGGCGCTGGACAGGGCAGGGCGCGCGATCATGGCCTCTGAATTCTCGGTGGGCGCATTGCCTGCGAGCGCGGAATGGGTCGCGCCCGATCTGGTGGCCTTTGAGCGCATCGCACGCTCGGTCTACAGCCAATTGCCGGACCGTTTTCGCGCGCAAGCCGGGCATATATTGTTCGTCATCGCCGATTTTCCTGAGGAAAAGCTGATCGAGGAATTGGGGATCGAAGACCCCTTCGAACTGACCGGCCTGTTCGAAGGCCCCGACCCCATGGGCCGGGAAAGCGCGGCCATGATGGGCGAGCCTGCGCGCATCCACCTGTTTCGTCGGGCTATTCTCGATGAATGGGCCGATAATGGCGAGGTCACATTGGGCGATCTGATCGCCCATGTGCTGATCCACGAGATCGGCCACCATTTCGGTCTGTCGGATGACGACATTGATGCGCTGCTCGAAGGCGACGAATAGACCGGCCTGGCCCCGGGGACCAGCGATGGATTTCGGGAAAACAGGTGGCGCGGGGCCGAAATTGCGGTGGATATGCGCGAGGCTTGCGCGCGACGGCTTGATTTTGTGCGGCATTCGATTAGTCCCCGACGGCCTGCACTCGCCCTTCCGAAAAATTCCATTGGGTGCTGAAAGTTCCCGCATGACAAATCCTTCTGACGACGCCCAACGGTCCACCGAAATTCCGGCCGCTTCAGCGCAGCCATGGCCGGGCTCGCCGCGCGTATTTTCGGGTGTGCAGCCCACGGCCAATATCCATCTCGGAAATTATCTCGGGGCCATTCGCCGCTTCGCCGATCTCCAGCATCAGATGGAATCGGTGTTTTGCGTGGTCGATCTGCATGCCATCACGGTCTGGCAGGATCCGGTCGCCTTGCGCCACCAGACGCGCGAAATCGCCGCGGCATATCTCGCCGCCGGGATCGATCCCGCCAAAGCGATCATCTTCGCCCAGAGCCGGGTTCCCGCCCATGCGGAACTCGCCTGGATCTTCAATTGCGTGGCGCGGATGGGCTGGCTCAACCGCATGACCCAGTTCAAGGAAAAGGCCGGCAAGGACAAGGAGCGCGCCTCGGTTGGATTATTTGTCTATCCGGCGCTGATGGCTGCCGATATTCTGGCCTATCGTGCCACCCATGTGCCGGTCGGCGAGGACCAGAAGCAGCATCTCGAGCTCGCCCGCGACATCGCCCAGAAATTCAACAATGATTTCGGCTGTCCGGATTTCTTTCCCTTGCCCGAGCCGCTGATCGAGGGGCCGGCCACACGGGTGATGAGCCTGCGTGACGGCACGAAGAAAATGTCGAAATCCGACCCGTCCGACATGTCACGTATCAACATGACCGATGATGCCGATTCGATCGCCAACAAGATCCGGCGCGCCACCACCGATGCCCTGCCCATCCCTGATTCGGTTGAGGGTCTCGCCAATCGGCCGGAAGTGGAAAATCTGGTCGGGATCTATGCAGCACTCGCCAATTGCCCGCGCGAGGACGTACTCGCCCGCTTTGCCGGCCAGGGTTTTTCGCAATTCAAGCCGGTACTGGCGGAACTGGCAGTGGCCGAACTCGCGCCCATCGCCTCGGAAATGGCGCGTTATCTGCGCGAGCCCGACGCTGTGGATCAGGTGCTGGCGGCGGGCGCGGAGCGCGCCGATGCGATCGCCGCCCCCATCATGGCAGACGTCCGGAAAATCGTCGGATTTCTGACATGAGGGCGCGAGTGGCCTCGCCTTTGATCTCGCCTCCGGTCCGGGTGATTTGAGCATGCGCGTGCGGGCGGGCGTGATCGGGGCCGGGGCGTTCGGTCGGCTCCATGCGCAAAAATATGCTGCACTCCCGGAAGTCCTGTTGACGGCGATATTCGACCCCGATGCTGAACGCGCCGCGGCGCTCGCCGACGCTTTCAATGCACAGCCCTGTTCGGAAACCGCCGCTTTCTGGGCCTCGGTCGATATCGTAACCATTGCGGCACCCGCGGTTCATCATTTCGACCGGGCCTGCGCCACCCTTGCCGCGGGTAAGCATTTTCTGCTGGAAAAACCGGTGGCTGCCCGGCTGTCGAATGGCCGGACCCTCATTGCTGCGGCGCAGAACAAGCCCGATCTGGTGACCGCCATGGGCCATCAGGAGCGGGTTGCGGCGCGTGCGCTCGGTCTGTTCGAACTTGTCGCCGCGAAAGGCCCGCCATCAGATGTGACCTGCGTCCGCGCCGGGCCATGGGGCGGGCGTGGGGCCGATGTTTCGGTAACGCTCGACCTCATGACCCATGATCTCGACCTCGTCCACGCATTGCTGCCCGAGCCGCATTTGCTGCTGGACGCCAGGGGCGAAATCGGGCCGAGCGGGGTATGGGATCATGTGAGCGCCCAATTCGATGCTGGTGGTGTGCGCGTCAGCCTTGCGGCCAGCCGCATGGCCAGCGAGCGGCATCGGTCGATGATTCTCGGTTACCCCGATGGCGAGGTCGAGGTGGATTTTCTGGCGCGCAGGATTCGTGCGGCCGGAAATATCAGCCTGCCCGAAGCCAATTTTGCCTGTCCGGAATTGACCGACCCGATCGGCGTCAATGTCACCAATTTCGTGCGCGCGGTGCTGGGCGAATCGCGCGCGCCACTGGTAAGCCTTGACGACGGTTTGGCGGCGTTACAACTTGCACTTGCAATTGATTCGCTGCTGGATTCGAAAGCGGGCACATTTGTTTGATGGTCTGCAGGACGAGTATCACCTGCCTCTCTCTCACTGTTGCCCAAAGAGCACATTTCGTATTGGCCGCGGAATTCGCGCCCTTTACCACTTTACGCTTTCACAAATCCGCAACATTGTGCGCGCGAGACCGGGGACGATACCGGCAGGATCGCGGACCACACCGGCGGCCTATACAGGGAGAAAATTGTGATGACGACCAAAAATCCGTTGAGATTCAGCCTGTTCGCTGCGGCCTGTGCGGCACCGCTTCTGCTTTCCCAAGGTCAGGCCTTCGCCCAGGCGGCCCCCGCCGACCAGGCGCAGGAAGCCGAGGATGATTCGCCGATCGAGATCACGGTGTTTGCCCAGAAACGCGAGCAGCGGCTCCAGGACGTCCCGATTCAGGTCTCGGCCTTCGGATCCACGATCCTCAATGATGCCGGCGTCAAGGATATCAAGGACCTCACCGTTCTCACGCCGGGATTGCTCGTGACGTCGACGACCAGCGAGACGGTCACAACCGCACGCGTGCGCGGCGTGGGTACGGTCGGCGATAATCCCGGCCTTGAATCCTCGGTGGGTGTCATCATCGATGGCGTGTTCCGTCCCCGCAACGGGGTGGGCTTCAATGATCTGGGCGAGCTTGAGCGCATCGAGGTCCTGAAGGGCCCGCAGGGGACCCTGTTCGGCAAGAATACCTCGTCGGGGCTCATCCAGATTTTCACCGCCAAGCCAAAATTCGACTGGGGGACCAATGCCGAATTCACGGTGGGCGAGGAGGGGACCTTTGGCGGCTCTGGCGCGATCACCGGCCCGTTGATCGAGGACAAGCTTGCCGTTCGCATC
The DNA here is from genome assembly GCA_021731815.1 of Hyphomonadaceae bacterium. Taxonomy (GTDB): domain Bacteria; phylum Pseudomonadota; class Alphaproteobacteria; order Caulobacterales; family Aquidulcibacteraceae; genus JAKFWO01. The sequence continues at coordinate 182,509 of JAKFWO010000008.1, read as the reverse complement.
TATGGCGCAGTGCGCTCGCGCAATGGCCTGACCGATGTGGTGCGCGGGCCAGGCCCCCGCGCCCAGGATCAGGATACGGATCAGAGCTTCGCCTCGTTCCGCGGGCAGCTCCTGTGGACGCCGGTCGACCGCTTCGATTTTCGCCTGATCGGCGATTACACCAGCCGTAATGAGAATTGCTGCGTCGCGACGGCGGTGGAATCGATCAACCCAACGGCGGGTGCCAATGCCTCCGCCGTGTTCATCGATGCGCTGGCAGGCGGGCAGGGCACCGGGCATCGCGCGGGCACAAGGACGCTCGATCCCGGTTTCGGGACATTCGACCGGGTGGCGTTCTCCAATCGCGGGACCGAACAGGCCATCCGCGAATGGGGGCTGTCGGGCGAATCGACCCTTGATGTCGGCTTTGCCAAGCTGATCGGCCTGCTGTCCTGGCGCAATTGGGAAGTGAATAACGGTCAGGATTCGGATTTTACCGCCGCCGATATTTTCTTCCGCCCGTTCAACGGAGATTTCGGTAACGAGTTCAAAACCTTCTCCGCCGAACTTCGTGCGCAGGGCGAGGCGTTTTCTGGCCGTTTCAATTGGGTGGTCGGCGGCTTCTACGCCAATGAGGATCTCCAGCGGCGTGACACCTTCCTTTATGGCACGGCCAATGAAACCTATTTCTCCCTGCTGCTTTCCGGCGGACTAAATCCCAATCAGATCGCCGGGATCACGGGCCTTGCACCCGGCCAGAGCTTCCGGACGGGCTTTGGTCTGCGCGATGTGTATAACCAGACTACCAATTCCTTTGCCGGTTTCTCACAGGTCTCGTGGAAGATTTTCGAGAGCCTCGAATTCACCGGTGGTGTGCGTTATACCTCGGACAACAAGGATCTTGACGTCGCTTTCACCAATACCGATGGCGGTGCGGCCTGCGGTGCGGTGCTCGGGCGGGTCGGGGCAGGCGTGCCCTTGCCGGCGGCGGCGGTCGGTCTGATCTGTCTGCCCTTCAACAATCCGCGGTTCAACGGCCAGACCCTGACCGATACGCGTTCGGACAATCAGGTGACGGGCACCGCCAAACTCGCCTGGAAGCCGATCGACAATATCCTGTTCTTCGGCGGCTATTCGCGCGGCTTCAAGGCGGGCGGGTTTAATCTCGACCGCGAACAAACACCGACCTTCGCCGTGGACCCGGATCTCTCTTTTGCGGAGGAAACCGTCAATGCCTATGAAGTCGGAACCAAGACGACATGGCTGAATGGCAATCTGTTGCTCAACCTGACCGGGTTCTTCAATAATTTTGAGGGGTTCCAGCTCAACACCTTCCTCGGGACGACGTTTGTCGTCCAGTCGATCCCCGAGGTCACCAGCCGCGGCTTTGACTTCGATTTCCTGTGGGCGACGCCGTTCGAGGGCCTGACCCTGCAGGGCGGGACAACCATCGCCAACACCAAATATGGAGATTTCGGGGAATTCGTGACGATCAACGGCGTGCGAACGCTGGTCTTTGCGGGCTCGACCACGCCGATTCCCTCGGGACTTGCCTTGCTGCCGGGGGAGAAGCTGTCTTTTGCGCCGCTGATTTCCTCGTCTTTCGGCTTTTCCTATGAGCGCAATCTGTTCCAGAAGCTTTTGTTCCGCCTGAGCCTCAACGGGCGCTATACCAGCGCCTATTCCACCGCCTCTGATCTGTTGCGGGCCAAGGATCAGCCGGCCTTTACGCTGTTCAACGGACGGGTGGGCTTTTCGTCACCCGACGAACGCTTCACGGTGGAGTTCTTTGCCAATAATCTGTTCAACAAGGATTATATCCAGGTTGGCTTCAACGGCCCCTTCCAGGGCGGCTCTGGCGTGACCAATACAGGACCCAATGCCGGAATCTATAATCCCAATCTCGACACGATCAGCTATTTCAGCTTTCTCGGCCCGCAACGGATCGCGGGCGTGAGCGCGAAGTTCAAATATTGAGGAAGTGTCGGGCCGGATCGGGCAGAGACCTGCCTGATCTGGCCCGCCCGATCTGATAATTCTGGCTACATTCCGGAAAACCGGTGCGGTGCCCCCGCGCCCGTTTTGGTCCCACAGATTGGCAAAACCGCGAATTGGCAAAGCCGCGCGGGCTATTTCCGGAAACTCGACCGGCTGTCGGCGCTGTTGAAGGTCACGGATTTGATCAGCCCCTTGCCTTCCTGGGCCTCGATTATGCCGAGGATCAGCGCGCTCGCGCGGGGCTCGTCGATCTTTCCGGGGTGATCGGGCTGCGAAATATCCGTTTTATAAAGTGCGAGGATGAGCGCATCGCGCATGAAATGCGCGCGCTCGCGCAATTTGATGACCGGTGCATTGGGAAAGAATTCGAGCCGGATATTCAGAAAAATATAATTGACCAGCTTTCCGTTCCGGGTGATCGGTGCCACCACGCCCGGCATATCGAATGTGGCGTCCCTGGCTTCTTCCTTCTTTTCCGGAGCTCCCGAGGCCCGGGCCGGCAAGGGCGCAACCGCCTGAAAAGACGCAAAGGCAAGCAGGGAAACACACAGCACGCGGATCATGGGGCACCGGGGATTGTTTGACAGGTCGAAAGGCATGGTCCGGCACCGGAATCCGGTTTCGGAATCATGCGCATCGCGGTTGGATACCCTTATCGGTCGGAAAGATTGCCGTCGGGTAAGTGCCGGGCTCAAAAATGCTGGAATCCCGGATTCAGGGAGGTAATTTCCTTACCGTCGCGATCGATGAAGCGCAGGCCCGCGCCCAATACGCAGCGCCCGATCCGCGTGATGGTGATGCCGGCGGCGCGCGCGGCTTCGATCAGGGAGGGCTCGGCCTCCCGCGGGGCGGCGAAGGCGATTTCGTAATCATCGCCGCCGGAAGCGAGCGCCGCGAGCGCCGCCGAACGGTCGGGTGCGCGCGCCACAAAGGACGCGGCTGCGGCCGAAAGCGGTAGCCATTCGGCGTGGATTTCTGCCCCAAGACCGGATTCCCGCGCCAGATGGCCGCAATCCTGCAACAGCCCGTCGGAGATATCGAGGCTGGCCTTTGCCCAGCGCGCGATCGCCGACGCAAAAGCGGCGCGTGGCAAAGGCAATTGGTAGCGGGCAAGAAGATAATCGGCGTCGTCCCGCGAAAAGCCGTCGGCCTCGCCCCGGGCAATTTGCAGGCCGAGAAACGCATCGCCGATCGTTCCCGTGACATAAAGCAGATCGCCAACCCGTGCGCCGGCGCGCGTCACGGGCCCCTCAGGTCGCAGGCATGCGCCAAACAGGGTCAGGCTGGCCGAAAAGGGGCCACGAATGGCGACGCTGTCGCCGCCCAGCAATGTCGCGCCAAATTCCGCCTGATCCATCGCAAGGCCCGCAGCGAAGCTGCCAATCCCCGCAACCGCGCGACCGCGTGGCCAGAACAGGGCCAGGAGATAATGGCGCGCCACTGCGCCCTTGGCCGCGATATCCGACAGATTGACCCGGAACAGCTTGCGCGCCACCAGATCGGGCGGGTCACTGGCCAGAAAATGCACGCCCTCGGTCAGGGCGTCCTTGGTAACGATCCAGTTTTCGCCGGCCGGCGGACGCAGGCGCGCCACATCATCCCGCAGGCCCAGCGCATCGGGGGCCGACGCCGCCAGCGGGGCAAAATATCGGGCAATGAGTTCGAATTCCTGGGTCATTGCGGATTGAGGTTCTGGCGACAAAAGAGGGATGGAGGAAAACGCCTTCAGCGTTCCTATGCATCGAAGTGCAAGCCGAAGGGTTCGTAAAAGCGGCGCTGTTCCTCCCAGTTTTCTTCCACCTTGACGTGGAGAAACAGATGGACCGGCCGATCGAAAGCAGTCTGCATTTCCTTGCGCGCGGCGAGGCCGATATCGCGGATCGCGCGGCCCTCGCGGCCCAAAGCGATCTTGCGGTGGCCCTCGCGCGCCACATAGATCGTCTGCTGAATCCGGACCGAGCCATCCTTGTGCTCGCGCCATTCATCGGTTTCAACGCTGGCGGCATACGGCAATTCCTCATGCAGGCGCAGCATCAGCTTTTCGCGGGTGATCTCGGCGGCCAGCAGGCGCATGGGCGCATCCATGGTCTGGTCTTCAGGATAGGCCCATGGCCCTTCCGGCATCAGTGCAGCGAGGGCCTGCTTGAGCTTCGCGACCCCTGCCCCCTTGCCGCCGGAAATCATGAACACGCCCTCATAGGCATAGCGCGCCATGAAGGAAGCGGTCAGCGGCAACAATGATTCGCGGGGCACGAGATCAATCTTGTTGAGCGCGAGAAAGGTCGGCCGCATTTCCTGCCTGAGGCGGATCAGGATGCGATCGTCATCCTCGGCCATGCGGCGGGCGGCGGCACCCGGCGCGGCACTGCCATCCGAAACATAGGCGCCCGCATCCACCAGATGCACCCGCGCATCGGCTTCGCGCGCGCCCTCCCAGGCGGCGCGCACCATGGCCCTGTCGAGCCGCCGGCGGGGGCTGAAAATGCCGGGCGTATCGATGAGAATGATCTGGGTCGCGCCGCTGATCGCGATGCCACGCACCTGAAACCGGGTCGTCTGCACCTTGTTGGTGACGATTGCCACTTTCTGCCCGACGAGGCGGTTGACCAGCGTCGATTTCCCGGCATTGGGCGCGCCGAAAATACAGGCCGAGCCGCAATGGCGCATGGCCGGTGCCTCTTCTGCGGAAATAACGGGCTCGCTTGCAGCGTCAGTCATCGAATCGCATTCCATGTGTTGCGAGCAAAGCCCGTGCGGCCCCCTGTTCGGCTTCCTGCTTGTTGCCGCCCGTGCCGCTCGCCACCCGGTCGGTGCCAAGCCTGACCTCGATCTCGAAGCGCGGCGCGTGGTCGGGTCCGGTGCGGCCGATGACCCGATAGACAGGCGCGCCGCTGCCCTGACCCTCTGCCCATTCCTGGAGGATCGTCTTGGGGTCGCGGGCCTCGCGCGGGCGGCTGCGCAGCGGTTCGGCCCAGGCCCGGAGGATCAGGCCGCGCGCGGCCTCGAGCCCGCCATCGAGATAGATGGCGGCGATCACGGCCTCCATCGCATCGGCGAGGATCGATTCCTTCTCCCGCCCGCCGCCTTTTTCCTCGGTCTTGCCCAGCAGCAGGAATGCCCCGAGCCCCAGTTCGCGCGCTGCCCGGGCGCAGGCAGCGCGGCGCACCAGCCCCGACAATTGCGGGGCGAGCGCGCTTGCCTCCATATGGCGATAAGCGAGAAACAGGGCCTCGGCAATCACGAGGCCGAGCACCCGGTCGCCGAAAAATTCGAGCCGCTCCAGCGATTTGCCGCGCTTTTTGCCTTCAAGCGCAGAGGAATGGGTGAGCGCTTCCGTGAGCAGATCGCGATCGCGGAAGCGGTAATCCAGATTTTGCTCGAGGGCGGCGAGGCCGGATTTATCGGAAACCGAACCGGAAATCATGAGCCGGGCTCCAGCGAGATGACGACCATGGCCTGGGCAATTGGCGGTTCGTCGGTGATGGTGAGGTCGATGCGCGCACGCTTTCCCTCGGGAACAAGCCGTTCAAGTCGACGCAATGCCCCGCCGGTGAGCACCAGAATGGGGCGCCCCGATGGCGCATTGACCACGCCGATTTCACTCCACAAAACGCCCTGCGCCAGCCCGGTGCCGAGCGCCTTGGCGCAGGCCTCCTTGGCTGCATAGCGTTTGGCATAGCTCGCCGCCCGCCAGCGCCGGCGGTCCGATCGCTCGCGTTCGGCAGTGGTGAAGACCCGCCGGGTAAACCGGTCGCCGAAGCGTTCCAGCGTGCGCTCGATCCGGCGAATGTCAATGAGGTCGATGCCGATGCCGAGGATCATGGGTTCACTCTGCGCTCCCCGCATTGGAGAATCGCCCATCGGATGCAAGGCGGCGGCCCTCGTCCATGGCCGCGCGCATCTGTCCGATGGACGCCCCGATGCCGATGAACAGGGCCTCGCCAAGCAGGAAATGGCCGATATTGAACTCGACGACTTCCGGCAATCGCGCCAATTGCTTTGCGCTCGCATAATCGAGGCCGTGTCCGGCATGGATTTCAAGCCCGAGCGCGGCTGCACGGGAAAATGCGCGGCGGTGACGGTCGAATTCGCGGGCGACGATGGTGGTGTGCCCGGCCCGCAATGCATCGCAAAATATCCCGGTATGGAACTCCACCGCGGCCGCACCGGCCGCGTGCGCGGCGAGGATCTGATGGTCCTCGGGTTCGATGAACAGCGAGATCCGCGCGCCACAAGGCGTGAGCGCCGCGATGGCGGCGGCGATCGTCCCGGTCGCATTGGCGACATCGAGCCCGCCTTCAGTGGTTCGTTCCTCGCGCTTTTCCGGCACGAGGCACACGGCATGCGGGCGCAAGTGCCTGGCCAAGGCGATCATTTCGGCGGTCGCGGCCATTTCGAAATTGAGCGGCGCATTGGCCCGCGCGCATAATTCGGCCAGGGCTTCCATGTCGGCGTCGCGGATATGGCGGCGGTCCTCGCGCAAATGGGCGGTGATGCCATCGGCACCGGCCGCGAGGGTCGCCTCCGCAAAGGCCACGGGATCTGGATGGGTCCCGCCGCGGGCATTGCGAAGGGTCGCGGCGTGGTCGACATTGAGCCCGAGCCGGATCGGTTGACGCGGCAGGGTTCCGCTCATTGCATGCCCCGCGATCCGGGCTTTATGGCCGGCAGCGCTGCGAGTTCCGGCGGCAACTCATCGGGCGCATAATCGGGAAAGCCGATCCGGGCGAGCGCCACCAGCCGTGTCCCGATTTCCGCCCGCCCGTCCGAGCGGTCGATCAGGCAGGCTGCCCCCAGCAATCGGCCCGGCACTCCGGCAAGGGCGGCGAGGCATTCGCGCGAGGAAAGCCCGGTGGTGATGATGTCCTCGACCATGACCACGGTTTCATGCGCGGCGATGGAAAAGCCGCGGCGCAGGCGGAAAATCCCGTCCTCGCGTTCGAGATAGATGGCCCGACACCCCAAAGCGCGCGCCGTCTCATAGCCCGGAATGATCCCGCCCGTCGCAGGCGAGGCGATGACATCGGGCGCGCCCAGTTCGGCGCGGATGCGCCCGGCCAGCGCCGCGCACAGTTTTTCCGTCAGAACCGGATCCTGAAATACCAGCGCCTTTTGCAGAAAATGCGCGCTGCGCCGGCCCGATGACAGGATGAAATGCCCTTCCAGCAGCGCGCCGGCAGATTTGAACAGGGCAAGGATTTCGTCGGAATTCACCGGAAGAGCTTTCAGAATATGTGCTGATGGAACGAAGGGTCGCACGCCTGATTGCGGCAGGCCCATCCCTGCCGCGACGGATCAGGAATCCGCCGGATGGTATCGTGCAACTCCTCCCCGCGCGCAAGCGCTGACGCGCTGGCACATTGGCGACGATATATTTTCGTCGGGCCACCCTGTTGGTCGATGAAAGGGCAGTATCAGTCACTCCCCCCGGAATCGCCCGCCAGCAGGTCCCCCTGCACAGGCCCTGCATCCGGTCGCATCAATGGTCCGGGAATGCCGAGGCGTTCGAACGCCTTCGGCCCGGCCATGCGCCCGCGCGGCGTGCGCTGGACATAGCCTTGCAGGATGAGAAACGGCTCGATCACATCTTCCACCGCGTCGCGGCTTTCGGCGAGCGAGGCGGCAAGGCTTTCGGCCCCCACCGGGCCGCCATTGAAGGTCTTGACGAGGACTTCGAGATAACGCCGGTCGAAATGGTCGAGCCCCTCGGAATCGACATCGAGCCGGCGCAAGGCGGCATCGGCGGCTTTCGCATCGATCATGCGCCCGGCGGCTCTTGCTTCGGCTTCGGCAAAATCGCGCACCCGGCGCAGCAGGCGCACCGCGATCCGCGGCGTGCCCCGGGCGCGGGTGGCAATTTCGCGCGCGCCGTCCGGCCCGAGCGGGGCGTCGAGCTTGGCCGCCGCCCGCATCAGAATGGCCGCGAGATCCTCGGGCCCGTAGAAATCGAGCCGCAGTGGAATCCCGAATCGGTCGCGCAGGGGCGTGGACAACAACCCGGCCCGGGTGGTTGCCCCGACCAGCGTGAAGGGGGCGAGGTCAATGCGGATCGAGCGCGCCGAAGGGCCCTCGCCGATGATAAGGTCAAGCGCGAAATCCTCCATTGCGGGATAGAGGATTTCCTCGACCGCTGCCGGAAGACGGTGGATCTCGTCGATGAACAATACGTCTCCGCGCTGGAGATTGGTCAGGAGCGCCGCAAGATCGCCGGCTTTGGCGATGACCGGCCCCGATGTGGCGCGCAGGCCGGCCCCCATTTCGCGCGCGAGGATCTGGGCGAGCGTCGTTTTGCCAAGCCCCGGGGGGCCGGAAATCAGCACATGGTCGAGGCTGTCCCCGCGGCCGCGCGCAGCGTCGACGAAGATCCTGAGATTGGCCTTGACTGCTTCCTGCCCGACAAATTCGTCAAAGCCCTGTGGACGCAAGGCACGGTCGAGGCTCTCGCCCGGCTGGGAATGGGGGGCGAGCATCCGGTCATCGTCATCAAATCCCGCGGGGCTCATGGGGCTGCGAGCTCCTGCAAGGCGCGTTTGACCAGCGCGCCGACATTCACGTCATCCTCGCCGGCCGTGCGGATGGCTGCCGCGACTGCACGCTGGGCGTCGGGCCCGGCATAGCCGAGATTGACCAGCGCGGAGACTGCATCCGCCCGCATGATGGCAGCGGGGTTCGCGACGGATGTGCCGGGATCCTTTGCGCCAGCAATGGGCGCAATGGGTGCAAAATGCCCGAAATAACCTTTGGGCGGGGCCTTGCCTTTCAATTCCTGGGCGATGCGCGCGGCGAGCTTGGGGCCCACGCCATTGGCGCGCGCGATGGCCGCCTTGTCCTCGAGCGCCACAGCGTCCATCAAAGCGGAAGGTGTCAATACGTCGAGCACGCTGAGTGCCGCGCGCGGTCCGACGCCGGGAATGGTCTGCAATTGCTCGAACCAGGCGCGTTCATCGTCGGTCGGAAAGCCAAACAGCCGGATCGAATCCTGGGCGACCCGGGTCTCGATCCACATTTCGGACTTTGCCCCGGTTTCGAGCCGGGCGAGGGTGCGGCCGGAGGCCTCGATGACATAGCCGACGCCCTGGACATCGAGAACGAGCCGGTCCCCGGCAATCGCCACCACACGACCCGACAGAAAACCGATCATGCCCGCCGCTCCGCAATCGCAAGGTCGGGATCCCGCCGGACCAGCGGGCGATGGAGCGCCGCGGTGATCGCCACGGCCAGCGCATCGGCGGCGTCCGCCTTGACCCCTTCGGCTCCGGGCAGAAGCCGGGCGACCATGAAGGCGACCTGATCCTTTTCCGCCCGGCCCGTTCCGGTGACGGATTTTTTGATGGTGGCGGGTGCAAATTCCTGCACCATCAGCCGCGCCGCGCCCAGAGCCGCGAGAACGGCCCCCCGCGCCTGGCCGAGAAACAGTGCCGAGCGGGCATTGTCATTGACAAAAGTTTCCTCGATCGCGCCCTCATCCGGGGTGTGGGTGGCAATGAGCGCCGAACATTCGTGATGGAGGCGCGCCAGCCGCGCGGCAAGGCCGGCATTGGGGTCGGGCCGCACATGGCCATGCGCAATGTGCACGAGCCGCGAGCCCTGAAGGGCGATCAAGCCCCAGCCCATGCTGCGCAGGCCGGGGTCGAGGCCCAAAATGCGAATCAATCCCTGTCCCATTCCTCCAGTGTAGCGACAAAGGTTAACCGGGCACAAAGATCGAACGAAATGACCGGATGCGGCATCTTTGATATCTGGCCCAACGAACGGAAAAAGCCCTTGTATCATTGAAACGCAGGAATCATGTGAGGTGCGAAATGGATCATCGCAGACACAGCTTCACGATGGCGCGCGTCCGGCTTTCGGGCAGGCTCTTGCCCAGCGGGTCGAATACCCGGCGTTCGAGAAAATAGCCGGTCAGGGCAAAGCCGTCGGCAAGGTCATTGACTTCCATGGGCGCGCCTGAATCGAGCAGAAAGCCCGGCAAGGCCAGCAATTTGTCGGCAAAGGGTGCAGCTGCGCTCCGGGAGGCTGCCCGCCCGGATTTCGGACTGACAAAAGCCAGATCTTCGGAACTGCCCGTCAGCGCGCATTGGCCGAGATCAAGCCCGTAACCCAGGGCCTCCAACAGGCCGGCCTCCCAGCGTATATAGAGCGCAGGCCACAGATCCGGATCGCCCAGCGCGTCGAGAACCACATTCGCACCGTCATGCACGCCAGGCAGGGACGGTCCCTCGGGAACGGCTTCGCGCGCCATGTCGAGCAGGGCATTGAGCCCGGTCAGCCCCAGCCCGCTTTGCATGGCAAGCGCGGCCCGTGGGCGGACCAGCTCGAACAGCGAGAAATGCCCGAGCGATTGCGCCAGCCGCCCCCGCCAGACGACACTCACCCCGTCGCCAGCCTGAGGGCGGATCTTGCGGCTGGCCGAGCCCGCCCCATAGACCAGCGCCGATTGGCGGCCATGCTCACGGCTCAGCACATCGAAGACGAGGCCGCTCTCGCCTAAACGCCGGCTTCCGAGCACCAGGGCATCGTCGCTCCATTCCATCGGTAAATCCATTATGCGGGTTCGGGACGACAAGCCCCGCGGTTGGAAATCGTGCAAGCCGCAGGCGCAGCGGGGGAGTGTGCGGGAGAAAGTTCACGGTCGCAGCCGTCTGGCTCCAAGCCGGATTTCCGTCCGCCGAAAAACACGCTATGAAGGGCCTGCCGGGGCGGCGCGCCTTCTTTCCCGGTCACAGAACACGCGTAACCGTCTGACAGGATTGCAACCATGGTCGAACTTTCCTTGCCGCGTGAATCGCAGGTCAAAAAGGGCAAGACCTGGCCAAAGCCTGCCGGCGTGAAAAAGACCCGGACCTTCCGCATCTATCGCTTCGACCCGGATACGGGTGCCAATCCCCGCTGGGATATTTATCATGTCGATGTCAGCGCCGTGCGGCCGATGGTGCTCGACGCGCTGATCTGGATCAAGGACAATATCGACCCCGGCCTGACCTTTCGCCGTTCATGTCGGGAAGGAGTTTGCGGCTCCTGCGCCATGAATATTGGCGGGCGCAACACGCTTGCCTGCACCAAAGGATGGCGGGAATTTGGCGATGTCATCACGATTTCGCCGCTGCCCCATATGCCGGTAGTGAAGGATCTGGTGCCTGATCTTTCGAATTTTTATGCGCAATATCAGTCGATCGAGCCCTGGCTTCACACCGATAGTCCGGCCCCGCCGGGTGAATGGGCGCAAAGTCCGGCCGATCGGGAAAAGCTCGACGGGCTTTATGAGTGCATCCTCTGCGCGTGTTGTTCGACCTCCTGCCCCAGCTATTGGTGGAATGGCGACAAATATCTCGGCCCGGCAGTGTTGTTGCAGGCCTATCGCTGGCTGACCGACAGCCGCGACGAAGCGACCGGCCAAAGGCTGGACCATCTCGAGGATCCCTTCCGGCTCTATCGCTGCCACACCATCATGAATTGCGCCCAGGTGTGTCCCAAGGGGCTCAACCCGGCCAAGGCCATTGCCGAGATCAAGAAGATGATGGTGGAGCGGCAAATATAGTTAAAACGCCACGCTTTCAATTAAAAGTTGCGTTGGTGTAACTATACAGCACCGGAATCGCGCGTCCTTTTGGCAAATGAGAAGCTGTTCGGGTGATTTCGTGGTGTCGGAAACCCGGCCGGGCAATGCAGCGGATTTTCCGTATTTCACGGTAAATAATTGAACTGGTTTTGTTTTCCCCCACGCAATGCGGTCCCCTGGCGGCGGTTCCGTTGCCTGTAAATTGAGCGTGAACGCGAAGGAATCTCCCGGCCCCGGGGGAATCCATTCAGGTATCGATTCCGCAAATTTGCAAAATCTGTGATTGCATCCGGTCGCCAGTTCTTTCAAAAACCCTGAATATGAAGCCAGCGACGCCCGGATAAACATTTGCGTGCGCGATTGATACTTCAAATGTGATGTGCGGGAGCTGTATTCAGCCGAGTGCAGGCGATGACCGTTAAGAGGGTGGAAACCATGGGCGGCAATAGTGCGCGTTAACAAGCTGAAAGATGAGCCATGTTGCGAGCACTGGATATTATCGAGAAACGCGAGGCGGTGCACCCGCTCGTGCATGCAAAAGCCATTCTCTCGATGTTCGAGAATGATCCCCGGCTGAGCATATTGGCGGTCGCCCAGGACGAGCGGCCGATCGGTCTGGTCGAGCGCCAGGCCTTTCTTGCCCGCATGAATGACCACCAGACCCGCGACCTGTTCGGAGATCGCGCGATCACCAATCTCATGGTGCGCGGCCCGCTGACGGTAGATTCCGGGATCGATCTTGCACAATTGGTACGGGTGATTCTCGATGAACGCCCGGCGGCGCTTGCCGAGGGCTTTGTCGCGGTCGATGAGGATTTTTCCTATGTCGGCGTCGGCGAGGCGCGCAATCTGCTGCTCGCGCTGACCCGGGGCAATGGCGAATTGCGGGATGCGCTGGCGCTTTCCCGCGAAACCGGCGCGCGGCTCGACAATGAATTACGGGTGGCAAAGGCCACGCGTGTCAATTTCGCCGCCCAGATCAGTCACGAGATCCGCACACCGCTCAATGGCATTCTCGGGCTTTCGGAAGCCTTGACCCGAATGGAGCTCGGCGCCCGACAAATGGGGATGGTTTCTTCCGTCCGTGATGCAGCCGAGCAATTATTTCGTGTGCTCAATGATTTAATGGACAGCGCAAAGCTTGGCGCGGGGATGTTTGCGCTTGAGGAAGTGGATTTCGGCCTCGCAAGCCTTGCTTCCGACATCGAAATCATGTGGCGCCCGCAGGCCGAGCGCAGGGGAATCGGATTTTCCATCGACATGGGGAGTAACGCGTCGGCGCGCTTGCGCGGGGATGTGGTGCGCATCCGTCAGGTGATCTCCAATCTGCTCGGCTATTCGGTCAGCCATACGGATCAGGGCGAAGTGCGCGTGAAATTCGACGCCACACCCGATTATCGTTTCATCACACATATTACAGATTCCGGGCCGGGATTATGTGACGGGGCAAAATCCAGCCTGTCGGGTCATCTGCCGGATGCTCTGGCTGGCCATGAAGACGGGGATCACGGCGTTGGTCTCGGGCTTGCCTTGTCGCAGACGATTGTGAAGCGTATGGCGGGCCGGCTCGATTTCGAATGCCCGGCGGAGGGCGGCGCGCGCGTCTGGTTCGACATTCCCCTGGCTGCGGCGTCGGCACCGGTTCGACCGGCGGTACCCCAGCGTCAGAACCTGCTGCCCTTGAAAGGGGCGAGGGTACTGGCAGCGGAAGATAATCGCTCCAACCGCCTGTTTCTCACGGCGATGCTGGATGCGTTCGGATGTGAATATGTGCTGGTCGAGAACGGCGCGGAAGCCGTGCGTATGGCCAATGAGGAGAGTTTCGACCTCATCCTGATGGATGTGCAGATGCCGATCCTTGATGGCATCCGTGCGACACAGCAGATCCGTCATCAATCTGCCCATAATCGCCGCACGCCGATCATCGCGCTCACCGCCCAATCCGGCGAGGAGGAGCGCCGCAATTGCATTACGGCCGGGATGAGTGACCATCTGGAAAAGCCATTGCGTCCGGAAACGGTTCTGGTGGCCATGCTGGCGGGTCTTGCCGGACCCGATTCCGGTCAGGGTCTGGTGTCATCGAATGACCAGGCCATCGGGAATGAAGCGGCCTGAAAGTGCCATCATGCCGCTGGTCGTTATTTGGCGCGTGCGAGACGCGTGCGGTTGCGGGTGATCCATTCGGTCTTGTCATCGTCCTGAAAATCGACCTCCTTGACCGTTTCGATGCTGTCGCCATCGCGCCGCGTGGTCAGGCGCAGAATCGCGGGGCGGTTATCGTCCTTGCCGGGTGAATCCTCGATCATCGTCCAATGCGTAATATCGGCTGGCTGACCTTTCAGGCGGAGTTTCCAGGTATAGATCTCGACCATGCGCCCCTTGCGAAATGATCCGGTGGTGATTGTCCCGGCGGCGGGGTCGTAAAGCTCGACCGAGGTGATCCGGACATTCCCGACGCTTGGGCCATCGTCGAAATCGGATTTGCGGATCGTGGTGACGCCATCGCCCTGATCCTCGATTCGGGTTTTCACCGGAATCCCGAACCATTTATTGGCGCTGTAATCCAGATATTCCAGTTTGCCCTCCCATGTTCCGGCCAGCGACGCGCGCGCGGCGGCGATATCGACGGGGGCGATTTCGGCTGGGGCGATTTCGGCTGGGGCAGGGCGGGCGGAGGCCGGGACACTGGCGGTAAGGCCAATGGCTGCAAGGCCAATGGCTGCAAGGCCGGTGAGCAGGATCGGGGCAAAGCGGTGCATGAAGCGTGGTCCCGTGAAATGGGGTGGTCAGGCAAAGCCGGTCGAAGCTCTGCCCGAAAAAATTCATGGGCTCCAGTGAAATCATTGAAAGACCAGAATCGCGGGCCGATGGCGGTCATTCAACGCATTGGTGCCGGATCTGCCAGCCTGTTCCAATCGCCGCAGGCAGGTATTGACGACCACGCATGCCATCACCCGGAATAACGGCACCGCGCGCCAGAAGCGGCGTTTCATGGCCCCGCGCGATCGGAATTTCTGCTGTTTCATACAATCCCCACCCTTGAAAACCGCGATTGCGCCCCCGATCTGCGGATCACGCGGGCCGGGCCCCTCTGACAGCAGGCGTTTTCCAACGCCGCCGTGATGTCGGACCGCAACGGGAGTAACCCGTTTGGCTCGGACGTTTATCTGCACTGTGCCAATCGCGCTGCCTCCGGTTTTATGAAACGCGGAGAGACATGTCGTTGAGGTTGGGCCGTTGTCGTGATCCAGGCCTCCGCGCCGTGTTTGCCCGCAATCACCTGTTGTCAATCCCGACCCGGTCCGGTCCAAGGAGTCTCCATGCCTCTGATTTCTTCCCCCATTGACGGTTCGCCGATGCGCCAGATCACGCGTTACGGCATCGAATTCGATGTCTGTCCGACGACGGGCGGCATCTGGCTCGACAAGGGTGAGCTTGAAAAACTCATCGCGCTTGTCCGCGAGGAAGTGGCGGCCGAAGCGCCGCCGGCGCGGAATCCCGGCCCAAATCCGGGCAGGGATTTCGGCCCGGATTTGGGCCGGGAACGGCCTCGCTACCGCGACGATGATGATGATGACGACAAATATCGCGGGCACGGAAAGCGCAAATCGCGCCTGTCGGACCTGTTTGATTTCTGAGGCAATTCGGGTGCCCGCGCCGGCTGTCTTTTGCCGGCGCGGGCTTTCCTGATTTCAATTCCCCTTCGATCCACCGGATTTCGCGCTTCAGCCGCCTTCACGCGGGCCGCGCGCGCGCGGCCGGATTCCTGGCGCGATTTTCCGCGCATCTGAAATTTGGCAGGCTGATATGGATATCTTACAAAATCTCCTCCTTCACGAGTTCCTCGGCAAGGCGGTCTGGATCTGGATGTCCTTCATCGGCGCGGTGATGGCGCTGCTGGCCTTCGACCTCGGGATATTGAACCGCAAGGGTCATGAGATCGATATTGGGGCGTCGCTCAAGCTTTCGGCCTTTTATATCGTCATCGGGATCAGTTTTTCTGCAGTCATCTGGTATCTCTATAATACTGATTCATCCGCCGGATCGATCGATCCACAAATCCTCGCTTTGGCGGGTGAGGAACGGGCCTGGGCGGCGGTCCAGCTTTATCTCACCGGCTTTGCGGTCGAGAAGACGCTGGCCCTCGATAACGTCTTCATCATCTCGCTGGTCTTCACCTTTCTTGCGATTCCGCGGGCCTGTCAGCACCGGGTGCTGTTCTGGGGCATTATCGGGGTGATCGTGCTGCGCGGTTTGATGATCGGGCTGGGTGCGGCATTGGTCAGCCAGTTTTCGGCTGTGCTCTATATCTTTGCGATCTTCCTGATAGGGACGGGCCTCCTGATGCTGCGCAAGGGCGACCATGCGCCCGATATGAGCAAGAACAGGGTGCTCAACTGGCTGAAGCGGCGGATGAATGTCACGCCCGAACTTCATGGTCACCGGTTCCGGGTCCAATTGCCCGATCCCGCGACCGGCAAGCTGCGAAACTATTCCACACCGCTTCTGCTGGCGCTGATGTTTGTCGAGATCGTCGACCTCATTTTTGCGATCGACAGTGTGCCGGCGATTTTTGCGATCACGAGCGATCCCTATATCGTCTACACATCGAACATCTTTGCAATTCTGGGGCTTAGGGCATTGTTCTTCGCATTGGCGGCGATGGTGCACCGCTTCCAATATCTCAAATTCGCGCTGGCCATGACGCTCGTGTTTATCGGCTCGAAGATCTTTCTTGGCGATTTGTTTCCGGGCGGGAAATTCCCGGCCGGCTGGTCGCTCGGGATCACCATGGGCCTGATCGGGGGCGGGATCGCGTGGTCGCTGTGGAAGACCCGCAAGGGGGCGCTTCCCACCGCGGCATAACCCCTCGGGGACCACGTTTGACGGGCATTGCGTCACCAAAGCGTTGCTTGACCGGCGCTTTGGTGACGCTATAGCCATGGGGCCCGTCCGGATGGCTGGTGGCTGGGGGGGCGGGATTGTGCAGCCCGGCTTCCGCAGCATTTCCCCCGTAACCGGAGGCGTTCCCATGCATTCTTCCGCGACCGGAGCCGCTCATCGCGCGCCGTCGGGGATCGGGCCGCTGTTCAACCTGTTCGTCATCGGGCTCACGGCGTTTCTGACGGTGGTCGATCTCTTCGCCACCCAGGCGATCCTGCCGGCGCTGGCGGCCCATTATCAGGTCAGCCCGGCCCAGATGGGGGTGGCAGCCAATGCCAGCACGCTCGGAATGGCGATTGCCGGCGTGCTGGCCGCCTTGTTTTCCAGCCGGATCAACCGCCGCTACGGGGTGATGCTGAGCCTGGTCCTGCTGGCCATCCCGACAGCTTTGCTCGCCCATGCACCTGATCTCGGGACATTTTCGGCACTCCGTGTGGTCCAGGGATTGCTGATGTCCACGGCGTTCACGCTGACGCTGGCATATCTCGGTGAGCGTTGCACGGCGGCAGCCTCAGCCAGTGCCTTTGCGGCCTATGTCACGGGCAATGTGGCGAGCAATCTGTTCGGCCGGATCATTTCGGCAACCAGTGTCGGCCAATTCGGGCTGGAAGGGAATTTCTATCTCTTTGCCGGCCTGAATGTTCTGGGCGGAGTGCTGGTGTTTGCGACCCTGTCCAATTCGAAGCCCTTGCCGGGTCATGAATCCTTTTCAGAATCGGCTTTTGCGACGCTCAGGGCCCATCTGTCCAATGCGCGGCTCAGGCTGGGCTTTGGCATCGGCTTTTGCATCCTGTTCGCCTTTATCGGGGTTTTCACCTATGTGAATTTCGTGCTGGTCGCACCGCCCTTGTCGCTTGGCATGGCCAGTATTGCGTTTGTTTATTTCATTTTTGCTCCCTCCATCATTACCACGCCGCTTGCGGGCAGCATCGTCGCGCAGGTCGGCGCAAAAAACGGCCTGTGGCTTGGACTTGCGGTGGCGATCGCCGGCTTGCCCTTGCTGGCTTTTGGTCATCTGGTGGCGGTGCTGGCCGGCATGGTGCTGGTCGCGTCGGGAACCTTTTTTGCCCAGGCGGTGGCAACCGGCTTTGTCAGCCGATCGGCCGAGGCTGATCGCGGTGCGGCGAGCGGTCTCTATCTCGCTTGTTATTTCACCGGGGGGCTGGTTGGCGGAGCGGTGCTGGGCTTCGCCTTCGACCGGGTCGGCTGGCACGCCACCTTGTGGGGCGTTGGCGCGTCCCTGGGGCTCGCCATGATCCTCGCTGCGCGTATTCCACGCGAAGCGACGCGCAATATCCCGAAACAAAATCCCGACGATGCAAATAATTGACGGTATAATGGGGTGCTTTTGTTGAGGCTATCGGGAGTAGCAATCCCCACGCATCCGATTTGATTATTGATCGATCGGGTTCCGGGTAATTGGTTAAGTCTGCGAAGTGAAAAGTGATTTTCGTAAAGACACAGAATTTGCCAATAGAATTGTGTCGGGGCGGTCCTTCATGCTGGTTGGAGCGAATTCGGCGATCAGGGGCGGGTGACTGTCTGTAAATGGAGTGTGAGGGATCATGAAACCGCAGCCCGTTTCCGAAGGTCGCGAAGGAACGCGCGCCATCAATCTCGCCTTGCAGGGCGGAGGGTCGCATGGGGCCTTCACCTGGGGGGTGCTCGATCGCCTGCTCGAAGACGACCGCATCGTGATCGAGGCGGTCACCGGTGCCTCGGCGGGGGCGATGAACGCCGTGGTGCTCGCCGACGGACTGGCCAATTGCTGCAAGCAAGAGGCGCGGGATGCGCTCCGGAATTTCTGGAATGGCGTCGCGCGGGCGGCGTTGTCGAGCCCCTTCAAGCGCAATCCGGTCGATGTGTGGCGCGGGAACTGGAGCCTCGACGATTCGCCGGGCTATGTCTGGTTCGATCTGATGTCGCGCCTCGCCAGCCCCTATGAAACCAATCCCCTGAAGCTCAATCCCTTGCGGGACCTGCTCGAAAAATTGGTTGATTTCAATCGTGTGCGCGCCGCGGATTCGCTCAAGGTGTTCGTGTCGGCCACAAATGTCGAGACCGGGCGCGCGCGGGTGTTCCATCGCCATGAATTGACCCCCGACCATGTGATGGCGTCGGCCTGTCTGCCGCAGGTCTATCAGGCGGTCGAGATCGAGGGGCGCGCTTTTTGGGATGGCGGCTATATGGGCAATCCGCCGCTATGGCCGCTGTTCGACCATTGCGATTCCGACGATGTGATGATCGTGCAGATCAATCCGTTCACGCGGGCGGGCGTCCCGCGGCGCGCGGCGGAAATCAACAACCGGATCAATGAAATTACCTTCAATGCCTCGCTGATGCGCGAATTGCGGGCGATCGAATTCGTGTCGCGCCTGCTCCGTGAAGGCCGTCTGGAGGGCACGGGATACCGGAAGGTCAATGTTCACATGATCGGTGACGAGAACTCCCTGCGCCCGCTCGGTGCCTCGTCCAAGCTCAATGCGGAAGGGGCGTTTTTCCGCCTGTTGTTCGATCGCGGCCGCGAGGCGGCGTCGAACTGGCTTCAGGTCCATTTCGATGATCTGGGCAAGCGCTCCTCCTTGAATATCCGCGAGATCTTTCAAGGCGAGGAAGATCCGCTGGATGGCGATCGCCTGTCGCGGCCGGCCTGTTACCAGACCGAGCTCGCGGAGCAGGCCATTCTGGAACAACAGGCCATTGCCGCGGAAAAGGAAAGGCTGGCGAACGAGGCCCTGGACGGGCAAAAAGGATCGCGTCGCCTGAAGGACCGGAAGGAAGCAGCGCAAACCGATTGATGCGCGGGGCCGAAGGAAATTGCCACGATCAGGCCGGCCAGATTGGGGAGCCGGTTGGGGCAGATGCGGAACAGCAGGGCACAAAACACCGGACAGGCAAGATTTGATTGGCCTTTCGGCGAGTGATCCGGTTCATGGACATCTGAATGGATCGAATGCCCGGAGATCGAATCAATACCGGTCACCGGCGCAGGTCAGGAGAATGCGGTGCCCGAAGAAATCGCAGGCCGGATCGTGGCGGCATTCGCAATTTATTCCGGGATCGGTCTGTGTGCGGCTGTGATATTCGTGTCGGGCGGCTTGCGGGTGCTCGATCCATTGGCGGCCTCCGCCCCGTGGCGGGTGAAATTGCTGATCACCCCCGGGATCATTGCGCTGTGGCCGGTATTGCTCTTCCGGTCCTTCGGGCTGCGTCCACCGGAGGACCGTCAATGAATCGCCGCCAGCGATCTGTCCATCTGCTCCTCTGGTCGCTGATTCCGGTGGTGGTGATCGCCATTATCGGGCTTGGCCTGTGGGAACGCCGTCGATTGGACGAAATTGACCGGGCAGCGTTCTCGCCCGGCGATCCGGTTTCCTCGGACACAAATGCCATCCGGCCGCAGAAAGGGGCACGTCATGTCCCATGATTATCGCGTCGTGCAATGGACCCCGTTCAAAAAGACCTTCGATCTCTGGCTGGGTTCCGGAATTATTGTGTTTTTGGCGGCTCATGTGGCGAGCGCTGTTTTTGCCTTTCCGCCGGACCAGCATGCCAGCGAAGTGCAATTGGCGTTGCGTGCTTCGGGTTCCTGCGCCTTTGCCCTGTTGTCGCTGATCCTCGCGATCGGGCCGGCCGCGCGCCTGTCCCCGCGGTTTCTGCCTTTGCTCTATAACCGGCGTCATATGGGCGTGGTGTGCTTCCTGATCGCCCTCCTGCATGGGGGGCTGGTGGTATTCTGGTATCACGGCTTTTCAGGCATGAACCCGCTCGTCTCGGTGCTGGTGTCGAATTCCGAATTCCACTCGGCGCGGGGCTTTCCCTTCGAGACCCTGGGGGTCGGGGCGCTGCTCATCCTGTTCGTGATGGCGGCGACCAGCCATGATTTCTGGAACGCCAATCTCGGCCCCGGCCTGTGGAAGGCCATCCATATGTCGGTCTATGGGGCCTATGTGCTGATCGTCGGCCATGTGATGCTCGGTGCTGCGCAAGGCGATGAAGGATTCGCCTGGGCGCTGGCCGTGGGAATCAGCGCGGCGCTGGTCATGGGCCTGCATCTGGGCGCGGGGGTGCTGGAGGCGCGCCGCGGCGCGCTGATGCGGCGGATCGTCGCCGAAGGCTGGCTCCGGGTGGGCGCGGCGCTGGATATCCCCGACACGCGCGCCCGCGTGGTTTCTCCGCCCAAAGGTGAACGGATCGCCGTGTTCCGGGACGGGGACCGCATCCATGCCATTTCGAATGTCTGTCGCCATCAGGGCGGCCCGCTCGGCGAGGGGCGCATCGTGGATGGCAGCATCACCTGTCCCTGGCACGGATTTCAATATCGGCCAGAGGATGGCTGTTCCCCGCCGCCTTATAGCGAGCGCGTGGCCACCTACCGGACGCGGATCCAGAATGGCATCGTGTTCGTTCATCCCGAGGCGCTGCCGCTCGGCACCGGGCCTGGACCGACGCTGATCGGGGGCGCTTCGCCCGCGCCATCTGACTGCTCCGGGGAGGTCCGTGATGTCTGACGACCCGTTTTTCATCGGCTGGAGCCCCGATCTTCACAAAATCGACCGGCGCTTTCTGCTGCTCGCGACTTTTGGCCTCATGGCCGGCGGCGGCGGCGTGGCGGCTTTTCTGGGCCGGCAGGGCCAGCCCCCGGGACCGGGCATCTGGGACCAGTCGGCCATTGCCGGGCATTCCGGCCTGCTCGTGCAAACACCATGGCCAATGCTGCGCATGATCGGCGACGATGGTGCCCCGCAAACCGCCTTTCTCGCCACGACCGGCAAGCTGGCAGTTCGGCTGGCCGCCAATGCCCGGGGCTGGGTCAAGGTGCGCGGCAGTCTCATTTCCCGTGGTGAAAACCGGATGATTGCGGTGGATGACGGGCACTGGCTTGGCGCGTCGGAAGGCATCGAGCCCCCGGGCCTGCGCGACTGGCCGGAGGAGGATCTGGGCGCCGCCCATCTCGTCGGTGAAATCCTCGACGCCAAATGCTGGTTTGGGGCCATGCGCCCGGGCTATGGCAAGACGCACAAGGCCTGTGCCACGCTCTGCGCCAAAGGCGGCCTGCCACTGGCCTTTTGCCAGACCGGTTCCTGCGGATCGGGCGTGGACGCGCCACTTTTTCTGGACGCCGATGGCCGCCGGCATGGCCGCGACATCCTGCCCTTCATTGCCGACCGGGTGATGGCCAAAGGCCGGATGGTCCGGGTTGGCGATGTCGTGCAATTCCGGGTGGCGCGGCCGGATATTCATCGTGTCTGAGCAGGTTTTCCGGAGCAGTATCGTGCGTGATTTCAAGAAGCGAACCATTATCGTGACCGGAGCCGCGGGCAATCTCGGCGCGGCCATCAGCGCGCATCTGGCAAAGCTCGGTGCCAATCTCGTGCTGGCCGATACGCGGGCCCCGGCGCTTGAGGAGCTGGGCACCGCGCTCGGCGTTACCAATCTGCAAATCGCCGGGGCCGATGTCCGCACCCGCGAAGGCTGCGAGCGGATCATGGCTGAGGCCATGGAACGCTTCGGACGCATTGATGGCCTCGCCAACACCGTCGGCACGTTCAGGGTGAAGCACGCCACCGAGCTGGCCTCTGATGACTGGGCCTTTCTCATGGACCTCAACGCCTTGTCCGCCTTGCGGCTGAGTGAGGCCGCTCTGCCCGTGATGCGCAAGGCCGGCTATGGGCGTATCGTGCATGTCGCGGCGGGGGCCGGCAAACGCGCTTTCGCCAGCGCCAGCGTCTATTCGGCCTCCAAGGCCGCCGTCATGCGGATTGCCGAGGCGGTGTCCGAGGAAAACAAGGCGGCCGGTATTACCTGCAATACCGTCATGCCCGGCACCATCGATACGCCGCAAAATCGCAGCGCCAATGCGGATGCCGATTTTACGACCTGGGTGAAGCCGGGCGAGATCGCGGCCGTGATCGCCTTTCTTTTGTCGGAAGCCGGCGGCGCGGTGACGGGGGCTTCCATTCCCGTCACCGGCCGGGGCTAGGGCGCGTTCAGAAAAAGTGGAATCCGGTTTTTCGCCTGAACGCGCTCTGAATCATTGAATCCGGGCATTTTCAATTCAGACATTCGGCTCGGTCTTCCTTGAAAATGCTCCGGAGCGCGTTCAGAAAAAGTGGAATCCGATTTTTCGCCTGAACGCGCTCTGAATCATTGAATCCGGGCATTTTCAATTCAGACTTTCGGCGCGGATTTCCTTGAAAATGCTCCGGAGCGCGTTCAGAAAAAGTGGAATCCGATTTTTCGCCTGAACGCGCTCCAGATCATTGAATTCGAGCATTTTCAATTCAGACTTTCGGCGCGGATTTCCTTGAAAATGCTCCAGGGCATCGTCAACAGAATCCGGGCCGAATGACAGAATCCGCGGCTGTTCAATTTGGAGATCCGGCCCGAATTTCTTTGAAACTGCTCCAGGATGACATGGCGTGCCCGAAAACATGGCGCATCGTGGCATTGCTCGTCGCATTGGATCGCATGCGGCCGATTCCGGGCCCGGTGGGCGGTCGGCGCTCTCCCGTCAGGGGTAGCAACGGCGAATTGCGTGCGCAGCGGGGTTGACCGTCACGGCTGATCGCGCGAGAACGGCGGCGGACCCGGATGGACATATCCCGCAATCGATCGGCGGAACATCATTCTGGCGGGCAGACCGCGTTTGCCACGGGATGCAGATCAGGTCCGGTTTTGATGGCGAATTGGCCCGTTGGCGTTGGCCGCCTTAGCTCAGCTGGTTAGAGCGCTAGATTGTGGATCTAGAGGTCTCCGGTTCAAACCCGGGAGGCGGTACCATCTTTTTCCGACCCGTCGGTGAGCTGTCCGGCTCGCCGAAGATGCGTTGAGGAAAAGCGCAATCCGGTTTTCGTCCGGGCGCGCTCCGGATTATTGGATCCGGGCCTGTACAATCAGGAAATCCGGCCGGGAAATCCGGCGCGAATTTCGTTGAAAATACTCCGGGCGATGTCTGGAGCGCCCGGCTGCCCGGACAATTTCCTTCATTCCACCGTGACCGATCATTCCACCGTGACCGATTTCGCCAGATTGCGCGGCTGGTCAACATCTGTCCCCAGATGCACGGCTGTGTAATAGGCGATGAGCTGTACCGGAATCGCTGCAACGATCGGCCCGATCAGCGGATGGCAGGTGGGGATCGTGATCCGCCGCGCAGTCAGTCCGGCCGAGGCCGCGTGACCGGCTTCATCCGAGATGAGGATGATCCGGCCCCCGCGTGCGGCGACTTCCTCGACATTGGACATGGTCTTTTCGAACAAATGGTCCTTTGGCGCGAGAACGATGACGGGGATTTTCTCGTCGACAAGCGCAATTGGCCCGTGCTTGAGTTCGCCCGCTGCACAGCCTTCGGCATGGATATAGGTGATTTCCTTGAGCTTCAGCGCACCCTCGAGCGCCAGCGGATAATACGCCCCCCGCCCGAGAAACAGGGCGCTTTTGGCGCGCGAGAGCTCGGCCGCGAGATCCGCGATATGCCGCTCCTCGCGTAACGCTTCGGCCACCGCCCGCGGCAGCGCGATCAAAGCGTGGCACAGCGCGCGCTCGGTTTCGGGCGAGACAGTTCCATGGGCCCGGCCAAGCGCCACCGTAAAGGCGGCCAGGGCGGTGAGCTGGGCGGTGAAGGCCTTGGTGGATGCGACACCGATTTCTGGCCCGGCATGGGTGGGTAATATTGCGTCGGTTTCCCGCCACATGGAGGATTGCGGGACATTGAGCACCGAAATCGCCTTGATTCCGGACTCGCGCACAAAGCGCAATGCCGCGAGTGTGTCGGCAGTTTCGCCGGATTGCGAGACAAACAGCGCCGCCGAATCCGTTCCCGGCACCGGGGATCGATAGCGGAATTCAGACGCGATATCACATTCCACCGGAATTCGGGCAATCTGCTCCAGCCAATATTCCGCTATCCGGCAGGCATAATGGGCCGTGCCACAGGCCACCAGCGCAAGTTGCCCGATCCGGTCAAGATGGACATCCGGAAATTCGGGAGCGCGAACCTTTTCGTTTACGGTGTCGAGCAGCGCTGCAACGGTCCGGCCGATGGTTTCAGGCTGTTCGTGAATCTCCTTCAGCATGAAATGCCGGTAATTGCCCTTTTCTGCGGCGGCCGCACCCTGAACGGTCACCGTGGCGCGCGCAGCTTCACGTCCCGCCTTGTCCTTGATGACGACTTTGTCCCGGCCAAGCGCCACGCTGTCGCCCTCTTCGAGATAGATCACCCGATCGGTGAAGGGGAACAGGGCGATGGCATCCGAGCCAAGAAACATCTCCGATTGTCCGACACCGACCACCAGCGGGCTGCCGCGGCGCGCACCAAACATCAGATCATCGCTCCCCGCAAAGATGCAGGCGATGGCGAAGGCTCCTTCGAGCCCGGCAATAGCGGCTTCCGCAGCGGCGATCGGGGCGGCACCGTCCTCCATATGAGCCGTGATGAGATGCGCGATCACCTCGCTGTCGGTATCGGAGGCGAAGTTCCGGCCGCGGGCGATGAGGCGCGCGCGCAATTCCCGGTAATTTTCGATAATTCCGTTATGGACAATCGCCACCTTTTCGGTCGCGTGCGGATGCGCATTATCGGTGGTTGGCTTGCCATGGGTGGCCCAGCGTGTGTGGCCGATGCCGGTATTTCCGGGCAGCGGTTCGGATGCGAGGATCCCGGCCAGATTGGCGATCTTGCCCGCGGCGCGCCGGCGCTCGATTCCGTCCGCACCCAGGGTCGCAATCCCTGCGGAATCATAGCCGCGATATTCGAGCCGCCTGAGGGCCTCGATGATCCGCGTCGCGGCCGGAGCCTGCCCCAAAATCCCCACAATGCCGCACATGATGGTCTCCCGGGTCCAGCCGGCACGACAGGGCACCGGACGGTGCAGTCATGACGCGCAATTGGCATGTGGCTATGTGGAGCCGCTGCAAAAGTCAAAGCCCCCAACGCGCAATTGGTGGCACGATTTCGACCAGGGTTTCGCTTCCCAATTCCACTCTTGCCGCGCAAGCCCGGGGAGGGGGAGCAGAAGATGAGCCTGTGCTCCTTATGCAGGGTGACAAGAAAATCCTGCGTCAGGCGATTTTCTGCATCTCTTCTTGCAGGCTGTTGCGCGGGACCCATTCGCCAATAGCACCGCCGGGCGCAGCCGCCTGTTCGGGGGAAAGTTCACTTCATGTCACGCGCAGGATGGCATTTGGTTTCAGGCGCGCCAGCATGGCCCCGTTGAACAACACAACGGCCGCAAAGATCAGCGTAATCAGGGCCGCAACGGCCAGCGGCCCCAGCGCGTTAAACCCGACCGGATCGGGGAAGCGCGCCAGATATTCCCTGGCACCCCCCACAGCGCCACCAATTCCGACAATCGCGCCAAGCCCGACCCATGGCCCCAGTTTTTGGGCGAGCAGCGACAGCACCTGCGCATTCGAGGCACCAAAGGCCTTCCGCACACTGGCTTCGAAGCCCAGACCCATCGTCAGCCGCATGGCGAGCCCGATCAGGCCCGAAGCGGCCGTCAGCAGGTTCAGCACCGCAGCAACCCCCACTATGGCGAGCAGGCGCGAGACATCGCGAAATGTCCGATTGAGGATGGTCGTGACACTCTCGGCGTCCCGCGCCGCATTTGCAGAAAATGGCGTCAACAAGTCTGACATGGCAACCGCCGGATCCACGCCGGGCGCGACGCGGGCAAAGAGACTGCTATGCCGCCCCTTCTGACAATAAAAAATTCGCGCAACATTTTCGCTCTGTCGCAGATCGAACAACCGAAGATCGCCCACCACGCCGATGATCCTTGTGGGAGCGGGCAAATCCGCAGAAGGAATCAAGGCGCCCACGGCATTCGCTGGGGAAGCAAAGCCCAAAAGCAGCGCCGCCTTCCGATTCAGCACGGCATATTGCTCGCCGCCGGTCGGAAATTCGTTGCCAAGCTCACTCGCCTGGCATTCCCGTCCAACCAGAAGCGGGGTGCCAAGGGTGCGAAAAAAGTCAGTTGAAATTCCAACCGCATTGAGCTCGAGAGCGTCAGTGCGCCCGCCGGGCAACAAGCTGGCCTGGGAACTCGTATTGCTGCGGGGCCCCGCAGCCGCGCTTGCGAAGGCGACGATCCTGGGATCAGTTGCGGCGCGCGCCCGCAGCGCTTCCAATTGCGGCCAACCCATCGCGTCGGTGGCGCCGGGCAACGGGTTTTGCGTGGCCGTTGCCAGGCCTGGGGCTGTGAAACCCAGCCGGTCGGGATCCACATTATGTGCATATTGCGCGCCAAGCGCCAGGGCGAAAGTCGCGGACACCGTCGCCAGGGCAATCTGGACAACGATCAGTGAGGCGCGCACCAGGCCAAGGCGAGAATGGCTCCCCTCACGCCCCCGCAGGGCGTCCAGCGGCTTGCCGCTCGCCAGAACCGAGCACGGCGCGATGGCACAGATCGAGCCGCCCAGGGCACCTGTCAGCATGGCGATGGCCAGATTGGGCAACGACAATAAAGAAGGGAGCGTCCGGTCGAGCACGGCACCAAAACTCGGCGCGAGCGCTGCACCAAGCGCAACGGCGCACAAGCCCGAGAGGGCGCCGGCCAACGAATAGCGTGCCAATTCAGCGCTGGTCAGCTCCGCCGCCCTCGCACCGTAAGCGCGCAGCACGGCGACTTCGCGCGCCCGTCGCGCCGCTTGCGCGACGCCGAGGCTGACAATGCCCAGTGCCGCGCTCAGAATGCCCAGAAGCGCCAGGAGCGCCAGGGTCAGGAGCGCGCCCAGATCCGTGTGGAACTTTCGCAGCACAAGCCCGGGTTCGGTCCGCAAATTCAAACGGACGATGTTGAGCGGATATGGGCTACGCTTGAGGATTTCGAAGCCATCGGTGAAGGTCGATGCTTTTGCAGCAATTGCCGCAATATCGGCCTCGACCTGTGCTCGCGGGCCCTTGGCACGTACCAGCACTTCCACATCGCCGAATGTCATGACGCTGAGGGTGACCACCTTGGCACCGGCGGGCTCACCGAATTGCTCGGCAACCCCTTCGACATCTGGCCGATCCAGCGCTGCAAACGCGCTCGAGCCATTGCGCGCAGAGAGCAGGATGCGGTGTTGGGCATATTGGCTGTTGCGCGGCCAATCTTCGATGATCGCGCGCACGGTGACTTCAGTTTCGTCCAGCCGGAGCGCGGAGCCCAAAACATCCACACGGCCGAACAGCCTGATCGCCTCGCCTCGCGTCAGCACGATGCCGTCTGCGAGGCCAAGGGCCGTGCCCGGGTCGCCTGCGATCGCCCTGATCTTCAGCACCTTGGGCAATTCTTCGTCAGCGCTGAACACCTCAGCCGTACTTTTTCGCCCTTCGGCCCCAACTTCCCGATATTCCCCCTTGCTGATGCGCGCCACGATCCAGTCGGGCCGCTTATTGCGCACCTCTACGGCGACGGCGTCGTTCGATCCGCCCATCACGCTGGCGGGGATGCCCGGCAATTCCGACTTCATCCCCACCAGATAGACGTCACCATCTGGCGCGATTGTCTGATTGAACGACGCTTCGTAGAGGATAAGACTGCCCACCAGCAAAGCGACGGCGATGGCCAGGACGGCATTGAAAAACGCCGCGCCGGCGCTCCACCGTAAGCGATCAAACCGAATCATTGCCGACCTCGAGCCGTCCATCCAGCATGGCGATGCGGCGAGTAGCGCGCGAAGCGAGCTCAAGCGAATGGGTCACCACGATCAGCGTTTTGCCGCGAGCAGGCAGCGAGCCGAGCAGATCCATCACCGCTTCGCCCGATTTGCTGTCGAGATTTCCCGTGGGCTCGTCGGCCAGAATGAGCCGGGCGTCGCTGGCGAGAGCTCTGGCCAAGGCGGCGCGTTGTTGCTGGCCACCCGAGAGCTGGCCGGGCCGGTGTTTGGCGCGGTGCGCCAGTCCCACCCAATCGAGCATGTCGAGCGCGATTTTGCGCCGCAAAGCGGGCTTCACGCCGCGATATTTCAGGCCGATTTCCGTATTTTCGACAATGGACATGTCGTCGATCAGGTTGAAACTCTGAAACACGAAGCTGACGCGCCCACGGCGGAAAAGCGCCAATTCGTTCTCGTTTTTGGCGGTGCAATCCTCACCCAGAATGCGCACATTGCCCCGGTCGGGCGTTTCCAACAGGCCCAGAATGCTGAGCAAGGTCGATTTTCCGCAGCCCGAAGGCCCCGTAATCGCCAGAAACTCGCCAGTCTGGACGGTCAGGCTGACGCCATCGACCGCCGAGGTCTGCACATCGTCGGCCAGAAATGTCTTGGAAATTTCGGTTAATTCGATGGCGATGGCGTTCATTGCACCCGTATCCGTTTGACCCGTTCATATCCCTCATAGCTCGACACGATGAGGCGCTCGCCCGCAGCCACCCCCTCGGCGATCAGCGCCGAACTGGACGAACGCTGCGCAACCCGAATGGGTCGGCGCCTGGCCGTCGCGCCTGTCTTGTCGAACACGAAGGCCCAATAACCACCGCTGGTTTCCAGAAAGGGAGAATTTGAAACGATGATTCCCTCCAGGGGCTCGCCCAGCGGCATGCGGACCTGCAGGGCTCGCCCGACTTCCAAACCATCGGGTGGCACTTCTGACAAGAAGCGCAAGCGTATCTCGGCGGTGCCGTTCACGATCTGGCTCGCAATGCCGGTGACTTTGAGCTCGATGGCCTGCCCGCCGAGATCGAGCCGTGCTGCCTGGCCCAATTTCAACTTGCCCACGCTGCGCTCATCGATGCCACCACGGAGCTCAACGCCCCGCCCGCCCCGAATTCGTGAGAGCACGCTGCCTTGCGCGATGACCTGTCCCAATTCCCCCGGCAGACCGAGCACCACGCCCTCGCGCGGGGCGCGCACCATGAAACTCCCCAGACGCTGGCGAAGCCTTGCCAGATTCGCTTCCGCGTCGCGGCGTTGGCCCGCAAGGCTCGAGGCTTGCTCGCGGCGCAGTTGCGCCTGCTGTTTGGCCAATTCCTGGCGGCGGGCCAGCAATTTTTCCTTCAACGCCAGTTCCGCCCGCAACGATTCCACCTGCTGGAGCGGCGCGAAGCCGCGTTTGAGCAGCTCCTCGCGCTGGGACAGGCGGGTTTTCAGCTCAGCGAGTGCGAACTCCGCTTCGAGCAGCGCTTCGCCTTCATCGATGGCGCGTTCCTGCAATTGGCCCTCTTGCGCGAACAGCGCGGCGATCCCGGCTTTCTCGCGGCCGATTTCCTGATTGATGGCCAGCTCGCGTTCAGGATTGCTGAGGCGTAACAAAGGCGTGCCCGCAGCGACCCGCGCCCCGTCGCGCACAAATATCTCCTGGATTTGACCGCTTTCAGTGGCCGAGATCAGCACCGCGTCCAAGGGCTCGACCCGGGCGAGCAGGCTGGTTTCTTCCTGGATAACCCCGCGCATGGCCGTGGCGATGGTGATATCCTTGGCGGACACCACCAGTTCGCCGCCGCGCTGGCCCAGCAGCACAGCGATCGCGGCCACGCCCAGAAGCCCGGCCATGCCAAAGCCACCCCAAAGGCGCAAGCGTCGCAGCCGCTTGATGCGTGGATCCAGTGGCGCGTCCATGCCCGCCCCGAGGAAAGAGCGGCCGAAGCCCGAAGGATTATGCTCTTTGGGGTCTTCAATCACCGGGCGCGTGCCTCGCATCGTTGAATGAGTCCATCCGCCATGCCTGAAACGCTCCGCCAATACCCCAAATCAACTGCGCAGAATCCGACCCTTAACATCCTCCGGTACGAACGAAGCTGACCGGGGTAACGACAGGGTTTGGATTGCTCTCATTGGGGTTGAACCGTATGGTCCCCGACAAATGGTTCTGGTTCCTCAGCAAATGATAATGTAAACGCTTCGATCCGTCCTTTTGCACTGCGGTGATCGAGCCATCCTTATTGACGATAATCGGGGTGCTGCCTACAGCCAGGCCAATCGGCAATAACAAAGCAAGGTTCCAACCTGTCTTCTTGGAATTAGGGCAGATTTTTATTTTCAGGTCCGAGGAGAGCCTCGTCGTTGTTGTTCGCGTTACATTACCTTTCTTCTGCGAGGTTACGATTGGCTCTGAGGAAGCCACATGCCAGCGGCCTTCATAATGCGGGGCGCCTCCAGCACTGGCACTGTTCGAGAACAGGATCGCCATGAAAATAACGACAACAGGCTTGCTCACGGGGCATCCTTCGTAAGGGAAACCCGCGCGCTTCTCTGTGCCCTCTTTTGACGGGCAGCGAAATCTTGCGCGCCATTGCGATCCATCAACATTTACCAGTTCGAATGAAGGTGACGGGGATCCGGGGCGGATTCGGATCGCTCTCGGTCGGGCTCGACCCCATCGTGCCGGATAATTGCGGCTGGTTCTGCTGCGGGTTTTGGCGCAATGCGAACCGCACCCCTTGAGATCCGTCATCTATCGTTGCGGTAATCGAGCCATCGGGATTGACCTTCACCGGCGTGCCGCCAACGGCCAGGCCGATCGGCAGAATCAAAGCGAGATTGGAGCCCGTCTTTTTGGAATTGGGGCAGATCTGTATGGCCAGTTTCGATGAGGTCTTCGTTGTTCTCGTTATCGTTGTGTTACCTTTGGTCTCCGAGCTCGTGATCGCAGCAGCGTGCGCTGCACGCCAGCGGCCTTCATAATAAGGCGCGGTTTTGGCACTGGCGCTGGTTGAGAGCAGGATGGCGATGGACAGAACGAAAGCCAGCTTATTCATGAGCGCATCCTTCTTGAAGGCAACCAGGGCGCGTCTCTGTGCCCTCTTTTGACGGGCAGCGAAATCTTGCGCGCCATTGCGATCCATCAACATTTACCGTTTTTAATCAGAGAAATGGGGATTGGCGGTATTTCGCCCGGAAGACTTTCACTCGGTAGAATCTGCATGGTCCCCGACAATGTGTTCTGCTTCGCCCGCAACAGGAAGCGAACAGAATTGGGATCTTGACGCATCGTCGCCGTGATCGAGCCATCGGTGTTGACCGTTGCGCGGGCGCTGCCGACGACCTGCCCGTCGGGCCGGAGCCCGGCAAAATTCCACCCCTTGCGTCCAGAATCGGGGCAGATCTGTAACAATATGTCCGTCGGCGAGAATTTCATCTGCAGCCTGGTCGTAACGCTGTCTTTGGTATTTGAGGTGCTGAGCGGCGCGACAGGCTGTGTTCGCCAGATTCCTTCATAATCGGGTGCCGTTTTGGCGCTGGCGTGGGTTGAGCACAAGGCTGCGATGAGTGCAAGAAAACCAATTCTATTCATAACTACACGTTTCCGAACAAAATGAAGGCGTATCGACTTCATGTGCGACTTCATGTGCCACAAGGGAGGTCATGTAATTCCTATCCACATTTATCATGGTGATTGAGAATGACGAAGGGGCTTGCCACATTACTTCGGATACATAATCGGGCTGTCAACACTTCCCCGTTCGGACGAAGGAAATGGGGATTGATGGCGGGTTCGGGTTCTTCTCATCTGGCAGCTTTTGTAATGTTCCGGTCAATTGCTTCTGATCCCCCCGCAACATATAGCGAACAGCGTCCGGCCTCTCGCCCAGCGTTGCGGTGATCGAGCCATCGGCATTGACCTTCACCGGACTGTGACCAACCGCCAGCCCAATGGGCAGGACCAAGGCAAAATTCCACCCCGTCCGTTTGGAATCGGGACAGATTCGAACATTCAATTTGTTCGAACTTGTCTTCGAGTTTTGCGGTTCTGCACCATTAACTTTGGCGGTGACGGATACCGTCGTCTCGGAACTTGTCTGCCAGCGACCTTCATAATAAGGCGCGGTTTTGGCACTGGCATTGGCCGGGAAAATGATGGCGATGAAAGCACAAATAACGAGCTTGTTCATGCGTGGGTATCCTTTCCGATCCTTAGGGAGGGCGCATCTACGCCCCCGTCACAAATATCCGATTTACCCTGTTGCGCCGCCGTTGGATCCTTCAAAGAGACACAATCTTCCTTTTCCAAATCTTCGACGCCGAAATTTCAAATTCCCGGTCTCAGGCCAATCGACTGAAGAGAGCAATCAAGTTGACTGTTTTCGCGTGGAAGGTTGACATTTTCCGATTTCATCAGCCGGACTATTGCTCCACTACGGCAGGATGCAGGCTGAGCATGAGCCGCGCCCAAAGCTGTCAATTATTCATTGCAGAAACAAATATTGGTAATTTACGCTTGATGATTCTTCCCGGGTCAAACGCCACGCACGACCCAGCGGAATGTGATAGAGTGAATACAGACTTTATCGAATGTCAATGCGGCCGAGTGTGTTTTCCGGAAATGTGAGCGCTCATTGGCAGGGTCCGTCGCAAAAGAATCGGGCCGACATGAAGCGAAGCAGGCTCGGGCAGGGACAGATCATCACTGATGTGAGGGAGCCGAAAGCAGGTGTGACAGCGACGGAAGACCGAAGCAGCGAACCAATATCAGATGCGCCAGGTCCTCTCGCTGGCGGGGCGGGAAGCTGTCACGACATCTGACCACGGACAGACTCGCGGTCCGGAGTTCCGCGCTCGGCGCGGTCACCGTGGTCAGCATCACCGGATTGTTTCCTGCTTGATGGATGTTCAGCCAGATTGATGTGCAGCCAGCGCCCTTTTGCCGCGGCATCAAGGAAAAGCTGAAATCCGGCGATCAACCCTGCAACCTCCAGGCCGGACACGGGCGTCTGCGTCTCCTGCTCCGGTCAAACAAGCGGTCAAATGACTTCCTCGGCCAGGATCGCTGGCCGGGTGTCAGTTCGACGACGTTGAACGGTGGAACGACAGCCGGCGATCCCGTACAATGCGTTCCGCCCTGTGCAGGGAAGAATTAAAGGCGACGCGCGATCAGGCCGCATGGTTCGCGGCCGTCGCCCGCCGTCGCATGCGTGGGATGGGTGGCGGAGTGCCGCGGAATCACCCCCGGGGCTGTGGCCCAACGGGTCGAGATCGCGGGGCGCGAGGTGCGGATCATTGGCTCGCAAGAAGAGCTCCTGAGAGTGCCGGCTGCAGCGAAGGGCGCGGAACCGGCGGACGGCGTTCGCATTTGTGTTCCAGAATGGCGGACAGAGAGGGATTCGAACCCTCGAGACGGTTGCCCGTCTACACGCGTTCCAGGCGTGCGCCTTCGACCACTCGGCCACCTGCCCACAGACTTGGTTCATCGAACCCTGATCACACCAGCCCCGTCCGGTCCGGCGGGACCTCATTCCGACTCTTTGGCGTGATCAGGAGCCCTCAATCACAAGGCACCGCCAGTCACCACCGACCAGCCGGACTGGCGGAAGCGCGCCTTATGGCGGGGCTGGCAATAGAAGGCAACGCCGTTTTGCATTGACGCCGTTTGAATTGACCGCCTTGCGCGCAGAAGGCTTGGCGACCGCATCGGGCCGGCGAACCGGCACCACTGCGATCGGGGCCATAAGCCTATGCCTTCGCCCAGGCATTCACCCGCTCGGCCAGCACGTCGAGCGGAAGCGCACCTTCGCCGAGCACGACGTCATGGAAGGCCTTGATGTCGAAGCGGTGCTTCATTTCGCGCTTGGCACCATCGCGCAGCGCGTTGATCTTCACCCGGCCGGTCATATAGGAACAGGCCTGACCCGGCCACACGCAATAGCGCTCGACCTCGGTTGCCACCGCGCTTTCATCGTCGCCGGTGATGGCGGCCATTCGGGTGATGGCTTCCTCGCGCGTCCATTTCAGCGAATGGAGGCCGGTATCGACCACGAGGCGCGCTGCGCGGAACAGCATGGATTGCAGATAACCGAGCCGGCCGACCGGGTCGCCGTCATAGAGACCCAATTCATCGGCCACCTGCTCGGCATAGAGTGCCCAGCCCTCGCCATAGGCCGAGTTCCACAACATGCGGCGGATCAGCGGCAAATCCTGGCGTTCCAGCGCAATGGTGCCCTGCAAATGATGGCCGGGCGAGGCCTCGTGATAGGTCAGGGTCGGCAGGGTCCAGGACGGCCATTCGGCGGTATCGCGCAGATTGATGTAATAGGCACCGGGGCGGGAACCGTTGAGGCTCGGGGATTGGTAATAGCCGCCGGGCGCACCGGCCTCGGTGAAGACCGGGACGCGGCGCACCTCGACATCGGCCTTGGGCAGAATGCCGAACATTTCCGGCAGGCGTGCCTTGAGCCGGGTGATCTGGCCATTGAGATCGGCCAGCAATTTCTCGCGGCCGGCATCGTCGTTGGAATAGAGATATTTGGGATCCTTTGCGAGGATCTTGAGGCGCTGGCCGACACTGCCTTCCACAAGGCCCTGGGCGCGCAGGATCTGGTCGGCTTCGGCCGACAGGGTTTCGATGATCTTCTGACCGGATTCATGGACTTCTTCCGGGGTCATTTCCGTCGTGGTGAACAGTTTCAGCGCCGTCTTGTAATAATCCGCCCCGGCCTTCAATTGCCAGATGCCGGCATCTTTCGAGCCTTTGGGTGCCATTTCGGCTGTCCAGGCGCGCAAGCGCTGATAGGCCGGATAGATGTCGCGGGTCACGATGCGGATCGCTTCGTCCTTCTGGGTCTTGACCACCGCGGGATCGGCCCCCGGCAGCGCTGCGATCCGGCGCGCCAGCGAGGACGCCAATACATTATCCGTCGGTGAGACACTCAGAAACCGGTCGATGATAATGGTCATCCGCTCGAACACAAAGGCGGGCGGGACGATCCCCATTTCGACATCCAGCCGCGCGCGACCGAGCTCGCCATCCATCACCGACGCAATCTGGCCGAGCCGGGCGAGATAATCCTTGCCGTCATCGAGCGTCTCGATCTTGTGCTGGCTGTCGAGGAAATCCGGGATTTCCAGATAGGCACCGTTGAGCTGCGTCATCACATAAGGCGCAAACCAGCCGATGGGGCTGAGATTGCCATGCCCATAGCCCGCGCCATCCGCCACTGCCCCGAACTGGTAGCTCATCACATCATGCGACACGGCCTGGGCGGGCGACAGCTTCGCCCGGTCGAAAGCGGCGATCTTTTCGCGCCACGACATGAGGCGCAGGCGGTCGCGCTCATATTGGCCCTGGCTGCGGTCGCCCAGCCGGTCCTTGTACCGGCCGCCGGCCTGTTCCTCGCTGAGCCCGAGCGAGGTCGCCGCTTCAGGCACATCGCGCACGGCATCCACCGCGATTTCGGCGAGCAAAGCCTCAAAAGCCGGATCCGCCGCAATTTCGGGCGCAGCCGCCTTCGGCTTTGGGCTGCACGCAGAGAGCCCGGTCAGCACTGCGGACGCGCCAACGCCAGCCAGCAGCAGCGAAAAATGACGGCGATCGGGGGCAAAAAAGGTCATGGAAATATTCCGGGTTTCGGGGCAGGGAAGGGTCTCGCGAACCCTAAGTGCAAATCGGGTTTTTGCAAGTGCCCGATGCGCCCCGGTTTCCGCCAGTTTTGACCGCTGACAAGCATCCCCGGACCCGACAGGATCCCCAACCGGATCAATCGCCCACTTTATCGCGCATCGTCACCAATTCTTCGGCGACGGTCGGATGCACCGCGCAGGTCGCGTCGAATTGCGCCTTGGTCAGCCCGGCCTTGATTGCCACCGCGGCGAGCTGGATCATTTCGGGCGCATCGATCCCCGCAATATGGCAGCCGACCACCCTTTGATCGGCCTGTCGCACCACGAGTTTCATCAGCATCTGTTCGCCATTTCCGGCCAGCGCGAATTTCATCGGCTTGAAACGGGTGCGGTAAATGTCCACCGCGCCAAATTGGGCGCGGGCCTCGTTCCCGGCAAGCCCCACCACCCCGATCGGCGGGCGGGTGAACACGGCGGTCGCGACATCCCTGTGGTCGAAAAAGACCGGATGATTCCGAAATTCGGTTTCGGCAAAACACTGTCCCTCGCGGATCGCCACCGGCGTCAGATTGAGCCGGTTGGTGACATCGCCCACCGCCCAGCAATGCGCGCCCGTGGTTTTGGACCATTCATCGACGATGATCGCGCCGGCCGGGTCGATCTGCACGCCCGCGCGCTCGAGGCCGAGATTTTGCGTTTGCGGCACCCTCCCGATCGCCAGCATCACCTGGTCCGACCCGATGCGACCGCCATGAACCAGCGTACTGGCAAGGCCATCCGCAGTTTTTTCGATGCGGGCAAACACGTCGCCAGGAATCAGTTTGATTCCAAGGCGCTGCAATTCGGCCGTGATGAAATCGCGAATATCCGCATCAAAGCCGCGCAGGATTTTTTCGCCGCGATAGAGCAGGGTCGTATCCACCCCCAGCCCATTGAAGATGCAGGCAAATTCGAGTGCGATATAGCCTCCGCCCGCAATGACGATCGATCGCGGCAGGGTCTTGAGGTGAAAGACATCGTCCGAGGTGATCGCCAGTTCCTGGCCCGGCAGATCCAGCGGTCGCCACGGCTTTCCGCCGGACGCGATGAGGATCTTCTGGGCCCGGATTTCGCGCCCGCTGGTTGTCAGCCGTAATTCCTGCGCCCCGGCGAGTTCGGCGCGCTCCCGGAAAATCGTCACACCGGAATTGGCGAGATTGCGCTCATAGATCGCCGACAGCCGATCGACCTCCCCATGCACACCGCGCAAAAGGGTCGGCCAGTCGAAGCGCCGGTTTTCCATGTGCCAGCCATAGCCCTCGGCTTCGGCCAGAGCGCGCCCGTAATCGGCGGCATAGACAAGGAATTTTTTCGGCACACAGCCGCGGATCACACAGGTCCCACCGATCCGGTATTCCTCGGCGATGGCCACCCGCGCGCCTTCGGCGGCAGCGAGCCGAGCCGCGCGCACACCGCCCGAGCCTGCACCGATCACGAAGAGGTCAAAATCGAAACTGTCGGTCATGCCTGCGCCTGGCCCCCGATGATGCGGGTGCCCGATTCCGAACCGATGATCGCGATATCCGCCATGCCCAGAAACAGGCCATGGGTGACAACGCCGGGAATATGCTCGATCTGATGGGCGACGCGCCCGGGTTCAGGCAGGCTTTCCAGCGCGCAATCCACGATGACATTGCGATTATCGGTCAGAAATGGTCCGGGACCGGGAGTGCCGGGCCGCATGCGAACCTCGCCCTTGATCCCGTAATGGGAGAAAACTTCAGCCAACCGCCGCGCGGTCAGTCCGGCCCCGAACAGGGTCACCTCGACCGGCAGCGGGAATTTGCCGATCGCATCGACGAGCTTGCTGTCATCGGCGATGATGATGACCCGATGGCTGGCGCTGGCGACGATGCGCTCGCGCAGCAATGCCCCGCCTCCGCCCTTGATCATCTGCAAATCATGGTCGATCTCGTCGGCACCATCGACGGTGACATCGATGGCATCCAGCCGATTGATATCGGCGAGCTTTATGCCGACCTCGCGGGCGAGGGCCGCTGTGGCTTCCGAGGTTGGAACCCCCTCGATTTCGAGCCCCGCCTTCACTTTTTCGCCCAGGGCCCGGATGAAAAAGGCAGCGGTCGAACCTGTGCCGAGGCCGACTACCATGCCGGGCCGGATGAAATCAAGCGCCTTGCGGGCGGCAGCGGCCTTGGAAAGCGCGTTGGACATGGGGATGCTCCGACCCGGTGAATTCGCCACTTCACCTGCCCTGTGCCCGGCTGGCCGACAAGCGCAACTCTGCACAAATCCGGGCACAAATCCGGGAATGCAGGTTCAATTTTACCGGGCTCAGTCCTTGGCCCGGCGTTTTTCTGCCCGAAAATGGGCCGCCCATCCCTCGCGCAGGATTTGCCGGCCACGCGCGAGCGCGAGCGCATCCTCGGGAACATCGTCGGTGATCACCGATCCGGACCCGGTATAGGCTCCCGCCCCGATCGTCACCGGCGCGACCAATGCGCAATCGGAGCCGATAAAGGCTCCGGCACCGACATGGGTCTGGTATTTGTCATAGCCGTCATAATTGCAGAACACGACGCCCGCCCCGATATTGGCCCCCGCTCCCACAGTGCCGTCGCCGAGATAGGCCAGATGATTGGCCTTGGCTCCCTCCCCGATCCGCACATTCTTGACCTCGACAAAATTGCCGATATGGGCATGGCCGCCGATATCGGCCCCTTTTCGCAGCCGTGCAAAAGGCCCGATCCGTGCGCCCTCGCGCACATTGGCACCCTCGAGATGCGAAAAGGCCCGGATTTCCGCGCCGGTGGCGATCGTCACCCCCGGGCCGAACACGACAAAGGGTTCGACCAGGACATCCGGGGCAATCTCGGTATCCCAGGAAAAATGTACACTATCCGGGGCTTGCAAGCTGATTCCATGCGCCAGCATTTCCGCCCGCTTGCGGGACTGGAACACGGCCTCGGCCGCCGCGAGATCGGCGCGGGAATTGACGCCCAGCACATCTTCGGCGGCGGTTTCGATCACCCGGGCCTGCAAGCCGTCACCGACCGCAAGTCCGACAATGTCGGTGAGATAATATTCGCCCTTGGCATTATGGTTTGTGACCCGCGCGAGCAGCGAAAACAAGAGCTTTGCGGGTGCCGCCATCACGCCCGAATTGCACAGGGGGATCAGCTTCTCCGCCGCGTTGGCGTCGCGGGCTTCTACAATACGTTCAAGCGCGCCATTCGCCCCGGTCACGAGGCGGCCATATTCGCCCGGATCGGCAGGGCGGAAGCCGAGCACGGCGACCGATGCGTCGCCCGCCACCGCTGCGAACAATCGTTCGGCCGTTTCGGGTGGAATGAGTGGCGTATCGGCAAAGATGACGAGCGCGTCCCCCTCAAATTCCGCGAGCGCCGCGCGGGCGCAGGACACCGCGTGCCCGGTTCCCATGGGCGGGTCCTGAATGACGATATCCTGCGCGGGCAGGAATTTTGCGGCCTCCGCATGCACTTCACCGGAATGCGCCCCCGCCACGAGGATGATGCGCTCCGCCCCCGCCGCCCTGGCCAGCGCCAGTGCCCAATGCAGCATGGGACGGCCACCGACCGGGTGCAGCACCTTGGGCAGCGCCGATCGCATGCGGGTGCCATGGCCGGCGGCGAGGATGATCGCGGCGCGCGGTGTGCGGTCCGACTCTGATGGCACCGGGATTATTGGAGTTTCGGTCAAGAATATCCCCTGAGGCTTGGGTGGGTGAAGTCACAGCGGGAATGTGTGTCGGGCGAATCTCCGGCGCAAGGGATTACTCGCGTCCCCGCGAAAATAAAGCGCGCGGCCGGATTTCCAGTCGTTGCGAAGATCGACAAATCGCCTTAGCCTTTTGCCTTCATGCTGGGTTTGGCCCGTTTCGGGCAAGCTCCCACGATTCCTGCCGGATGGGATGTCTCCTGAACCGCCCCATTGAAATGCGTGACGAGAGGAAATGCGTGATGAGGAGCCTCCATTGACTGCCAATTCCGCCAAAGCAGACAAGCGAATCTGGCCGTTCCGGGTATCAGTCCCGCGCGAGGTCGCGATGCTGCACGCCGATTCACTGACCGGTCTCACTGTCGTGTTCGACCTTGACGGCACGCTGGTTGACACCGCTCCCGACCTCATTCGGGCGCTCAATGCGACTTTGGCGGGTGAGGGGCTTCCCGAAATCAGCCGCGGAAAAGTGCATCATCTGGTCGGCCATGGCGCGCGCGCTTTGCTGCAAAAGGGGATCGCCAATTGTGGGGTGAGCCTGACCGATTCCAGGCTGGACAGCCTGACCGAAAATTTCATTGCCCATTACCGGCAGGACATTGCCGGCGAAAGCCGCCTGTTTCCCGGCGCGCTTGAAACCCTGCATTCGCTGCGGGCTGCCGGCGCACGAATTTCCATCTGCACCAACAAGCGGACATTTCTTGCACTGGAATTGCTCGGGGCGCTCGGCATACGCGAGCTGTTCGATTCCGTCATCGGTCCCGACCATACCCGCGAGCGCAAGCCAAGCCCGCTCCATTTTATCGCGGCAGTCGAGGAGGCCGGTGGCCATCCGCAGTCAGCGGTGATGTTTGGCGACAGCGAGCCCGATCTGAGATCGGCGCGTGCGGCGAAGGCCCCCGTCGCGCTGGTCAATTTCGGCTATGGCGGTGATGTTCAGGCGCTCGGTCCCGATGCCATTGTGCGCCATTTTTCTGAAATCCCTGCGCTCACCTATGAGTTCTGGCTGCGCATCCGGCGGATGTAGGTGGCCGGATCCAGGCGCGACAACCGCTCGCGGGAACCGGACGCGACAGGCCCGTCATCCCGGAAGCCTGTTACACCGGAAGCCTGTTACACCGGAAGCCTGTTACCCCGGAAGCCTGTCATTCCGGAAGCCTGTTACCCCGGAAGATCCCGCCAGCCCGGCCATTGGCCGAGGCTTTCGGCATTGTACACGCCGCGTGCAATGGCCCGCGCGAGGCATTCAGCCGCAATCGCCCCGAGCCGCGCCAGCAAAATGGCGCGATCGCCTTCCACGGCGCGCGCGCCGGTCGCCAGCGCAAACACGATATCCCCGTCAAACGGCGCAAAGACCGGGCGGATGGCGCGCGCAAACCCGGCCTGGGCCATGAAGGCCAGATGCTCGCATTCGGCGGTGGTCAGTTCGGCATCCACCGCCACGACGGCAAGCGTCGTGTTTTCCCGACCGGGCACAGCCTCGGCCGCCGTGCGCGGATTGAATTTCGCTGCGCCCCAATCCTCGGGATCCTGCGGGCCCATGGGTGGACCGAGGCCACCAAATTCCGCGCCGATTTCACAAGCCCCGGCCCAGAAGCGATTCCCCGGTTCGCCGCCATGCGCGGGTGCGATGACCGAACCGAAGGAATTGACGGCCGCGAGTGCCGCGACCACATAGTCGTCCCGCGTGCAAAAGCTCGCCTCGCCCTGGCCGCCCTTGAGCGCACCCGCCCGCGCCCCGAGCCCGGCACCGATATTGCCGAGGAACGGTCCGACCCCCGGTTGGGCGGCTTCAAGTGCCGCACGGCCCAGACGCGCATAGGGTGGCGCTTCGCCCCAGCTTTTGTCGCCGCCATTGGCGAGGTCATAGAGAATGGCCCCCGCAACGATTGGTGCGGTGGGGACCCCGGACGCGCCGGGCAGGCGGAATCCACGCTGGCGTGCGCCGAGTGCGGCCGTCACCCCATCAGCGGCAGCAAGCCCATAGACCGAGCCACCCGACAGCACCACGGCGTCGAGCCTGCCCACAAGGTTTTTGGGGTCGAGCACATGGGTCTCGCGCGCGCCGGGTCCGCCGCCGCCAACAAATACGCCCGCCGGGATCTGGCGGTCGGCGAGGACCACGCTCACCCCGGTCCGCGCCGCATCGTCGCCCGCGCAGCCGAGCGACAGACCCGCCACGTCGCAAAGACCGTTCAATAATCCCGGACCGCTCACAGAAATCCCCGCTGGCTCACGGGAATGGCTCACGGGAATGGCTCACGGGAATGGCTCACAGGGGCAGAATCCGCTTCTTGCGGCTATATTTGAGATAGCCGGCATTGGCCCCGGCACGCAGTCCGACTCCCGTGCGCATCGGCACAAGGGTCACCGACCCGAGGCGCTGATAATTCACGCTGATCCCGGCCACGAAATAGAAGGAGCCATCAACGCCCGGGTAACGCTTGTAAATACTTTCCGGATTGGTCATGCCATAGACGAGGGTGAAGGTTTTCGAGGCATTGCCGCCCACATCAAAGCCGATCGAGGGGCCTTGCCAATAGACCTTGCGCGAGGAGCCATTCTTGAGCACCAGCTCGCCCTCGCCATAACGCAGGCCCACGCCGACCGCGCCCGAAACCTCGCCGCCCCGGACATAGCCGACCGGACGTCCCAGTTCGGAGAAAACGCGTTCCACCGCGCCACCCACGGCCGAGGAGGTCAGGCCGAAGAAATCGGACGCAATGTCCACGATTTCATTCTGGCTGAAGGTTTCTTCCTCCCGCGCCGTCTGGCCTGCCGTTCCTTGGCCTGCCGTTCCTTGGCCTGCCGTTCCTTGGCCTGCCGTTCCTTGGCCTGCAGGTGCCTGGGCAAAGGCCGGCTGGACCGGCACATTGGCGACCGGAGCGAGGAGGGACGCCGCCACAAGGGCGGCACCAAAGACGAGAATGCGCATGAGCTGTCCTGTTCGGTTGACTGGAAACCCTGTCAGGGGGCGGAAATGCCGCCATCGACCTTGAATTCGGCACCGGTAACGAATTTCGATTCATCGCTGGCGAGGAAGAGGGCCATGAAAGCCACATCATCGGGTTCGCCCAGCCGGCCGAGCGGAACCTGCCGGGCGAGCTTGGCATACCCTTCCTCGCGACCAAACACCGCAATGATGCCATCCAATATCGGAGTCTCGATGAATGCAGGATGTATCGAATTGCATCGTATCGCGCCGCCTTTGCGCGCGCAATGCAGGGCGATCGATTTCGTCATCATCCACACTGCCGCTTTGGCGGTGTTGTAGGCCACATGATTATGCGCCGCGATCAGCCCCGCGATCGAGGAAATATTGATGATCGAGCCCGCGCCGCAGGGCTCCATATAAGGCAGCGCCAATTGCGTGCCGATAAAGATGGATTCCACATCGATGGTCTGCACGCGGCGGAAGGCTTCCAGTGTCTCGGTCTCGATCGTGCCGATCGAGCCGATACCGGCATTGTTGACAAGGATGTTCAGCCCCCCGAGATCGCCATTGGCGCGCGCAAGGGTTGCGGCCCATTCGGCCGCGCTTGTCACGTCATGGCGACAGGCAAAGGCCGAGCCCGGATTTTCGGCGTTGATGGCAGCGGCAACCGCTGCGGCCCCGTCGAAATTGATATCGGTCAGCGCCACGCGCGCGCCATGGCGGGCCAGCATTTTTGCGATCGCCTCGCCCAGTCCCTGGGCCGCCCCTGTCACCAGTGCCTTTTTGCCTTCGACCCGTTTCATTTCGTGATCCCTGTCATTTCGTGATCCCTGTCATTTCGAGATCTCTGGCGTGGTGACGCATTGCGCGGGCTCATCCCGGGATTTTCGGGAATAGCGTGCGCGATCGTCAGTGTCGTCGTCTGCGAGGGGCTGGTCAATCGCCAATGCCTGCAACGGTCCTGCATCGGTCCTGCAAGAGTGCCGATGCCGCGCGCCATTTCATTCCCGGCGCGTTCGGCTATGATTGGGGAAGACCGAAAAATCAGGCCTGGGAGGGCAAGATGACGAATGAACGCATCCCGCGCGGCTGGGCGATAGTGACCGGCGCTTCGGGCGGCATTGGCGAGGCGCTCGCCCGGGAATTTGCGGCCGATGGTTATGACGTCGTGCTGGCGGCGCGCTCGGCCGACAAGCTCGCTTCCGTCGCCGAAGCCCTGCAGGCACTGGGTGCCCGCACCCGGGTCGTTGCGGTCGATCTGCAAAAACCGGAAGGCCCGCGCGAATTATTCGAGCAGACCGAGGGCCAGGGCATCGAAGCGACCGCGATCGTCAACAATGCCGGTTTCGGTTTGACCGGCGGGTTTCTCGACCAGACGCTCGAGGACAATCTTGGCCTCATTGATCTCAATGTCCGGGCGCTCACGGAACTGGCGCACCGTTTCGGACGTGCCATGCGCGCGCGCGGCAAAGGCGGCGTGCTCAATGTGGCCTCGGTTGCGGCCTTCATGCCGGGGCCCAATATGGCGGCCTATTATGCGAGCAAGGCCTTTGTCCTGTCGCTGACCGAGGCACTCAACGCCGAATGGAAGACAGGCGGGGCGGAAAGCAAGGCCGGAGCGCTCCATGCCAGTGCCCTGTGCCCGGGGCCGGTCGCCACCAATTTTCAGGAACGCGCCGATATGGGCGGATTGGCGCTGATGAAACTCGCACCCATGATGAGTGCGGCGCGGACCGCGCGGATCGGCTACACAGCTTTCCGCAACCGGCAGCCGGTCTGTCTTGCCGGCTGGACCAATGCAATGATGGCGCGCTCCGCCGGCCTCGCGCCGCGCGGGTTGCTTCTGTCGGCGTTGGGGGGATTGCAGCGCAAACCCGGCAGGCATTGAGGGGCGGGTGTTTGGGGACCAATGCTGACAGACCATGATGCCGACGGGCCATGACGAAATCCGGAAATCGCGAACGTCGGCTGAGCAAGAGCGAGGCGACATTGTGGAAGCTGGTCGCAGCGACCGCTCGGCCATTGGCGTCGCGATCCCGGCCGGTCGAGGCCGTTCCTTCCGAATCTGAAACGAATCCGGAGGCACGGCCGGAAGCACGACCGGAGGCACGGCGGGAGGCACGGCCGGAAGCACGACCGGAAGCACGACCGGAAGCACGAAATGAGCCGGGGCCCCCGCGATCTCCTTCCGGGACGCCGCTGCCTGACACTGCACCAGGCCGCAAATTACCGACCCGGCCTTCGGGCGCGCATATTCCCCGCGACCGCTCGGGTGAACGCCGGGTGCAGCAGGGGGCCATCACGCCAGCGGCCCGGATCGATCTCCATGGGCACAGTCTCGCCGAAGCCCATGCAGCGCTCGTCAATTTCCTCTCCACCAGCGCCGGACGACAGCGCGGCTGCGTTTTGGTCATCACCGGAAAAGGCGGCGCGTTGCGG
Organism: Hyphomonadaceae bacterium; assembly: GCA_021731815.1. Classification (GTDB taxonomy): domain Bacteria; phylum Pseudomonadota; class Alphaproteobacteria; order Caulobacterales; family Aquidulcibacteraceae; genus JAKFWO01. The sequence continues at coordinate 137,657 of JAKFWO010000008.1, read as the reverse complement.
CGCGAGGTGCCGCTCTGGCTGGAGGCACCCCTGCTGGCGCGGCTGGTCGCGGGCTATGCACTGGCCCATCGCCGTCATGGCGGGGAGGGCGCGCTGTATGTTTTCCTGCGCCTGTCGGCCCCGATATCGTGATCCGCAATGCCGCCTTGTCGCCCCGACGCCGGACCCCGGCACTTGAACCCCGGCACTTGAACCCCGGCACTTGAACAGTGGAAGAAAACTTGCATGGATGCGCCGCAAATCCGGCAGATCCCGGCTGGCGCGGGCTGACCGGGAAACGGCATCAGGCGAGGACACATGCATCCCACCCATCACGCGCGCACCGATCCCCACAAACCGGCCATCATCATGGGTTTTTCGGGCGAAAGCGTGAGCTTCCTCGAACTCGACCAGGCGGCCGATCAGGGGGCCCACAGCTTTCGCGCCCATGGTTTGCAGCGTGGGGATGTCATCGCGCTGGTCATGGACAATGGCCCGCGCTTTCTCGAAATCGCTTTCGCCGCCCAGCGATCGGGGCTCTATTATGCCTGTCTGTCGACGCGGCTGCTGCCCGCCGAGATCGCCTATATCCTCGCCGATAGCGGGGCAAAGGCGGTTTTTGTCTCGCCCGATCATTTGGACAAGGTCGAGGAGGCGCTGGCGCTGCTGCCGGCGGATGCCATGCGGCCGGTTTCATGGGTGGTCGGGCCAGCGACCGGGCCAGTCACCGGGCCAATGAGCGGGCCAGTCACCGCACCGTCCGGCGCATGGCGCGACTTTCTTGCTGACCGCGCAATGCGCCCCATGGAACTGATCGCCGATGCCTCGGCCGGCACCGACATGCTCTATTCCTCCGGCACCACGGGGCGACCCAAGGGGATACGCACCCCCATGACCGATCCGGCCATCGATGCGGAGAATCCGCTGATGGCGATGACCCGCGCGCTATACGGGGCTTCGAAGGATTCGATCTATCTCTCGACCGCGCCATTGTACCACGCGGCTCCCCTGCGCTGGACCATGACCATGATCCGCCATGGGGCAACCGCGATCGTCATGGAACGGTTCGAGCCCGAGGGCTTCCTGCAGCTCATCGCCGCTTATGGAGTCACGCACACCCAGACCGTGCCAACCATGTTTGTGAAATTGCTGAAACTGCCAGAGACCATTCGCGCCCGTTACGACATGTCGAGCCTCAAAATGGCCATTCATGCGGCGGCCCCCTGCCCGGTCCCGGTCAAGGAGCAGATGATCGCCTGGTGGGGCAAGGTCGTGTACGAATATTATGCCGGCACCGAAGGCAATGGCTATTGCTCGATCGGGCCCGAGGAATGGCTGGCACGCAAGGGCTCGGTCGGGCGCGCCATTCTGGGAAAGCTGCGCGTGCTTGGCGAGGACGGGGCCGAACTCGGTCCGGGGGAAATCGGGACCATTTATTTTTCGGATGGCCGCAGCTTCGAATATCACAATGATCCCGAAAAGACCGCGGCGGCCCATAGCCGCGAGGGCTGGACGACGCTTGGCGATATCGGCCATGTCGATGGTGACGGCTATCTCTATCTCACCGACCGCAAGGCGTTCATGATCATTTCGGGGGGCGTGAATATCTATCCCCAGGAAGCGGAAAATGTGCTGCTCACCCATCCGAAGGTCGCCGATGCCGCGGTGATCGGGATCCCGGACGAGGAATTTGGCGAGGCGGTCAAGGCCGTGGTCGAGCCGCTGGCCGGAACCGAAATCGGCCCCGCTTTCGAAGCAGAGCTCATCGCCTTTTGTCGCAGCCAATTATCGCCGGTCAAATGCCCGCGCAGCGTGGATTTCGTGGAAACGCTGCCGCGTGAGCCGACCGGCAAGCTCATGAAACGCGCCTTGCGGGCAAAATACTGGCCCACAAGCTGAGAAAATTCACATGGACCATTCGCGCGCTTGACAGGTCCGTTGCGGGCGCGTTCAACCAAAAGACAGGAATGTGGAAAACGGGATTGGAGCTCTGATGCGTAATATTGCTTTCGCCGATTTGCCGGGTCTGGTGGGCGAGGAAATCGGCGTTTCAGATTGGGTTCTTATCGATCAGGACCGGATCAACCGGTTTGCCGAGACCACCGGCGATCACCAATGGATCCATATCGATGTGGAACGCGCGACGCGCGAGCTGGGCAGCACCATCGCCCATGGCTATCTGACGCTTGCGCTCATTCCCATGCTGGCGGCGCAGATCCTCACGGTCGAAGGCGTGGTCCGCGGGATCAATTATGGCACCAACAAAGTGCGCTTCACCAATATGACGCCGGCGGGTTCGAGGGTGCGGCTGCGCCAGAAGCTGATTGCCGCCGAAGCGAAAATGGGCGGGCTGCAAATCATCAATGAATGCACGATCGAGATCGAGGGCATGGATCGCCCCGCATGTGTGGCGGAAACGATCTCGCTGATCTTCGACCGATGATGCGAAACGGGGGCTGACCATGGCGCGCTGGCGATTATTCGTTCATGCCCGGGGCTTGCGGCCGGGATCGCCCCATGGCGCGCGGGTGGGCGAGGATCATCCGGGTGGTGCCTATGTCACCGCTTTCGTCCCGGCCGGCAGCGCCGAACTCGCCCAGCGCGAGATCGTGCGCCAGGTACGGCTCGATCTGCTGGCCCGCGGCCTGTCGCCCGATGCGGTGATCGTCGAGGACACACGCCCCGCCAAATGGCTCGAGGGCCTGTTTCGTACCCCCGCCCGTTACGAATTCTACGCGCTGCCCGAAGCGCCGGGGACCGTGGCAGGGGGCGAATCTGCCTCTCATCCCGCCGGAAGCTGACCAGTCGCCTTGGCTGCTTGCGCGCCGCGCCGCCGCATCTCGCCCAATAACAGGAACAGCACTCCGATCGGGGCGAGCCGTACCACCAGCAGCAGAAACCGCAATTGCGCCGCCTGAAAACCTGTGCCCGCTTCGCCAATGACCTCAATCAGTGGATCCTGCCGGTTCCGGTTTTTCGCCTGAACGCGCTCCAGGGACCGCGCCCCGATATCCCGCGGCGGCCATTTCATGTACGGGTGCCGGCTGCTCTTGATTTCATCGGACAAAGACGCTCACGCTGCACGCATTACCGGGCATGAAGGCCCGCAGCCGGCGGGGAGCGCCCTCCATGACCCAGCAGCAGGATCCATCATCTCCGGGCACCGGCACACCCGAGGGTGTTTCGCAAAGATCCTATCCGCGCTTTCCCGAACTCGGCGGCGCGCATGTGTTCATCACGGGTGGGGGATCGGGGATCGGGGCTTTTCTCGTCCATGCCTTTGCGCAACAGGGGGCGAGCACCTCCTTCGTGTCGCTCTCGGCTCCGGAGGGCGAAAAGCTGGCGCAGGCCATTGCCGATCAGGGTCTCAAGCGGCCATGGTTCCGGCCCTGCGACATTCGCGACCCCGAGGCCCTGCGCGGCGCGATTGAGGGCGCGCGCGCCCATTACGGGCCGGTCGGCGTGCTCATCAACAATGCCGCGCGCGACGACCGCCACAGCCTCGCTTCCCTGTCGCCGGAGGGCTGGGACGATTCCATTGCGACCAATCTCCGGCCATATTTTTTCACGGCCCAGGCCATCGCCCCGGATATGCGCAGTCTGGGCGGGGGCGCGATCATCAATCTGGGCAGCAATTCCGCGACTTTGGGTCTTTCGGGCTATCCGGCCTATGTCACCGCCAAGGCCGCGATCCTCGGGCTGACCAGGGCGCTGGCCCGCGAATTGGGGCCCGACGGAATCCGGGTCAATGCGCTGGTCCCGGGCTGGGTGATGACCAAGCGCCAGATCGACTTATGGGTCAATCCCGAAGACCTTGCCGAATGCCTTGCCCAACAGAGCCTCAAACGCACCATCACCGGTGAGGATGTCGCCGGGCCGGCCTTGTTTCTGGCGTCGGACAATGCGGCGATGATCACCGGCCAGACCCTGCTGGTCGATGGCGGTCGCGCCATGCCGTGACTTTGTGCGTGGCTGGTCGTCTTCCGCCTCACTCGGCCGGGGCGTCACCCAATTCCTTCCCGCGCACCCAGAAGGGAATTGCGGTGCGTCCGAACACCAGCCGGTTCACGGCCAGCGCAAAGCCGACCGTCGCCCACAAGGTGATGAACATCAGATGGATGTAATGCAAGGGCGTCCATTGGAAGATGAAGAAGGAATAGAGTCCGACACCAAAAATCAGCCCCAATATCGCGGCGCGGGCATCGACATTGCGAAACAGCAGGCCGACGATGAAGACCGACAGGATGGGCATGCTCAACAGGCCGTTGAGTTGCTGCACCAGATTGATGATGCTGTCGGCGCCCTGATAGATCGGTACCAGAAACACCGAGACCACGACAAGACCGATCGAGATCCAGCTGCTCAGCCTTTTCACCCGCGGCTTTGCGTCGATATATTTTTCGTGAATATCGCAGACATAGAGCGCCGCCGAGGAATTGAGGACGCTGTTATAGCTCGTCAGCACCGCAGCAGCGATGGCGGCGGCAAACGCACCCGACAGCCAGGCCGGCAGCACATCGCCCACGATCCGTCCATAGGCCTGATCGCCGATATCGCCATAGAGCTTGTAGGAGACGATCCCAGGCAGCACGACAATGGGCGGTACGATGAGCAGGCGGATGGCGGCCGCCGCGAACACGCCCTTTTGCGCTTCCCGCAGGGTGGGCGCGGCCATGGCACGCTGGGTGATCGTTTGATTGGTGCTCCAGTAAAAGGTCTGGATGAAGATCATCCCGGTCAGCAAGGTGTGCCAGGGCACCGGCGCCTCATCGCCGCCGATCAGCGTCAGTCGCTCGGCCGGGATCCCCGACAGGTCAAAGCCGACCGCTGACAGCGCCAGCCAGACCACGACGAGGCTGAGCCCCAGCAGCAGCACCCCGCTATAGGTGTCGGACACCGCCACCGCCCTCAGCCCGCCAAAAATGGCGTAGGCCGCTCCGACCACCGCAAAGATCACCGACAATACGAGGATGTCGGTGTCGAGACCGAACATGGATTTCATGAACAAAGATCCGGTATAAAGCAGGATCGGCAGATAGATGAAGATGTTGCCGAGCAGGAACAAAACGGCAATAACCGCCCGAATGTCCTTGTTCTTGAACCGTTTCTCGAGTAATTCCGTCGTCGTCGTGCAATCATGGCGATAATAGATTGGCAGGAATACGAAAGCGAGGATCATCAGCCCCCCCACCGCCGCCAGTTCCCACAGCACGATATTGGCCAGTTGATTGCCATTCATGCCGACCAATTGGTCCGTGCTGAGATTGGTGAGGGTGATCGACCCGGCAATGAACACCCAGGACAGGGTCTTTCCGGCGAGAAAATAATCATTGGTCGAATCGGAATTGGCCGGTTTGGCCTGCATGCATTTCCAGATGGTGAACCCGGCAATGAGCGCGGTGATCCCGATACAGACGCCGATCTGGGTGAGTTGAAGTTCCATTGATGCCTCGGTCGCCGATGGGATTCAGGGAAATGCTGAAATTTTCCGGGGAAGTATTTACCCGGGGGGCTTGCGGTGATGCAGTTCGAGGCCGATCGCCCAGCGCCGTTGAAAGCCCGGCCAATATCCGGCGCTGGCGGGATCGGTGGGCGTGGCGAGAATTGCACCGGCATTGACACCTGCCGCGAGCGACCACGACCCCTGGGCGGCGACCGGAACCGGTACGGCCATGAACGCCGCGGCACTTCCGTCGCCCTTGAGCCCGGCATTGAGAAAGGCCGTGACGAAATGGGCATTGATCGCCAGCATGCGGTCGCGCCGCCACACGGGTTCGCCGAAACGCTCGATATAGTCGAAACGCTGCGCAAGGGGATCGGGCACCGGATCGACCGGCAGATTGTGGCGCGCGCTTTGATAGACCAGTAAATGGCGTCCCGAGCCGGTCATGCTGTCGAAAATCCAGCGCACGCCCTCGGCATAGCCCGACACATCGTCCTGATCGCCGGCCACCAGCAATGCAGGCACCGTAATCCGCGCCAGCGCCTCCGGCCGCCAGGCGCGCAGAGGCGGCGCACCGCCCCATGGGGCAAAGGCAACCAGCGCCCGGACATTGGCCGGCGGTCCCTTGCTCTGGGCGATCCCGCCTTCGAGGAACGGGCCAATCAGATCGGCCGGCATGGCTTTCGCAAGCGCGCTGGCCGGATCATAGCCCGCACCGAGTGTCGCGAGCGCCCCGAAACCACCCATGGAATAGCCCAGCAAGGCGGCATTGCCGCCGTCATAGAGCGCTTCCAGCCCCGCCGGCGGGCGGCGGGCGAGTTCGTCCAGAACAAATCGCTGATCGGCCGAACGCGAAGCGACCACCGCGGCAAAGCTCAGAAGCGGCGAACGCTCCCCCTGTTCCGGGGGATCCCCGTGCTCGATTACCGCCACGACATAGCCATGAGAGGCGAGATGTTCGGCCAGATGGCTGAACAGGCTCGGCCAGTTCCGATAGCCATGCGACAGGACGACCAGCGGAAATTTCATGCCCCTGACGGGCGTCGCCTCGCGCGTGGCGCGGCCGGAATAGCGGGCGGGACTGTCGCCGGGAGACAGCGCGGGAAAGACATAGACGGCCGCGGGCGATTTTGCGCTCTGGCCGGGCGCGGCCGGGTACCAGATCTCGAGCGGCAGGCGGCGGGGCCCGCGCGGGATCGGTCCGGCACCCGCCCACTCGGAGAGCGCGAAACGGTCGGGCTCGGTCAGTTCCACGCGGCGCAGGCCGACGGCATGTGGCCCCGCCGCTCCCAAAGCCGGAACATCGACGGGCGCGGCGAATCCGGTTCCCGGACCGGCGAACAGGGCGATCAGCACCAGGCCCAGGGCTTGCCAGAAGCGTTTCATGTTTCCTCCCGCCAGATGGCCACGCCGCGCGCCGGAATTTCCGGGCCGCCGAGCACGAATTCCGTACCGGCAGGGGCCGGGGCGGTCTGAATCGCTGCCGAATAATTGAACGCCCAGCACAATGCGCCGCGGCGGCGCAGCCGCAGCCCCTCGGGCAGGTGGCGGGTCACTATCCCCCGCTCCGCGCACAGGCTTTCGAGCTGGCTGCGCAGAAAATGCGGATCCGACAAGGTGCCGACATAGATGACATCGCCATGGCGCAATATGGCGGGCGCGCCATCCTCATAGCGGCCGATGACAGCGATATCGGGCCCCGGGGGTTCGGGATATTCGCGCCAGATGGTCGCGGGAAATTGCGCATTGTTCCAGTGCAGAATTCCCGGGCAATCGGGCCGCAGGGTTTCCACGCTGGTGATGCGCAGGGGAATCAGCGCCCGCAAGGGTCCCGGTGCAAGGCCATCGGGCAAGGTGAATTCCGGGGTCTTGGCCCCGGCGCGCGGGCCGAGCACCACAAGCGCCCCGCTGGCGGCGAGGCGCTCGACATCCGCCGGGCGCGGCGATACCCAGCCGGGGGCAAGGATGATGTCATGGCCGATGTAATCGTCGGATGGTCCGATGAAATCCACATCGAGCCCCAGAGCGCGCGCCGCCTGATAATAGGCGAAAATCACGCTGGTATAATCATAGCTGCGGGCCTGACGCTCGATCTCGCCGAGCCATTGACCCTCGACATCGACCATGATGGCGATGCGGGCCGGGCGGACGGGCAGGGTGGCGGGGTCGAGCGTGGCGATCTCGCGCGCCAGGGCCACGATCTCGGGCCAGGCCTCGGCTTCGCTGTTGTCGGGCCGCAGCAGGCCGGCATGCATTTGTTCCTGCCCGAAAGGGGCCTGCCGCCAGCGGAAAAAACTGACGCAGCCTGCCCCATGGGCGAAGGCTTCAAGCGACCACAGCCGCACCATCCCCGGTGCCGGACGCGGATTGTGATTGGCCCAGTTCACCGGTCCGGGCTGTTGTTCCATGACCCAGAACGGCTGCCGCGACAGGCCGCGGGTCTGGTCGAAAAAAAACGCCCCCATATCGGGATGACCGGTCCGCATGACAGGCAGAAACTCGGCGGCCGGGCGGTCGGCCATCAGCAGATCGGTGCGCCCGAGCGGATAATTGTCATAGCTCGCGAAATCCAGCGGCGCGGCGAGCGCGTGATTGTCGACCCCGGTTTCGTGCATGGGGATGAAATTATGGGTGACGAAATGGCCCGGCGCGCGCGCGCGGATGGCTGCCACCATGGCATCGTGAAAGCCGGTCACCGCTGAGGACGCATAACGCCGAAAGGCGAGGCGATGGGAGGGCGAGGTTTCGGTCACCGCCCCGACCGGCAATTCGATCTCGTCGAAACTGCGATATTCCATCGACCAGAAGACGTTGCCCCAGGCCGCGTTCAGGGCCCCGATCGTGCCATATCGCGCGCGGCACCACGCCTGGAAGCCGGTGCGGGCGGCGGGGGAGGCGCTCAGCGCCGTGTCATGGCAGCATAATTCGTTGTCGGTCTGCCAGCCGACAATTCCCGGATGCCTGCCATAGCGATCGGCAAGTGCGGTGGTGATGCGCAGGGCTTCACGGCGAAAATCCGCGCTTGAGAAATCATAATGCCGGCGGGACCCAAAGCCCCGCACCCGCCCGGTCACGGGATCCACCGGCAGGATTTCAGGAAAGAGATCGACCAGCCATTTCGGCGGCGTGGCGGTCGGCGTGCCGATCACAATTTTCAGGCCGGCAGCCGCGAGGGTCTCGATCGCCTGATCGAACCATTCAAATGCATAGAGCCCCGGTTCGGGTTCGAGCCGGCTCCAGGCGAATTCACCGATCCGGACATAAGTGAGCCCGAGCGCGCGCATGCGCTGCGCATCGCTCGCCCACCATTCCTGCGGCCAATGTTCGGGGTAATAGCAGACACCGAGCACCGCATCCCTCCCCCGGTCCCGGGCCTTTCTCCCCCGCCAACCGGATTGGTTCGGACGGGGCGAGACCCTTGTGCGTTGTTCAAAGAGCGAGAGCACCGGATGGTGCTTCTACCGGGCGCAGGCTCGACAGCCACACCCTTCTTTGCGCATCATGTATCGGATAGACAGGCTCCGTCAAACCAATGGTCCACGATTCACCCATTCCCGTTCCCGGTTTTCTGCGTCTGGACGGGGCGCGGACCACGCTCGTGCTGGGGCTCGAGGCGAGCGGGCCACGCGTGCTGCATTGGGGGGCGCGCCTGCCGGAAGCGACGGATCCCGCCATGCTCGCGCAATTGACGGCCCGGGAAGAAGCCCCCGGCGCGCCGGCCATCGAGGCTCCCCTGACGCTCACGCCGCAGCCTGGACAGGGCTTTCCCGGGCGGCCGGGGCTTTGGGTCCATCGCGACGGGCGGGATTGGGCGAGTGCGGCACGGCTCGAATCCGTGCAGCGCTCCGGCCCCGGCGGCGTGCGGCTCGGGAGCAATGATCCCCATAGTGGCATCGGGCTCGTGCATCATTTGCGGCTCGACCCCGTCGGCGACGTGCTGGAGGCCGCCACCGAAATCATCAATCACGGCACCACATCCCTTGCGCTGGAATGGTGTGCGGCTCCCGTTCTGCCGATTCCGCCCTGGCTCGACTTTATCGTCGCTTTTGAGGGGCGCTGGGCTCTGGAATTCCAGCGATCGCGCTTTGCGCGCCCGCCCGGTATCTGGTCGCGCGAGAACCGGCGGGGCCGGACTTCCCATGATGCGTTTCCCGGCTTCCTGCTCGAAAGCGCCGACGGGCGGGAAGTCATCGGCCTGCATCTGGGCTGGAGTGGCAATCATCGGCTCGCAATCGAGACCCTCGCCGATGGCCGCGCGAGCTTGCAAATGGGCGAATTATGGTTCCCGGGCGAGATGAAACTGGCACCCGGGGCCCATTACCGCACGCCCACCCTGTTTGCCGCCTGGAGCGATCGCGGGCAGAACGGGATTCGCGCCTGTTTTCATGGCCATCTCCGCGCCCGTCCCGTTCATTCCCGATTGCGGGCAAAACCCCGTCCCGTGCATTACAACACCTGGGAGGCGGTTTATTTCCGGCATGATCGTGCGATGCTGATGGATCTTGCCAAACGCGCGGCCGCCCTCGGAATCGAGCGTTTCGTGCTCGATGACGGCTGGTTTCTCAACCGCCGCTCCGATCGCGCCGGGCTCGGGGACTGGCAGGTGGACCCTTCGATCTTCCCCGAAGGGCTCGGCCCCCTGATCGCCCATGTCAAGGCGCTCGGCATGGAATTCGGCCTGTGGGTCGAACCCGAAATGGTCAATCCCGACAGCGATCTATATCGCGCTCATCCCGATTGGGTGCTGGCCGCACCGCCCAATCCGCAGCTCGAATTTCGCCATCAATTGGTGCTGGATTTTGGCCGCGCCGAAATCCGGGACCACATCTTTGCGCAGATTTCCGCTTTGCTGGACGCCCATGCGATCGATTATCTCAAATGGGACATGAATCGCGAGCTCAGCCATCCCGGTAATTCCGATGGACGCCCCGGCGCGCGTGCCCATGTGCTGGGCCTTTATGAATTGCTGGCGCGCCTGCGCGCGGCCTTCCCGACGGTCGAAATTGAAACCTGCGCCTCGGGCGGGGGACGGGCCGATTTCGGCATTCTCGCGCTTACCGACCGGGTCTGGACCTCGGACAGCAATGACGCGCTCGACCGCCTTGAGATCCAGCGCGGATTCTCGCTGTTCTTTCCGCCCGAGCTGATGGGTGCGCATGTCGGCCCCGCTTCCTGCCATATCACCGGCCGGACGCTGTCCATGGGACTTCGGGTGGCGAGCGCGCTTGGCGGGCATTTCGGGGTGGAGGCCGATCTGCGCGCCCTTGGGCCCGACGAGACCCGCGAACTGGCTGCCGGCATTGCCCTGCACAAGCGCTTTCGTGTCCTGCTGCATCACGGCCGGCGTCATGATCTGCCATCGCCCGACCATGAGCACAGCTTCATGATGTGGGCGGGAGATGGCGCGGAGGCCCTGGTTTTCCATTTTCTGCTGCGCGAACAGGTGGCGGGCCTGCCGGGGCGCCTGCGGCTGGAAGGGCTTGATCCCGAGGCGCACTATTGCCTTTCTCTCGTCTGGCCGGGGTCGGGTGGCCAAGCCGCAGGGCCGGCCCTCGCAGCATTCCGGTCCGGAATTCTGGCAGATGGCGCGTCGCTCATGCATATCGGCCTGCAATTGCCACGTCTTGCGCCGCAATCGGGGTTCATCGCCCATCTGGAGCGACAAGCTGCCACCACGCGCTGACACCGAGCCTGGTGCCCGCCCCGGGCCCGTCCTTCAAGGGCGGGTCAGTGTCATGACATGGTCGGTCGAGCGCAAGGTGAGGACATTGTTCGCAAGCTCGATTGTCGCCCCTTGCAGGATCGCATAGATTACACCCTCTTGTTCTGTCAGTTCGCCGCATCCAATCTGGGTACTCACAAGGAGGCCTGTTGCCTTGAAGCCGCGCGCCGACCATTCAATGTCATTGCCGCCCGAATTGCAGCCCGTATAGGTGCTGACCCGGCCCTGGTCGAAAACGATTCCGGGCGCGGGATCGGCCTCGGAGAAGCGGCGCAAGGAAGCCCCGTCGAGGGTCAGGATGTTCCATTTTCCCTCGAACCGGGCCGGGGAGAGGGGCTCTGGCGCGGCCGGGGCGTCCGGAGATGCCGGAGATTCTGAAGGCACCGGGGGATTGGTCACGGTTTCAGCCTTTCGACATCCGGTCACCGGCAAAATTGCTGCGATCGCCAGCACGCAGAACCATACTCTGTTGTCCATCATGCGATCTCGCCTGGCCTCGTGCGACCATTGCACGAATTTGGACCGAATCAGGAACAGTGTAAAGCTGATTCGGACATGCTATGTTCGACAAATGTTCGATATATGCAATCGAATTCGATCAAATTTCCTGATTATAGGACCCGATCTCCGGATATCGGGCAAGTCGCGGCTTCACCTCGCCATGAAACAATGCACGCATGTCCTCCGCGCTTTGCATGCTCTCGACCACCACCACGAGTTCCGGCTTGTTGGACGAGGCCCGGACCAGCACGAAGGAGCCATCCGACAGGCCGAGCCGCACGCCATTGACCCGGTTGACAGCCACGATCCGCCGGCCGAGGATCTCGCCGCCTGCATCAGCAAGCTGTTGATATTCCTCTTCAATACGGGAAAGAACCTCGTATTTGACCTCATCGGCGCAAAAGGGCGACATGGTGAGCGAGGTAAAGGCCGGCGCGAGCGCCTTGCGCAATTCGGAGAGCTTTTTCCCGCCCGCCCGGTCGAGCATCCGGAGGATCGCACCCGCTGCCACCAGCGCGTCGTCATAGCCCCTTCCCAAGGGCGCGTTGAGAAAATAATGGCCCGATTTTTCGAATGCGGCCAGCGCCCCGGTCTCATGCGCACGCCGCTTCATATAAGAATGGCCGGTCTTCCAATATTCCACCCGGCAGCCATGGGCGGCCAGCACCGGGTCGGTCGCATAAAGGCCGGTGGATTTGACATCGGCCAGAAACAGCGCACCCGGATGAACCGGAGCGAGATCGCGGGCCAGCAACAGGCCCATCTTGTCGGCAAAAATCTCCTCGCCTTCGTCATCGACCACACCACAGCGATCGCCGTCGCCATCGAATCCGAGCGCCAGTTCCGCGCCCGATTCCCTGACCGCTGCCGCCATGGCATGCAGCATTCCGGAATCTTCGGGATTGGGATTATATCGCGGGAAATTCCAGTCGAGTGCAGTATCGAGCTCCACGACATCGGCACCCATGGCGCGCAGGGCCTGGGGGGCAAAGGCCCCCGCCGCGCCATTGCCGCAGGCGCACACCACCCGGATCGGGCGGGAGAGTTTCACATTCCGGGTGATTTCGGCGAGATAATCCTCGCGAAAGCCCGAAATCCTGCGGTAGCTGCCACCGCCCGGTGCGGGGGCAGCATCGGAAAGCACGATGTCGCGCAGCCGGGACATTTCCTCCGGCCCAAAGGTCAAGGGCCGGTCGATTCCCATTTTGACCCCGGTCCAGCCATTGTCATTATGGCTGGCGGTCACCATCGCCACCGCCGGGATATCAAGCGCAAATTGCGCAAAATAGGCCATCGGCGACAGGCCAAGGCCGATATCGGTGACCCCGAGCCCGGCTTCCATCAGCCCCAGCACCAGCGCCTGTTTTACGGCCATGGAATATGCGCGGAAATCATGGGCGACCACGATCTGCGGCGGCACGTTTTTTTCGCGGATCAGCGCGCCGAGCCCGCGCCCCAGCGCCTGCACGCCGAGCAGATTGATCTCCGCGAGATGGGTCTTGCCCTTGGTTTCATGGCGCATCAGCACCCAGCGGGCATCATATTCGCGAAAGCCGGTCGGCTTCACCAATGACTCGGTTTCGAAGGCAAAGGAGTTTTCGGCAATGTCGGAGCGCGGGATCATGATGGCCTCGAAGGGTGCGGTTCGGCTGCTGCTCTAGCAAAACGTCATGCAAATGTGCCAGAATTTGGCCGTGCAAATTGCAGCCCCGATCGCCATATTCAGCGGAGGTTGTTTTGACTCTTGCGAGACAAGCGCCGCAAGTTCGCTGGAATAGCCCTGGTCGCGATGAAAGGGCAGACGCAAATGTGTGGCGCGGGCTTCTGACGCGCAGGTCAGGGGCTGTCGTACCCGTGTAATTGGTGCCCGTGTAACCGGTACCCGTGTAATTGGTGCCCGTGTAACCGGTGTTCATGTGTTTGGGACACAAGTCCGGAACAGAATTGTAACGCGCGTGGAGGAATCTTCTTGGCCCGCAGCGAGACCGAGGTCTCTTCCGAGATTTCAATGGCCCCGCGCATGCGGGGTCGTGGTGGGCGCTTTGCAGCGATAACGCTTGTGTCCGCGGCGGGCCTTGTCGCGCTCGGCGCGTCCCTGCGCCAGCCCATTGCTGAGACACTGGTTCGCAATTGGCTGAAGGACAAGGGCCTGAGGGGTGATTTCGAAATCAGCCGGCTCGATTTCTCCGGCGTGAAGGTGGAAGGCCTGCGTCTGTCGCAAGGTGGCGAGGAAGCGCTCAGCCTGGCCGGCGCTACCGTTCTGTTCAATTGGCGAGACGCTTTTTCGCCGGAAATTGCGGCCATCGAACTCGACCGCCCGGTGATCCGGTTCGATATCGGTGCGGGGGGGGTTGATCTTAACGGGCTCGAGAAATTGCAGCCCAAACCCTCGGGCGAGAAAAAGCCACCGCCGCCCATTCGCTTGCGCGAGGGGCGGATCGAGATTTCGACCCCCGCAGGGGTCGTTGCGCTCGATGTGGAAATCAATGGGGGTGGGGCGAAGCCCTTGATCGTTTCCGGCAAGAGCGGACGCACCGCATTGTCACTCGGCGACTGGCGCGGCGATCTGGCGGGTTACGCATTCACCGCAGAGATGACTTCGGAATTGACCAGCGGAACCTTCGCGATCGAGCTCGGCGGCGCATTCGCGCCCGGTTTCCGTGCCGAAAAGGGACAATTATCCGGCCGCTTTCGCATGCACGACAAGGGATTTGATGGTTCCGGTGCCCTGAAGCTCGCCCGGATCGAACAGGCCGGGCTCGAGGCGCGTGACCTCGTGGTGGAATTGCGCGATCTTGGCGCGCAATTCGTGCCTGCCGGTGCGGCCGCGGATTCGGCTCCGCCCGGGATTGCCGGCTGGAAGGTGGCGGCCGATATCGCCGCAGGCACCCTGCGCTTTGCCAATGGTGCATATTTTCAGGGATTGACCGGAAATCTGGCGCTCGCACCGCGCGGAGAGGGCATTCAGGGCGTCAATGGGCTGTGGCAAGGACGGTTCGGGGCCTTCGTGCCCGGCACCGATGCGAAGGCAGGAATTCTTCCGGCCTTTGCCAGTCGCCTCGGTTTCGGCGTGGACGGGATCGGTACCGACCGGCTGCGGGGGGAACTGGATTTTTCCCTCGATTCCGAGGCGCATTCCGAAAGCGCGCCGGTGATGGCGGCGATCGACCGAGCCCTCGCCATCGGATTGCCGGAACCGCTGGCCGGCGAGTTGCGCGAATGGCGTGCGGCAGGTATTGCGGCTTTGGCCTCGGGCGCGCGTTTAAAGGGGAAGGTCGGAATCGGGACCAATGGCCGGGAATCAGGCTGGCGGCTGACCCTCGATGAGCTATTGACGTTCACTTCCGGTTCGGGCTTGCGTGCGATGCTCGCGCCCTCCGGCGACCAGGGTTCCCAGCCTTATCTGCTCCTCAATTCCGGCGAAATGGCATTGGGTGGTGCCCATGCTTTGCGGGTCGAAGGGCCCGGCGCGCCGTTCCTGAATCTTGTCGCCAATTCGCTCGTCATCGACCGGCGGGCGGCCGAGGCTGTGTTCGACCTGACCTATCACTCGCGCGGCGATGCGGCCAATCAATTGGCGCTGCAATCGGGCGATATCCGGTTCACCTGGAAAGGCAACGGGCAGAATGGAGGTCCCGGCGGAGGCGTAGTAAGGATCAGCGCAGCCCCCGCGCAATTTTCCGGGGAAATCTATTCTGTGCGGATCGACGGGGCCTCCTTGTTGCTGGACGGCGAAGTGCAGCTCGACGAAAACACATGGCGCTTTACGCCCGCAAATGGCTGCCTGCCGGTTTCCGCAAAAGCGGCCGATGCCGCGATCGCCCATGTCGGTGCGTTTGCCGCCCGATTATGTGCCGACCCCGCGGGGCTGGTGCATGGCGGCGCGGGCGGCGCGGGCGGCGGATTTCGTATTTCCGGTCTCTCGGCACCTTTGCGATTGGGTTCGGCCGAAGAACAGGGCGATGCGGCAGACGATCGGTCCGGGGCCCCCCTGTTTGCCGGGACGATGCGGATCCCGATGCTCGATCTGCGATTCGAGGCCGGTGGAAATGGCGTGCGCACGGTCATTCTCGCGCCGGAGGTTTTTGGCGAGGGGAATTCGCTGCTGGATCCGCAAACGCGTATTCGCGCCGGCATCAGCACGGTCAACGCGCTCGCCACGCCGGACGGGCAATGGCGCGCCTTTGGGGCGAGCGAGAAAATTGCCCTCGCGGGCGAAAAACTGGCGTTCCGCATGGCGGATGGCGCGGTGAAATTCGACGCGTCGCCTTTGGGGGAAGCACGCGAAAACAAGATTCGTGTGCAATTGCCGGCGCTTTCCGGAACCATTCACGACATCGCCGCGCCGTCCAATTTCGCTCCCATTCTTGCAGCGGGCTCGGGCGAATTGGCTGGCGACGATTTTTCAGCCAGTTTCGCCCCGCGCTCCGGGGGGATCGGGCTTGGAGAATTTGTGGTGCGTTCGGATCTCGCCGCCGGAACCGGCCGGGCCGATCTGCGCAGCGGTGCCTTGCGTTTCGAACGCGGCGGAACACAACCGCGGACCCTTGCCCCGATTCTCGCCGGTCAGATCAATGATGCCGCCGGCGAGGCCGAGGCCGATTTCACTTTCACCTGGGGGCCTGATGCCCCGGTAACCGGCGCAGGCCAGATCGCATTGCGTGATTTCGCGTTTGCCAATCTGGCGACCGGGCCGGTAACCGGCCTCGGTACCATTCTGAAATTTGATGACATTTTCACGCTCACCTCTGCGCCGGCCCAGAAGCTGACCATCGGCACCCTCAATCCCGGACTGCCGATCGAGGGTGTGGAGATTGCCTATTCCATCCGGCCGGCCGATCCCGGAGCCGGCATTGCCACGCCGTTCCTGTTGATCGAATCAGCCCGCATCCCGGTGGCGAGCGGCGCGCTGACGCTGCAAAACGCGGTCGCCCCCTTGGCTGCGCCGGCGGCGGGTGAAGCGGCTGCGGACCCAAATGCCGCGCCGATCCTGCGCTTTCCTTTGGTCGTCGAAGGCGTGGAATTGCAGGAATTGCTCGATCTCCTCGAAATCAGGGACTGGAAAGCCACGGGGGCGATCTCGGGCCTGCTGCCCGTGGAAATTCAGGGTACGCGAACGCGGATCGTCAATGGGGTAGTCAGCGCCGAAAACGGTATATTGCAGGGCGATCCGGTCACGCTCGACCTGTTATCCAGCCGCCCCGCCGGGACGATCGGGCCCACGGGCCCCCGCCGCTATGGCTTTTTTGGTCCGCGCCTGCCCACCGAGCGCGAACTGGCCTTTCAGGGTCTCAAGGATTTCACTTATAAAAAGATAAGTGTCGGAATCAATGGCGATCTCACCGGCGATCTGACGCTGAACCTTAATTTGTCGGGGCGTGGCAATGCGCTGTTCGATAATCTGCCGCTGAAATATAGCATGACCAGCAATTTCAATGTCGGCGACATTCAGAGAGGGTTCAGGGTAGCCGAGCAAATATCGCGCGGAACAACGGCCAAATCGATCGGCGAAGACCTGCTCCGCCAGCTCCGCGAGGAAGAGGCGGGCAAAAAGCCGGCGGATAAAGGCGTTAACGCCGGGCCATGAATGGGGTATGGAACAGAAGGAAGAATGTGGTTCGGTCGCCCGGGGCGGCGAAAGAGGAGAATGAAATGCGTATCATCATGATCGCTGCTGCCGGTGCCGCGCTCATTGCGTGCTCGCCGACGGTGCGTCTGGCGGGCGGCGACAAGCCGATCGAAATCAATCTGAACATCAATGCCAGGATCAGCCAGGAAGTTCTGGTCAAAATGGAAGAAGATGTAAAGAAGGCCATCGCCGCCAATCCCAATATCTTCTAAGTGATCGGAGAAAACACGATGACCAGTCGGACTTCAAATATATTCACCCTGCGCCGTGTTTTCACAGCACTGGCGATCGGGTTTTCCATGGCGTTTTCGGGTTTCGGCATGTCTGCCTTCGCCGCTGATGAGGTCACGGGCCAGAAATTCAGGGCGGCGCGCGAGGCCGGGATCATCGGCGAACAAGCGGATGGCTATGCCGCTTTCGTCAAGCCCAATAATGATGTCGAACTCAAGCGCGTACTTAACGAGATCAATGCCTTGCGTCGATCCGCCTATACCGGAATTGCCGAAGCCAATGGACAAAGTGTGGATGATGCCGGCCAGGTGGCGGCACGATCCATCATCGAAAGGCTGCCGGCCGGTGTGTTTGTGAAAGATTCTACCGGCCAGTGGAAACAGAAATAGACCCTGATGCGTCACAAGCCGCACAGGGCCGAAGCGGGGCAAGCGAAAGGGCGGGGAACAGCATCATGAAGCGGCCATTGCGCTTCGTGCTGATCCTCGCTTTTGTCCTGACACTCGGCGCACTGGTGCTGGTCGAGATGATTGCGCGCCGCAGCGGGGTTATTCTGTCGGGGCACGCTTATGTCGCCGTGGCGGCTGGCGCGTTTCTGACCGCATTGGTGGGTGGCGGCTTGCTGGCACTGAGCTTCGCGTCCGCGCGCTCGGGCCATGACGCGGCAGTGCGCGATTTTTCGCCCGACGGGCGGAGCAAGGCCGGGCAGAACAAGGCAGGGCAGAACAAGGCAGGGCAGAACAAGGCCGGAAAGTCCCGCTTTCGCCGGGATTGATTGGCCCCGCCGCCCCTGAAGCCGTGCGGGCTGAATAGCGGGTAAATTCGCCGCCTGTGGAGCCGCGCACCAATGCCGCAAGCGGTCATATGATCCAGCGCCCCGGTCTCGCTGCCAAAATTCCCTGACGGCTTCATTGCTTTCGCGACTGCCCACCGCTAACACCCACGCTTCTGCGCGCCCGGGCCTGAGCGGGTGAGATTCGGTTCAATCCGGGTCAGGAAAAGCTGGCGGAGCGGCGGGCGATGGCGCGTCTCGTGTTGAAATTTGGCGGGACTTCGGTCGGCGATGTGGCGCGTCTGGCACGCGCGGCACGCCTCGTTGCGGCCGAACGTCAACCGGGGACCGGCCTCGCCATTGTGGTATCGGCCATGTCGGGGGAAACCAACCGGCTGGTGGAATTTGCCCGCGAGGCGGCAGGCGGCGCTCTGATCGGCCCCGCCTTCGACGACGAATATGATGTGGTCTGCGCCAGCGGCGAGCAGGTGACGAGCGGGCTGCTTGCACTCGCCTTGCGGCGGATCGCGCTGCCGGCGCGTTCCTGGCAGGGCTGGCAGGTGCCGGTTCTCACCGATGATTCCCATGGCAGTGCGCGCATCGACCGGATCGAGGCCCCCGACCTGTTGCGCGCTTTGGATGAAGGCGAGATCGCCGTCCTGCCGGGATTCCAGGGGGTCACGGGAACAGGACGGATAACCACTTTGGGCCGCGGCGGGTCCGACACTTCGGCGGTGGCGCTGGCCGCTGCCCTCAAGGCCGAACGCTGCGACATCTATACCGATGTCGATGGCATCTATACGACAGATCCGCGCATCGTCGCGAGGGCCCGCCGGCTCGACCGCATTTCCTATGAAGAAATGCTGGAAATGGCGTCGCTGGGCGCGCGGGTGTTACAGACGCGTTCGGTGGAACTGGCCATGAACTGGCGGGTTCCGGTGCGGGTCCTGTCGAGTTTTGTCGAGCCGGGCCAACCCAATCCCGGCACTCTGGTCTGCGAGGAAGATCCCATGATGGAACAACGTGTGGTCAGCGGCATCGCCTATAGCCGGGACGAGGCGCGGATCTCACTGTTCGGCGTGCTCGATCGCCCCGGAATTGCGGCCGATATTTTCGGGCGTCTGGCGGATGCGCGGATCAATGTCGACATGATCGTGCAAAGCCAGGCCCGCACCGAAAACCGCCAGAATCTGTTGTTCACCTTGCCTGAAAAGGACGTGAGACTGGCGCTGGCCACCTTGCAGGACGGGCGGGAGGCGATCGATTTCGAGCAGGTGACAGCCGATCTTGATGTAGCAAAAGTTTCGGTGGTCGGGGTCGGCATGCGCAGCCATACGGGCGTCGCGCGCACGATGTTTCAGGCGCTGGCGGCCCGCAATATCAATATTCAGGCGATTGCGACGTCCGAAATCAAGATCAGCGTGCTGGTGGCCTCCGAATATACCGAGCTTGCGGTGCGCGCGCTCCATTCGGCGTTCGAACTCGACGCGTCCGATCCCGGCCGGGGCTGAACCGGATTATCCCTGTTCGGCGTGTTGACATTCGTCCATCCGTGCCCGGATTTTTGGCACTCACGCGCCGGGGTGCAGTAGTAAATTCTTTTCCGCTATCGAAACCGCATCGGGCAAGGTAAGGGCAAGCGAGCGCCCCGGATGCCCTCCACGCGCCCGCGCCAGATATTTCCCGTCCTGATCCCGCAGTCTGATCCCGCAGTCTGATCCCGCAGTCTGATCCCGCAGTCTGATCCCGCAGTCTGATCCTGCAGTCTCATCCTGCAACCCGATCCCGAAGAAAGTCCGCTTATGGGGCCGCCCCCTGCCAGTTTCACCGCAAGTGCCCGGCTTTTGCTGCGCAAATTGCGCGGGCTGATGGCCGAGGATATCGGGGCACAGGAGCGGCTCGACCGCATCGTGGCCATGATCGCTTCGACCATGGTGGCGGATGTGTGCTCGATCTATCTGCGCACCGGGGCCGAGGAGATGGAACTCTCGGCGACCGAGGGGCTCGATCGCAGCGCGGTCCACACCACGCGCCTGCGCAAGGGCGAGGGGCTGGTGGGGCTTGCCTCGACTTCGGCCAAGCCCGTCAATCTGTCGGATGCGCGTCATCACCCGGCCTTCAGCTATCGGCCCGAAACCGGTGAAGATCCCTATCAGAGCTTTCTCGGCGTGCCGATTCTGCGTGGCGGGCGCCCGCTCGGGGTGCTGGTCGTCCAGAACCGCGCGCAGCGCCATTATGCCGAGGACGAGGTCGAAGCGCTTCAGACGACCGCCACCGTGCTCGCCGAAGTGGTGTCGGCGGGAAATCTGCTGGCCGAGGCGCGTTTTGGTGACATTGAAACCCGATTGTCGCGGCCCGAACAGCTGGATGGCCGCGTCTTTGTGGAGGGGCTGGCAATCGGGCGCGTGGTGATGCATGCCCCGATCGCGCCACCCCAGGCCCTGTTTTCCGATGACCCGGTGCGGGAGGAGCAAAGGCTCGTCGATGCGCTGGCGGCATTGTCGGCCGATTTCGATGCCATCCTGACCGATGTCGGGCCGCGCGCACCCGGAATTGTGCGCGATGTGATGGAAACCCAGAAATTGCTGGCCGAGGATACGTCCTGGGCGCGGCGCCTGATCGAGGCCGCCCGTGCCGGCCTTGCGGCGGAAGCTGCGGTCGAGCGGGTACGCAACGAACACCGCGCCCGGCTTCAAAATGCACGCGACCCCTATCTGCGCGACCGGTTGCAGGATCTGGAATCGATCGACAACCGGCTGTTGCGCATTCTGTCGGGGGCGGTGATCGACCGCAACTCCCTGCCCGAAGATGCCATTCTCGTCGCACGCGACCTCTCGGCGGCCGAATTGCTCGATTACGGGCAGGGCGCGTTTCTCGCGGTGCTGACGGAGGAGGGGGGACCAACCTCCCATGCCGCGATCGTGGCGCGGGCTTTGGGCGGGCCATTTATCGGGCGGCTGCCGGATTTACTGCGCCATGTTGAGCCAGGCGATCTCGTGCTCGTGGACGCTGAACAAGGCCGGGTGCATATGCGCCCGAATATCGAAATTGTCGCGTCTTTCCGTGAACGTGTGGCGATGAAACAGGCCGCCCGGGCCGAATTCGCGCTGATTCGCAACGAGCCTGCCGTGACGCTCGATGGCCGGCGGATCCATTTGATGCTCAATGCCGGGCTCTCGATGGATCTCGATCAATTGGCGGATTCGGGGGCCGAAGGGATCGGGCTGTTCCGCACCGAGTTTCAGTTCCTGATCGCCGATTCCCTGCCGCGGCTTTCAGACCAGATTGCGCTTTATTCACAGGCGATCGACAAGGCCGAGGGCAAGCCCGTGCAGTTCCGCACCCTCGATCTCGGGGGCGACAAGGTCCTGCCTTATCTCCATGGCGAGCGCGAGGAAAACCCGGCTTTGGGCTGGCGGGCGATTCGCATCACGCTCGACCGGCCTGGTTTGTTCCGGCGCCAGTTGCGGGCACTGGTCGCGGCAGCGGCGGGGCGGGAATTGTCCGTGATGTTTCCGCTGGTGGCCAATTTTGCCGAATTCGATGCTGCGCGCGCGCTGCTCGAAAAGGAGGCGGATTGGGCGGAAAGAATGGGCAAGCCCCGTCCCTCGGCCCTGCGGGTCGGCGCGATGGTGGAGGCACCCGCCTTTCTCTGGCAGATCCCGGCGCTGAAAGACCGCGCCCAGTTTTTGTCGGTCGGCACGAACGATCTCATGCAATATCTTTTTGCAGCCGACCGGGCCAATCCGCGCGTGGCCGACCGCTACGACATCCTGTCGCCTGGCGCATTGTCGTTTCTGCGGGCGACCCGGCTTGCGGCCGAATCAGCCGGGATCACGATTTCCATCTGTGGCGAGGCCGCCGGTCATCCGCTTGAAGCCATGGCCTTTATTGCATTGGGATTTTCCAATCTCTCGATGCCGGCGTCGAGCATCGGTCCTGTGAAGCGGCTGACACGCTCCCTCGATGCCGGGTGCGCAGCGGGCGCGATTCTGCCACTTCTGTCCTCGCCGGAAGCATCCCTTCGACCCATTCTGTTAAATCTCGCGAAAGAGTTTGGAGCGATGATTTAATTGGTTGATAACCGCGCGGCATTCGCTAGAATTTTCGCAGGGGCGTGAATCTTGCACGAAAATGGCGAGGCACCGGGCGGGCAGAATTTTCGGGACCAGAATTGACCGGAATCCGGAACAAGCGGAAACCGGAATGGTCAGGGCCCGGATTGGTCAGTGAATTGAGGCGTTTTTCTCCGGAAATGTTGGTTTGGTGAAGCTTCAGTTTGGTAAAGTGGTGCCAATCGTCCTGTGTTCCTCCGATTGATGCCCTCGTCCCATGTCGGAACGTTTTCGCGGAAAGGCGATGTCGCTATGAGCGGCGCGATCGAAGAAGTATATCCGACAGATGAAGCGCGTGCCGCGGGCCCGCAATCCGCGCTGCACAGCCTTTCGGAAGCGATCGCGGCCGGCAAATTTGACGCGCCCCGCACTCCTTCACCCGATCATGTTCCTGCCCATCTTCCTTCGAGGATCGGCATGGAATCTTCAGCCGGCGGCGCGGAATTTGCACGGTCCGCGTCAACGCCATCGCCTTCAGCCCCTGTATCGGGTTCGCTGCCGCTGCTGGTGGTCGTCGAGCCAGGCCGGGAGGATGAAGTGCGAATCGGACCAATGCTCAGGCAAAGGCGGGAGCAATTGGGGATCTCGCTCGATCAGGCCACCGAGCGGACGCGGATCCCATCCGATCATCTGGATGCGCTCGAAAAAATGAATATCAAGGCCATCCCGCGCGGATTCGGGACAGGCTATGCCAAGGCCTATGCGGAATTTCTGGGGCTTCAGCCTGATATCGTGGTCAATCGCCTGCGCTCGGAATCGGGCCTGCTCGCTCTGGCGCGCGAAGTGACGCCGGAAGCGCGAACGGAGGGCAGCCGCAAGGGCGCGCCTGCGCAGGCGCTGCTGGCGGTCGCAGCCTTTCTGGGGGTCGTGGGCTTTGTCGGCTATTCTGTTGTGGTCGATGACGGAAGCCCCAACAACGGGAATGAGACGACAATCCTTGCCCCGGTTGCGCCGAAAGTGGTGTCGGCCGGAGCGGATTATTCGCGGCGGGTGCTGGAAATCTCGGTATTGCGGCCGGCCTTTCTCGAAGCGCGCGGGCCCGATGGCGTGGTCTATCTCGCACGCGTGATGCGGCCCGGCGAAACGCTGACCCCGCAATTGGGCGCGGGTTGGCGGCTGACGTCACCCGATGGCGGGGCATTTGGCGTGCGTATTGATGACCTTCCTGTCGTGCCGCTGGGGACAGACGGTGCGGCGGTGATCGGGTGGCGAATCGATGACGCACTCAATGCGCCCGCGCCCGTGGAAGAGACCGCTTTGGCGGGAACGCCGGAACCTGCGACGACGGTCCCGAATGCGCCGGCTCTGGGGACGAATTAGAATTTTCGCCCGATACCGGAGAGTTTGGAACTTTATGCCGGAGAATCCCGTGACGTCAAATCCCGTCCGTTCGTCGCTGCCGGCGGGCGCGCCGATCGGCAAGCCCGTGTGGTTTCACGGGGCCGGGGATTCCGGGCAATGGCGCATCGATTCGATGACCGGCATTATGGGGCCGTCGCTCGCGCCCGCGCAATTCCTGCGGATCGACGATTCGGGGCCTGATTCCACCTGCCAATGGTCGCTCAATGCCGTTGTCAGCAATCTGCGCTACACGATCGCGACCGAACGCCAGAGCATGCAGGCCCGGCAGGCGGGCCTCGGGCGTGAGGACAGCCATATTGCGGTGCTGATCCCGATCACCAAATCCGCCAAATGGTGGGGACTGGCCCAGGACGAACGCCGCGCCATTTATCAGCGCTCCGACCATACGCCAATCGGCCTCGATTATTTGCCGGGTATTGCCCGCCAGCTCCATCACGGCCGGGATCTGGGGGCGGAATATGACTTCCTTACCTGGTTTGAGTTCGCCGCCAGTGAGAGTGATGCGTTTCGCGATTTGGTCCGGCGCTTGCGGGCCACGGAAGAATGGACCTATGTCGAACGCGAAACCGAGATCTGGCTTACCCGGATGTAAGGGGACGCGCTCACCAATTGCGTCGGCCACGGATGAAAGCGAGCCAGCCCCATGCTGCACCTGAATGGCGCAGCAATTGGAAGGTGAAGGGCTCGATAAAGGACGACGCCAGTGCCGGTGCGATCGCCACCCGCATCCCCGTCCAGCGGCGATAAAGCAGGATCGAATATGCATGAAAGGCGAGATCGATCAGGATCTTGACCAGCATGGCGATCAGCACGAAGGCCACGGCCTTCAATTGCCCGACCAGCAGAAAATAGCCCAGCAACAGAAAAGCTGTCAGCCCGAAAATCGGCTGCATCGTATCGAAGGCCTTGATGGGCAGGATGAGGCGGCCGAGCATTCCAAAGCGTGGATTGCCGATCATGTCGCGGTGCCAATATTGGGTTTCCAGAAAGCCGGCAAACCAGCGTCGCCGCTGCCGCAGGAATTTCAGCGGGCGGTCCGGGACATCCGTATGTGCATGGGCGGAGCCGATGGCCGCGATGCGCCAGTCCTGACCATGGTCGACCGAATAACGGTGCATCCGGTGGATCAGCTCGTAATCCTCGACCAGGCATTCAGGGTCGAAGCCACCGACCGCCAGCAAAGGTGCGCGCCGAAAAGCCGCGAAGGCACCCGAGACCAATAACAGGCTCCCGATCTGCATATAGGCGTAACGCGAGACATAATTACGTATATATTCATAGGTTTGCAGATGCTGGAACAATGTGCTCACCACCCCCTTTCCGCAGACGGGGATCAGAACCCCGGTCGCCGCCGCCAATTGCGGATCGGCAGTAAAGGCGGCGCGGATCTCGCCCAGCGAATTGGGGGCAAGGGCCGTGTCGGCATCGACGGTGAGAATGACCTCCTCATTCATCAGAGCCAGGGCAGCGTTGAGCGCGCGCGCCTTTCCACCATGCGGAAGACGCAGCCAGCGCAAGGCGGGCAGTCCAGGTGCCGGACCTGAAATCGCGCCCGGTTCAGGTTGGCGCAGGCCGAACTCGCGCAACAGAACGGCGGCGGTGTCGTCACTCGAACCATCATCGGCGAGCAGGATGCATTCGGGCGGGTCGCTCTGACCGGCGAGGGCGCGCAGGCTGGCAGCCAGTATCCCCGCCTCATTATGGGCGGCGACAATGACGGCGAGGCCGGGTCGGGCGGACGCATCCCGGGTGGCCGAGGCTGCGATTGCCGGTGCGGCGCGCGGTTTCCACAGATTGATGGTCAGCATCCCGGTGATGACCAGCAACGCCGTGTCATAGGTCAGATAAACCAGGCCGGTCGACCATGCGAAGGGCCCGTCGAGCACCAGACCGAGCGCCAGCAGGCCGGTCCACAGCCCGATAAGACCCAGATGGATGACGTAACCGGTGCCGGTCGCGCGGCGCGGAGTGACCCGGGAGGAGGCGGCAGCAAAATTGCGGGCGAGCATTGCCGCGCGCGTTTCGATGGGAAGCAATGCGGGTTCAGGGGCCGGATCCGGTGCGGCACGAATTGTCCCGCTTACGGTCGCTGGCGCTTCGCGCAAAATGTCGGGCGCTTCGCGCGCGTTCTGGGGCGTTTCACGCAACACTTGAAATCCGGATGGCGAAAGGACGGGGCGAAGCCCACCCCGCGAAATATCTCACCCCGTTGGACGACAAATCCCGGCGCGTCGCAATTCGCTTGCTGCGCAGCAGCGCACACGATGCGGTGAAGACACCAGCCCATCGCGCCGAAAAGCGGGAACCGATTTTCGGCAAAAGCGATGCGACAACAGAGAAATAGAGCAAATCAGATGATTCATATCATCGGCATTTTGCTCTGACGGAACGGAAATATTGGGGGTCAGCTCAGGCAGAAGTGGTCGCCGTTCGCCGAAAAAAGAAGCGCCGGGCCTGAATGCGGCCGCTGCCCAGCAATTCGAGCCGGGCGCGCCAGGCTTCCACTTCCCACGCCACTTCATGGGTCCGCGCGACACCGATGGGCCCGGCGAGCGCACCCGACAGGGATTCCATATTTTCCGACACCCGGATGAAGCCCGAGCGCGCCGCCTGCATGACCGTAGCGCCGACATCCTCGACACGCTCGGTCTCAAAGCCTGCGGATTCCGCGATCTGGCGAATATCGCTTTCGGAGCCTGGCTGCGGCTCGGCAAAGGCCGAGGCGAAGGCCGTCTCGATATTTTTTCCCGGCGCGCCGACATAATCATTGGCGACATAGATGGCATTGGCCGGCAGCGCCCGCGCCAATCGGGCGAAGAAGCGAACCTTGTCATCGGTATGGATCAGGCAATCCATGCTGATGGCGCCGCCATAGCTGCGATCCAGCCGCAGGCGCTCGAGATCGAAGGCTTCCACCGAAAAGCCGCTGCCGATCATTCGGGAGGCGAGGATTTCGATCGCCTCGCTCCGCCATTCCAGGACATGGATTTCGCGCTCTGCACTGGCGAAGCCACGAACCGGTGCATCGAGGCCGGGGCCCAGCAGCAGCAGCGGCCCTTCGGTTCCTGCCGCGAGAATTTCGGCCGCAAGCATGCTTTCGTCCAATTCATCGCCGGGAAAGAGCCGCCCCGGACCCCAGACAAGCTCCAGCGCCGAGAGCCGCGGCGAAAGCACGCGTTCCACCTGCATCGGCATCGGCGCAGTCTCCATTGGGGCGTGGGTGTCCATTTCCGCGCGCACGCTGTCGAGATCGAAGGGCTCGCCCTCCCACCAGGCGGCGAAGCGCCGCTTCAACAGATGCAAATCAGAAATCCGCTGCCGGTCTGCCACTTCACTTCCGCCATTTGTTCATAACAGCGCAAGTTTAGCGCAAATTCTGAAAGAATTCGTTGACCAGGCGCGTACAGAAAAAGGCGAGGCCGGTTTTCGTTTGAACATGCTCCACTTGTTGGAGTCGAAGCACTTAAAAATTCCGGGATCAGGCCTCGATGTCCGGAATGCAGGATCTTTTCAGGCGGGATGGTGCCTCTGTTCCGCGGTTTGGCGCAAGGCGCGGGCGAGGGTTTCCGGCGGATGCGCGCCGGTGATGATGGCCTTGCGGTTGAAGATGAAGGCCGGCACGCCCTGAACACCCATGGCACTGGCCTGATCATGCTCTGCGCGGATGACATCGAGATCGGTCCCTTGTTCCATCCGCGCGAGCGCGAATTCCGGTTCGATCCCGGCCTCTCCCGCAATGGCTGCGAGCAGAACCCGATCGCCCAGATCCGCGCCCGCCTGCCAATAGGCGGCAAACAGTAATTCCGAGGCCATCCATTGGCCCTTTTCGCCTCCCCTGCCGGGCTTTGCCCAATGGATGATGCGATGGGCATCGGCCGTGTTGGGGCGCCTGCGGATCCGGTCGAGCCGCAAATTCAGGCCGACCTGCGCGCCCGCGTGTTCGATTGTCGCTGCCATGGCCTTCAGACGTGCGGGATCGGAACCGAATTTGGCCGCGAGATAGTCGCGCCGGTCATACCCTTCTTGTGGCACTCCGGGATCGAGCTCGAAAGCACGCCAGGTGAAACCGACATCGATTTCGTCGACCACCAGCGCCGCCGCCAGTTCCAGATGCCTTTTGCCGATATAGCACCATGGGCAAACCACATCGGCGACGAAATCAACCTGCACAAATTTGCGCCCGGCATGTGTCGACACGGATGCGTTACCGGCGGGTCCGGGGGCCTGATCGTGCATGGCAGTCATGGGCAGCGGCTCCGCGGCGGGCAATGCCATGACTGGAACCCGCGCTGGCCCGCCCTGTCAAGCATCGGACCGGGGGGGAGGGGAGATGGCCCCCGGCGCTTGCATCCGCCGGGAGAATGGTTCATGCGCGGCGTGATCGGGGGTGAAGGGATTGGCGTCAATGGCGGCCTGGCTGCAGGCAATGAAACCGCATTGGGAAAAATTGCGCGCCGTGCTCGCGACCCCGGTCTGGCGGCGGGCGGGGCAGGTTCTGCGCATCCTTGCCATGGCCGGGATTGCGCTATGGCTGTTCATCCGGGTCGAGGCGATTGGCTGGGACAGGATCTGGCGCTCGCTGCCGCTCGATCTGTGGTTCTATATATTGTTCGCATTGCGTTATCTGACGCTGCCGATCAGCGAGGCGCTGATCTATCACCGGCTGTGGTCGCTGCGTCCATTGGCCGATTTTCCGGTTCTGCTGAAAAAGAGCGTTTTGAATTTTGGCGTGCTCGGGATGTCGGGCGAGGCCTATTTCGCGCTCTGGGCGCGGCAGCGGGGCCTTGCCGATACGGGAGCCGTGCTGAATGCGCTCAAGGATGTCAACATCCTCTCGGCGGCGGTGTCGACCGGCGCGACGGTCTTGTTCTTTGTCTGGGCGCTGGCGAGCGGCCAATTGCGGCGCTTCGGATTCGGGGGCGCGGCTGAAGGCGACGCGGCCGGTGCGCTGGGCTGGCAGATCGGGCTGGCGGCCAGCTTGTCCGCGCTTCTGGTCATTGCGCTGCTGGCAATGCGACACTGGGTGCTGAGCCTGCCAGCTTCCGATCTGCGCGCCATAACCGGCCTGCATGGCGGACGGCTCGCGGTCAATTATGTTCTCCAGATCGCGCAATGGGCGGTGATCATACCCGAGGCACCGCTATATGTCTGGGTGCTGTTCATCGGGGCCGAATTGCTGATCACCCGCATTCCGCTTCTGCCGAAACAGGATCTGGTGGTGCTGGGGGTCGGCGTCAGCCTTCTGGGCGTGCTCGACGTGCCCGAAGCCCGCATGGCGGCCATGCTGCTGGCCAATGCCATCCTGACCCAAATCGCCCATTTCGTTGTATTTGTGGGGGCCTCCGTGGTTCCAGGCAGGCAGCGCGAGCGGAAAAACGGCTGACGCCGGCCTCCGATTGCAATCGCCCGCTTGACCGGGCAATGCGCTTCGGCTACCCACTCCGCTCGCTTTTCGCACCGGCACGGGTGGCGGCAAAGCCGTGGGTGGGGCCGCCAGGCACCTTCTGCGGGTATTTTATGCGCGCGTATCCCCGGTGCATCATTCAGGTCGTCATCCATGTCGCGCGTCTGTGAACTTTCCGGAATCCATCGCCAGATCGGCCACAAGGTCTGTCATTCCAACAAGAAATCCAAGCGCGAGTTCCGGCCCAACCTGGTCCAGGTGACCATCCGCTCGGACACATTGGCGCAAGGCTTCCGCCTTCGGGTCAGTGCAGCGGCGCTGCGCACGGTCGATCACCGCGGCGGTCTGGATGCCTATCTGCTCAAGGCCAGCGAGGACGAATTGTCCCTGCGCGCACGCGCCATCAGGCGGGCGCTCAAGAAGAAGCTGGCAGAGATCCCGGCCGAAGCGGCCGCCTGAACGTTTTGTGCCGCCAAAGCGAAGGTCGTGACTGCAAAGCCTGACGCCACGCAATCGAAAAAAGTTTTGGCTGGTGAGAATGTTTTTCTCACGCGTGCATTCGTGTTTGCATTGGTTATCAACGCGGTCTGGATCAACGCATCGGAGATTTTTCGCTATTTCGTCTTCGTCATGCCCATGATGCGGGCGGAGTTTCCCGGCATTGTCGATATAGCGCCCATGAATGTGGCGGTCTTTCTCGCCTGGGGCATTTGGGATATTATTCTCCTGTTCTTTGCCACCTCCGTCTCCGCACTCTGGCTGACACTGCGGGGGCACAGCGTCAAAGAGGCGATTCTGGCCGGGGCCTCGATCTGGGCAGGGGTGTTCGGCATCTTCTGGCTGGCCATGCTCAACATGAATCTCGCAACGCTGAAAATCGTCGCTGTTGCGTTGCCGCTGGCATTGCTGGAGATGATTGTCGCTGCCCTGATTACCCGATGGGCGTTGATGCGGAAGTAAACGACGGCCTGAGTTCGGGCCGCCATGAAGCCCGGGGCTCTGTCCGGAAGCGAGATCTAAAGCTTCCCGTTGATCAGCTTCATCACGCCGGAGAAATCGAGCCCGTCCTCGCCGGCTGCCTCCATCAGCGCATAAAGCGCCAGTGCCTGGGCACCAAGCGGGGTCGCAGCATGGCTTTGGGCGGCCGCTTCCGCCGCAAGGCGCAGATCCTTGAGCATCATGGCCGCCGTGAAGCCGGGTTGGTAATCGCGGTTGGAGGGCGCGGCGGGCACCGGGCCCGGTGCCGGGCAATAAGAGGTCATCGACCAGTTCTGCCCTGATGATACCGACGAAATCGCGAAGAAGGTTTCCGCATCGAGCCCGAGCTTTTCAGCGAGGTTGAAGGCCTCGCATGTGCCAATCATGCTCACCCCCAGCAGCATATTGTTGGCGATCTTTGCGGCCTGGCCATTGCCGGCCCCACCCGCATGGAAAATATTGCGGCCCATCCGCGCGAGAACGGGTTTGGCACGGTGGAATGCCGCTTCGCTTCCGCCGGCCATAAAGGTCAGCGTGCCGGCAATGGCCCCACCGACCCCGCCCGAGACCGGGGCGTCGAGCATGGCCAGTCCGCGCGCGGCAGCGGCGGCGTGGATGGCGCGGGCGCTGGCCACATCGATGGTGGAGCAATCGACCAGCAGCGCATCGGCTGCGCACAGGCCCAGAACCCCGTCTTCGCCAGATCCTTCGTTGCCGAGATACACGAGCCGCGCTTGCGCCCCGGCCGGCAACATGGTCAGCACGATGCCGGCACCCATAAGCGCGTCAGCAAGGCTGTCGCAGGGAATACAGCCGGCAGCGGCGGCCTTGTCCCGGGCGGCGGGGGAGGGATCGAAAGCGCGTAGCTGAAGCCCCGCCCTGGCGAGATTGGCGGCCATCGGCCCGCCCATATTGCCGAGGCCGACAAAGGCGGCGACCATTCCCGACAAATTTGCCAATTCGGCTTGAGGTTTTTCGGTTTCCGGGGTCATGTGAATCTCCTCAATCGGGTCTTGCGCTCAGGATAAGCGCTTTTGGCATGGGTGGCGAAGGGCATTTCACGGCAATGTGCAATCATTATTCCCATGAGCGGCGCAAAGCGGGGCTCGAACTGGAAATCCTCGGTTATGAGGAATTCTCCGAAACCCGGATCGATCTTTTTCCAGACCGCGTGGCCCCGGTTCTGTGCGAGGACCGGCAAGGAATGCCCGATGATCGGGCGACCCAATCCCCCCTGCGCGCGCCCCAGAGCGCGCCCCTGCGTGCGCCCCTGCGTGCAAAAGCCATGCGCTGGGGATTTCCGCCGCCGCCCTCGGCCAGCCATGGCCGCGTGGTCACCAATCTTCGCAATACCGACAGCCCCTTTTGGCGACCCTGGCTGGTTCCCGCCCAGCGTTGCCTCGTTCCGTTCACCACCTTCGCCGAATATACCGATTCATCCCCGCGCCGGGAGGCATGGTTTGCCCTGGCGGGAGATCGCAATGCATGTTTTGCGGGGATCTGGCGGCCATGGCGCGGCGATCGCGGGACGAAATCGGCTCCGGTTTCGGGCGATCACCTTGTGTTTGCAATTCTCACCTGCGCGCCGAACAATGACGTCAAACCAATTCATGCCAAGGCCATGCCGGTCATCCTGAAGGATGCCGAAGCGCAATTGGCCTGGCTCTCGGCACCGGTCAGCCTTGTCCCGGCTTTGGCGGTTCCGCTCGCCGACGGTGTGCTGCAGAGGGCCGCATGAGCCGCGTGCTGTTCTTCGGGCGGCTGCGCGACCAGGCCGGCATGTCCGGGCATCCGGTCCCGCTTGCGGTGCCGCTGGGCCTCGCCGAATTTCGGGAACAGGTGGCAGGGAGTGATTCCGGCCTGCTCGCCGCCTTGTCCGCGCCGGTCATTCGGGTGGCGGTGAACGGGACTGTCCTGCCGCGCGGAGCCAATCCGGTTATCCGCCCGGGCGATGAAGTGGCTTTCCTGCCGCCATTTTCGGGGGGCTGAGCCCTGGCCCCCGGCGATCCCGGTTTTGGCCTGCTGATGGCTGCGTTTTTCGCGGCGGCGGCGCTTTATTCCTCGGTCGGGCATGGTGGCGCATCCGCTTTCCTCGCCATCATGGCCCTGATGGGACTGGCATCCGATCAGATGCGGCCCGCTGCGCTGACGCTCAATCTGCTGGTGGCGGGTTTTGCCGCCTGGCGTTTCATTGGTGCCGGACGGTTTGACGGCAAATTGTTCTGGCCATTGGCGCTTGGGGCCATGCCTTTGGCCTTTCTGGGTGGCGCGATCCGCCTGCCGGAGGAATATTACCGGATCCTTTTGGGTGTCGTCCTGCTGCTTTCGGCAGTGCGGCTGGCATTTCGGTCCGGCACCGGGCCGGACGCGCAGGCAACGAGGCGCCCCGCTCCGCCAGTGGCCATGGCGGCGGGGGCCGGGATCGGCCTGCTCGCCGGGCTGACGGGCACGGGCGGCGGGATCTTTCTTTCGCCGCTGATGATCTTCCTGCGCTGGACGCGCGCCGAAACCACCACCGGGATTGCCAGCCTGTTCATCCTCGTCAATTCGGCAGCCGGGCTCGCGGGCAATCATCTCGTCCTGCTTCATTTGCCGCCGGGCCTGCCATGGATGCTCGCAGCGGCGGCGGCGGGCGCGCTGCTCGGGACGAAACTCGGCCTCCGGTTTTACGACCCCGCGATCTTGCGCCGGGCGCTG
This sequence comes from Hyphomonadaceae bacterium, assembly GCA_021731815.1. Lineage (GTDB taxonomy): Bacteria > Pseudomonadota > Alphaproteobacteria > Caulobacterales > Aquidulcibacteraceae > JAKFWO01. The sequence goes on along the minus strand of JAKFWO010000008.1, from coordinate 104,824 downwards.
GCCGTGGTCATGCTGATTGCAGGCCTCAAACTGGTGCTGACATGATCCGGATAACTGACCGCGCTTTTGATCCGGAAGCCGAACTTGCTGCGTTCCGTCACGGGCTTCGCGTGTCCGGGGCGGTCGTGGCGATGACGGGCATCGTGCGGCCCGAAAGCGATGCGCTGCTGCTCGAGCATTTTCCCGGCGTAACGGAAGCCATGATCGCTGCTTTCGCGGATAATCTCCGGACCGAATTCGGCCTCGAATCGGCCATGGTGATCCACCGCGTCGGGCGGATGCTGCCGGGGGAAGCCATCGTGCTCGCGGCGGCGGCAAGCGTCCATCGCAAGGCGGCGATCGCTGCACTGGACCGGCTGATGGACTGGCTGAAATTGGAGGCCCCGTTCTGGAAACTCGAGGAAACCGGTAATATTCGCCGCTGGATCGAGCCAGGCAGCACCGATCCGGCCGGTGATCGCGTGTCTTTCTGAGGATTGGATGGTGCCAAATGTGCTGCGCGGTCGCCGGGGATCGGCTATGGTCCTTGGGCAATCACCATGCCGTGGAATCAGGGCCGTGGAATCAGGGCCGTGGAATCAGGGCCGTGGAATCAGGGCCGTGGAATCAGGGCCGTGGAATCAGGGCCGTGGAATCAGGGCCGTGGAATCAGGGCCGTGGAATCAGGGCCGTGGAATCAGGAATTTGACATGTCGGCAGACGCAATCATTGAGAACAGGCCCCGGAAGCATGAAGCTGATTTCGTGCGTTCGCTGTCGGAGGCCGATCCTGAACTCGCGGCCGCGGTGGCGGGTGAATTCTCGCGCCAGGATCTCGAGATCGAGCTCATCGCCTCGGAGAACATTGTCTCGCGCGCGGTGCTTGAGGCCCAGGGCTCGGTGCTGACCAATAAATATGCCGAAGGCTTTCCCGGTCTGCGCTATTATGGCGGCTGCCATTGGGTGGATGTCGCCGAGCGACTGGCGATCGAACGGGCGAAGCAATTATTCTCTGCCGGCTTTGCCAATGTCCAGCCGCATTCCGGCAGCCAGGCCAATCAGGCCGTGTTCATGGCGCTGATGCAGCCGGGCGATGTCTTTTTGGGGATGAGTCTTGCCGAAGGCGGGCATCTCACCCATGGTTCGCCGGTCAATCAATCGGGCAAATGGTTCACGGCGCGTCATTACGGGGTGCGGCGGGAGGATTGCCGCATCGATTACGACGATGTCCGCGCCAGGGCAAAGGTCGAGCGGCCGAAAATCATCATCGCCGGCGGGTCGGGCTATTCGCGGATCATTGATTTTGCCGCTTTCCGGGAGATCGCCGACGAAATCGGTGCGTATCTGATGGTCGACATGGCCCATTTTGCCGGGCTGGTCGCGGCGGGTCTCTACCCCAATCCGCTCGACCATGCCCATGTGGTGACCACGACCACCCACAAGACCCTGCGCGGGCCGCGCGGCGGGCTGGTACTGACCAATGATCCGGCGCTGGCAAAGAAGATTAATTCAGCTGTCTTTCCCGGCCTTCAGGGCGGGCCGCTGATGCATGTGATCGCCGCCAAGGCGGTGGCGTTTGGCGAGGCTTTGCGGCCCGAATTCCGGGATTATGCCCAGGCGGTGATTGATAATTGCCGCGTGATGGCCGAGGAAATCACCCGCGCCGGGCTCGATATCGTGTCAGGCGGGACCGATACCCATCTGGCGCTCGTCGATCTGCGACCAAAGGGCGTGACGGGTGCTGCGGTGCAGGATGCGCTCGGCCGGGCGCTCATCACCTGCAACAAAAACGGGATCCCGTTTGACGATGCAAAGCCGAGCGTCACGTCCGGCATTCGGATCGGCTCGGCGGCCTCGACCAGCCGCGGCTTTGGCGAAGCGGAATTCCGCCAGATCGGACGCTGGATTGCCGAGGTCGTCGAATCATGCGCGGAATCCTCCGCGCCGGGCACTGACGGTGCGGGGGCCGGGCGCATCGAGGCGAAAGTCGCCGGTGAAGTCGCAGCCTTGACCCGGCTTTTCCCCATCTATCGCCGCGATTGACCAGCAGGAGGCACCTTGCGCTGTCCGTTTTGTGGCCATCACGACACCCAGGTGCGCGACAGCCGCCCCGCGGAGGAAAGTAATTCGGTGCGCCGGCGGCGGATCTGCGGCCAGTGCGGCGGCCGGTTCACGACCTTCGAGCGCGTGCAATTGCGGGAATTGACGGTCGTCAAAAAATCCGGGCGGCGCGAAATTTTCGACCGCGACAAGCTGATGCGCTCGGTGAGCATCGCGTTGCGCAAGCGGCCGGTCAGCCCCGATCGGGTCGATCAGATGATTTCTGGCGTGGTGCGGCGCCTCGAAAGCATGGGCGAGGCCGAAATCCATTCCGATGTGGTCGGCCAGATGTTGATGGAAGCCCTGCGCGCGCTCGATGAAGTGGGCTATGTGCGCTATGCCTCGGTCTATAAGGATTTCCGCGAGACCAGGGATTTTCAGAAATTCATCGGTGACGAATTGTTTCCCCATCCGCCACCACCCCACCGCGCGCCGATCGATTCGGAATGAGTTTGGAAGGCGAACAGCAGAACAACGCTCACCCATCGGGCGGAATTCCGCGGATCACATTAAAGCTCGCGACCTCGCTTGACGGCCGGATCGCGTTGGCCGACGGGCGCTCGCACTGGATCACCGGACCCGCCGCGCGCGCCATGGGGCGGGAGCTGCGCGGGCAGGCAGATGCGGTCATTACCGGGATCGGCACGGTGCTGGCCGATGATCCCCTGCTGACCGCTCGCGGCGGTTCGGGGGGAGACAAGCAATCCGGGCCAGATCTCAGGATCATCCTTGATGGCGCGGCGCGCCTTCCCCTCGCTTCGCGGCTGATCGGAACGCTTGGCTCCGGGCCGGTCGTGGACGTGCATGGTCCGGCAGTTTCATATGAACGGCGGGTGGCACTGCAAAAGGCCGGGGTGCATCTCCATGAAGCGGCCATGGATCACGACGGAAAAATCGGGTTACCAGCGGCGATGGCCGCTCTGGCTGCGGAATTTGCGCTGAATTCCGTACTGGTCGAAGCCGGAGGAACGCTTGCGGGCGCGTTTCTGCGCGCGGGACTGGTCGATGCGATCGAATGGTTCCGCGCACCGGTGCTGATCGGGGGGGAGAGCCATCCCTGCGTTGATTTTCTGGCGTTGCCTGACCTGTCGGCTGCCTTGCGCTTTACGCTATGGGACCATATTGCGCTGGGACAGGATCGCTGGGAGCGCTATCGGCGGCTGGGTTCGGAACCGGGCTGAGGCGCGGGCAGCCCGGCTTTCCGCTCTCTCTTGTTGGATCGAAAGTCCTCCGGACAATCATTTTCGAGGAAAAATCATGTTTACCGGCATCGTCACCCATAATGGTGAAATTCGGGCGGTCGAGCCCTTTTCCGGCGGACGGCGGGTGCGGATCGCGGCCGACATGGCAGCTGCCGGCATCGCGCTCGGGGCCTCCATCCTGCATTCGGGCGTCTGTCTGACGGTGACGGAAATCGCGCCCATGCCCGGGGGCGTGCATTATGTTGTGGAGATCTCGCCCGAGACGCTGGCCCGCACCACACTCGGCGCATGGCGGGTTGGCGGGAGGACCAATCTCGAGCGCTCGCTCAAAGCCGGCGACGAATTTGGCGGCCATTTCGTGACCGGCCATATCGACGCCACCGGCCGGGTAATCGCGCGCCGCGAGGAAGGAGAATGGACGCTCCTTGGCTTTGCCGCTCCGGGATCACTGGCGCGTTTCATCGCCGAAAAGGGATCGATTGCGGTTGATGGCGTTTCGCTGACGGTCAATTCGGTCGAAGACGTCGCGCCGTCGGCAGAGGATGGTTGCACGTTTTCAGTCACCGTCATCCCGCATACGGCGATGAACACCACTTTGGGGGCGCTGCAAATGGGTGATCGGGTCAATCTCGAGATCGACCTCATTGCCCGTTATGTGGCGCGCGCCGCCGGATTCTCGTGAGGCGAGATCTGTCCCCCGGCGCGCGTGGGCGCTGAAATCAGCCGCCGCCGGCGATCGCTGCTTTGGTGAGCTCGGCAATCACGCCGCCAATGCCGACAATCACGGCAAGGATCACAGAGACCACGATCCAGGCGCCGCCCAGCTTCAGAACTGCGCCCATTACCAATGCGAGCACGAAAGTGCCGATCAGCACCCCGAACCACGGCAGGCCAACCGCAAAGACCAGCGTGATATAGGCCAAGGTCAGAACCACCAGTCCCGCGCCCCACCACACGATCTGCATGAAGCCTTTCCAGGTCCGGCTCTGCTCGGCGATTTCCATCTGGCCGTGGGTATAGCCGGATTCGTCATGTGCATGGGCGTTCATCGCGGCTCCTGTCGCGGGAATTCATATGCGTCCGAGGGGAGATCTTTTCGGGTCCCGGGAGGGTCGGGCTTTCGTCCGACTCACGCCCCCGATTTATACTTTCGCGCCATCGGGTGCAAGCTCTGGCCCCGTGACCAGAGTTTTTTTCAATCGCATCATTCGATCGGAAAATACCCGGGATATAGATATTCAGCGCATCGGACCCCGATCAAACGGAACCTGTCTGAACCGCACCTGTTTGATCGGGCGATGCTTTACGCCCGCACGATCGACATCCCCGCCGAATGGCCCAAAGCGGTCATCGCGGTTGCGACGATATGCTGGGCATTGAGGCCGGCCTCATCATACATTTTCAGCGGGCTGTCGTGATCCTGGAAGATATCGGGCAGCGTCATGGTGCGGATTTTCAGGCCGCGGTCGAGCGCGCCGGCTCCGGCAAGGAAATGCAGCACGAAGGCACCGAAGCCGCCAATGGCCCCTTCCTCGATCGTGATCAGCACTTCATGCTCGCGCGCGAGGCGCAGGATGAGCTCGTGGTCGAGCGGCTTGGCAAAGCGCGCATCGGCAACGCTCGTGGACAGCCCCATCATGTCGAGCTGGTCTGCCGCCTTCATGGCTTCCGCAAGGCGCGTCCCGAAGGACAAAAGTGCGATGCGGGTACCCTCTTTCACCATGCGGCCCTTGCCGATTTCAAACGGCTCGAGCACCGCCGGAATTTCCACACCCACGCCCTCGCCCCGCGGATAACGGAAGGCCGAGGGCCGGTCATCAATGGCGAGTGCGGTGGCCACCATACGCGCAAGCTCCGCTTCATCGGAACAGGCCATGACCACCATGCCGGGCAATTGCCCGAGATAGCCGACATCGAAACTGCCGGCATGGGTTGCACCATCGGCACCGACCAGCCCCGCCCGGTCGATCGGGAAGCGCACCGGCAGGCCTTGCAATGCGACATCATGCACGACCTGGTCATAGCCGCGTTGCAGGAAGGTGGAATAGATCGCGCAAAACGGCTTATAGCCGCCGGCGGCAAGCCCCGCCGCAAAAGTCACGGCATGTTGCTCGGCGATCCCGACATCAAAAATGCGTTTCGGAAATTTTTCCTCGAACAAGTCAAGCCCGGTGCCTGAAGGCATGGCCGCCGTGATCGCCACGATCTTGTCGTCCTTCTCCGCCAGTTTGGTCAGCGATTCAGCGAAGACCCGCGTATATTGCGGCGCATTGGACTTGGCCTTGACCTGCTTGCCGGTCTCCACGTCGAATTTGGTGACGCCGTGATATTTGTCGTCGGCGGCTTCGGCCGGTGGATAGCCGCGGCCCTTTTTGGTGACGACATGGATCAGTACGGGCCCGTCGTCCTGATCGCGGACATTTTTCAGGATCGGCACCAGATGGTCGAGATTATGCCCGTCGATCGGGCCGATATAATAAAAGCCCAGTTCCTCGAACAGCGCGCCACCCAAGGTGATTCCCTTGGCATATTCCTCGGCCTGGCGGGCTTTTTCGCGCAGGCCCTCGGGCAGGAAGCGGCTCGCCATCTTGCGGAAGGAGCGATAGGTTTTCCCGGACACCAGCCGCGACAGATAGGCGCTCATCGCCCCGACCGGGCGGGCGATCGACATGTCATTGTCATTGAGGATGACGATGAGCCGGCTGTCCATCGCACCGGCATTGTTCATGGCCTCATAGGCCATGCCCGCGCTCATCGAGCCGTCGCCGATCACCGCGATCACGTGGTTCGATCCGCCCGACAGGTCGCGGGCGACCGAAAAGCCCAGACCGGCGGAAATCGAGGTCGAGGCATGGGCGGCCCCGAAAGGATCGTAATCGCTTTCCGACCGTTTGGTGAAGCCTGACAATCCCCCGCCCTGGCGCAGGGTGCGGATGCGGTCGCGGCGTCCGGTCAGGATCTTGTGGGGATAGGCCTGGTGGCCGACATCCCAGATCAGGATGTCCTTTGGCGCATCAAAGACATGATGCAGTGCCGTCGTCAGTTCGATAACCCCGAGCCCCGCGCCGAGATGCCCGCCGGTCACCGAGACGGCGTCGATGGTTTCGGCGCGCAATTCGTCGGCAATCTGTTTGAGTTCGGCAAGCGAACGGTTTTTCAGATCGGCCGGTGATTTCACCTGGTCCAGAAGCGGGGTGGGGATCGCCATACGCGTCGCCTTTGATAAAGGGGCGGCCGCAGGCCACCCGATTGATTGGTCTCAATTGTCATCCGCAGCGCCCGGTACAGGGATGCGATGAAATTTACGGCGGCAGGAGCCCGGGATCGGGGCTCTGGCGCCAAGGGAAGATCGAGCTGGCCGGCACCGGAGAGCCAACGCCGTGAAACCGTCACAACGCCCGCCCGGCCCTGGAGTTTCGCGAAATCCCCGGATTCCCGAAATCCCCGGATTCCCGAAATCCCCTCATTCCCGAAATCCCCTCATTCCCGAAATTCCTGCGATTCACGACCGGCCCCCGCCGACGATCGTGTTATTTCAACGATTTGCCCCGGAACGGGCTTTCCTGATCCACCGCGCTTCCGCTTTGGGTATTGCGGTCGATCCGCGCGTCCATACCGCGTGAAATCATCGGTGGCAAATTTCCGGTTCACCTTCCAGCCCCGTGGACGCGCGCGCGCGCAAAAGTGATCACCCCAAACAGGTTCTCGAAGGCGCTTGCCATACGCTCAGTCGCGCGAGATCAGGATTTCCCGACGGTTGGATGAATTGGCCGGGCTGACGATCCCCTCGGCCTCCATGCGCTCGATCAGGGTCGAGGCGCGGTTGAAACCGACGCCGAGCCGGCGCTGCAAATAGCTCGCCGAGGGCTTGCGGTCGCGCAGGATGATCTCGACCGCCTGGCGATAGAGCTTGCCTTCTCCCTCGTCGCCATCGTCAAGGCCTCCGGAGGGATTGTCCTCGTCGCCGGGATCGGCGGTTACTGCCTCGACATAACGCGGCGTTCCCTGGGCGCGCAGAAAGCTCGCGACGTCCCGGACTTCGCTGTCGGAAACGAAGGGCGCGTGCAGGCGCCGCATCCGGGTCGAGCCCGGAAGGAACAGCATGTCCCCCTGACCGAGCAATTGTTCGGCCCCCATATCATTGATGATGGTGCGGCTGTCGATCTTCGAGGCGACCTGAAAGCTCACCCGGCTCGGGAAATTGGCCTTGATCGTGCCGGTGATGACATCGACCGACGGGCGCTGGGTGGCCATGATGACATGGATGCCTGCTGCGCGTGCCATCTGGGCCAGACGCTGGACCAGCATCTCGATATCCTTGCCTGCCACCAGCATCAGATCGGCCATTTCATCGATCACCACGACGATGAAGGGCAACAGATCCGCCGGGATGGTGACGGTCTCCACCATCGGCGCGCCCTCTTCGTCGATCCCCGATTGGCGCTGGCCGATCAGGTCGATACCCTTGGCCCGGGCTTCGGCCGCTTTCTGGTTATAGCCGGCGAGATTGCGCACCTCGAGCCAGGACATTTTCTGGTAGCGGTCTTCCATCTCGCGCGCGACCCATTTGAGGGCGGCCACCGCCTTTTTGGGATCGGTGACCACCGGCGAGAGCAGATGCGGAATTCCTTCATACACCGACAATTCAAGCTTTTTCGGATCGACCATGATGAAGCGGCATTGATCGGGCGTCAGCCGATAGAGCAGCGACAGGATCATGGAATTGATCCCGACCGATTTTCCCGAACCCGTGGTGCCCGCGATCAGCAGATGGGGCATGCGCGAGAGATCGGCCACAAAGGGCTCGCCGCCAATGGTCTGGCCGAGCGCCAAAGGCAGCCCGGCCTCGCTCTTGCGAAAGGCGTCGGATGCCAGCAATTCGTGGAAGGAAACGGTCTCGCGCTCGTCATTGGGCAATTCCACGCCGAGCGCGTTTTTGCCCGGAACTACCGCGATGCGCGCCGATGCCACCCCCATCGAGCGGGCAATGTCGTCGGCCACGCCCGTCACCTGGGCGGTGCGCACGCCGGGACCCGGCTCGAATTCGAACAATGTCACCACCGGGCCGGGGCGGATCTCGGTGATCTCGCCGCGCACCCGAAATTCGTCAAAGGCCGATTTCAGCCGATCGGCGCGGGCCAGCAGGGCGGCCTCGTCAAAAAAGGCCTGGCGCGGCTTTGGTGCCGTCAGCAGATCGAGCCCCGGCAGGGTGTAACCGGTCGTCTTGCGCGCGCGGGATGGCGGTTTGGCGGGCTTTTGCGCGGGCGCGGCGGCGGCGGCATTTGCCGCGGAACCCAGGGGCGCGCGGCTTTGCGAACCCGGCAGGGCGGGGCCCGGACCAGTCGGCCACAGTTCATCCCCCTCGTCCCCCTCGTCTCCCTCGTCTCCATCCTCGCCTTCAAGGCGATCATATCCGTCGTCGTCAGGCATTGATCGCGGCGAGGGACCTGCCATCGGCCCAAAGGACGGCCGCTCCGGCCGGACGGGTCGTCGGGGGCCGGCTCCCGGATGCATGGGGTCGGGGCGAAGGTGATCTGCGGGCGAATCGCGCAAGGGCTCGGCCCGGCGCAATTGCTGCTCGCTCCACGAGCCGAGCCGCTCGAGGGCATTCCCCAGCACCTCGCCGCCCTGGGCTGCCGCACCGCCAGCGGCCGCCGCGGCGTGCGACAGCTCATTGGCGCTGATCCCGAAGGCGCGGCCGAGACTCCATAATGCAAAGGCAAAGGCCAGCAGACCCATGACGAGGCCAGCCCCCGGCACACCAACCAGTGCGAGCGGAAAGGCCAGCCCCGCAATCGTGATGTCGCCGAACACACCGCCGAGGCCGGCGGCCGGGATCCAGCTCGCCGGACTGGGCAAAGCCGAAAATGCCGAGGACATGGACAACGCCCCGAGCACCGCAAGAACGGCCGTGCCCGACGTGAATGCCTGTGGAATATAGCCGCGAATGACGCGCCAGATTCCACCGGCCAACATCAGCAAAGTCAGCGCCCAGGCGCTTGCCCCGAACATTTGCACCAGCCCGTCGCCGATATTGGCACCAAAAGCACCCAAAGGCTGCCATTGCGGCATATCATTGGCCGGGCCAAAGCCGGCCGTGTTCCAGCTATTGGCTGCGAAATCATGGAAAATCAGGGCAAGAAAGCCGTAAAGCCCAATAAAGGCCAGAACAACGCCCTGGACTTTTTGGCGCAGGCCCGACCAGAACGGAACGGGGGGCAGATCCTCGTCCTCGTCAAATGCCTCCGGCGCAAGTGGCTCGGCTTCGGGCCGGCGCAGATGTGGCCGGCGGATCGGGGGCTCGTCTTCGGGCCGGCCGATTCGGTCAGGTGTCGGCGCGGGCGATGGTGCCGGGCCGAAACTGGGTCGGGTGGGAATGATCGGCCGGCTACCGCCCGACGGGGCGGATTGCTTCGCAGCTTTTCCTTCGATGCCCGAGTGCGAGTGACCGTCTCCCGCCGGGAAGCTTGCGCGCGCCATGAACCCCTCCCGATTTGTCAGGCAGTCTCCGCCAAAGGCGGATGTGATCGAGCCTGATCTTATCATTGAGAAAGGGTTAAGATCCGGCAAAGATCCACGCGACCCGCGCAGCCATGCGCCCGGAACCCCTCCCGGCTTGCCGATTGTTCCGCAAGATGCCAGAGCTTCATGTCGATGCCCCTGGCTGAAATGAGCCCATGCGGCGTGCGGCAGAGATTTCGGGAGTTCTGATGACGACAGATTCTCCAGCCCCTCAACAGGAGGTGCCAGCGCGGTTCGATGTCCTGGTTGCAGGGGCAGGACCAGTGGGGCTGGCGCTCGGCCTTGGCCTCGCGCGTGCGGGGATGACGGTGGCCATCATCGCGCCGGAGGATCTGGCCCCGAAGGGCGCGACCATTGATGCGGGTGCCATCGGTGATTCCCGGGCCTATGCCGTTGGGGCCGCCACCTGGCGGATCATCGAAGCCCTCGACCTCGCCCCCGACCAGCTTCGCCCGGTCACGCCCATTCTCGGCATGGCGGTGTGCGAGGGGCGGCGCCTCCGGGCGGGGTCCGGCGGCCCGACCCGGTCGGCACGCCCCGGCTGGACCGGCGACGGCCCGGGCTTTCTGGGATTTGACGGAGACGAACAAAGCGGAGGCCCCGGCCCGCTCGGCTTTATCGTCGAGGACCGCGTTTTGCGCAAAGCCTTGCTGGCGGCGGCGCACGCGGAAGCCAATCTGACATTTTTTGCCCCCGCGCGTCTCACCGGGGCCAGTTTTTCCACGGCTGCGGCCGAAATCACCCTCGCCGAGGGGCGCAGATTGTCGGCACCTCTCGCGATCGCGGCCGATGGGCGGCGTTCCCCCTTGCGCGATGCGGCCGGCATTCGGATCTATGGCGGCGATTATCGCCAGACGGCATTGGTGGCGACGCTGCGCCATTCAAAGCCCCATCAGGGAATCGCGCGCCAGATCTTCCTGCCTGCTGGCCCGCTGGCGCTGCTGCCGTTGGCCGACGACCGTTCGGGTCTCGTCTGGACCCTGCGCGCCGACGCAGCGGATGCGATGATAAAATTGTCGGATTCCGAATTCCTGGCAGAGCTCGGTGCGCGGATCGGGGACTGCCTCGGCGTGACAGAAATCGAAGGCGCGCGTGCCGGCTTTCCGGTCGGCTTGCAGATTGCCGCCGAACTGGTGCGGCCGCGGCTCGCCCTCGCCGGCGATTGTGCCCATGTTCTGCATCCGCTGGCGGGGCAGGGTCTCAATCTCGGGCTGCGGGACGCTGCCTTTCTGCTTGAAAATGTGATCGGGAACGATCGGCTGGGCCTCGATATCGGTTTTGCCGTGAATTTGCGGGCCTATCAGCGGGCGCGCCGCGCCGATATCATGCGACATGCAGCGGTGACACATGGGATCAATACTCTGTTTTCAAATGATTTCCGGCCGCTTCAGATGATCCGCGGACCTGGGCTGGCGCTGGCGGGAGCGTTTCGCCCGGCGCGCCAATTTTTCATGCGCGAGGCCGCCGGCGATAGTTCCTGCGCTCCCGCGCTGATGCGCGGCGTGGATTTATGGCCGCGGCCGGTTTAATCCGATTGCCCGGATGGTGGCGCGAACTATAATCCCGAAAGCAGCCTGCCGGTAGTGACGATGATTCCGGGCCGGGGAGTTTGGGCCGGGGAATTTCGGCCGGGGAGTTTGGGCCGGGGAATTTCGGCCGGGGAATTTCGGCAAGATCGCCAGGCGGGAAGAGGAGACTTCATGTCGCAATCGGTTGCCTCCGGAAAAAAACAGGCGAAACAGGCGAAACAGGCGGCTCACCGGCCGACATCGCCGCATCTCGAGATCTGGCGCTGGCATCCGACCATGGCGGTCTCGATCTTCCACCGCGCTTCGGGAATGGCATTGGCGGGGGCGCTGATCGGGCTGCTCGTCTGGATCATCGCCGTGCTGGCGGGAGATCCCCATTATTCGATCGTCAATGAGCTTATCGGTGGAATCGCTGGCAAGGTGATTTTGTTTCTGGCCACACTTGCCTTCTTCTTCCATGCTGCCAACGGAATCCGCCATCTCGTGTGGGATATGGGCTTCGGCTTTGCGCCAAAGACGGCCAATGGCAGCGCCTGGTTCGTGATGATCATCGCCGTCTGCGCCAATCTCGTCTTGTGGCGCGACTGGTTCTTTTACTGAGACCGGGGAGCTGCGAATGGACATGCATGGCAGTTTGCGCACCAATCTGGGCCGGGTTCGTGGTCTTGGTGCCGCCGGCCACGGGTCGGATCATTTCCTGAAGCAGCGCGTGTCGGCGATCGCCGTGCTGCTGCTCGCGCCCTTTGCGGGCTACGTATTGGCGAGTGCGGTGGGGATGGACCATTCCCGTGCCCAGGCATGGGTCGGCCAGCCGGTCAATGCAGGGCTGCTCTTCGCCTTTCTGGCGGCCGCGTTTTTTCATCTCCGGCTGGGGGTGCAGGTGGTGGTGGAGGATTATATCTCCGGCAAAGCCGCGCGCATGCTGCTGCTCGGGCTCAACCAGTTTCTGTGGCTGGGGCTGAGCCTGGTGGCGGCGCTGGCGCTGTTTCTTGTCGCCGCGCGTGAGGATCGGGCGCATACGGCCGAAATCCCCCCGCCCGCATCCGACAGAGCATCGTCCGATCAAACAGGTTCAGTTTGATCGGGGTTCGATGCCCTGACTATTTGGAACGAGAGTTTTTTCCCACCGAATGATTCCATTCGATCGGAAAAAATTCCGGAGAGAGCTGAATGCATGTTTCCGGTCGATCGCCTGATTTCAGGACGATTTTCCGCCCAATTCCCTGCCTGATTTCCTGCCAGACCTGTGGAACGCCCAATGACCGCATCTCACACCCCCGCTTACCAATGGATCGATCATGTTTACGACGTGGTAGTGGTTGGTGCCGGCGGATCGGGCCTGCGCGCAGCCCTTGGCTGCGCCGAGGCCGGGCTGAAAACCGCCTGTATTTCCAAGGTGTTTCCTACCCGCAGCCACACGGTTGCAGCGCAAGGCGGGATCTCGGCCGCACTCGGCAATATGGGCGAGGATGATTGGCGCTGGCACATGTATGACACCGTCAAGGGGTCGGACTGGCTGGGCGACCAGGATGCCATCGAATATCTCTGCCGCAACGCGCCGGCCGCGGTTTATGAACTCGAACATTGGGGCGTGCCGTTCTCGCGCACTGACGAGGGCAAGATCTATCAGCGCGCCTTTGGCGGCATGACCCGCAATTTCGGCGAAGCCCCGGTCCAGCGGACCTGTGCGGCCGCCGACCGCACCGGCCATGCCATCCTGCATACGCTCTATGGCCAGTCGCTGCGTCGGGAAGTCGGGTTCTTCATCGAATATTTCGCGCTCGACCTGATCATGGATGACGAGGGCACCTGCCGGGGTGTCACCGCCTGGCGGCTGGAAGATGGAACGCTCCATCGTTTCAAGGCGAGCAGGGTCATCCTCGCGACCGGCGGTTATGGCCGGGCTTATTTCAGCTGCACCAGCGCCCACACCTGCACGGGCGATGGCAATGCCATGGCCCTGCGCGCCGGTCTGCCGCTCCAGGACATGGAATTCGTGCAATTCCACCCCACCGGCATTTATGGTGCGGGCTGCCTGATCACCGAAGGCGTGCGCGGTGAAGGGGGCTATCTCACCAATTCGGCCGGCGAACGCTTCATGGAACGTTATGCCCCGACCGTGAAGGATCTCGCCCCGCGCGACATGGTCAGCCGCGCCATGACCATCGAAATCCGCGAGGGCCGCGGCGTGGGGCCGGGCAAGGACCATATTTTCCTGCATCTCGACCATCTCGACGCAGAGCTGGTCGACAAGCGGCTGCCCGGCATTTCCGAGAGCGCGCGCATTTTTGCCGGGGTCGATGTCCACAAGGCCCCGATTCCGGTTCTGCCGACCGTCCATTACAATATGGGGGGCATTCCGACCAATTTTCATGGCGAGGTGCTGACCAAAAAGGGTGCTGACCCGGATGCGATCGTCCCCGGCCTGATGGCGGTGGGCGAAGCGGCCTGCGTTTCCGTGCACGGGGCCAACCGGCTGGGGTCGAATTCGCTGATCGATCTCGTGGTGTTTGGCCGTGCGGTCGGGCTGCGCTGTGGTGCCACGTTGGAAAAGGGTGCCCGCCAGCGGGATCTGCCGAAGGATGCGGGGGCGGAGGGGCTTGCGCGGCTCGATCGGCTGCGCCATGCCTCGGGCCCGCATTCGACCGCAGAGCTGCGTCTGTCCATGCAGCGGACCATGCAGGAAACCTGCGCGGTCTATCGGACGGGCCCGGTCCTTGAGGAAGGCCGCGTGCGGATCGATCGGCTCTATGCCGATTCTGCGGGGATCCGGACCTCGGACCGGTCGATGATCTGGAATTCCGACCTCGTGGAGGCGCTGGAATATGACAATCTCGTTGCCCAGGCGGTGGTCACGGCCCATTCGGCCGCCAACCGCACCGAAAGCCGCGGGGCCCATGCGCGCGAGGATTTTCCCGATCGGAACGATGCCGAATGGATGAAGCACACCCTGGCCTGGTTCGACGGCAAGACCGGCGCGGTCACCATCGATTACCGCCCGGTGCATTCCAACACCATGACCAATGAGATCCAGAGCATTCCGCCGAAAAAGCGGGTCTACTGAGCTCGACCACCGGTACCGGGCGTTTCATGTGGTGGTAAGCCTGCCTCACCGGAATGGTGCGGTCCGGGCAGAATCATCGCGGGATATTCCGCCGCGCGAGGTCCCGGCGGACGCATTTGGCACACGGACAGATCGCCCCTTATTGCGGGAGCGCCCTGACGGCCGGGTATCTGGATATATCGTCCAACGGACGGGATAATCCATTGTTCTCATGGAAACTTTTTGCGCTTTTGCTCGGGGTGTTTCGCCCGGGGTGTCAAGGACGCGCCGCTTTGCGGTAAATCCTTGACGCCCCGGTGAAAGCGCTATCGCTCCACCATGAAAACAGAGCCTTGTTGCCCCAACGGGCGCGCGAAACCTGTTCGCCCCAGGTTCACATTCGCTTCTTTTCCCCACGCTTGATGGATCAATGTTTCCGGGCGCGCGACTTTTCACGCTCCTGGCGCGTTGGGTCGGGAAGCGGGGCGGGATCAACCTCTACCGCGCCTTGAGAAGATCGCCCAGCCGGTCGGGTGTGCCCTCGATCCGTTCCAGTTTCGGATAGCGCAGGCCGTCATGGTAATGCACGGCGATCGTCCGCCAGCGATCGTCCTTGCGCACGATGAGTTCGATGGCAAATTCCTTGCCCTTCGCGGCCTTGATCGCTTCCTTCAGATCTTCCGGCTTGAAGGCGCGGCCATTGACGGCGAGGATTTCGGTCCCCACCGTCAATCCTTCCCGGAACGCGGGGCTGTCCCACATCACTTCGGTGAGCAGATTGCCCGCCCCGACCACGAAGCCCATCGAATAGAGAAAATCGGAGAAGCGGCCGCGTGTGGCGGCGGCCCTGGCCAGCTCGTTTTCGGTCTCGCTATAGACGAGCCGCCAGCCGCCACGGGTCAATCCGTCGAGTGGCGCGCGCGCCGGCGTCCCGGAAATGCGCTCATTCAGGAAAGCGGCCCAATCATGGGCGACCACCTTTTCGAGATGGGCGACGACCGTGCCGAAATCATAGAGCGCCGGCGTGCGATCGCCGGGCTTTCCGCCACCGAAAAAGCTCCTGGCGAAATCGTCGAGCGATTTTGCGTTATTGGTCTTCTCGCGGATGAGCTGGTCGGCATCCAGCCAGACCAGCAAGCCCTCGGAATAATAATCCTCGCCGCGCTGCCAGGACCGCCAGGGCTGCGGGCGACGCGCCGAAATGATCGGGTCATTGGTGGTGTCGGCCACCGGCCGCCAGGCACGGCCCGGTCGTAGATCATAGAGCGCTGCGGTGTTGGCCAGCGCATCGAGCGCCTGCTCCTTCGTCCACAGGCCCGAACGCGCCGTGAGCACCTGTCCCCAGAATTGCGTCTGGCCCTCATAGACCCATAACAGGCTGTCGCGCATCGGCGTTGAATATTCGGGCGTCCACAGATCCGATGGGCGGCGCCATTTGCCATCCCAGGAATGGGTGAGCTCATGGCCGAGCAGATCGCGGCCGGCCGGGGTCCTGTCCCATTCGGTGAAATAGCCTTCCCCGCGCGCATTTTCCGAGGAGCGGTGATGTTCAAGCCCGATCCCGCCCATGCGTTCGCTCATGGCGAGCAGAAAATCATAGCGGTCGAAATGGCCGGGCCCGAACAGGGTGTGGGCCTGTTGCACAAGGCGCTTATGCGCGTCGATCTGGCTGTCACTCGCCGCGATTTGAGCCGCCTTGTCGCCGAACAGATTGAGGGTGAAGGGAATTTTTGCACCGGGATCGAGATCGACCCGCCGGTAATGGAGACCGGCAAAGGCCGGGCTGTCGACCAGGGTTTCGAGATCGGTGACACCATAGCGGGTGACATCGCCCTCCTTGACCGCGCCATCGAGTGCGGCGGCAATCGACCAGCCGGCGGGCAGCTTCACTTCCGGCCGGAAGGCGATGCGGCTGGCATAATGGCCGGCGGGATAAAGCAGGGTGGCGTTCCATTGCAGATTGAGCATTTCGGGCGCGGCGACGATCCGTCCCTGGGCACCCGCAGTCGCCGAAAGATATTGGAACTCGGCCCTGATCTCCGTCACGCCCTTCGGAACCTCGACATGGAAGGCGTAGACATCCGCTGAGTCACGGATCCATTTCAAAGGCTTGCCATTGGCGGTGAAAGCGAGCCCGGCGAGCGATTCGATCGGCCCGCGCGGGGCATGATTGCCGGGCAGCCATTTGGGATAAAGCAGGGTCAGGCGCCCGGCTTTGGCGACCGGGATGGTCTGTTCGACCCGGAAAATGGCGCGCGTCACATCGCTGGCGTCGATCTTGAGGCCGATCACGCCCGGATATTGCACGTCCCTCGCGGCCGGCAAAGCCGGATTGGCGGCGGCGGGCTTCGCGTCAAAGGTCTGGGGCGCGGCGGAAGCCGCGGTTGGGAAAGTCAACGGGACGAGGCCGAGCGCCAGCGCGCCGATTGCCGTCGCCGTGAGTGCCGAGACACTTCCATATCTTCTGTTTGTCGATGCCATTGATTTTCCGCCCCGGCTTGCCATGTGTTCCCTCATCGCTTTTCGATGAAAGGGCACAGGGAGATCACCCGCTTCCCGGGCTGGCGTCAAGTGGCAAATTCGCTTCTTCGCGCGGGTTCCCGCCAGAATGCTGGTGAAGCAGTGAAAATTCTGCCAGACTCGGTGAGCCAGACTCGGTGAGCCAGACTCGGTGAGCCAGATTCGCGGAAATGGCCCGTGTCGGGACAGGTATGCGCGCTGATTGATTGGAACCGGGTATTTTCGGTTTGAAAATGCCAATTGGGTCGAGGCATTTTCGGTTTGAAAATGCCAATGGGAGGGGAAAATGCTGTTTTTGCTGATCGCATTGGGTGTTGTCGCCGTATTCGGCTTCATGAGCTATAACGGGCTGGTGGGGCTGCGCCAGAAAACCCATCAGGCCTTTGCCGATATCGACGTGCAATTGAAGCAGCGCCACGATCTCATCCCCAATCTGGTCGAGGTGGTGAAGGGCTATGCCAGGCATGAGCGCGAGACGCTCGATGCCGTGATTGCCGCGCGCAACAGCGCCGTGGCAGCCTCCGGGCCCCAGGCGCAGGTGGCCGCCGAGGGGCAGCTTTCGGGGGCGCTGCGCCAGCTTTTTGCGCTGTCGGAAAACTATCCCGACCTCAAGGCCAATACCAATTATGTGCGGCTTCAGGATCAATTGCAGCATGTGGAGGACAAGCTGGCAGCCGCGCGGCGGTTCTTCAATCTCACGGTCACCGAATATAACACCGCGCGCGAGCGTGTGCCGGCGGCGTTTTTTGCGCCTGCGCTCGGCTTTGCGGCCGCAAGCCCCTTTGATCTCGATGATGGGGAGCGCCTGCGGCTCGACGAAGCACCGCAGATCAAGCTCAGCTGAAGCCCTGTGACCTCCCCTGTTGCACGACTGATGCGTCTTTGCCGGTGAATGGCGATGCAAGCCTTCGGATTATACACCCATATCGCGTCCAATAACCGCAAATCCGTGCTGCTGCTTGCGCTGTTTCCGCTGCTGGTCGGGCTTTCGGTATTGGGCGCGGGGCTGGTGGTCGCCGGCCTGTCGGGCACGGGCACGGATGTCGCCGCCTTGCAACGCTTCCTGCTGGTGTTTCTGCCGCTGGCCGGGATCGCCACCGCGATCTGGTTTGCGATCGCGTGGTTCGGCCACCAGGCCCTGATCGATGCGGCGACCGGCGCGCGCGGGGCCGATCCGGTCGAAACGGGAGAAGCTTTTCGCCTGCTGGAAAATCTCTGCATTTCGCGGGGAATGACCACGCCCACATTGCGGGTGATCGACACGCCGGCCCTCAACGCCTTTGCGAGCGGATTGTCCGACCGCGCGATGAACATCACGCTGACCCGCGGTTTGCTCGACGCGCTCGACCGTGACGAGCTCGAGGCCGTGCTCGCCCATGAACTCACCCATATCCGCAACCGCGATGTGCGGCTGGTGGTGATTGCGGCGGTGTTTGTCGGGGTGGCGGCGCTGGTTGCCGAATTGCTGTTCCGATCGATCAGCCATGTCAATCTGCCACGCAGCGATCGCAGCCGCCGTTCGGGCGGGGGCGAGGCTGCTCTGCTCATCGTGCTGGGTCTCGCGCTCGCCGTGATCGCTTATGCCTTGTCCGTCTGGGCGCGCTTTGCCTTGTCGCGCCGGCGGGAATATCTGGCCGATGCGGGGGCGGTCGAGCTGACCAAGAACCCGGACGCCATGGCCTCGGCCTTGCTCAAGGTTTCCGGCCGGTCGGAGATCGAGGGCGTGCCATCGGGTATTTCGGAATTGTTCCTCGACCATCGGCCGCGCGGCCTCGATGCGCTGCTCGCCACCCATCCCTCGATCGAGGAACGGATCGAGGCGCTTCAGCTTTATGCCGGCGCGCGGGCGGTCCAGGCCGGCTTGGGCCCGGGCGGCTTTGACCCGGCCGGCTTTGACCCGGGAGGACTTGACCAGAACGGCACGATGTCCGCCTTTCCCGCCGCCAATGCACCGCCGGTCCGCCGGTTCCGCAGCCCCTGGGCGCAGCGCTGAAAAGCGACGTAAACCTCTTCCGGTCTTTGGTGTGCCCGGTCAGAGCCCATGCGACATTCCTGGCCGTTTCGCGAAGGGAGGGTTTCCGGTTCATCAGGGCCGATCCGGCGACAGTTAAATTCCCCGGTGGTGATCGGTATTCCGACGCCGCTCGTCATCTGTTTGACCATGGTCTATGGGCCGATCGTCGTGGCGGGAATTACCTTTGTCATCGGGATGTCGTTCATCCGCGAAACCAGGGATGTGGATATCCACGCGTGAATTGAGGGCTTTTCCCGCTTTTTCGGGTGGGGCAGCGATACCCGGCCCGGTTACTTTTCGCGGGCGGGTTCCGGGACCGACAGCTTCTGAAGGACATGGAATCCCTGCGATCACACGATCCGCCCCGGATTCATGATGCCCAGCGGGTCGATGGCGGTTTTGAGTGCGCGCATCAGTGCAAGGGCCTCGGGACTCTTGCGCGCGGCGAGTTCGGCGCGCTTCTGGCGCCCGATCCCATGTTCGGCGGAAAACGAGCCCCCGAAACTGGCGACGCAATCATGCGTGACCCGGGTGATTTCGGCGGCCTTTGCCGCAAGGATTGAGGCATCAGCCCCCGGGGCGAGCGCGGCATTGAAATGCAGATTGCCGTCGCCCAGATGGCCGAAGGCGATGATCAGGGCCTCGGGGGCGATCCGCGCAATGGCGGCGCAGGCGGCGTCATGGAATTGCGCAATCGCCGAGATCGGCACCGACACGTCATGCTTCACCGCCTGGCCGAACGCCTTTTCCGCCAGCGGCAGATGTTCGCGAATGGCGCGGAAAGCCTGACGCTGGGCCTCGGTCCGGGCAATCACCGCATCCTCCGCAAGCCCGCGTTCCATCGCCTCGGCCAGCAGGGTTTCGAGCGCTTCCGGGCTGGCGGCATGCGCGAACAGGCTTTGTTCGACAAGGATATGCCAGGCACTCGATCCATCGAGCGGCGGGCGCAGATTGGGGAATTGTTCGAGTGTGATACGCACACCGGCATCCGGCATCGCCTCGAACATGGTCAGCGCATCTTCCCCCTCGTTTTTGAGGAAAGCCAGCAATGCCAGCGCAGTGGCGAGATCCGGAACCCCGACCATCGCGGTGGCAAAGCCCTTTGGCCGGGCAAAGAGCTTCAGGCTCGCCGCGGTGATGATGCCAAGCGTCCCCTCCGCCCCGAGAAAGAGCTGCTTGAGGTCATAGCCGGTATTGTCCTTGCGCAGGCCGGTGAGCGCATCGAGCACGCGCCCGTCCGGCAGCACGACTTCGAGCCCCAGCACCAGGTCGCGCATCATCCCGTAATGCAGAACCCCGACGCCGCCGGCATTGGTCGAGCACAGGCCGCCGATCTGGGCGCTGCCTTCGGCCGCGAGACTGAGAGGAAACAGCCGCCCGGCCTCCGCTGCCGTGGTCTGGACATTGGCCAGCACCATTCCGGCCTCGACCACCAGCGTATCATTGACGGGATCCAGCGCCCGGATGCGGTTCATGCGCCGCAGCGACAGCACGATCTCGCCATCCGGCACCGCCCCCAGCACCAGCCCGGTATTCCCTCCCTGCGGGCAGAGCGGCAGGCGCGCTTCCGCGCAGAGCCCGACGATCGCCGCACATTCGGCGGTGGTGGCCGGCAACAGCGCGAAGGGGGCTGATCCCGGCTCGCGGCCGCGCCAATCTGCGCAGAAGGGCGCAAGATCGGCAGGGGCGTCGATAACACCCGCGGGGCCAAGCAGATCGCGAAAGCGCGGCAGAAGCGCGCGGGCATGCGTCCAGCGGTTGGGGGAAGGGGAATTGGCAGGCGTTGGAAGAGCGGACATGCAGGCAAACCTATCGCCGACCTGCCGACACGGCAAGTCGAAAGCATTCGACCCTGGAATAATTATCGCTGTCGCTCAGCGTCCCTCGATCGCCGCGATCACCATTTTCGTGCTCAGCAATTGCGGCAGCACTCTGGGGCTGTCGGGGGCCTCAGGCCGATAGACCAGATATAACGGCACGCCCGGGCGGTTGAAGCGTGCGAGTTCCGCGGCAATCGCTGGGTCGCGATTGGTCCAGTCCGCCACCAGCAGCACGGCCCTCGTCCGGTCGAAGGCGCGCGCGACTTCCGGCCGGTCGAGCGAATTGGCGGTATTGACCCGGCATGTGACACACCAGGCGGCGGTGAAATCGACAAAGACGGGGCGGCCCTCGGCCATGAGTGCGGCCACGCGCGCGGGGCTCCATGCCTCGGCCGGGAGATGGCCCGTGCGCAGCATTGGGGAGGATGGGGCCCCACCTGCCAGATTTCCGGAGGCGGGATCGGCTCCGTTCCGCGCCAGCGGGGCGAGCAGGATGCCGCCCGCGATCAGTACGAGCGCCGCAAGTCCCCCGCTCACCCAGACGCCTGCACCCTTCAGCGGCGTTTTCAGGAGCCAGATGGCAAAGACCAGCGCCACGATGGCCGTCAATGCGCCCGCAAGGCCGTCAGCCCCGGTCTGCTGGGCCAAAACCCATAACAGCCAGATGGCGGTCAGAAACATGGGGAAGGCGAAGAATTGCTTCAGCCGCTCCATCCACGGTCCAGGCTTTGGCAGCAGCGTGCCGAGCCTCGGATATAAGCTCAGCGCTGTGAAAGGCAGCGCCAGTCCAAATCCCAGCACCAGAAAGACCAGCAGCGCTTCCAGGGGTGGGCTGGTCAGCGCAAAGCCGAGCGCTGCCCCCATTCCCGGCGCAAGGCAGGGGGATGCGACCACGACCGTCAGCGCGCCGGTGAAAAAGGCCCCCATCGCCCCTTCCTTGCCCGCGAGCCCCGAGCCGAAATTCTGGAAGCGGCCGGCAATCTCGAAAAAGCCGAAGAGATTGAGCCCGATCGCCGTCATCAGCAGCGCCAGCAGCGCGATCAGCAGCGGCGATTGCAATTGATAGCCCCAGCCCACGACCTGCCCGCTGCCGTTCAGCGCCGCGAGCGCCAGGCCGAGTGCAGCAAAGGTCGCCATCACGCCCAGCGCGTAGAAAATGCCATTGCGCCGGATCTGGCTCGCATTGTCGTTTCCGGCGCGGGCGAAGGACAATGCCTTGATGAACAGCACCGGGAAGACGCAGGGCATGAGATTGAGGATCAGCCCGGCGAGAAACGCGAAACCGAGCGCTGCCAGCAGGCCGATCGCGGCTGTGCCGCCCTCCGGGGAATTTCCTGAACCCGTATCGGGTCCTGATCCGGAATCATGGGCCGGCGTGCTGCCAGCGAGCTGCAATGGCCGGTCGGCAGTGCCCGTGAATTCCGGATCGCGGGGCCCGGCGGCGCGGTCGGCATTGATTTCGATGCCCTTGCGCGCACCATTGATCTCAAACACCAGAAGCCCGGCCAAGGCTTCGGCTCCGATGCGCTCAGGCGCAAGTCCGGGCACGAGATCGAGGCTGATCCCGCGCGGCCCATAAAACGCAGGCTGGGGGGCGGCATGGGCCATGACTTCATTGTCGAAAGAAAAGAAGTGCAGGCGTTTCAGGCTGCCGGACTGAGCCGCAATGGCGAGTTCCGGTGCGGTCACGCTCAGGCGCGCGCCGGTTCGGGTCTTCGCGATGGCCGCCTTGATGCCTTCGGCCGGGCCGGGCAGGCTGGCGCGGGCGGCGGCGATGGCGGCGGCTCCGGCGGGGTCGATGAGGGGGGCCGCCGTAATCGGAAATTCGAGCCGCAATTCCGCCGATTCAGGGATGCAGATGTCCGAACAGACCAGCCAGGCCGCTGTCGCGCGCAGTCTCATGCGCGTGCCCGGCCGGGCAGCGGCGGGAACCTCGCCGCTCATCAGCAGGGTTGCGCGATCGGAATATCCGTAATTGACGAGTTCCGCGACCGGCTGAACATCAGGCAATGGCCATTGAATCGGGCCGACCACAAAGCCGGGAGGCCCGGGAGGTAATGTCCATTCGATCCGCGTGGCCTCGCCCGAATCGCCGGGATTGCGCCAATAGCTGTGCCAGCCGGATTCGAGCTTCTGGCGAAACGCCAGTGTGAATTTCTGACCGGGCGCGAGGCTCGCGTGGTCGCTGAGCAGCGTGACTTCGGAATAAGGCGATTTCGCGCCCGCACCTTGGGCGGTTGCGACCATTGCCGAGCCAGCAGATCTCGGAATTTCGGCCTGCGCGAGACCCCCCGCCGCGACCGAAATCACCAAAGCGGCCCATATCCATGCCACGAACCGGCTCGCCAGAGAGCCGGGGCCCTGGCCTGTCCGGACCAAACATGCGTTCATCGCCGATGTTGCGCGCAATTTCTTCGCCAATCACATTATCGGCCGTCAATGGCCGGCCGCAACCGTCCATGTAGCGCAATTTGGACGGGCGCACAGCCACATCGTGCGAATGTGAGCCGATTCCAGGGGCCGCAGACACCAAAACGTGATGCTCTTGTTACGGTGCGTCAGGCCTGAGCAGAATTTGCTTGCCCAGGGCGGCTTTTCGGGTTTGCCGGCGAGACTTTTTGCGCCGATTGGCAGTCAATGTCGCAGGGGGGATAGCCGAAGCCCCTGTTTCCAGAGTGTCCGGGACAAGATAGCGCATCATTGTCGGTCGGGAGCGGAATAGCGTTCAGATTCCGTTCATCGAAGATTGCCGCATCTTGCGACCGACGGTGACCGGCGTATTTGCGTAGGGATTAGCGCGATATCTTCACGGGTCCGGGTCTTCACGGGTCCGGGTCTTCACGGGTCCGGCGAGAACTTCAAGGGATTGATCCGTAACAAATTCAAGAAAACGGGTTCGTGTCACCCATCATCTTTCTCGTATAATTCAATCGACGCACAAAATGTTGGCAAATGATTGACATTGCCAGAGATTTAATTGCTCCTGCCCGGTAAATCCTGCCATGATGTCCACTCAAGAGACGGTTGCCGGTTTTCGGATCATTGATTCAGATTTACCTGAAGATTCGAACCGCGTAAGGGAATTACAAACTGCCGGGCAGGATCGCACCGGGGAATCACGCCTTGCCGGCCGCAAGGTTCTGTTTTTGCAGGGCATGCCGGGGCCATTTTTCCGGGATCTGGCGCGCGCAATCGTCCCACAGGGTGGCGAAATCCGGCGGATCCACTTCTATGCCGGCGACTGGTCGGACTGGCATCTGCCCGGCGCTTGTGCCTTTCGCGGCCGAGGCGAGGACTGGCCTGCTTTCCTCGAACGTTTCCTCGATCGCGAGGCCCTTCAGACTCCCGTGACCGATATCATCTTGTTCGGCGATCAGCGCCCTTTGCATCGGGTCGCGATCGGGATCGGGGCGGCACGCGACATTTCCGTTTTTGTCGTTGAGGAAGGCTATTTGCGGCCTGATTTCGCGGCGTTTTCGCGCGGAGGTATTCACGCTGAGGGCGCAGTTCCGGCGAATCTGGCTGAATTGCGCATTGCGGGGGCCGAACTCGACGGGGTGCCGCTTCCGCTGGCCGTCCCGATCGAGAACCATTTTCATCGCCGGGGATGGGAAACCTTTTTCTATTACGCTGCGACCTATTTCGGCGCGTGGCTTTTCCCCCGCTACCAAACCCATCGTAATGCATCGCCTGTTCATGAGGGCCTGCTCTGGCTGCGGCGTTTTGCCCGCTCCCGCGTGAGACGGGCCGAGGCCGTGCGGGTACTCGAAGGCCTCGAAAACCGGCCCTTTTTCCTGTTTCCGCTGCAATTGGACAATGATTTCCAGATTCGTATCCATTCGGATTTCGGCGACATGGCCAACGCCATCCGGAAGGTCCTGACGCGTTTTGCGGCATCCGCGCCGGAGGACGTGCAGCTCGTGGTCAAACTGCATCCGCTTGATCCGGGATTGCGCGACTGGGCCCGTTTCGTGCGGCAGCAGGCGGAGCATCTGGGGATCGGCGCGCGCTGCGTGTTTCTTGATGGCGGCGATATCGGGGATCTCGTCCACCGCGCCCGCGGGGTGGTCACGGTGAATTCCACGGTGGGGGCATTGGCACTGGCGGCCGGCACACCGCTTCTGGCTTTGGGCCGCGCTTATTACAGAATTCCGGGCATTGTTTCGGCCCAGACGCCTGACGAATTCCTCCGCGCACCGCAAAATGGGGATCCCGGAAATTTCGCCCTGCTGCGCCGGGTGCTGATCGAGCGGCATCTGGTCAATGGCGGCTTTCACAGCGCGCGCGGGCTGCGCATGCTGGTCAAAGGAGCCTTGCGCCGCCTGCGCGAATCTCCACCCCGGCCGGCGAGGTAATTGTCCATGCAATCGCCTGCGCTAATCCTCGACCAGGACAGACGGCCTCGTGAGGATCGCGCCACTCCGTCTTTGGCGATCGATCTCACGCGGCTTCTGAAGCGCCAGCTTTATCGCGCACCCACCGGTATCGACCGGGTCGAATGGGCCTATGCGGATTGGCTGACCCGCAGGCATGGCGGGGAAAAACCATCCGCGCGGTTTTTCGTCCGGTTGCCCGGGCTCGGCTTTTGCGAGGCGCGACCCGAAGCCGCGCGCCGTTTCATCGGAAAGGTTGCGGCATTCTGGCGGGGCGAAATCGGCCGGATGACCATGGGTGCGGCCAGCGCGCGTTTTGTTGCGGGTTTGCGGCCTTTTCGCCCGGCGAAACAAACGGGACAGAAGCAAACCCTGTTTCTGGTCGTATCGCATTTGCATCTGATGCGCTCCGCTGGCCTTGCCCGCTTTCTGGATCAGAGCGGGTTCGGGCTCATCGCCTTTGTCCATGACGCGATCCCGATCGAATTTCCGCAGTTCGTGCAGCAAGGCGGCGCAGACAAACACCGGGCGCGCCTCGCGACGGTGCGAAACCGTGCGGCCGCCGTCATCGTCAATTCGCAGGCGACGAAGGCGGTTCTCGAAAATTTGTGGGCGGGACCGGGGCCACGCCCGCCCGTCCTCGCCGCGCCCCTCGGGCTTTCGCTTCCGAAAAAAATAGCGCGCCCCCATTCCTTGGCCCAATCCGTGGTCCAATCCGTGGCCCAATCCGTGGCCCTGCCCGGGCGCGCGGCGGAAGCACCGTATTTCCTGTGCGCGGGCACGATCGAGCCCCGCAAGAACCATCGGCTGCTGCTCGATCTGTGGCGGGACTTTGCCACTTCTGAAGATCTGAACGCGCAATGGAGAGGGTCAGGATCGCCGGCCCTTCTGTTTGTCGGGCGTCGCGGCTGGATGAATGCGGAATTGTTTGCTGAACTCGATGATCCCCGCGCCCGCCCGGCCGGGATCATCGAGCGCAATGATGTGTCGGACCAGCAACTCTGGCAGCTCATGGCGGGCGCGCGGGCGGTTCTCGTTCCGTCCTTTGCCGAGGGATTTTCCCTGCCGGTGGCGGAAGCCCTGGCGCTCGGGGTTCCGGTGATCGCGAGCGATCTGCCGGCCCATCGCGAAATCGGCATGGGTGTCCCCGAATTGCTGCCGGCCGATGACCGGACACAATGGCGGGAGGCGATCCTCGATTTCTCGCACTCCGGTTCGACACGGCGCGATGAACAGATCCGGCGAATCAGATCCTGGCACCGACCGGCATGGGAGGAGCATTTTGACGCGTTCAACAATTTCATATCCGGGCTCTGAACCTGGCCGCGCCGATGGAGCCGTGGCGCGCTTTGGGAAAGCGCTGCGCCTTCAGGGCGTGGTTGTGGGTGCGCTGATCATGCGCGAATTGCATACGCGGTTCGGGCGGGAGAATATCGGCTATCTCTGGCTGTTTGGCGAACCCCTTCTGCTCGCATTCGCGGTGGCGATCATGCATGCGGGGGCGAAACTCGGCCATGCGGGGGGATTGCCCACCATCCCCTTCGTGATCGGGGGCTATTGCTATTTCATGGCCTTCCGCTCGATCGCGTCGCGTGCCGAATCGGTGATCGAGGCCAATCGCACATTGTTGCATTTCCCAAGGGTCACCCTGTTTGACATGTTGCTGGCCCGCGCGATCCTCGAAGGTGCAGCCATCATCGTGGTGTTTGCGGTGCTTCTGGTTGCGGCCGGAATCTTCGGCCTCGCCGACCCGCCGGGGCGTCCGCTGGTTCTGCTGGCTTCCATGGGCTATCTGGTCTGGTTCTCGTTTGCCCTGTCCATGGTGGTGGCCGCGATCGCCGCGCGCAGCCATTTATTTGCCCGGATCCTGCACCCGGTGCTCTATCTGTCGCTGCCTTTGTCAGGGGCGTTTTATGTCATGGCCTGGCTGCCCCCTGCCCTGCGCGAGATCGCGGTGACGCTGCCGACCGCGCATATTTTCGAACTGTCCCGGCTGGGTCTGTTCGGCGAATTCCGATCGCCTCATATTGATTTGGGCTATCTGACCTTCTGGTGCATGGGCTTGACCTATGCGGGGCTGATCCTGTTGCGCCGCGCGCGCCGAAATATTCATGTGAGTTGAGCCATGCCCGATTCAGCGACCACCGAGATGCCGCAACGTCACCGCCTCACGCTCCCGGCACCCGATCTGCGCAAGCGCGCTTTGCGCCGGCGTTTGCCCATATTGCTGCTGGTGGCGGTCCCATCCGCTTTTGCTGCGATCTATCTGTTTTTTGTGGCGAGCAACCAATATGTTTCAGAGGCCAAATTCCTTGTGCGCGGGGCCGAGAGCCCCGGAATCCGGGCGGGGGGGATCGCCGAGATCCTCGGCGTTGGCCCCGCGCTCGGGGCGGCGGAGACTGAAGCGCGCGCGGTCAATGAATATCTCCTGTCCTTCGATGCCATCAGCGCCCTGCCCGGCGCGGGGGTCGACCTTCTTGCCATGTTTCGGCGGGAAGGGGTGGATCCGCTGTCCAGGCTCGGCGTGGCCAAACCCAGCCCTGAAACCCTGCGGCGTTATTTCCGCGGCAAGGTGAAGGTCATTTATGACACGAATTCGGGCGTGACCTCCCTCGAGGCGCATGCCTTTGCCCCGCGCGATGCCGTGCTGATCGCCCGCTCGCTGCTGCGATTGGGCGAGGCGCGCATCAATCGCTTCAATACGCGCGCCAATGATGCGGCGCTCGCGGCGGCGCGGCAGGGGATCACGGAGGCCGAAGCCGAGCTCGGGGATATCCAGCGCCGGCTGACCGGGTTCCGGGATCGCAACCGGGATATCGATCCGGCATCCACTTCGGCGGCCCAGCAGATTCTTGTGGGGCGGCTCGAGGCCGAGATGTCGGTCCTGCGCACGGATCTGCGCAATATGAGCGGGGTATTGCCCAGGGGCTCTCCCCAGATCGCGGCCATGGAGGGGCGCATCTCCGCCCTGCAACGGCAGATCGATGGCGAGCGCAGCAAACTTACCGGGCGAAGCAATGCGGTGGCCCCGCGGCTTGCTGATTTCGAGGAGCTGAAACTCCAGCAGCAATTCGCCGCCAACCGTTATGAGGCCGCGCGCCTCGCGCTCGAGCTCGCCCATAAACAGGCGCTCAAGCAGCAATTATTCGTGGTGTCGGTGGTCGAACCCAATCTGCCTGTGAAATCCACGGCACCGAAACGGCTGAGCCTGTGGGCGACGATCACATTCGGCCTGTTCCTGACCTATGGCATTGGCTGGCTGCTGCTGGCGGGGGTGCGTGAGCATGAGGCCTGAGCCGGTTCAGGGGCGCATTCGAAAATTATTGTGCCCGGTCTTTCGCCAGAATGTGGAAAACCGGGACGCTTTTGACCCCAAGCAACCCCTTGGCCGGCTGGGCCTGTCAGGCAGCACCCATTTGCTGCTCGAAATGCAGGGCGACCGCTTCCTCCACATCGTCGAAAAATTGCATGCGCCCATTGCGCAGCACCGCACCGCGGTCGCAATAATCGCGCAGGATGCCGGGATCATGCGAGACCATGACCAGCGTTCCATTGGCCCTTCGGGCCATCAGCGCCTCATGGCAGCGGTCGCGAAAGCGCGAATCGCCGGCGGCGGTGATTTCGTCGATGAGATAGCAGTCGAAATCCACGGACAACGAGACGGCGAAGGCCAGCCGCGCCATCATGCCCGAGGAATAGGTGCGCACCGGCATGCGGAAATAGCGGCCGAGTTCGGCGAAATTTTCGACGAAATCAAGCGTCCCGGCGACATCGCGTTCGTGGATCCGGGCAATGAAGCGCGTATTGTCCGCGCCGGTCAGGCTGCTTTGAAAGGCGCTGGCATAGCCGATCGGCCAGGACACGCTCATCTCGCGGCGGATCTCGCCGGCATCGGGATGCTCGACACCCGCGATGAGGCGCAGAAGCGTCGATTTCCCTGCCCCATTATGGCCGCAAATCGCCAGCGCCTCGCCACGGCGCAAGGTAAAGCTTTGGGAATCGAGCACGCGATTGACGCCATTGTGCAGGGGATAGGTCTTGGTCACGCGGTCGAAGCGGATCATGGGGCGAATTCCTTTCGAATCCGGGGCGTCTCGCGGATTTCAGGTCCCGCTCGATACCAAAGGAAGAAAAGCGCAAAAACGGGGCGCTGGCGAGCATTTCGCGCAATGGGCCCTGTCACGTTTGGGAGAGGCTGACGATGAGGATGCACAATTGGGCGGGAATTGGATTGATCCTGGCGGGGGGCCTTGCTTCCGGCTGCGCCAGCCTGCCCCGGGCGGCACCGAATGTGAAGGAAGTGCTCGAAGGCGCGAGCGGTCAATTCGGTGCGCCGCTCAGCGTGGTCGATCTCGCTTTGCAGGACCGCGAGCGCATTGCCGAAGTCAGCCGGTCGGGACCTGCACCCGATTGTGTGCTGCCGGAAAGCCGATGGGCCGCCGGGCGGATCGAAGCCGGGGATGTGCTCCGGATCTCTGCCTTTGAAATCGGTGTGGCCCTGTTTTCGCCGGGCGATGCCGGCGGCGCGGGGACGAATGGGGACAATGGTGGCGGCGGTTCCGGCGATGCTCCGGGGGCGGCGCGGGCCGAATTGCGTCTGCCGGTCGATGCCGATGGCACCATCGCCACGCCCTATCTCGGGCGGATGAAAGTCGCCGGGATGAATGCCGAGGAGGCCCGGGCCGCCCTGACCGCGCGGCTGAGAACCCGCTCGCAATCGCCCGATGTGCTGGTGACGATCGAACCCGGCCCGCTCAATGGAGTCATCATGTCGGGCGAAATTCGCGCCCCCGGTCGCGCGCCTTTGACGCTGGCGGGCGAGCGGCTGCTCGATGTCATCGCCCTGTCCGGCGGCCTTGTCGGTGATCCTTCCGATTATTCGGCGCGGGTGACGCGCGGGGATGGGCATTGCGTTCTGGGGCTTGGCGATCTGACCGCCGGGGCGGGCGGCAATCTCCGCCTCGCGGGCGGCGACCGGGTGGAAATTCTGCGCCAGAAGCGGAATTTCACGGCGCTTGGTGCGGCGCGGGCGGTGGCGACCTTGCCCATCGAGGGGCGCAGCATGAGCCTGATCGAAGCGATCGGCCGGGCGGGCGGGCCGCTTGATTCCGAGGCCGACCCCCGCGGCGTGTTCCTGTTTCGCTTCGAGCCGGGGGCGGATGGCGGCGAGATTCCCACCATTTACCGCCTGAACCTGCTCGATCCCCGCGCGTATTTCATCGGCCAGCGTTTCGCGATCCGCGAGGGCGATGTGGTGTTCATTGCCTCGGCGGGGTCCAATCAGCTGTTCAAATTCATCCAATTGCTGAATCTGCTGGTGACGCCGGCGGTGTCGGCCCGCGTGCTCGCAAGGTGAAACCGGCCGGATCCGGGGGGCGTGAATCCCAGGGCGCGCGCGATGCGGGGCTCGCTTGCCTGCACGGGATCGCGGGGTGGAAGCGCGCCCGGATCCGCGCCTTTCTGGGCCCCCTCCCGCATTTCAGTGATTCCGGCCGGGCCCTGCGATTTGCGGC
Source organism: Hyphomonadaceae bacterium (assembly GCA_021731815.1). Lineage (GTDB taxonomy): Bacteria > Pseudomonadota > Alphaproteobacteria > Caulobacterales > Aquidulcibacteraceae > JAKFWO01. The sequence goes on along the minus strand of JAKFWO010000008.1, from coordinate 74,210 downwards.
CGCGCGTGGCGGGACGCTGGGCGTGTGGGCGAGCCGGCTCACGCCCGAACTCAGCGCAAAAGCCGCTGAGATGGGCGTTTCCATTGCGCAGATCGAGGACGGTTTCATCCGCTCGGTGGGGCTCGGCGCAGGGCTTTCTCTACCGTGGTCGATCACGATTGACCGGGAATGCGCGCATTTCGACCCCCGCCGGCCCTCGGACCTCGAAACCCTGTTGCAGGCGGCGGATTTCTCCGACGACATGCTGGAAGATGCGCGCGCCGCGATCGCGCTCATCCGAACGGCCGGGCTGAGCAAATATAATCTCGGCGGGGAGGCCTTTGTCCGCCCGGCGGGGAACCAGCGAATGGTAGTGGCCTTTGGTCAGGTGTCGGATGATCGGTCGATGCAATTGGCCGGGGCGGGTCTTTCCGACCCGCTCGATTTCCTGGGCGCCGTGCGGGCGGCCGAGCCCGGGGCCTTTCTCATCTACAAACCCCATCCCGATGTCTCGGCCGGCCTGCGGGCGGGCGCGTTGTCACCGGCGCAGGCACTGAGATTTGCCGACCGGATTGAAACGCAGGCGGATTCCCTTGCGCTGATCGAAGCGGCGGACGCAGTGCACGTCGTCAGCTCGTTGGCCGGGTTCGAGGCGCTGTTGCGCGAAAAACGGGTGGTGACGCATGGTCAGCCCTTTTATGCCGGCTGGGGGCTGACCGGGGATCGCGCGCCACTGCCGCGGCGGAGCCGGCGGCTCGAACTCGCGCAATTGGCGGCCGGCGCGCTGCTGGCCTATCCCTTATATCTCCATCCCGAAACGCTCCGGCCCTGCGACGGCCTGACCGCCATCCGGGCATTGACCGAAAGCAGGAAACATTTGCGCCGTAACGATCATCTGTGGCTGGGGCGGCTGATCGCCTGGGGCCGCCGGTATGGAGCCAAGCGACATGACGCGCGCAGGTAATTGAGGCCTGAACCGCGTTAGACCCGACCTTGTTATCGACCAAGCCCGTCCTTGATCGCGGCGATCCCGAAGCACGTTACGGCAAAGCCGTCGCAGAGCAGCTTGATATGCTCGTTTCCCCCCCGCCAGGCTTCCGCCTGATCGAATTTCCAGTCGTGATTAAAGGGCGGGAGGTCGATGAATTTGTCGAGCGGCTTGTTGCCGACATCGAAATCGAGCGGCAGCACCAGATGCCCCGCCGCGGTCAGGCGCCGGGCCATTTCCTCGAAATGGCGACGCTGGAACAGGATCGTCACCCAATTGTCGATGGTTTCGGCATCGTTCATGAAATTGAACTCGGTGGTGTGAACCGACACGCCGCCCGGCTTCAGGGTGTTCATCGTATTGTCGATGAAATCCATTCCCTGGCGGATCGAACCCAGATGCTCGAAGGCGCATACCGACCAGCAGAAATCGAACCCTGTCAATTCGGACGGGATGGCGTTCATGTCGACATGGCGGAATGAGACGAGGCGGTCGTAACGCGCGCGGTCGACCAGTTCCGGACGCCACGACTTTTCCAGATTGCCATATTCCCCCGAGCCCGCCCACACGGCGGCCCGGGCATCTTCGGGCGGCAATTCGGTCATGGTGACATGGCAGTTGCGCGAGGCGAAATAGGATGGAAGCGGTTCCTCGCCGCAACCGAATCCGAGCCCGCGCTTGCCTTCCGCGAGCGCGCCCGTCTGCTGCAAGACCTGCAATACAAAGGCAAATTCCCAGACCTTCCGGTGAAAGACGTGACCGATGTGTAGCTCTGACGACCAGAATCGCGACCAATCGGCTTCGAGATCGGCCTGGGTCGAGGGTTTGGAGCGCAGCTCGATCGGGCGAAAGCCGAGGCCATCGCGCGGAGGCAAGGCGGCAGCCAATTGTCGGGCCAGCTCATAGCCGAAAAATTTCAGATTGAGTTTGACCGCGTCCAGGTCCTTGGCGAGCCGCCACAGCAGATTGATATTGGGCTGCCCGTTCTCGCGGGTGAGCGCCAGCAATTCCTTGAGTTTTTCGTCGTCGGTCATACGGCAGTCCCGGGATTCGGCGCGGCAAGACGCAATTTGAGCCGGGCGACAATGACCTCTGGCGCCAGCGCCTGCAAGCAGGCTGATGTGTAATCGCCGGTCACGAGGCAGGGCTGATCTTCATTGCGCCAGCACGGGCGGCAGGCGAAATCATCGGCCTCGACACAGGTCGCCAGCGGCAGATGGAGCGTCCGTATCCGGCCCGAGGTCGGCCCTGTTATGGCAATGGTCGGCAGGCCGAACGAACCGCAAAAATGCAGGAGGGCGGTGTCCACGCTCACCAGAGCATCGCAAGCGGCGAGCGCGGGCGTCAGTTCCGACAAGGGTCGGCCGAAAAATCCGTGAATATGGGGATGCACCGGCAGGGTCACCGGGCGATGATGGATGGCGAGGACGGAATAGTCCTCGGCAAGTCTCAGCATCAATTCCGCCATATGCGGATAATCGCGATAGGTTTCGCGCGAATGCAAGCCGATCGCGATGCGCTTGCGGCCATCTTGTTCCCATTCGGCGCGAAAGGCTGCGCGCGATTTTTCCTGGTCCGCATTGAGCCGGATCTCCGGGGGCAAGCGGCCGAGCCCGATGGCGCTGGCCCTCAACCCCATGCCGCGCGCGAAAAGCTCGACCCGCCCTTTCCTGATATTCGGCGTGACCCTGGATTCATATCTTGCCGCCGGGCAATCGCCCAGATGGTACCATGCCTGGTAATTTCCGAGGTCAATGAAGGAATCGCTGTCCAATAACTCGATGGCGGGCTCGGCATCGAACAAGGCGTGGAACTTTTTCGGAATGGCAAAAGCAGTGCGGCGGCCAAATTTTTGGCTGAGCGCAACAAGCCCCGGCAGCATCATCGCGATATCGCCGAGCCCGCCCATCGGCCGGCTGACCAGAATGAGCGGCGGCCCCTCGGGTCCGGCCCGGATCGCTTCGCCAGGTTTTTGCGCGCGCGGCTGACGCGCAATGGCGCTTGCCAATTGGACGCGAAGCAGCCGTCGCTGTCGGGCGAGCAGGAGGAGCGCTGCGCTCCCCGCAAGGCCGGCTGCCCACCCGGCGATTTTCAGGATGCGGGTCTGCACCCATCCGCGACGGCCACGTTTGGCGCGCAACTCGAACCGCGCGCAATGGCGAATAGCGTCCCCGAGTAGCGATTGATCGGCCGCGATCACTCCCAAAAACCGCCCCATCCGGCGAAAGACCGTTCGCGCCATGTGGGGACGCATATGTGTCACGAGATGGGCGCGACCCAAGGCAAGGCTTGCGACCTCGTCGACCTGACCCAGCGCCGTGCGGGCCAGCAGATCGAGCTCGAACACATCGAGCGTCTGGAAGAACCCGCCCTCGATCCGACAGGGATGCTCCGACCACGGCGCGATGGCGGCGAGACAGGCGGCGGGCTGCCCCGTATACCAGAAGGCGCGGGCGCGCAGGATTTCCAGCCGGAGAAACTCCCCGCCATAATTTTTGATTGCACTGGCCCGAAAGCGGTCGACCGCGGCGAAAAACGGATCGGTCGTGGCCTGATCGCCGGTTTCGAAGCGCCGCCGCCAGCGGACAAGAATTTCTTCGAGGCCCGTAGTGACAAGAGAGCAATCGCCCGGGCGCGCCAGCGGATGACCCGATGCTGTCTCCCCGAGCGCCAGGAAGGCTGCAAGCCGCACGTCCAGCGACCGAAAATCCGGCCGGTCGAGGGCATCGAGTATCCGCTCCGCGGATGATGGATCCCTGTTCAAGAGCTTCGGCGTCTGTTGCGCCTGTCCCTTGGGCAAAGGAACGCCATTCGTTCCGTCATGGGGTGGGAATCCTCGTGAAGCATCGGCCATGGCAAAGTTCCCTCAACTCGCATGATTTCACTCGCTTACAGCCGATTTTTCCAGTCACACTAACGTCATATGGATGAGTGCGATCGTGAGGGGGAATTAATTTACATGGATCGGGGCGGAACCTACGCTCAGGCCCTGCGCAAGGAAGCCGTGAAATTGGGTGTGGAGCCAAAGCGTGAGCAAAACTCTCGGAGAACGCGAGACCGTGCCTGCCGTGACAGGAACGGGGGAGGGGGCCGCGGGAGCAGATGTGGTTCATCTGCCTGCCGCACGGGCCAATGCCGGTTCTGTCTGGGCAGATGATCTAACGCATGCGGAAGAAGGGCAAATCATCAAGTCCGGAGTGCAGGTCCGCTCCCGGCCGGAAGATTTCATCGCGGCATTCGCGGGGCGCAAGATCTTGGTTCTTGGCGACCTCATTCTCGACCATTATGTCCATGGGCGGGCCGAGAGGTTGTCGCCGGAAGCACCCGTGCCGGTGCTGCGCGCTGCCACCGAAAGCTGGCGGCCGGGTGGGGCGGCCAATCTCGCAGCCAATATCGCAGCCCTCGGCGGAGAGGCGACCATTATCGGCCTGATCGGCATGGATGATGATGGCGAGCGCCTGTCGGCAGCGCTTGCCGCCTTGCCCGGGGTCAGGGCGCGGCTGGTGGCGACGCTCATGGCTCCCACAATTCGCAAGACCCGGATCATGGCCGGGCCCCAGCATATCGTGCGGGTGGATCGCGAGGAAGACGGGGCCCTGACCGCCGAAGATGCCGAAAGCCTTGTCGACCGCTTCCGCCGTGCGGCCGAGGAATGCGAGATCGTCGTGCTCTCCGATTATGGCAAGGGGGTATTGTCGGATTCCGTTCTGGCCGCTGCCATCAGGATCGCGCAGGCCCGCGGGCTTCGCATCGTCGTCGATCCCAAGCGAACCGATTTTTCGGCCTATGCAGGGGCCGATTTCCTGACACCCAACCGCGCCGAATTACGGGCCGCCATGGGTCTGGCCTGCGATACGGATGAACATGCCGAAATCGCGGCACTGAAGGCGCAGCAGATGACCGGGGCGGCGATCGTTCTCACCCGCTCGGAACAGGGCATGAGCCTGTTCGTGCCGGGCAAGGCCCCGGTTCATGCGTGCGCCTCTGCCCGCGAAGTGTTCGACGTGGCAGGGGCCGGCGACACAGCGGCGGCCTGTTTTGCGCTGGCGCTCGCTTCGGGGGCCCCTCCGGAAAGTGCCATGGTCCTCGCCAATCTGGCGGCCGGGATCGTCGTCGAAAAATCCGGCGTTGCGACCTGCTCGGCTCATGAGCTGGCCGACATGGCCCGCAGCCTCTCGCGGTCGGACGCACCGCATACGCGTATTCATTCGCTGGAACAGCCCCTGTCCTGGGATGAGGCCCGAACCAGATGCCGCGCCTGGCGTGCGGAGGGACTGACGATCGGCTTTGCCAATGGCTGTTTCGATCTCCTCCATCCCGGACACATCTCCCTGCTGATCGAAGCCGCCAATGCCTGCGATCGTCTGATCGTCGCCATCAACAGCGATGCCTCGGTAGCGCGTCTCAAGGGTTCCTCCCGGCCGGTGCAGGCCGAGGCCGCGCGTGCGACGGTGCTCGCCGCCCTCGGCTGTGTCGATGGTGTGATCGTGTTTGACGAGGACACGCCTTTGCGCGCCATCGAGGCGCTGGAACCCGACCTGCTGGTCAAGGGGGCCGATTACCGCGAAGAGAATGTCGTGGGGGCTGCTTTCGTCAAGGCGCGCGGCGGACGGGTCTTGCTGGCGGCGCTCGCAGCCGGGCATTCCTCGAGCGCGCTCATCGCCCGCTCGCAACTCAAGCCCGTATCCGGGGCCGAATGAATCCGTCTTCTCCGCCCGATTTCCCGGGAGAGGTCGAGCCGCTCGCAGGCGCAGCAGACGCGCTTGCCCCTGAGCATGAGGCGGTGTTTTTTGATCGCGATGGCGTTCTCAATGAAGACCATGGCTATGTCTCTGACCCCGCCAGGCTGGTGTGGCGCAAGGGGGCAAGGGAAGCCATTGCCCTCGCCCATTCAGCGGGGCGGCGGGTGATCGTGGTTACCAATCAATCGGGAATTGGACGCGGGCTTTTCTCCCGCGCCGATGCGGATGCCTTTCACGCCGCCATGCAAGCCGATCTCGCGGGCCATGGCGCGCAGATCGACGCATTTTACCTCTGCCCCGTTCATCCGGAAGCCGCGCTCCCGCAGTTTCGCGCCACCGATCACCCTGATCGCAAGCCAAATCCCGGCATGGTGCGGCGCGCCATGATGGATTGGGCGATCGATCCCGATTCAGCCTTTTTGATCGGCGATCGAACGACCGATATGGCTGCCGCCAAAGCCGCCGGCATCGCCGGATTTCTCCTCGGCCCGGATGACGATCTTCCCGGCCTGGTGCGGGCACAAATCGCAGCGCAACCCCGCCGGCCCGAACGGAACCGGAAGCTGTCCACAGAATTGCGCGCGCGTGCGGCGCGCGGCCGCGAATGGCTGTTCGCCCATTGCCTGCCATTATGGGCCGGGGCGGGCTTCGATCCCCGGCACCAATGCTTTCACGAGCGGCTCGGCCCCGATCTCAGGCCGGTCTCACCTTTTCACCGGATCCGGGTTCAGGCGCGCCAGACCTATGTCTTTTCGGCGGCCAATGCCCTGGGATGGCAGGGTCCGTGGCGGAGCCGCATGGAAGCGGGGCTTGCAGTTTTGCGGAATGCGGGCCTGCGCCCGGACGGTGGTACCCGGCACCGGCTGGCCGAGGGGGAGGCGCCGCCCGATTCACGGCGCGATCTCTATGATTCCGCCTTTGTGATCTTTGCGCTCGCCCGCGCGGCCGGAAGGTCTGATGACGGTGCCGGGCATCTCGCCGCTGCCCGGGCACTGTCCGATTGGGTTGAAACCCATTGGGCGCATCCCGATGGCGGCTTCTTCGAGGGCGATATCGATCCCGTGCCGCCACGGCGCCAGAACCCCCTTATGCATTATCTGGAAGCGCTGCTGGCACTCCATGAGGCGCAGACCGATCCGCGATTGCAGGCCGATCCGCGATCGCAGGCCGGATTACATGAACGGATCACGCTTTTGCTGGATTTGTTTCTCGGCAAAATATTCGATCGTTCCTCGGGGCTTGTCCCCGAATATTTTGGCAATGATCACGGCCGCCCGCAGGCAGCGGAGGAAAAGGGGGATGCGGGTTTTCTCGCCGAGCCCGGCCATTTGTTTGAATGGGCCTGGCTGCTCGAGGAAGCCACCCGCCTCGGCTTCGGGGATCATTGCGAAGTGGCCAACATCCTCCGGCTGAACGGAGAAGCATGGGGAATCCGGCCGGGTTTCGGCCTCGCGATCAACGCGATCGGACCGAATGGCGGGCCCGTCGATTCCGGCTTCCGCTTGTGGCCGCAGGGCGAAAGGCTCAAGGCCAATCTGGCCTGGTTCGCGCGGACGCGCGCGCCCTGGGCGATCCGCAATTCGATCGAGGCATTTGACGGTTTATCCGGTTTTTTTTCGGATGCAGCACCGGGATCATGGATCGATCGCCGCGACCCGGAGGGCCAATTCATTCCCGATGACGCGCCGGCTTCGAGCCTTTATCACATCATGACGGCGTTCGAAGCGCTGATGGCCACGGGCGGCGCGGTGTTGGACCCCCAATAGCCGGCGTGGCTAGAGCATCGCGCCGAAAAGTGGGCACCGGTTTTCGGCAAAAGCGATGCGACAACAAGGAAATAGAGCAAATCAGATTATTCATATCATGGGCATTTTGCTCTATCATTCCACCCACGCACTTCACTCAGGAACGGGGCCCACGAAACCATGATCCGGGCTTGGCATTGAAGGCGGCGGCCTTTTCGATAGCGGCGGCGGCGGTGAAGCAGGATTCCTCGTCAAGCGCCCGGCCGATGATCTGAAGCCCCAGTGGCAGACCATTGGCATCGAGCGCAGCCGGCACCGAAATCGCCGGCAATCCCGCCAGATTGGCGGTCACCGTGAATACGTCATTGAGATACATCTCGATCGGATCCACGGATTTCCCCCCCAGCTCGAAGGTCGCTGACGGGCAGGTCGGCGTGAGCAGGCAATCGACCTCGCGGAAGACATGGGTGAAATCGTCGGAAATCCGCCGCCTCACCCGCTGGGCGCGCAAATAAAACGCGTCGTAATATCCCGCCGACAGCACATAGGTGCCGATCAGGATGCGCCGCTGAACCTCCGCCCCGAAACCCGCGCCGCGGCTCTTTTCATAGGTGTCCGTGAGATCTCTGCCCTCGACCCGCGCGCCATAGCGCATGCCATCAAACCGCGCGAGATTGGACGAAGCCTCGGCCGGTGCCACGATATAATAGCAGGGCAGGGCATATTTTGTATGGGGGAGAGAAACGGTCCTGATTTTCGCGCCGGCATCCCTGAGCCAGGCGATCCCGCGTTCCCACAGATCCTCGATCGCCTTCGGCATGCCATCCACCCGATATTCCTTCGGCACGCCGACAGTCAGGCCCTTGAGCGAGGCATGGCAGGCCGCTTCGAAATTCGGGGTCTCGACGGCCAGCGAGGTGGAATCCCGCGGATCGTGCCCGGCCATCACCCGCAGCATCAGTGCTGAATCGGCCACGGTCCGGGTGATCGGCCCGGCCTGGTCGAGTGAACTGGCGAACGCCACAATGCCCCAGCGCGAACAGCGGCCATAGGTCGGCTTGATCCCCACCGTTCCGGTAAAAGCGGCGGGCTGGCGGATCGAACCGCCGGTATCGGTTGCGGTTGCCGCAAGGCATAATTCGGCCGCAACCGCCGCCGCCGAGCCGCCCGAAGACCCGCCCGGCACCATGGGGGCATTGGATCCGTTACGCCGCCAGGGGGAGGTCACCGGCCCGAAGGCACTGGTTTCATTCGAGCTGCCCATGGCGAATTCGTCCATATTGAGCTTGCCCAGATGGATTGCTCCCGCCGCGAACAGCTTTTCCGTGACACCCGATTCATAAGGTGGCGTAAAATTGCCGAGGATTTTCGAGCATGCGGTGGCCGGAACGCCCTCGGTGCAAAAGAGATCCTTGATGCCGAGCGGTGCCCCTTCGAGCGCGCGGACTTCTTCTTCCGATCCCCGGGCGAGCCGGCCGTCGGAAACATCGGCGGCGGCGATCGCCTTGTCCGCCGTGACGTGAACAAAGGCGTTGAGATGGGGATTGGCATCCGCGATCGCGGCGAGATGGGCCTCGGTCAATTCGCGCGCCGAAAAATTCCGCGCTCGCAGGCCGGCAAGGGCGTCGACAAGGGTGAGGCCGGTGAGGGATTGATCGGTCACGCTTTACTCCACCACCTTCGGCACCACAAAAAAACCGTCCGTCGCGCGCGGCGCGTTGCGCAGAATGGCTTCGGATTTCCCGCCATCGGTGATGCGGTCCTCGCGCAAGGGCAGCGCCATCGCAACCGTCGTCGTCATCGGCTCGACACCCGTCACATCCACTTCGCGCAATTGTTCGATCCAGTCCATGAGGCCGGAAAGCTCCCCCGCCAGCGCGGCGAGCCGGTCTTCGGGCACGGCGATGCGCGACAATTTCGCAACCCGGCGCACCGTTTGCTCATCGACTGCCATGAATTCTCCGTGAACTGAGGGCGAAACCGGCAAACGCGTCCGGCCAACCGGCAAATCCTGTATTGCGCGATTAACCGGTCACACTCAATGGCGCAAGCAATTCGCGACGCCGGGATGCGACCAGGGGCTTTGCACCCGCAATATAGCCCCCTGTTGGAGCCGTGAGCCCGAAAAACGCAGAATAATGCAGAAAACCGCCTATGTTTAATGCGTTACACCGCACGACGTTAACCAGAACGCAAACAGGGCCGTTCATGCTGTGCTCATCGGCAATAGGCCGAAATGGTGGTCGCCAGGCTGAGAGCCCTGAAGGTCCGCTGGCTCAAAGAATTTGGGGAAGACAATGTCGTTCATCGAAGCAAAGTTCGTCGCAGAAACCGAGTTTCTGCTGATTCCGCAGCCCGGGCCGTCGGCCGATGCCGAGGAACTCTATCGCGCGGGTCTGGCCTGGTCCACCGGTCACGGTGCGCCCTACGATCTCGTCCATGCCCACAAATGGATGAATCTGGCAGCGTCGCGTGGCAACCCGGACGCCCGTCTGGCACGCACGGAACTGGCCGAACTCATGACCAGCGCGCAGATCGCCGAGGCCCAGCGCGAGGCGCGCGCCTGGCTCAAGGCCGGGATGAACTGATCTGGCTCCGCTGCTGGCCGGGCCTCAGCGCGGTGCCATGCGGATGGCACCATCGAGGCGAATCGTCTCGCCATTGAGATAGGAATTGCGCAGGATCTCGCATACGAGGCCCGCAAATTCCGGTGGCTCGCCCAGACGCGGGGGAAAGGGCACGCTCGCGGCCAGGGCCGCCCGCACGGGCTCGGGTGCGGCCTGCATCAGCGGCGTGTTGAAAATCCCCGGCAGAATGGTGTTGATGCGAATGCCCTCGGCCGCAAGGTCGCGGGCGATCGGCAGCGTCATTCCCACGATCCCGCCCTTGGAGGCCGCATAGGCCGCCTGGCCGATCTGGCCATCCATGGCCGCGATCGAGGCAGTGTTGACGATCACCCCCCGCTCGCCATTGTCGAGAGCGGGCAGCGACAACATGCCAGCCGCGCTTTGGGCGATCATCCGGAAGGTGCCGATCAGATTGACCGCAATGGTCTTTTCGAACAACGGCATCGGGAAAGGCTTCGCTTCCCCGGTGGATCTGTCCCGCCCGGCGGTCCTGGCGGCCGGTGCGATGCCTGCGCAATTGACCAGCACCCGCTCCTGCCCGTGGCGTGCCCGCGTCTGCGCAAGGCCCTCGGCCACGCTCTCATCCGAAGTCACATCCACGGGCTGGAAATGCGCGCCGATTTCGGCCGCCAGCGCCGCCCCGGCCTGCGGGTTGAGGTCGAAGATCGCGACCCTCACGCCCTCGGCGCGCAAAACGCGGGCAACAGCCGCGCCGAGGCCGGAGGCCGCACCCGTCACGATGGCGGAAACAGAGCTGTCGAGCCTCATCGGACCTAACCCAGTTCGGCGAGCAGATGCTCGGCGCTGGACACCCCGAATTCACCACCCTGTTCCACGAACAATTTTTCCACCACGCGGTCATTGACCAGCATGGCGTAACGTTGCGACCGCAGGCCCATTCCGAATTTTGTGCCATCCATGACCAGGCCGATCGCCTTGGTGAAATCGCCATTGCCGTCCGAGAGCAGCAGGATTTCCTCGCCGATATTCTGGTCCTTGGCCCAGGCGGTCATCACAAAGGGGTCATTGACGGAAAGGCCGACAATCCTGTCCACGCCCTTGGCCCGCAATTCCGCCGCGCGATCCCGGAAGCCGGGCAGATGGCGCACCGAACAGGTCGGCGTAAAGGCACCCGGCACGGCAAAAAATGCGACGCGCCCGCTGTCGAAAATTTCCGAAATGGTGATTGGGCGGGTGCCCGACGCACTCGCGGCAACAAGCGTCGAATCGGGCAGTCGGTCGCCGATGGCGATGGTCATGATCGGGCTCCTGAAGATGAATAGCGTAATTTCCGCTCTCTTACGCGGCCGCGATCCATCCGCCAAGCGCCCTCGCAGCGGGGCCTGTATTCTGGCGCATCTTCAGAAAATTCCGGGCGGGATTTCGTTGACGATGCTCCCGGTAATTGAATCCGGGCATTTTCAATTCCGACATTTGCATCCCATTGATACCTCCCGGCGAGCAAATGTCGGAATCATGAGAACCACTAACAAACTTTTGATTCCAGAGGATCTATTGAATTTGACATTCGCTTGCTAGTCTGATGTCGAACGGGATGCAAATGTCAAAGAGGATCCACTAGACCCGCTCGATGATCGTGGCCGTACCCATGCCGGCACCGACGCACAGGGTTGCAAGGGCCGTTGCCTTCCCGCTGCGCTCGAGTTCATCGAGCACGGTTCCCAGAATCATCGCCCCGGTCGCGCCCAGCGGATGGCCCATGGCGATCGCCCCGCCATTGACGTTGATCTTGCCGTGATCGATGTCGAGCGCCTGCATGAAGCGCAGAACCACCGCCGCAAAGGCTTCGTTGAGTTCATACAAATCGATATCACCCACCGCCATCCCGGCCTTGGCCAGCACCTTGCGCGCCACAAATTCCGGCCCGGTGAGCATGATCGAGGGCTCGGACCCGATCGAGGCCGCCGCCCGGATGCGGGCGCGCGGCGTGAGGCCCAGCCGCTCGCCCATTTCCCGCGATCCGATCAGAATCCCGGCCGCGCCATCGACAATGCCCGAGGAATTGCCGGCATGGTGGACATGGTTGACAGCCTCCACTTCCGGGTAACGCTGGATGGCGACGGCATCAAAGCCCATTTCGCCCGGCAAGGTGAAGGCGGGATCGAGCGCGCCGAGGCTCTGCATCGTGGTGTCGGGGCGCATATGCTCGTCATGGTCGAGCAGGGTCAGCCCGATCTGGTCCTTGACCGGCACGATGGAGCGCGCGAAGCGGCCTTCGCTCCACGCCCGGGCGGCGCGCTTCTGGCTTTCGACGGAATAGGAATCGACATCGTCGCGGGAAAAGCCATATTTGGTGGCGATGAGATCGGCCGAAACCCCCTGTGGGGTAAAATAGGTGGCAATCGCGATCGAGGGATCGGCCGGCCAGGCCCCGCCATCGCTGCCCATCGGCACGCGGCTCATGCTTTCGACCCCGCCGCCGATCGCCATGTCGGCCTCGCCGGATTTGACCTTGGCCGCGGCCATATTGACCGCCTCGAGCCCCGAAGCGCAGAAGCGGTTGATCTGCACGCCGGCCGTGCTCTGGGCATAGCCCGCCGCCATCACCGCCGTGCGCGCAATGTCGGAGCCCTGTTCACCAGAGGGCGACACGCAGCCGAGAATGACATCATCCACCTTGCTGGTGTCGAGGCCATTGCGGTCGCGCAGGGCCTGAAGCGTCTGGGTGGCCAGCATCAGTGCGGTGGCCTCATGCAGCGCACCCGAGGCGCGGCCCTTGCCACGCGGCGTGCGGATGGCATCGAAAATATAGGCGTCGGTCATAAGAGTGGCTCTGGCGTGAGAAGGATGAAAAGATGTGCGCACAAAATGGGGGAGGGGCAGTGATTTGGCAATCGCTTTCGCCACAGCCGGCTTTGGAGCTGCGCCGCGTCCCAAGATTTTTTCCCGCGCAGCGGTGGGGCCCGCCCGCCTGAAGCATCGCGCGGAAAAGTGGGAACCGGTTTTCGGCAAAAGCGATGCGACAACAAGGAAACACCTTGTCAGCGACCGGGATAGCGCAATCGCGACAGCAATTCCGCCGGGTCGGGCCATTTGGCGGTGGCGGCGCGGGCTTCGGCCTTGAATTTCTCGAACCGCATGATCCCGGCGATCCGGCGGTCGAGAAAGGCCCAGGCCTTGTCGTCGTCATCGGCGGCGATCCAGACCGGGATCACGGCACCGAGCACGCCGGCAAGGATCCCGCGCTTGCTGTAATAATTGCCATCGAGCGATTGGTCGCCGAGCCCCGTCCAGATGGCATCGGCCGCACGCCAGTGAATTTGTGCGAGGTGATCCAGCCGCCCGCGCGCCATCAGAAAGGCGAAGGCCCCTTTGGCCGCGGCCTTGCGTGCCAATCCCTCTGCGGGCCCCGGCAGCAGGAGCACGCTCAGCCAGGCAATCGCACCGCCGCGCACTTTTTCACGGATTTTTCGCCCCGCCATTTCGGGGGTCAGAAAGATTTCGGCCGCCGCAAGATCGGCCCGGCCAAACCACGCAATGATGAGGTCGAGCGCGCCGGCGGGTGCGAGCCGCTTCTGCTCGCCGCGGTCGAAGCCGAGGCGCAGGCCGGCGGCGGCGACGGATTCCTCGCTCCAGGGCTGGGCACCCGATGCGGATAGGGCACCGCCCAGTACTTCGTGAAGCCAGGCTCCAAGGCGCAGTTCCGCAGCTTCGGCGTGGGGGCGTTCAGGGGGCATGCGCTGTCCGATGACGGCACCTTTTCAAAAACCGGCGGCAGCGCCGGCCGATCCCGGCCACTGCCCTTTTCCACCCATACGCTGTTCCGCGGCAGGGCCGGCTCCGCGGCAGGCCCTATTCGACCAGCGCCTGTTCCCGCACGGCCCGGAGTTCGGCGGCCTTTTTCTCGACCAGCTCCACCACATGATCGACGAGATGATCATTGTCGATCTTGTGGTCCTGTTTGCCGGCCATATAGATCATGCCCGCGCCCGCGCCCCCGCCGGTGAAGCCGATATCGGTGACCAGCGCCTCGCCCGGACCATTGACCACGCAGCCGATGATCGAGAGCGAAATCGGCTCCGAAATATGGGCGAGCCGCTCTTCCAGCGTCTCCACCGTCCTGATGACATTGAAGCCCTGCCGCGCGCAGGACGGGCAGGCGATGATGTTTACGCCGCGATGGCGCAGGCCCATGGATTTCAGCACGTCAAAGCCGACCTTGACCTCTTCCACCGGATCGGCGGCGAGGCTGATGCGGATCGTGTCGCCGATCCCGGCCCATAACAGGCCGCCGAGCCCGATGGCGCTCTTGACCGTGCCGATGCGTGCCGGGCCGGCTTCCGTCACGCCGAGATGGAGCGGGCAATCAATCGCCTCGGACAATTGCTGATAGGCCGCCACCATCATGAAGACGTCGGACGCCTTGCAGGAGATCTTGAATTCGTGGAAATCATTGTCCTGAAGGATTTTGGCGTGGTCGAGCGCGCTTTCCACCATGGCTTCGGGGCAGGGCTCGCCATATCGTTCGAGCAAATGCGGCTCGAGCGAACCGGCATTGACCCCGATGCGCATGGCGCAGCCATAATCCTTGGCCGCCTTGATGACTTCGCGCACCCGATCGGCCGAACCGATATTGCCCGGATTAATGCGCAGGCACGCAGCACCCGCTTTGGCCGCTTCGATGCCGCGCTTGTAGTGAAAATGGATGTCGGCGACGAGCGGAACCCTGGTGGCCTTCGCTATGGTGGCAAAGGCGGCCGTCGATTCCTTGTCGGGGCAGGAGACGCGGATGATGTCGGCCCCGGCTTCCTCCATCTGGCGGATCTGGTCGATCGTCGCCCCCGCATCAGTGGTCGGGGTATTGGTCATGGTCTGGACGGTAATCGGGGCATCGCCGCCGACCTCGACAGAGCCGACACGGATCTTGCGGCATTTGCGGCGGTCGATCTGGCGCCAGGGGCGAAGGGAATGGTCCATGGGTGCACTCGAAAGCGGCTGAAGGGAAGGCGGGGCGGTGTCCAACCGCCTTTTAGAACATCCTTGCAGCAAACGAAACCGGTTTGATCGGAAGACATAATGCCGATCTGCTGAACCGTGCCCGGCCGGCGTGGCCGGCGCCGGAATTTGGTCCTGATCCGGTGTTCACATCGTCAGCCCGGCACCGTTCAGGGCCCTGGTCTGGCGTTCGGCCAGCGCGGGCACGGAGAAATCCGCGAGGCTGTCCTCGAACAGGCGATGGAAATTCAGCTCCGCCCCCAGATGCAGAAAGACCGAGCCGAGCCCGATCGCCGCGCGGTCCATGAACACGAATTCCCGCGGAATGGCGATCGGGCCGATCGCGCGCAGCCGCTGTTTCAGCGCAAAGGCCTCCCTGCGGCCATATTCCCCGGGGGGCACGCCGTCGGCGATGGTGCGCACGCGGTCGTCGAGCAGTGGGGCGAAGATGAACCGCGCCCAGAGCGAGAGAACCTCCACGCCTTCATCGCTCAAATCCCGAAAGCCCCAGACGCGATAGGCTGCGCGCTGGGCCTCGCGGTCATCGGCCAGCAGCGCCCGGTAAAGCGCGACGATCCCGCCGACAAATTCGGGCGGGAATATCCGGATACAGCCGAAATCGAGCAGGTTGAGCCGGTCATTGGCCGCGTCGAACGTGTAATTGCCCGGATGGGGATCGCCATGGATGACGCCCGCCCCCATCATCGGCCGCCACCAGGCGCGGAACAGTTTGTGGGCGATGGCATTGCGCAGACCCGGATCTGCGGCCTTGAATTCCAGCACGCCCGCGCCATCGAGCCAGGACATCGACAATAGCCGCGCGGTGGACAGGTCCGGGCGGGGCAGGGGTGCCACGATATCCGGCTCGCCGCCCAGCAGGCTGCGATAGAGATCCTGCGCCTTTGCCTCGCGCCGATAATCCAGCTCCTCGCGCAGCCGGTCGGCGAGTTCGGAGACCGCCGCACTCGGGTCGATCGTGCCATCCAGCGCCTTGAACAGGGTCATCAGGGTCCGCAACTGGCCGATATCGGCCTCGACCGCGCTCGCCATATCCGGATATTGCAGCTTGACGGCAAGAAGGGTGCCGTCATGGGCTCTGGCGCGATGCACCTGGCCGAGAGAGGCCGCGAAACTGGCCTCCGGTTCGAATTGGGCAAAGCGCCCCGCCCAATCGGGGCCAAGCTCGGCACGCATGCGGCGATTGACAAAGGCCCAGCCCATGGCCGGCGCATGGGCCTGCAATTTCTGCAGGGCTTCGGCATATTCGGGCGGCAGGAGATCGGGGATGGTCGCCAGCATCTGGGCGAGCTTCATCATCGGCCCCCGCGTCCGCCCCAGCGCCTCGCGCAAGGCGGCGGCGAAACGTGCATCGCCCTTCTCGCCGGAAAACAGCCGGTTGACGCCAAAGCTCAGCCCGGCATTGGCCATGGTTCCGCCAATTTGGGCGATCCGCCGCGCCCGGCCCAACAGGCTGTCGGCCTCGCGGTCATGCCCTTCAGGGGCAGGGGAGGCCGGAACGATGGTGGGCGCGGGGGGCTCTGAAGGGAACGATGACACGCGTGATTCCTTTGCTCCTGCCCGCTACCGGCGGAAGCGGGCCAGCCCGTCGGCGATGGCCGGGTCGATCTGGATGTCGCGCGGGCTGAGCGGGCGCACCAGGCGCAACCCTTCCAGAGAGCGGGCCCGCGACAACGCCACATAGGTCTGGCCGGGCGCGAAGGCCCCGCGTCCCAGATCGATCTCCACGGAATCGAGCGTCATTCCTTGCGCCTTGTGGATGGTGATCGCCCAGGCGGGCGCCAATGGAAATTGCTCATAGGCATATTCTTCCTTCACTTCGAGCGCCTGGGTCGTATCGTTCCACAGCCAGCGGGCCTGCGGCCATTTGGCGCGTGGAACATCGACCTCGGTGCCCGAGACATCGATCCGAACCTGAACCGTCTTCTCGCCGAAGCCCAGCACATAACCGAGCGAGCCATTGACCCATTCGCCCTCCGCGTCGTTCTGGGTGAAGATCACCCGCGCGCCGGACTTGAGCACCAATTGCGCGGGCGCGGGCAGGCGGTCGCCGGGGGGGGCGGTCGCGGGGGCCTTCTGGCCGCTGAACCCGCCCTCGAACAGGCGCGGCGCGGCGGTCAGGCGGGCAAGGCCGACCTCATTATAGCGATCGGCGACCGCATTGGTGGCGGCGAGCAGGATCGGTGGAAAGGCCAGCGACCGGTCGAGACATTGGGCGTTCAGGGCCTCGACGACTTCTTCGATCGCCTCGCCATCGCGGATGCGCGACAAAAGCTCGATGAATTCCCGGTCGGTCTGGCGCCAGACGCGGGAAAGCTCGTACAGTCCCACCCCCGAATCGCGCAGGGCATGGGCGGCAAAGGCAAAAGGCGAGGCATAGCCCGCTTCCTCCAGCATGCGGTTTTCATCGCCGCGCACGACGGGCGGCAATTGGTTGAAATCGCCGACCAGCAGCATCTGCACGCCGCCAAAGGGCTTGTGGGGCGCGCGCCGCACGATGCGCAAATGGCGGTCCATGGCATCGAGCACATCGGCGCGCAGCATGGAGACCTCGTCGACGATGATGCGCCGCAGGCCGCGTGCCGCCTTGGTGAAGAACCAATTGGGCTTTTCATTGAACCCGACCAGCGGCCGGGGCGGAAAACCGAAAAAGGAATGCACCGTCTGCCCGCCGATATGCATGGCCGCAAGGCCGGTCGGGGCCAGCAGCACCTGGGGCGTGTTCGGGTTTTCGCGGGCGATATCGCGGATGAACTGGCTCTTGCCGGTGCCGGCGCGCCCGGTCAGCATGACCACGGGTTCGCCATCGGCCAGAGCGCGGCGCGCCGCCTCGCGGTCGGGATCCTCCACACTCGCGGCGGCTTTGGGGGCGGCATTGCCACGGGGAATCGCGGGTGTCATGGCTGGAAAACCGCCTCTGGATCGGCCGCGAGATCGCGCTCGACAAAAGTCTTGAGCCTCTGCGTCAGCCCGATCGGGTCGCCTGTCAAGCGATCCGGGGGAATGGGCGGGCCGAATCGCAGCCGGAAGCGGCGGCCGCGTTTGTTGAGCAATTCGTGAAACAGGGTCATATCGCGCAATTCGGGCGAGAAGCGGTTGAAGAAATGGAACAGGCGCGCTGCGGGCCCGGTCATGAAGACCGGCAGGATCGGGGCCTGATGACGCCGGGCCAGTGAAATCACCGAGCTTTCCCATTTGGGATCGACGAGCACTCCGCCGATCCGGCGCGCCAGTTTTCCGGCCGGGAAGACCACCAGGGCCTTGCCGTCTTCCATGGTCTTTTGGGCGAGGCCCAGAATGATGCGCGTGCGGGCAAGGCTGCGGTTTTCCTGCCGCCATTCCACCGGGATCAACACGTCGCCAAAGCCGGGACACACCCTGAAGGCATCGGCATTGGCGAAAAACACCATGTCCTTGCGGATTTTGCCGAGCCCTTCATAGAGCGCTACCCCGTCGCCGATCCCGGTCGGGTGATTGACCGCGACGATGAAGGGCCCGGCGGCCGGGATATGGCCGAGCCCCTCAATGGTGACATTGAGCGATAACAGCCCCCGCACATGTTCAAGCGCCTGGCGGCCATCGAGCGGCGCGATGGCATCCGCCATGGTTCGGGCCTTGCGGTAATCGAGAATGGCATAGAGTGCCGGGCGCAGGATCGGCCAGACCGGATGACGCGACAGTACGGGCGCGCGTTCCTCGATCAATTGGTCGATGACATGGGCCCGGTCGACGATATGGGCATTGTCGATGACAGGGGCATTTTCAATGACGGAAGCACTGTCCCGGTTGCGTCCGGGGCGTGGGGTCGGGGCCAGGGATTCCGGATCAGATGTTTTCGCCACGCGAATCATCCGGCGATGCTAGGCCACAATCCTGTCTTTGGCGAGCGTGGCAATCGGGCCCCGGGCCGTCTCATTCATCCGGGATCAGCAGATCGGGATCGTCGCGTGCGGGGACTTCGTAATCGCCTGCAAACAGGCCGAAATCCAGCGGGGCCTGTGGCTTTACTGGCCGCAAGCGTCCCTCGGGCGATTCCGGGCGAAGCTTCGGCGATGCTGCCGCCCGCCGGCGCGCGACCGGTGTTTCGACTGCCGGAATCGGCCAGTAACGCACGACGATCCGCCAGCGCAGCGCGCGCGGGGGGCGTGGAATGGGCCAGCGTTTGTTGCCGCCGCGCGCCAGCGGCTTGCCGGGACCCGCGACCCCCTCGAAGACCGGGACGATTTCGGCATAGCCGGCAGCCACAGCCTCGCCATGGCGGGCAATGGCCTCTGCCACATCGGAGAAGGTCCCGGGACCAAAACCCGCCGCCAGTTCCTTCGCCCCGGCATGGAGGGCGCGCGCCTCTGCAAGGCTGCGGGCACGCCCGGCGGGCGCGCTCAGGGCTGTCGCCGGATCATTGGCCAGAGGAAAAGACGGACGCATGACCCCATCATACGAAATTGTTCGCGCCCGGGAAAGATGTGGCCGCAAGTTGAATCGCGCAGGGATCAAGTGCGGCCAAAGAAGGCAGCACGCCCTCATCAGCCCCGGCCCCAGGGCCAGGTTTACGCCCCTGCGGGCGCGCTTCCGGGCAGGGATTTGGCCGCTGCACCATCCTTGCCATAGCGGCGATGGGCCTCGGCGACAAAGGCGTCCATGATGCGCGTCACGATCGGCTCAAAAGCGGCCGCGAGCAGGGCCTGCAACACCGGATTCCGGAACCGGTATTCGATGGAAAACTCCACCCTTGAACCTGTGGCGCGCGGGCCGGCAGCGAGCGGAATGAACCGCCAATCGGCCCCCAGCGATTTGAACGGTCCCGACACGAGCTGCACCATGATGCGCTGTTTCGGACGATCGGCCCGGACCCGGGTGACGAAGCGCTCGCGCACCGCCTTATAGCCGATATTGGCCTCCGCGATGGAGCATTCCACGCCCGGCCCGTCGCTGGTTTCCGAGGGAAAATCGCTGACCTTCATGTCCTGCACCCAGGGCAGAAAACGTGGATAGGCTTTCACATCGGCCGCCACCGCGAACATGTCCTCTGCCGAAAATGGCAAAATTATGGCGCGGGAATAATGATGGGCCATGGCCTATCCGGCCGCTTCCGGATGCCGTGCCGCGCGCGCGGCACGGAGGGCGAGGAAGTCTGCATCGGCGTGGTGACTCGACCGGGTGAAGGGGCTGGCGGCCACCATCAGAAAGCCCTTGGACTGAGCGATGGTTTTGAGGGCCGCAAATTCCTCTGGTGACCAGAAATGGGCGACCGGCGCATGTTTGCGGGTCGGCTGGAGATATTGGCCGATGGTGATGAAATCGACACCCGCACAGCGCATGTCGTCCATCACCTGCATGACCTCCTCCTTGCTTTCGCCAAGGCCGACCATGATCCCCGATTTGGTGAACTGAAGCGGCGCGCGCTCCTTCACCCGCTCCAGCAGCCGCAGGGAATGGTAATAACGGGCACCGGGACGAATTTTCAGATAAAGCCGCGGCGCGGTCTCGAGATTATGGTTGAACACATCGGGCCCGGCATCGATGACGGTTTCGGCCGCGCCCGGCTTGCGCAGGAAATCGGGCGTCAGCACCTCGATCGAGGTCGCGGGATTGGCTGCCCGGATCGCCCGTATCGTGGCCGCGAAATGCGCCGCCCCGCCATCGGGCAGATCATCGCGGTCGACCGAGGTCACCACGACATGGGCCAGCCCCATTTTCGCGACCGCATCGGCGACACGCGCGGGCTCGCCCGGATCGAGCGCCAGCGGAAGTCCGGTCGCCACATTACAGAAGGCGCAGGCCCGCGTGCAGATCGCCCCCATGATCATGAAGGTCGCATGCTTGTGCGCCCAGCATTCGCCGATATTGGGGCAGGCGGCCTCCTGACAGACGGTCACAAGTTTGTGAGAATCGACGATTGCCCTGGTCGCCGCATAGGCTCCGCCGCCGGGCGCGCGCACTCTCAGCCAGTCGGGTTTGCGCTGGATCGGACTGTCGGCGCGATTCCGCTTTTCCGGATGGCGCAAGGATTGCGCCGATTCCGGAGCGGTGGAAACGGGGGCGGAGACAGGATCGCTGTGATGCGAATCTGCCAGAGTGTCGATGAGCCGGACCATGCATCCTACATGGCAAAGCACGCGCGCGCCTGCAAGTCGGGCTTTTCATCTTGCGCCTGATGGGCTTATGAATTCTGCTGGGAATGTGTCGATGGGATAATCCGCTCTGAATTCAATGCATAGCGGGCGCATGCGGCATGTTGGGAAGCACCCCCGACGAGGAAAATCATGACGAAATTGCGTTTTGATCCACAGCGCACACGCATTTCGATGTTCGATGCGCTGCTGCGCGCCCGTCGGGAAAATGGCGGCGCGACCAAAATCGCCGAGGATATTGACCGCAAGCCGGTCAGTTATGACGATATTGTCCGCGCCTCTTTCGCTTTGGGGGCGAAGATCAAAAAGCTCGCAAAGCGCGGCGAACCGGTCGGCGTGCTCCTGCCGACGGGTGTCGGGGCCGTGGTCACGGTCTTTGCGCTGCATGCCTTTGGCCGGGTTCCGGCCATGCTCAATTTCACCGCCGGCCCGGCCAATCTGAAAAATGCGTGCGAGGCGGCTGGCGTCCGGACCATCCTGACCGCCCGGCGCTTTGTCGAGAATGGCAAGCTTGAGGGGCTGATCGCCCAGGTCGAAACCCATGCGCGCGTGATTTATCTGGAGGATGTGCGGACGCGGATTTCGGTGTTCGACAAATTGGGCGCGGCGCTGGCGGCGGCGTTTCCAAAATGGGTGCGCGCACGCGTGCGGCCCGATGATGCGGGCGTTTTGCTGTTCACGTCGGGCACGCTGGGCAGTCCGCGCGGCGTGCTGCTGTCGAATGCCAATGTCGTGGCCAATGTCGAACAGGCGGCGAGCCATCTTTATTTCGAGCCGGACTGGATCTTTTTCAATCCGCTGCCGATCTTTCATTGCTTCGGGCTGACGGCGGGAACCCTGTTGCCGATTCTGATCGGGCGCAAGGTATTCCTCTACCCGACGCCGCTGCATTTCCGGCCAATCCCCAAACTGATCGCCGAATGCGGAGCGAATGTGCTGTTTGCCACCGACACCTTTGCCGCCCAATATGGGCGCGCGGCCGAGCCCGCGGATCTGCGCGGCCTGCGCTTTGCGGTGCTGGGGGCTGAGCGCGTCAAGGACGAGACCCGCGCGCTTTATGAGCAGAAATTCGGGGTCATGCTGCTCGAAGGCTATGGTGCGACCGAGGCCGCGCCGATCCTCGCGGTCAATCAGCCAAGCGCCAATGTGGTAGGCTCGGTGGGCCGGCTGCTGCCGGGCGTCGAGGCCCGGCTCGCGCCGGTCGACGGCATTCCCGGTGCCGGCCGGCTGTTTGTCCGGGGCCCCAATATCATGCTGGGATATATCACCGGCTTGGGTGGACTTGCAGTGGAGACACCCGAAGATGGCTGGCACGATACGGGCGATGTCGTCCGCTTCGACGACAATGGCAATGTGGTGATCCTTGGCCGCATCAAGCGCTTCGCCAAGATCGGCGGGGAGATGGTCTCGCTCACGGCGGCCGAAAATGTTGTCTCGGGCCTGTGGCCGGAATGCCGCCACGCGGTGGTGTCGCTGCCCTGCCATCGCAAGGGCGAGAAACTGGTGCTGGTCACCGAAAATGACACTGCCGATGTCAGCCAATTGGTCAAATTTGCGCTGAACCAGGGTGCGCCCGAGATCGCCATTCCCAAACGCATCCTCAAGGTTTCAGTGCTACCGGTGCTGGGGACCGGCAAGACCGATTATGGTGCGGTGCAGCGCATTGCGGATGCCGAGACGCCGGAAGCGGCTTGAGGGGTTCAAAACCCGGCAGGCCGGATGATTCAGGCCGGATGATTCAGGCCGGATGATTCACCCAAGAATCATCCCCGCACTTTTGGCGCGGATCTCGTCGATCCCCACGCCCGGCGCTGTTTCCACGATGCGGAAGCCGGGGTGGCCAGGACGGCCGACGTCGAACACGCCGAGATCGGTGATCAGCCGGTCGACAACGCCCTGACCGGTCAGCGGCAGGGTGCAGGCGGGAAGCAATTTCGGTTCCGTCCCATTGGCGCAATGCTCCATCAGGATCACCACCCGCTTGACGCCGGCCACCAGATCCATGGCCCCGCCCATTCCCTTCACCACCTTGCCCGGCACTACCCAATTGGCGAGATCGCCGGTTTCCGACACTTGCATGCCGCCCATGATGGTGAGGTCGATATGCCCGCCGCGGATCATGGCGAAGCTGTCAGCGGAATCGAAATAGCTCGAAACATCGAGTTCGGTGATCGTCTGCTTGCCGGCATTGATCAGGTCGGCATCCTCCTCGCCCTCGAAAGGGAAGGGGCCCATGCCGAGCATCCCGTTCTCGCTTTGCAGGGTGACATTCATGCCCGCCGGGATGTGATTGGCGACAAGCGTCGGAATCCCGATGCCCAGATTGACGTAAAACCCGTCGCGCAATTCCTGCGCGGCGCGGGCAGCCATTTCATCGCGGTTCCAGGCCATGGGCAATCCTGTCGGTTTATCGGGAGGAGGGGAATCGGGGGAATTCGATCAGGCCGCGACGCGCTTGCGGGTGGTGCGTTGCTCGATCCGTTTTTCATAGACCGCGCCCTTGATCACGCGCTGCACGAAAACGGCCGGTGTATGAACCCGGTCGCCGTCAAAGGAATCGGTCGGGACCAGTTCCTCGACCTCGGCCACCGTGACCCGCCCGGCCATGGCCATCAACGGATTGAAATTGCGCGCTGTTTTCCGGTAAATCAGATTGCCTTCGGAATCGCCGATCTGCGCCTTGACGATGGCGAGGTCCGCGGTCAGCCCGCGCTCCATCACATAGATTTGGCCGTCAAATTCCCGGATTTCCTTGCCCTCGGCCACCTGGGTGCCCACGCCCGTGCGCGTGAAAAAGGCCGGCACGCCCGCCCCGCCCGCCCGAATGCGCTCGGCAAGGGTTCCCTGGGGATTGAATTCCACCTCAAGCTGCCCGGAGAGATAAAGCTGGGCGAATAATTTGTTCTCCCCGACATAAGACGAGACCATTTTCCGGATCTGCCCGTTTTCGAGGAGAATCCCGAGGCCAAAACCGTCTATTCCGGCATTGTTGGAGATGAAGGTCAGCCCCTTTACCCCCGACAGCCGGATGGCGGCGATGAGGTTTTCGGGAATGCCGCACAAACCAAAGCCACCCGACATGATGGTCATGTCGTCGCGCAACAGGCCGGCCAGTGCGCCGACCGCATCGTCATAGACCTTGCCCATGGGGCCTCCGTAGGGGGGTGGGGAGCATTCGGGAATAACCCGTCATTCTTAGGCCGCAACTGGCCTGTGGGCAAGACGGGCGGGGCCCCGGATCAGGCGTTTTACCCGGTTTGATCCTCAAATCCGGTCACGATGTCATCGGTCACCCGCCATTCGGAAAGGATTTCGCGCGTATGGGCACCGACCTCCGGCGGGGGGCGGGAAATCGCCCCCGGCGTTTCGGAAAAACGCGGGGCCGGGGCCGGCTGGGTCAGGCCGAAGGCTTCAACAAAGGTGCCCCGCGCCACATTATGGGGATGCAGCGGCGCTTCATCGAGTGACAATACCGGGGCAAAGCAGACATCGCTGCCTTCGAGCAATTCCACCCATTCGGCGCGGGTCTTTCGGGCGATGATCGCAGCGATTGCCTTCCCGAGATCCGGCCAGGCACCGGGATCATATTGGGCGTCGAATTCGCCGCCCGAAAGCCCGATCTTGTCGCGCAACAGGGCATAAAATTGCGGCTCGATGGCAGCGATGCTGATCCATGTCCCGTCCGCGCAGGTGAAGCAGCGGTAGAAATGCGCCCCCCCATCGAGCAGATTGGCCCCGCGCTGGTCGCGCCACAGGCCCGATTGGCGCAGGCCGTAAAACAATGTCATCAGCGAGGCTGCGCCATCGGTCATCGCGCAATCGATGACTTGCCCGCGCCCGCTGGTCCGGGCCTGCAACAATCCGGCGCAGATTCCGAACGCCAGATAAAGCGATCCGCCGCCGAAATCCCCGACGAGGTTCAAGGGCGGCGCGGGCGGTCGATCGGGCGCGCCCATGGCGTGGAGCGCCCCGGTCAGCGCGATATAATTGAGGTCATGCCCGGCGGCGGACGCGAGCGGCCCGCTCTGGCCCCAGCCGGTCATCCGCCCAAAAACGAGGCGCGGATTGATGGCCAGCGCCTCTGCCGGGCCCAGCCCCAGCCGTTCCATGACGCCGGGGCGAAACCCTTCGATCAGCGCATCGGCCCCGGCAATGAGTGCCCGCACCGCCGCGAGATGTTCGGGAACCTTGAGGTCGAAGGCCACCGATCGTTTGCCTCGCCCGAACAGGTCGCCCTTGCGGTTGACGGTGCCCGGGCGATCCACGCGCACCACGTCCGCGCCGAGATCGGCCAGCAACATGCCGCAAAACGGGCCCGGACCGATGCCGGCAAATTCGAGAATCCGGATTCCGGACAGGGCGCCCATATCGTCTCCATTGTGCGAGGATTCCGTAACCGGGCGAGGGCATTCCTGCCTGCGCGCTGTCTGCATTCGGCACCCGGGTCTTCCTGGAAATTCCCGGTTGGGCTATTGGAAATCTATATCCCTTTTCAATCGAGAGCCAGTATGACCGATATCAGCCGCCTGATGCGTCAGGCCCAGGAAATGCAGGAAAAAATCGCCGCCGCCCAGCAGGAGGTTGAAGCCCTGCGCGTCGAGGGCGCGGCGGGGGGCGGGCTGGTGCGGGTCACGCTCACCGGCAAGCATATTCTGGCGGCCATCGCGATCGATCCTTCGCTGATGAAGGCCGAGGAGGCGGAGCTGGTCGAGGATCTCGTCAAAGCCGCCCATGAGGACGCCCGCAAAAAGCTCGAGGATGCGCAAGGGGCGGCGATCCAGACGGCGACCTCCCAGTTTTCGGGCATGCTGCCGGGATTCAAGCTGCCATTTTAGGGGCGCAATGCGCGGGACAGGCCTGACGCGCCGCGTTGTGAAGGATCGTCCGGAGGACGGAACTATCCATTGTTCTCATGAAAACAATTATTTACAGTAACCGTTAGCGGGTTCAGGCACTCTTTTCTTCTGGAATGTGATCCCCTGACAGGCTGGCCAATGCCGCCGGAATGTCCTATTTAGCCCCCTTCGCCGCAGGAGTTTGGCCCCGCGGGGATGGAGCGTGCCATGACCCGAACCCTGTTGCCGCGCGCGGGCGCTGAACCCGCGTCTGAAATCTGCGCCGTGCCGTCGGTTTCCCAAACGCTGCCGCCCGATCCGGACGACATCGCCGCCCTGCTGGCCGAGACCCTGCCATTGGTGCGCTCTGCCCTTGACCTCCCGCCGCCGCGGCCGGGCCTGCGCGTTGTCGCAGCCATGTCGGGCGGGGTCGATTCCTCGGTGACGGCGGCTTTGCTCGCGCATCTCGGCTATGAAGTGGTGGGCGTGACACTTCAGCTCTATGACCATGGCGTGGCGGTCAACAAGCCGGGTGCCTGCTGCGCGGGTCAGGATATTCGCGACGCCCGCGACGTTGCCGCCCGGCTCGGCATTCCACATTACGTCCTCGATTATGAGAGCCGGTTTTCCGATTCGGTAATGAGCGATTTCGCCGATTCCTATCTGCGCGGCGAAACGCCCGTGCCCTGTATCCAGTGCAATCGGGAAGTCAAATTCAGGGATCTGCTGGCCACCGCGCGGGATCTCGGGGCCGTGGCCATGGCCACCGGCCATTATGTCCAGCGCCGCAACGGGCCGACGGGGCCGCAAATGCTGCGCGCTGTCGATCCCGCCCGCGACCAGTCCTGGTTCCTGTTCGCCACGCAGCGCGCCGAGCTGGACTTCCTGCGCTTTCCCCTTGGTGGTCTGCCCAAGCCGGCCGTGCGCGGGCTCGCGGCGGCGTTCGGGCTCAGGGTCTCGGCCAAGCCTGACAGCCAGGACATCTGCTTCGTGCCGTCCGGAAAATATGCCGGGGTGGTGGAAAAACTGCGACCGGGTGCGGCGCGCGCCGGCGAAATCGTCCATGTCGACGGGCGCGTACTCGGTCGCCACGAAGGGATCCTGAATTACACGATCGGCCAGCGGCGCGGCCTCAATATCGCGCTGGGTGATCCGCTTTATGTCGTGCGCATCGATGCGGACGCGGCGCGGGTCATTGTCGGCCCGCGCGAGCATTTGCTGGTGCATGACTTTACCGCCCGCGACGTGAACTGGCTGGGCGATGGCGAATTTTCGCCCGAAATTGTGCGCGACCGGCCGGTTCTGGTGCGCGTGCGTTCGACGCGTGCGCCCGTTCCCGGTTGGGTGAGCGCGGAATCCGCGGCACCGGCGCGCGCGCGCATCCGGCTGGCCGCGGGCGAGGAGGGCGTGGCCCCCGGTCAGGCCGCCGTGTTCTATGACGAAGCCGAGCCCGCCCTTCTGCTCGGCGGCGGCTTCATCGAACGCATGGCGGCGGAATAGGCACCCCGCACGATCAGCCCGCTTTCCTCGCGGTGAGCCGGATGGCCAGCTTGATGTCGCGGCTGACCCATTCGGCGCTGCGATCATTGCGCGCGCCGATCGCGAAATCGAGCCGGTTGAGGACGACCCTGCCTTCCATCACCGCTTCGTCGGCCGAAAAACCGAGCGTGAAAGGCAGGCGCACATCCTTCGTGACGCCCCGCAGGGTCAGACGACCCTCGGCAATGAAGCCGCCAGACCCCGTTGCGGTAAAGCGCGTGGTCTCGAAGCGGGCTTCGGCGATTTTGGCGCTGTCGAGCCAGTCAGAGCCCGGTAGCGCGCTGTCATATTCGGGATTGCCGATTTTGGCGGAGGCGAGATCCACCACGATCGACGCCCGGGATTGCGCGAGCGCTCCGGGTGCGAATTCAATGTCGGCCGTGAATTTGCCGAATGTGCCGCTGAAGGGCCGGCCGATATGGGTGCCCGAAAAGCGCAATTCCGAGCGCGCTGGATCCATGACCCAATGGACAGGAATGGTCGATGGTTCCTGTGCCGGTGCCGGCCCCGTCGTCGAAGGTTGGGTCGGGGCAGGCCCGGCTGCAATCGGCGCATCCGCCGCCGGTTCCGAGGCCGCCAGTTCCGTTGCGGCGGCCGCCGCAATCAGTGACGGCGGCAGCGGAGCAAGCAGCGATTGCGTCCACAGCCACAGCGCCAGCGCGCCCGACAGACCGAGCGCGGACAGGATCAATGTCGACCAGCGCGGCATGGCCCAGCCGGCGATCAGATCGGGTCGCGCCCGCTCTACCGGTTTCGTCCACGGGGCCATTTGCGGGATCACCGCATCCCGCAGCCGGTAATGATGCATGAGCGCCGCCGCTACATGCAGCGCCAGCAGAGCGAGCATCACCCAGGCCGCTTTTCCATGCACATTTTCGAGGATGTCGCTGAGCGCGTCGGTCCTGGGCAAAGGCCAATGCGGGATGTTGAAGAGCTTGAACCAGGTTGTAGCGACGCCGGTTTTCGAGGCCGAAACCAGCGCCCAGCCTGAGAGCGGCATGGCCAGCATCAGTATATAGAACGCGCCATGCACGGCCCTCGCAATCAGGCGTGAAGTCTTGTCCATTTCGGCAGGCAGTGGTGGTGCGGGATGAGACAATCGCCAGACGATGCGGGCGAGGCTCAGCGCCAGAATGGTGATGCCGATGGATTTATGGGTTTGCGTGAGGTCATAGCCCAGACGCCGCACGGATTCTGACGCCCCCTTGGCGTGCAGGGCGTCGCCCATCCACCAGCCGAGAAAGATCATGCCGATAATGGCCAGCGCGATCGCCCAATGGAGCACGATCGCGACCATGGAATAGCGATGCGGGGGCCGGTCGTGGCCGGCGGCCGGAGAAAGGGTGGCACTCATCCAGGACCTCCGGGACACTTGTTGTGAGACGGTTGCACCACACCCGCTTCCGCGAACCGGGCGTCGCAGGGCAGATCACGTCCGGTTGGACGGATCTGCCCTCGACAGGCTCAAACGCACTGCTTTGGAAGCAGGAAACGCAAGATCGACTTACGCCTTCTGGTTATGCCTTCTTCTGGGTGAATTCGCCGTCAAAGATGATTTCCACGTCATCGGCGACAAAGGGAACGGAATTGTCGAGGCCCCATTCGCTGCGCTTGATCGTGGTGCGCGCGGTAAAGCCCATGGCACCGACGCCCTTGACAAAGGGGTGCTCGGCCTTGGCCCCGACCAGCGTCACGGCGAAGGTCACGGGCTTCGTCACGCCCTTCAGCGTCAGTTCGCCGGCCATGTCACCGCCAGTGGGGCTGGTGACCGTGAGCCCGGTGGATTTGAAGCTCATGGTCGGGAATTTCGTGGCATCGAACCAGGCCGGGTCCTTCACCAGTGCTTCATTGAAGGTCTTGTAGGGCGAATCCGGATGGCCGGCCTTGAAGTTTCCCGAATAATCGGTTTCGACCGAGCTGGTGTCGACCGACCCCGTGATGGCCGCGGCCGTGGGATTGGCGGGATCAAAGGTGAATTCCGCCGCGAATTTCTTGAAGCGGGCATTATAGATCGACAGGCCGAGATGGTTGACCCGGAAGGCGACGGTCGCATGATAGGGGTCAACCACATAGGTCCCCGCCGGGGCCTCGATCGGCGCGAGCGTCACGGGGGCCGGTTCCGCGGGGGCAGCGGCTTCGGGCGGCTTTGCGGTGGTCGGGGCGCAGGCGGCGAGCCCGAGGATCAAAACCGAGGCCGCAATGGCCGACACATGTTTTCTGGCGGGGAAATGAGAGGTCATAAAGTCTTCTCCTGGGTCAAGCGGGCATCCGATGCCTGTCGGGCATAATTCCGGTTTCCGATTACTGCTTTTCGAACTCGGCTTCGATGAGAATCTCCACCTCGTCGGCAACATAAGGCAGCAGCGCATCCATGCCCCACTCGGACCTCCGGATCGTCGCGCGGGCGGAAAAGCCCAGATTCTGTTTCTGGGTCAGGATGTTGCGGATGCCGCCATTGAAAGTCACCTCAAAAGTGACCGGCTTGCTCACGCCCCTGAATTGCAGGTCGCCGGTCATCCGTCCGGTTTTGTCGCCGGTTTTCTCGATCGCGGTCGATTGAAAACGGATGAAGGGATATTTCTTCGCATTGAAATATTTGCCTTCCGTGGCCAGTTCCTTGTCGAAATCGCGTGTGGCTGCATCGGGATAGCCGGTGTCGACCGATGCAGGATCGATCACCGCATTCACCCGGGCTTTGGTGACATCCCCGTCGTCCCAGACCAGAATCGCCTCGAGCCGGTTGAAGCGGGCCGTGTAGCGCGACAGGCCGAGATGAAACACCCGCCAGACCAGCGTGGCGTGTTTGGGATCGAGCGCATAGGTCCCCGAAGGCTGACCGGAGATGCTGGCCGGCTTTGCATCAGAATCCGTGGCCTCCACCTGTGCTCCTGTCTGTGCCCCCGTCTGTGCTCCAGTCTGTGCCTGTGCCATGGCGGGGGCGACCGGGCCAAGGGTCAGGCTGGTGAGGACGAGGCCGAGGACCGGCCAGAGCCCGCCGCGCTGCTGGCAGAGCTTTCGAAACTTCGGAAGATGCGACATCAGAACCCCCGACATCTGAAAGAAGGTGTTGTTCATCGGGGGCCCCCATGCGGATTGCGACCTCCAAGTCTCGCATATCGGCGCGCGCGCTTCCACAGATGCTTGCGGAAAACGGTGCCTGCCGCCAAACCGCCGAAACGCTTGCATTCCGCACGGGTTTGCCGCGATAGATAGCGCGCAGCTTCGCCCTTGCGCCGCCTGACGGGAGCCCCATCCATGACCTATCGCGCGCCGATCCGTGACATCCGTTTTACGCTCGAGGATGTCACCGGGATCGAGGGCCTCAAGGCCGATGGTGCCTTTCCCGATTTCACCGCCGATCTCATTGGCGACCTGCTGGACGCCGCCGGGACCTGGACGGGGGAGGCGCTTGAACCGCTCAACCGGGTGGGCGATCACCATGGTGCAACCCTCGCCAATGACAGCGTGACGACCGCGCCGGGCTTTCGTGAAGCCTATGCCCAGATGGTGGAAGGTGGCTGGCTGGGGCTCGGCTTTCCTGAAGCGATCGGCGGCCAGGGCCTTCCCAAAGCGGCGGCGCTGGCGGTCGGTGAAATGATCCACGCTGCCAATATGAGCTTTGGCCTGTGCCCAATGCTGACGCTCGGCGCGATCGAGGCCATTGACCGCCACGGAACCGGGGCCCAGCGCGCGCTCTATCTCCCGAAGCTGGTCAGCGGCGAGTGGTCGGGTGCCATGAATCTGACCGAGCCCCAGGCCGGCACCGATGTCGGGGCGCTGACCACGAGAGCCGAGCCGGTCACCGACGGAAGCCAGGGCGAAGGCGCATTCCGCCTGTTCGGCAGCAAGATTTTCATTACCTATGGCGACCATGACATGGCGGCCAATGTCGTCCATCTCGTGCTCGCCCGAACGCCCGGGGCGGCGGCGGGGTCGAAGGGGGTGTCCTTGTTCCTCGTCCCGAAATTCCTGCCCGATGCGGCGGGCAATCCGGGGCGGCGCAATGATCTGCGCTGTGTGGGGCTTGAAAAGAAGCTCGGCATCCATGCTTCCCCCACCTGTTCCATGGCCTTTGGCGACGGGGCCTTTGCCGACCCGCCCGGGGCCATTGGCTGGCTGATCGGGGCCGAGCATCGCGGGCTCGCGGCCATGTTCACCATGATGAACTCAGCCCGTCTCAATGTCGGGTTGCAAGGAGTGGCCGTGGCCGAAGCCGCATTCCAGAAGGCTTTTTCCTATGCCCAGGAGCGCCGCCAGGGCCGCGCGGACGGGGCGGCCCTGGCACCGTCGGCAATCATCGACCATTCCGATATCCGCCGCCTCTTGCTGGTCATGAAGGCGAAGGTCAATGCCGGACG
Organism: Hyphomonadaceae bacterium; assembly: GCA_021731815.1. Lineage (GTDB taxonomy): Bacteria > Pseudomonadota > Alphaproteobacteria > Caulobacterales > Aquidulcibacteraceae > JAKFWO01. The sequence continues at coordinate 42,292 of JAKFWO010000008.1, read as the reverse complement.
CGCCATTTGCTACGCCACGGCGCTCGCAGCCGACATGGCGGTGGTGCTCCGGGACGAGACCGACCGCCGCGAGGCCCGCGAGCGCGAGGAATTGCTGACGCCGATCGCCAAGGCGTGGTGCTCGGACATGGCGGTGGAGATCGCCTCGCAGGGCGTGCAGATCCATGGCGGAACCGGCTTTGTCGACGAAGGCGGGGCAGCGCAATATTACCGCGATGCGCGCATCACGCCGATCTATGAGGGAACCAACGGCATTCAGGCGATCGATCTCGTCGAGCGCAAGCTGCCGATGGGCGGCGGAGCCCCCATGGCTCGGCTCATCGCCGAGATGCGGCTCGGTGTCGAGGATTGCCGCGCCGCCTCCACCCCCGCCATCCGGGATATGGGCGAAGCCCTCGCCGCCGGAATCGATGCGCTGGAGGAAGCGAGCCTGTTTCTCCTCGGCTGCCTGAAGGACAATCGCCGCGATGCGCTGGCCGGTGCCTCCGCTTTTCTGACCCTGGCCGGCGATGTCACGGGCGGATTTTACCTCGCCAAGGGGGCATTGGCCGCCCAGCGCCGGCTCAAGGCCCAGGAGCCGGGGACGCCCTATTGGAAGAGCCGGATCCAATTGGCCGCGATCTATGCCCGCGCGATTCTGCCTTATGCCATCGCCCACAAACAGGCTGTCAAACTGGGCGCGGACACCTTGTTCGGGGACGATTATACGGAACTCGCGGGGTAAGCCCCGGTGCCGCGATTTCCCCTGAAGTGTGAGGAGCCTTCATGTTTGACCGTATCCTGATCGCCAATCGCGGCGAGATCGCCGTGCGCATCATCGGGACCGCGCGCCGCCTCGGGATTTCCACGGCCATCGTCTATTCCGAGGCCGATGCCGATTCCCTCGCGGTCGAAATGGCCGATGAAGCCATTGCGATCGGCCCCTCGCCGGCCGCGCAATCCTATCTGGTCATCGAAAAGATCATCGCGGCTGCCAGAGCCGCCGGTGCCGACGCCATCCATCCCGGTTTCGGCTTTCTGTCGGAGAACGCGGCCTTTGCGCGTGCGCTTGCTGCGGAGAACATTGTTTTTATAGGTCCCAATGCCGCGGCGATCGAGGCGATGGGCGACAAGATCGAAAGCAAAAAGCGGGCGGCCGCTGCGGGAGTGTCCACCGTGCCGGGCTTTCCCGGCGAAATCGATACGGTTGCGCGCGCGCTGGAAATCTCCGAACAGATTGGATTTCCCGTGATGATCAAGGCCTCGGCCGGTGGTGGCGGAAAAGGCATTCGCGTCGCGGAAAACCGGGCCGAAGTCGAGGAAGGCTTCCCCGCCGTCCGGGCAGAGGCGAAAAACGCCTTTGGCGACGACCGCGTGTTCATCGAAAAATTCATCCGCGATCCGCGCCATATCGAGATCCAGGTGCTGGGCGACAAACATGGCACGGTGGTTTATCTCGGCGAACGCGAATGCTCGATCCAGCGCCGCAACCAGAAAGTGATCGAGGAAGCGCCCTCGCCGCTGCTCGAAGCCAAAACCCGCGCCGCGATGGGCGAACAGGCGGCGGCTCTGGCGCGGTCGGTGAATTATGACAGCGCCGGCACCGTGGAATTTGTGGCCAGCGGGGTCGACCGGAGTTTTTACTTCCTCGAAATGAATACACGCCTTCAGGTCGAGCATCCGGTGACCGAGATGATTACCGGCCTCGATCTGGTGGAGCAGATGATCCGTTCCGCCGCCGGCGAGAAACTGTCCTTTGCCCAGAAAGACGTGACCATCAATGGCTGGGCGGTGGAAAGCCGCCTCTATGCCGAGGATCCGCGCCGCAATTTCCTGCCCTCGATCGGCCGACTCAAGCGGTATGAACCGCCCCATGAAGGTCCGCTCGGGCCGGGAATCGTTCGGCTCGATTCCGGGGTGCGTGAGGGCGATGAAATTTCGATCTTCTACGATCCGATGATCGCCAAGCTGGTCACCCATGCCCCGACCCGGCGGGAAGCGATCGCCACCCAGGCCATGGCGCTCGACCGCTTTGCCATTGAAGGCATTCGCGATAATGGGGCGTTTCTCGCGACCATCATGCGCGAGCCCGGGTTTCTGAGCGGCGAATTCACGACCGGCTATATCAAGGCGACCTTTCCTGACGGATTTCAGGGGGCCCCGCTTGGTCCGCGTGCGGCCGAACAGGCGATTGCCGCCTGTGCTTTTGCCCGCAGCCTGCTGGCACGGCGCCTTGCGGGGATTTCGGCCGGGAGCAAGGCAGTGTTCGACTGGGCCGTTCTCGCCGCGGGCATGCCATCCATGGTCCGGGTGCATCTGGCCCCGGGCCGCGGACACGCCGCGATCACCTTCGATCAGGCAGGCAAGGAACAGGCCTTTGAAAGTGCGTGGCGTCCGGGCCGCTTGCTCATGGAAGCCACGCTGGACGGAGAAGAATTTGCGCTGACCCTGAAACCGCTGCCCACCGGCTGGGCGGTGGCGATTGCCGGGTCGAGCCTGAATGTCATCATCGCGACGCCCAATGAAGCGGCCTTGCGGGCCCGCCTGCCGCTCAAGGCGGCTCCCGATCTGTCGCGTATCGTGCTCTCGCCCATGCCTGGACTGGTGGTGTCGGTCGATGCGGCACCGGGCCAGGAAGTCAAGGCCGGCGAGGGCCTGATGGTGGTCGAGGCCATGAAGATGCAGAATATCATCCGTGCCGAGCGCGATGGCGTGGTGGCAAAAGTCCATGTGGCGGCGGGGGCGACGGTGGCGGCGGATGATCCCCTGGTCGAACTGGCCTGATTCTTTTGTATGAAGTGCCGAAATCCGTGGGTGACACCGGATTCCATCCTTTCCGCAGGTTGGCCGGTCGTCTATCCTGCGGGTGGTTTTCAGACATGATTCGAAAATGGCGGGGCAGAAAATGAGCAATGCAGGCGATGTGGAATTCGGAACGGAAATCGGCCCGGCCCTTGGGGCCCCGCTGAGCGACCTTGCGCTCGACCAGATGTTCCGCGCGGCCCGCACCCGTTATGCCTGGCGCGACAAGCCGGTTCCGGAAATCCTGATCCGCGCCGCCTATGATCTCGCCAAAATGGGGCCAACTTCGGTCAATTGCTCACCTGCACGTTTCGTGTTCATCGGAACGCCGGCGGCGAAAGAAAAGCTGCGCCCCTTGCTCAATGCGGGCAATGTCGAAAAGACGATGACCGCCCCATGGACGGTGATTTTCGCCGTGGATCACGCTTTTTACGACAAGCTTCCCGTGTTGTTTCCCCATAGTCCCGACATGAAAAACCGGATGTCCAGTCCCGATACCGCGCGCGACCATGGCGAGCGCAATGGCACGCTTCAGGCGGCCTATTTCATGCTGGCGGCGCGCGCATTGGGGCTCGATTGTGGCCCGATGTCGGGCTTTGACCGGGCGGGGGTTGACGCCGCTTTTTTCGCGGGGAATGAAGAGACCCAAAACTGGCGCTCGAATTTCCTCTGCAATATCGGCTATGGCACGGATGAGAAAATGAATCCCCGGCTGCCCCGCCTCGAATTCGACGATTCGTGCCGGATCCTCTGAACCGGCCGCTGATTCTCGGCATCGACACTTGCGGCACGGAATGTGGGGTCGCATTCGTCAGTTCGGGGGGCGAGGTGCTGGCCGTGCGGACCGAGCCCATGACGCGCGGCCATGCAGAGGCTTTGGGCCCGCTGGTGGCGGAGATGATCGGGGCGCTCGGCGCGGTGCCTTCCGATCTCGCCGCGATCGGGGTGACTTTGGGCCCCGGCAGTTTCACGGGCGTGCGGGTGGGGCTCAGCTTTGCGCGCGGAATCGGCCTTGGACTGGCGGTGCCGGTGACCGGGATTTCATCGATATTGGCACCCTTGGTGCTCGGCGATGCGTTTCGCGCCCGGCCCTTCGCGGCGCTGGCACCCAATCCGGCGTGGCGGCCGGCTTCAGGCGCTGAAGCAAAGGCCTATGTGGAAGTGCTGCGCGCGATCCCGGGCGAGGAACCGGAATTGCTGGAAATCCGCGCCGCCGATTTGCCGGGACTGATTGCCGGGCTTCCCATGGGCACAGAAATAATCGCGCCGGATTCCTGGGCGAGGGATTGGAACGAGATCATGTCTGGAGTCTCGCCCGAAATGGCAGAAATTGCACCGGAATTCAGCCGCGATCCATGGCCGGCCCCGACCAGCCTTGTCCCGACCCGGCCGGCCGCTTTGGGTGCCGCCCTCGCTGCACTCGACCCGAGCTTGCCGGGGGCACGGCGGCCTGTCCCGCTTTATGTCCGCCCGCCGCGGGCGAGTCTGCCGCCCTGACGCCCAAGGCGCGGTTCAGGACCCTGCGTCGATCCGGTCCACCATCGCGACCATGTAATCGTCATGGCACTCGATGATATTAAATCGCGCCGGCTCCCATATCATTTTCCTCGCAATTTCTGGGGTTTCGTCCTGGAACTTCCTGAATTTGCGGATAATGTCCGCAGGGCCTGTCGTGCCCGGACCTCGTCTCTCGTTAAGAAACATGTAAACCTTCTCGATGAGGATTTCGATCTTCCCATCATGAATTTGTGGATCCAGTAAATTGAGATCGGACAATGCACGCCTGACATCAGAGCCATTTCTTGCGAGCAGAAGTGCTTTATGCTTTTGTTGGACGGGGCCGCCCCAGTAAGTGGCACCCAGTGTCAGCCCGAGCTCGAACGCCATATTGTGGCGCGGCTGCTTTTCCGGATTCAGGGCGATGGATAAGCCCTGCCGGAAGACGCTTGGCGGGGAGAGTTCGTGAATCGAGAAATCGCTCGCGGCGATCCGGTTCTTGATGTTGTCAAGGCGGCCGGCCGTTCCTCGCATGTCCGTCAGCGCGCAGACCGGCTGTGTCTTGCAGCAATAGGCCGTGAAAGCTATCGCCGCGAAATACGGCATATAAGGCCGATCATAGGGGCAATTGATGAAGACGATCGGCTTTCCGCCGAGGGCCGGGTTTCCGCCGGTGCCTGTGGGGGCAGGGTCTGTGCCGTCGCGGTCAGGGCCTGCAGCGATATCCGGTCTCAATAATTGGGATCACGCGCACGGCGTTCCATCAGGACTTCCCGCACGGCTGCCCGAATTTGCTCGCGTGTCGCGCCTTTCGGCTCGGCCGGTGCCGGCGGGACCGCTATCCGTTCGCCGCCGATCGTGACATAACCGTCGAAGATGACCTCAGGCTGCGTGCCTGCGGGCAGTCGCGAGACCGTCCACTCTGTATTGGGGGAAGATTGCCGATCGGTGGCAAAGCGTAGAAAATTTCTCACTTGGGCCTCGAATGTCTGGTATCCGGGTCTGGCAGCGCAGGCACCAAAGGCCCACGATGCCACGCATCAGAATTACCGTTAAGTGATACTCGCCGAATTCATAAGGAAAGGTGAAAAATCGGCACGATATAGACAATTACCCCATTTCTCGCGGCACTGCAAGTCGTAAAAACGTCACATCATGGGTTGCATCCAGCATAACTCCGATCATGGGCCAGTCGGATCCCTCACAGGCCCCGCTCTCTCAGGCCCGGCCCTCTCAGGCCCCGCCCTCACAGGCCCGGCAATTTGGTCTTGCCGCCGCCGCGCTTGATGACGATCGGCTGACCGCCGGTGGCGTTCTGGATGGCGCGCTGTTCGCGGGCGATCCGTTCGGCTTCGCTTTCGGGCGTGGCTCCGGGGGCGGGAGCGGTCGCCACACCGAGGATATTGTTCGACAAAGCCTGCGATTTGCGCACGATCCCGCCCGAATCATAATCCACCAGCTCGCGGATATTGGGCTGCACCGTGCCGGCCTTGGCGACGAGCAATTGCTCGCCCTGCGTCAGGCCTGTTGCGTCCACCGAGCCAAGGATCGCGCGCTGGGCGCGTTGGGACGCCGTCAATTCCTGCGGGCGCGGATCGCCGGGGCGGGGAGGACGCAGATTATATTCCGGCGGGATGATCAAAGGGGCCTTGGTGACCACGCGAAACTCGTCCGGGGCGGAAGTGTCCGAACCAAAGGTCTTGGCCAGCGTGCCGCATCCGGCGGTGGCGGTGGCCGACAAAAGCGCGAGCGCCGCCGCGATCCGCTGCAAATCCGCGCGCCTCGGGGTGAAATCCTTCATCTGTGCCTGCCTTGCAAGAGCGCCGGAAATCGGGCCGCCATCCTGGGTTCCGCCGGTTCGCGTCCGGTTTTCCGGAGGTTCCCGACTTCATTCTATCCGGCCTTGACTTCAGCCAAAAGCCCTTGTTTCAGCCAATTGCGCCAGAATCACGAATTGTGGAAGCATTTTCATCCGGATTGCCCCCAATATCCTCGCCGGAATCCTGACCAGAATCACGTCCGGAGGCGGGCGGCGGGCGGCGCGGCTTGTCGCCCTGCACGAGGAGATCGAATAGTAACAAGCCGGCCCCCACACTGACTCCGGCATCCGCCACATTGAAGACCCAGGGAAAATAGATCTGGGAAAAATCCAGAAAATCGACGACATAATGAAAGCGCAGGCGATCCACCATGTTTCCGAGCGCGCCACCAATCGCGAGGCTCAGGCCAAGATTCTGCCAGAACCGCGTCCCGTGCGTCAGCCAGACGCTGAACAAGGTGGTGATGGCGAGCGCCAGCCCGGCCAGAAGCCAGGCCTGAAATGCGCCCCCGGCCTTGAACAGTCCGAAGCTCACGCCGCGATTTTCGACATAAGACAGTGAAAACACGGGGGTGAGGGCGATCTGCCCATGCGGCTTTTCGGGAAGCCGCAAGATCTCCAGCACCCAATATTTGCTGGCCTGATCGAGCGCCAGCACGAGAAGAATGATCAGAATATACGGCGCGAGGCTGCGTGCGCTTGCCTGACCGGAGCGCGGATCGCCCATGCGCTTTGGCGGAAACGTGCCCGCAGCGCCCGGGTGGGAAAAAGCTGGATCAGCCATGCAATTGATCCCAGAATGCGACCGCTTCCGCATCGCGCGGGCTGAGGTCCGGATAACGCATATCCTTGCCGACATCTTCGGAATATTTCCACGACCGTGCGCATTTGCGCCCGGTCGCAGCTTCGATCGAAACCGCAATGCCCGGCAATTCGGGCAGAGCGAACCACATCCCGGGGGAAGCCGCGACCAGGGCTTCGGGATCGCCCTGTTCGAGCACAATTCCACTGGTGATGCACATTTCCGCAAAATCCAGAGCCCCCAGCCGCGCCAGGAGGTCCCTGTCCTTCAGGACGAGGCGCGCCTGCGCTTCGAGGCTCGCACCAATGCGCTTTTCCCTGCGCGCTTTTTCCAGAGCGCCCGTCACCACCATGCGGATCTTGCGGGCTTCCTCGATCGCTGCGGCGGCTTGCGCATTGCGCCATTCGGGCATTGGTTGGGGAAATTGCGCGAGATGCACGGAATTGGCGCCCGGATCGCGGGATTTCCACGCTTCCTCCGTCGTGAAGGGCAGGATCGGCGCGAGCCAGAGGGAAAGCCGCTCGAACACTGCGCTCAAAGCCGTGCGGCAGGCACGACGTTTGAGGGCATCGGGCCGGTCGCAATAGAGGCTGTCCTTGCGCATGTCGAAATAGAAGGCCGACAGATCATTGACGCAAAAGCCGAGCGCCGCTGACAGGGCATGGCGGAATTCATAGCTTTCATAGCCGGTGCGGATGTCGGATTCGACCATGGCGAGGCGATGATACAGCCATTGTTCGAGCACAGGCGTTTCGGCACCCAATGGCGCGGCTTCGGCTCCCGCGGGATCGAAGCCCTTCAGCGCGCCAAGCAAAAAGCGCAGGCTGTTGCGCAATTTCCGGTAGGTCTCGGCCGATTGGTCGAGAATGGTCTTGCCCAGCCGCAGATCATCGCTCCAATCGGCCGAAGCGATGGCCGTGCGCAGGATTTCGGCACCATATTGGCGGATGATGTCCTCGGGCTCGACACCATTGCCGAGCGCCTTCGACATTTTGCGCCCCTGTTCATCGACGACGAACCCATGGGTGCGCACCGCCCGGAACGGCGCATGTCCGCGCGTGGCGCAGGATTGCAGCAGCGAGGACTGAAACCAGCCGCGATGCTGGTCGGAGCCCTCGAGATAGAGATCGGCCGGGAATGGAAGGATCGGGCGGTTCTCCGGGCGCGGCTTTTCCAGCACGAATGCATGGCTCGACCCTGAATCGAACCATACGTCGATGATATCCTCAATCTTTTCATATTGGGCCGGGTCATGGGCCTCGCCCAGAAAAGAGGCGGCGGGTTCGGCAAACCACGCATCGGCTCCCGCTTTTTCCATGGCAGCGAGGATGCGCGCATCCACTTCCGGATCGCGCAGGATGTCGCCGCTCGTCCGGTGCACGAACATCGCCAGCGGCACGCCCCAGGCGCGCTGACGCGAGATCAGCCAGTCGGGTCGTTCGGCCACCATGGCACGGATGCGATTGCGCGCGGACTCCGAGCCCCAATCCACCCGCGCGATTTCCGCCAGCGCGCGCGCGCGCAGGGTTTGTGCGGCCGCTGCATCCTCGCCTTCGACACAATAAGGCCGGTCGAGCGCGATGAACCATTGCGCCGTATTACGGAAGATCAGCGGTGCTTTCGAACGCCAGGAATGCGGATATTGGTGTTTGAGTACCCCACGGGCCAACAAAGCGTTATGGGCAATCAATTGCTCGATCACCGCCTTGTTGGCCGGGCCGTCCTTGCCCTGATTTTTGCCGTCAAGCGTGATAATTTCGAGCCCCGAAAAGCCGGGTGCTTCATTGGTCAGCCGCCCGTCGACATCGACGGTAAAGGGAATATCCGCCTGCGATTTGCCATGGGCAAGCCAGAGCTGATAATCCTCCGCCCCATGGCCGGGGGCGGTGTGAACAAAGCCGGTGCCCGAATCCCCGGTGACATGCCCGCCCGCCAGCAGCGGCACCGGAAATTCATAGCCGCCCTGCAAACCGGCCAGAGGGTGGCGGCAGATCAGGCCCTCCGGGGCGAAATCGCTCAACCTTTGCCAGGCGGCGACCTTTGCCGCCGCAAACACGTTTTCGGCCAGGCTATCGGCCATCGCGATGATTTCCCCCGGCCGCGCCCAGGGCGCGAAATCAAGCCCTTCGACCAGCGCCCCCACTTCATAGACGCCATAGGAAATGTCGGGGCTGAAGGCGATGGCGCGGTTGCCCGGAATGGTCCAGGGCGTCGTGGTCCAGATCACCACGGAAAGGTCGGGCCACAGACCGGGCGCGGATTCGGGCCGGACCGCAAATTTCACCCAGATGGTCTGGCTGGTCTTTTCGTGATATTCGACCTCGGCCTCGGCGAGCGAGGTGCGTTCGACTGCGCTCCACATCACCGGTTTCGAGCCGCGATAGACGAGCCCGCGCTGCACCACTTTCAGGAATTCCCCGGCGATCGCGGCTTCGGCCGTGAAAGCCATGGTGGAATAATAATTGTCCCAATCGGCCTCGATCCCCAGGCGCTGGAAACCGGCCTTCTGGACCGGGATCCAGCGTTCGGCATAGGCCCGACACGCGGCACGGAACTCGACGGGGCTGACATCCTCCTTGCGGCGGCCCATGGAGCGAAAGGCTTCCTCGACCTTCCATTCGATGGGCAGACCGTGACAATCCCAGCCGGGGACATAATCGGCGTCGAAGCCGGTCATCTGGCGCGAGCGGATGACGATGTCCTTGAGGATCTTGTTCTCGGCGTGACCGACATGGATGGCCCCGTTCGCGTAGGGAGGGCCATCGTGATAGACGAATTTCGGGCGATCGCGCCCATCGGCGCGGAGCTTGCGATAGAGATCCAGCGCCGCCCATTCGGCCAGACGCTCGGGCTCGCGCGCCGGCAGGCCCGCTTTCATCGGGAAATCGGTTTCAGGAAGGAACAAGGTCTCGCGGTAATCGCGGTGGAGAGGAGCCGGGGATCCGGATTCCGGAGAGGCAAGTTCGGTCATGGCGACGGGTTCCTGGTCCGCGAAAATCGCCGGATGTCCGGCGAATCCTCCGAAATATGTGGTAGCGCCGGTTTCGGACGATCCGGCCTTGCGCCCGTCGATGCACGACCGCACGGCATTCCGCCGACGCCCTTGCGGGCCGCAAATAGAGCAGGATCAGCGGGTGGCAGAAGCCGAACGCAATGCGCCTTCTATCGGCAGCAATCGGTGGCGTAAAGGCCGGGCACACGAAACCATGTTCGCGCTGCCGCCAGATGCGCGGGAAATCATCCCGGGCGCACGAAAATCACCGCACCCTCACGCCGCCGCGCGGCCGCGGAATTCCGGATTGCGCGCATAGAGCCCGCGCCTGGTCGGCGAGGGTTTGAAGGCGTCGGTCAACCCGATCACCGTTTCGGCCGCGCCCAGCAATAATTGGCCGTCCTCGGCGATTTGCATGGCGATCCGTTCGAGCACGCCGCGCTTGGTTGGCTGGTCGAAATAGATCAGCACATTGCGGCAGAACACGATGTCAAACCGGCCGAGGGTCCGAATCTCCTCAAGCAGGTTCTGTCGTTTGAATTGGACGATATTGCGCATTTTTTCGTTGATGCGCCAGGAATCGCCGACTTTCTCGAAATAGCCCATCAGCATCTGGATGGGCAGGCCGCGCTGGACCTCGAATTGGGTATAGAGCCCGGATTTCGCGCGCTCGAGGCATTTCTCCGACAGATCCGTGGCAATGATCTCGTAATTCAGCCCCCCGGTCAGACGGGGGTTCTGGTCGAGCAACATCGCGATGGAATAGGGTTCCTGACCCGTGGAGGCCGCCGCGCACCAGATCCGTAGCCGGTGGCCGGCCGCGCGCGCCTTGACCAGCGGGGGCAGGATATCTTCCTTGAGCAGATCGAAGGGGGTCTTGTCGCGGAAGAAGAAGGTCTCGTTGGTCAGCATGGCTTCGGAGGTCGCCCGCATCAGGCGTTCGTCGCGCCGCCCGCGCAGGATGCCGAGGAATTCATCGACCGAACTCAAACCTTCGGCGCGCGCCAGCGGCCCCAGCCGGCTTTCGACCAGATAGGATTTGTCGGGCGTAAGGATGAGCCCGGAACGGCTTTTCATCAGCTCGGCCAGGAACGCGAAATCGGCAGGGTTCATGGCATTTCACCTTTGAGCAATTTGGCAACGATGGGCCCGATCCTGTCGAGCGGTTCGATGGAAGCAGCAAAGCCGGCTTTGGCGACGGCACCGGGCATGCCCCAGACGACGCTGCTGGCCTCGTCCTGGGCGATCACGGCACCGCCGGCCATGGCGATCCTGCCGGACCCGGCGGCCCCGTCATGGCCCATTCCGGTAAGCACGATCCCCAAAATCCGGTCACCCCAGACAGAGACGGCGGATTCGAACATCGGATCCACCGCCGGGCGGCAAAAATTCACCTGGGGACCCTGGTCGAGGGCGAATTTCGGGCTCATGACTGAACCTGTTATGCGCATGTGAAAATCGCCAGGTGCAATATAGATGCGGCCGGGCAAGGGCGTTTCATGGTGACGCGCCTCGGTGCAGGGCACGCCGGTCACCGTGGCAATGCGCTCGGCGAGGATCGCCGTGAACATTTTCGGCATGTGCTGCACGACCAGAATCGGTTGACCTGGCGGTTTCCCGATCCCGAGCAGGACCTTCTCCAACGCGACCGGCCCGCCGGTTGAGCATCCGATGACGAGGACTTCCGGCTTCTTGCGCGGGAATTTCCGCGCACCACTGCCTGGTCCCGCATTCGCCATCCCGGGCGGCGCGTTGATTCCAGGCGCGATATTCCCCACAGGGCCGCGCAGCCCGATGGTCGGGGCCGAAACCGGTGCAAGTCCCGGGCGCGAGGCTGACCCCGATCTCCGCTTTCCGAATGCCTTGATTTTGGCGATCAATTCGCGGCGATAGGCCTCGGCACCCCCAATGGCGGCTTCGGGCTTGGCGACATAATCGGATGCGCCGAGGGTCAGCGCCTTGATGGTGGTTTCCCCATTGCGCCGGGTGAGCGCCGAGGCCATCAATATCCGCACCCCGGGCAGGGCGCTGAGCAATTTCGGCAGGGTTTCGAGCCCGTCCATTTCCGGCATTTCGACGTCGAGAAGCACCACGTCAGGCAGGACCTGGGTAATCCTTGCGATGCTTTCGCGTCCGTTCTGGCATTGGGCCACCACGGTCAGGCCCGGTTCCTGTTCCACCCAGCGCCCGGTGATCCCGCGCGCGACCGCAGAATCATCCACGATCATCACGCGGACGCGATCATCATGGGCCGGCGGGAATGCGGAGGCAGGTGACGACATGAATGTGGGCGCAGTCGTGGCAAGAGTTAAACGAGGCCGGCTTCCTGGAATTTCGACTCGATGATTTCGCTGTCGAAAGGCTTCATTACATATTCATTGGCACCCGAACGGATGGCCTCTGAAATGTGGTCCATGTCATTTTCCGTCGTACAGAATACGACAACCGGTTTCTCGCCATTGCGCTCGAGGCGCAGTTTTTTCAGAAACTCGATGCCGGTCATGATGGGCATGTTCCAGTCGAGCAGAATGGCGTCGGGCATGCGCTCCTTGCAGCGCGCCAGCGCCTCGGCACCATCGGCCGCTTCCGTGCATTCGAATTTGAGGTCCTCGAGAATCTTCCGGGCCACTTTCCGCACCACCCGGCTATCGTCGACTACAAGGCAGCTTTTCATGTCTCATCCTCTGTTTTCGCCAGCGCAGGAGGTTTGTCCCGCGGAGTGTCACGCTCTGTTTATGCCGCCTGGTTGGCCACGCCGGAATCGAGCAACCGGTCGAGGTCGAGTACCACCAGCAGCCGGTCCTTCAGCCGATAAACGCCGCGGGCGACATCCGCCCAGCGCGCATCGAGATGCACCGGGTTCGCCTCGAAAGATTCGATGCTGGGCCGCATGACTTCGCGTACCCGGTCAATCAGCAGGCCATAGGTCTCGCCATCGCGTTCGATGCCGATCGCCATGGGTGGGGCCGAGCTCGGTTCGCGTGCCGTGAGGCCAAGGCGCGAGCGGGCATCAAAGGCCGTGACGATACGGCCACGCAGATTGAGCAGGCCGGCAATTTCCGTCCGGGCGAGCGGGATGGGCGTGATGGCATGTGGCTGGAACACGTCCTGAACTTCCAGCACATCGGCCCCGAACAATTGGCCGCCGATCTCGAAGGTCACATATTCACGGTCGTCGTTCGCGGGAATTCCCTCGACTTGTTTCATGCGGCGTTCCTTGTGTTGAGGCCATGAGCAAGCGTGGCAATAAGGCTTGCCCGGTCCGTCTTGGCGACGCAGGCTCCAAAGACCAATTGGGCTGCCTCGGAGGCGTCTTCGGGCGCGCCTGACATGGCGATCTTCAGGGCCGGGCCCCAGAGCGGATCATGGGCGAGACCGGCGCCGAATTCGGCGGCTTCCTCGGCATTGTGGTCGAGATCCGACAGGATGGCATCGAAGGCGAGACCGCGTTCGCGCATCTTGTGTGCGGCTTCCACACCGGCGGCGGCGGCAACCTCGTAGCCGGCCGCCTGCAACAGGGGCGTCAGCAGATTGCGGAAAAAGGGATTGGCCTCGACCAGCAGAATACGCTTGAGACTTTTTGCCTTTTCCTCGCGCACGGGCCGTGCCCAGTCGCGGTCGATGGCATTCAGATAATAGGCAACGTCGATGATCTCGGTCGCCTGACCTTTCAGGACCGCTGATCCCAGAATGCCCGGCGTATGGGAAGCAAGCTCCACATTCAGACGGTCGTGGACGATGTCGACAATCTCATCGACCGCCACGCCCAATGGCCTTGCCCCGTTATGGAACACCAGCACCGGCTGGCGTCCCTCGCGCCGCATGGCATGCGCGCCGGCCATGTGGACCACTGACATCAGGGCCCCGCGATATTGCACGACGTAGCCATCATCGGAAACTTCAAACGTTGTGGCGTCGAGATCCTCAAGTCGCGTGATCAGCGACAGGGGCGCAGCCTTGGGCTGGGCACCACCGGCGCGGAAGACGAGGAACCGGCTTTGCTCACCATCCTCGACGGCGGCATTGCTGGCCGTTTCATCCTGGCCCTGTTTGCGGGGTTGGTTGTCCTGATTGGCCACGAAGCGGGCCAATGCATTCTGGTCGAGAATCATGATGACCGCGCCATCCCCGAGGATGGTCGCGCCGGAAAAGACCTCGTGACCGCGCAGCATGGACGCCAACGGCTTCACGACAATTTCTTCCGTATCAAAGACTTCGTCGACAATGACCCCGAAGGGCTGGGCACCCACCTGCACCACCACGACGAAGCGGGTTGGGCCCTCGCGCGAAGTGGTATCGAGGCCGAGATTTTCCGACAGATCGACAAGCGGCAACAGGCGATCCCGGAGGCGGAACACTTGCGCCTTGTTGATCGTCTCGATCGGATGGGCCTTGTCGCCGGCGCGGACCAGCTCGACCACGGCAAGCTGGGGCAATGCGAAACGCTGGCCGCCGGCTCCCACCACCAGTGCCGACATGATGGCGAGGGTCAGCGGGATGCGGATATAGAACACCGTGCCCTGGCCCTCGACCGATTTCAGATCGATCACGCCGCCGATCAGTTCGATATTGGTGCGGACGACATCCATGCCGACCCCGCGCCCCGAGAGATTGGTGACGGCGGCCGCGGTCGAAAAGCCTGGCGCAAAAATGAGCCGCTGGATTTGCGCGTCGCTCATCTGCTCGGCTTCGGCGGGGCTAATCACCCCTTTTTCAAGGGCCTTGTCGCGGATTCGGCTGGTTGCCAGACCCGCACCGTCATCGCTGATCTCGATAATGATCCGCCCGCCCTCATGATAGGCCTTGAGCCGGATGGTTCCGGTTTCCGACTTGCCCGCGGCGAGGCGATCGGCAGGCTTTTCGACCCCATGGTCGCAGGAATTGCGAACCATATGGGTGAGCGGATCCTTGATGAGTTCGAGCACCTGGCGGTCGAGCTCGGTGGCATCGCCCTCCATGATCAAGTCGATCTTTTTGCCGACATCGCGTGACGTGTCGCGCACGATGCGGGGCAGCTTCTTCCAGGCATTGCCGATCGGCTGCATGTGCGTCTTCATGACGCTGTCCTGCAATTCGGCCGTGATGTTGGACAGGCGCGCCAGCGGGCCCTTGAAATCGGTATTGTCGGCCACCCGGTTCATTTGCAGGAGCTGATTGCGGGTCAGCACCAGTTCCGACACCAGCGTCATCAGATCCTCGAGCACGTCGACATTGACGCGGATCGACTGTGCGGCCAGCGCACTTTCATGCGTTTTTCCTGCACCACCCCCCTCGTCATCTTCCCCACCGAGCCCGGAATTCGCGCGGGCTTCGGCCCTTGTTTCAGGCTTTGTCTCAGACTTCGTCTCGGGTTTTGCTTCGACCTTGACCTCCACGGGCGCGCGGGGCGGTGGAGGGGCGGCCAGCGGATCAGGCACGGGCCCATCCACCATCCGGAATGCCGCCTCGAGGGCCGCAAGCGTCACCTCGCCCGGCCGCAAATAGCGCCCCAGATCGTAATCATAGGCATTGCCTTGCTCGTCGAAGGGCGCGGGGCCTTCGGGCACGACGGGAATGTCGACGGTCGGCGCGGCCATGGCCGAGAGCCTGCCCATCGCCGCATCTTCCAATTGCGTGATGATGTCGCGGTCGTCGCCATTGGGCTCGACCCCATGCGTCTCGAGATATGCCAGCAATTCCTTGATGCGATCGATTGATTCGAGGACGAGCGTCACCGCCGCCGGCGTGACGGGAAGGGCACCGTCACGGAATTTGCCGAGCAGCGTTTCGCCGGCATGGGCGACGGCCTCCAGCCGCGGAAGCGCCAGAAAGCCGCAGGTTCCCTTGATCGTATGGACCAGCCGGAAGATATTGTTGAGCGTGGCCTTGTCCGATGGCTCCTGCTCGAAGCGCACCAGCTCATTGTCCACAACCTCAAGGCTTTCGGCCGTTTCGGTCAAGAAATCCTTCAGAAGATCATCCATCGCCGTCCATCCAGGGAAAGCATGATCTGCGACCATGGGTTGTGGCCGCAAATTGAAATCACCATGCGCAATCGATCCGGAGCTTTGGCGGGAAACGGTTAAGGCTGTCTGAAAATCCGGGACGCTTTGGGGGGGCTTTCAGGATTATTCACCATGATGATCAGTAGGCCGGCATGGCCGCCGGGGGCTGGCGAGGCGGTTGGCAAAGGCGGATCGGATCTGCTGAAGAATCGGTTTAGGGATGGGAGCGTCGGGCATCTTCACCAGAGATGCGAAAGGCGCGCGATCGGGGGCGGGACAATGAGCATCGAATGGATCCAGAACGCGCTGTCAGGGCTGGCAGCGGGAATTGCGGGGGCGGGGACCGGGGCTGCACTCATTCTCTCGGCGTTTCTGGTGCCCTTGATGTTCAAACATCTCGATCATGGCCGGGCTGACCGCATCACCCGGCTGTTTTTGTCGAGTTCCGGGCCGCTGATCGGAATCACGTTCTGTGTAGCGGGGGCGCTGGCTTTGTTGGGGTTTGCGACGGCGGCAGGGGTCAGTCTGATCGCCATCGGGATTCTGTTTGCGATGGCGGGGCTGGCGGCTTTTCCGAAGACCAAACGCAAGACACCCGGCGTGCGCCGCGACTTTGCAACGCAACGCCGGGTCGCGCAGATGATGACCTTTCTGCTCACCCCGATCGCCATGGTCGCGGTCGTGCTCGCCGCCATTGGGGTGTAGCCGGAAGCCCGATCGGGTTGCCGGGACCGCGGGAAAGGCATGTTGCCCACGCATATTCGGTGCGGGGTTTCCGCGCTCGCTTGCGACGCCCCGCCGGTTTCCAGCGCGTCGACCGGGCCGTCCCAAATGGGTTCCGCGCGCAACATTCTACCCAACGCTTCAGGATCGGGGGCGATTTGATCCACAGGCAAGAATGCTATCGGTCGTGGATATCCTGGGGACAAGACCTCCCGCGAAGGTCTGGTCGACTGCAATCACGCCTCATTGAACGCCCCGCGAGAACAGGCTCGCGTCGAAATCCCGGCGCAGCAACGCCCCGTCGCGCAGGATGGCCAGCCGCCAGATCGCCGGGGCGGATTCAAGGATACGGGAAAGTTCGGCCGTCGAATGGATCTCGGTACCATTGATCTCCTGGATCACGTCGCCCGAGCGTAGCGCCAAAGCCGCAGCAAACGAGCGCGGTGTGACCCGCCGGATCACGACGGGGGTGGAGAATGGGTCAAGCCCGCGCTCATCGGCATCCTGGGCCGAGAGCGTATAGACTTCGGCGCCCGCAAACGGGTGGGAGCCGTTGAGCACGCGCCGGTCATCGGGCGCACTCGGCAAGGCTGCGACCCGCGCCTCAAGAATCTGGCGCTTGCCAATCCGCAAAATGTCCAGACGCACTTTCTCGCCCGGCTTTTTGGTTTCCGCGGCAAAGCGCAGACCGGATTCATCGAAGATTGGCCGGGAATCGACCGCCAGAATGACATCGCCGCGCTTGACGCCGGCATTGGCTGCCGGTCCGCCCGGAAACAGCGATTCCGCGATCACGCCCTGGGGAGCGGAAAGCCCGAGCGAGCGTGCCACGGCGGGCGTGACCTTCTGGGCCTTGACCCCGAGCCAGGTGCGCACCACCCGGCCATCGGCCAAAGCGGAATCGAGGATGCGGCGCACCAGTTCGGCCGGAATGGCGAAGCCCACCCCCGCCGAATCACCGTCGCGCGTGAGGATTGCCGAATTGATTCCCACCAGTTCCCCGGCCAGATTCACCAGCGCACCGCCCGAATTTCCGGGATTGATCGCCGCATCGGTCTGGAGGAAGGAGGCGAAGGCCCCGAAACTACCGGGCGCGGGGCCCTGTTCGTTGCGCCCGAGCTCGGTGCGCGAGGTGGCCGAGATTATACCCTGGGTCACGGTCTGCCCGACGCCAAAGGGATTGCCGATGGCCATGACCAGATCGCCGACCTCCGTTCTGCGGGTATCGGCAAAGGCCAGCACCGGCAGGCGGTCTGCACCCGGATCCACGCGCAGAACCGCGAGATCGGTTCGCGGATCACTGACCAGAATGCGTGCGTCATATTCGCGGCGGTCGGACAGGACCACGCGGATTTCCGTTGCATCTTCCACGACATGGGCATTGGTGACGATAATGCCCTCGGCGCGCACGATGACACCCGAGCCGAGCGAGGAGCGCGTGGTCTCGAAGGTCTGTCCCGGAGTGTCGAGATTGTAGAACTGGTCGAACAATGAGGCCGAGCGCCGTCTGCGCTCGATCCGCTTGGCATAGAGATTGACCACGGCCGGGGCGGTCGCCTTGACCACGGGCGCAAAGGACAGGCTGATTTCGCCCTGACTTGTGGGCGGGCGCGCAAGGCCGCCCGGCAGAGGCGCGAGGGGTTTGGCGGAATCGGCATTTCCCCGTGGCGGGGGAGCAACGCTTCCTGTGACTGGCCCGGTCTGGGCCCCGGCGGCAAAGCCAATTCCGAAGGCGGCGAGCGCCAGCACGGCCATGCGCCAGAGCGACCCGGCCCGATCACCATCGCCACGAGTCAAGCGCGCAAGCCAGGAGGAGATTTTCACAGACATCCGGATTCCTCGTTTCAGCGCCAGAAGACAGGCCATGCCGATCGCCGGCCCGGAAGAACGGGCACGGGGAAGTTCTGTTCCAAAATAGAGGATACCACGCCCGGTATAAGCCCCAATCCGGGGGTTTTTCTTAAACTTGCTGTAACCGATCGCGGGTGGGGCCAGTCCGTTCCGGGTTCAGCCCTTTCGTGGGACAGGCCCGATCGGGTTGTGTTTCTTCCGGAATGATCGGAAACTCCCTTGCACGGGATGGTCGCGGCCCGCTGGCGTCTGAAATCGCGGCAAAGTCGGCCAGGATATGATCGGTCAGGAATGTGGAATGAGCAATGATCTCGCGGCCCGCGACCCGGTGATGGCGCGTCTCATCGCGCAACACGGGCCATGTCCGATCCCGACGCGCGAGGATCACAGCGCCTTTCAAAGCCTGTTTCGCGCCATCGTCTATCAGCAGCTTTCAGGCAAGGCGGCGGGCACGATTCTGGGCCGGGTATTGCGCCTGTGCGGGGAGGCGGTGGACGCCCCCGATCCCGCGCATTTTCTGCGGCAGAGTGATGAGGATCTGCGGGCCTGCGGTCTGTCGCGCCAGAAGCTCGCGGCATTGCGGGATCTGTCGGAAAAACGCATCGCTGGCATCGTGCCCGATGATGCGGAGCTTCAGGAGCTGTCGGACGAAAACATCATCGCGCGCCTGACCGCAGTGCGCGGGGTCGGCCGCTGGACGGTCGAGATGTATCTGATGTTCACCCTTGGCCGACCCGATGTCTGGCCGGTGGATGATCTGGGCGTTCGCAAGGGCTGGAAGATTGCTTTTGGGCTCGAGGACATGCCGAAGCCGAAACCCTTTGCGACCATGGCCGATCATTTGCGGCCCTTCCGCACCCAGGTCGCGTGGTATTGCTGGCGGGCCTGTGACACGCCCGCCCCCGATATGTGATCGCGAGGAGGGGGGTCGGGCCGAGGGATTTCTGGCTGGTGCCACGCCGACCAAAACGGCATTTTCCAGGGCTAACCGCCCGCCGGGGCGCCGAAATCCTCGCGCAGATTGCCCTTGAGCAGCCGCAATTCCATGTCGAGTCCCTCGACATCGGCGGAAGTGAGTTTTGTGTGATAATCGGAAAAAGCGATTTCGAGGCGCTCGATCATCGCCCCGGTTTCGGCGAGCCGCGCAATGTCCGGCGGAGTTTGCGCCTCCAGCGCGTGGAAGGATTCCGCGAGGCTCGCCGCAATCGGCAGATAATAGCTCAGAAAGCGGCTGACTGCCGACAGGCGCTCCGGATCCTCGGCGAGGCCGTGGAAAATTTCATTGGCCCTGGAAGCAAGACCCAGTACCCGGTTGCGCTGGGCCCGGTCGCGAATGGCCTTGGCGGCGGCGACGAGGCGCTCGGCCTCCGGCACGCTTTCATTGAGGATGGCGCGCGTCGCGGACGCCTGGTCGGTGAGCAATTTCGCTGTATCGAGCTTGCGCGGTTTTGCGCCGGTCGGGCCCATCAATCCCGCGCCCATCACGCCGCCCAGCGCAAACAATGCCCCGCCGGCCGCGAGCCCCGCAATCAGCGGTGCACCGATCACGCCAATCATGATTCCTGCCGCCCCCGCACCGGCAATTGCGCCCAGCCCGAGATTGAAGCGCATCGCCCCGCGCGTGGCGGGCCTGCCGCGCGTCACGCGTTTTGGTTCCAGACGATGCACGCGCGTGGCTCCCTCCGCTTACGGGGCTTTCAGGTGGCGTAGGGCGTTTCCGACAGGGTCGTCTTGAGTTCGGCGGTCATCTCGGCCATCCGCACCTCGGCCTCGGCGCGTTTGGCGCGGCCTTCTTCCTGGATCTTCAGCACCGACTGGATGGCGTCGATGAGGTCGCGATTGGTCTGTTCCAGCGTTTCCATATCGACAATGCCACGCTGGCTCTGTTCCTCGATCGCCACCGCCTGATCCTTCATCATGGACGAAGCCTGTTTCATCATCTCATTGGTGGCGTCGGTCACCGCCTTCTGGAGCTGAAGGGCTTCCTCCTGCCGGGCGAGCCCGAGCAGCAGCACCATTTTCTGCTTCCACACGGGGATGGTCAGCCGCGTGGTGGCCTGGAGATTTTCGATCAGCGTCTCGTCGCCCGATTGCACGATGCGGATCTGCGGCAATTGCTGGATGCCGATCTGGCGTGCCTGCTGGAGGTAATAGACCCGCTTTTCCAGCCGGTCGAGCGCCTGGACCGCATCCTGAAAGCTTTGGGCGGCCATCAGGCCATCGGGGGTCGAATCGCCGGCGGCATCGGCCTGCGCCTTGAGCCGCGGCAATTCGCCGGCCCGATATTCCTCGACAAAGGTTTTGCCGGCCGCGATATAGGCATCGAGCTGCACGATCGAGACCTTGGTCTGTTCATGCAGGGAATCGAGCATGGCGATATCGCGCTTCAGCACTTCCTTGCGCTTGTCGAGCTGGAAGGAAACGGTCTCGATCTGGGCGGCGACACTTTCGAACTGGCCCTTGAATTTCTCGATCTGTGCCCTGGCCCCGCCGAACAGGCGTCCGAAAAACCCCTTTTCGCGCAGAGCGGCCGGGTCGATGCCCTTGGCCTTGGCGATCACATCCAGCAGCAATTTGCCGGTGTCGCCCATTTCCTTGTTCTTGGCCTGGGCGAGAATCTTGTCGGCGAAATCCACCACTGAACGCTGGGCCTTGTCGCCATAGACCGAGATGCCGGCGCGATCTTCGATGGCGATCTGGGCGCGGATCCTTGCGACCTCGCCCGAATCGGGGGCGAGCGCCGGCAGGGATGGGGCAGGGATTGGGTTTGGGGTCATAGTCGGGGCCGGAATTGGGGCCGGAATTGGGGCCGGAATTGGAGCCGGAATTGGGGCATTGACCAGATTCGCCACGCCTTCGATGGTCGTCGTTTCCCTGGTCTCGGCCATGGATTCCCCCGGTTTTCGGCGCATGCGGGATTCGGACGCGCCCCTTATCGATTATCAACGATGATCGCGCGCAATTGTGGAGGCATTATGGCGATTTGTCCACATCATGTCAGTGAATTCCCGCGAAATCCGGCGATTAGAGCATCGCGCCGAAAAGCGGGAACCGGTTTTCGGCAAAAGCGATGCGGCAACAAGGAAATAGAGCAAATCAGATGATTCATATCATCGGCATTTTGCTCTATGCCCCTTCGGCCCCGCGCTGGATGGAAAGGACGCCGGTGCGGCTGACCTCGATCAGGCCAAGCGGGATCATGAGGTCGATAAAGGCATCGATCTTGCCCGAGGCCCCCGTCACCTCGAAGATGAAGCTTTCGCGCGTCGTATCGATCGCGCGGGCGCGGAAAATCTCGGCCACGCGCAGGGCTTCGACCCGCTCCTGGCCGCTCGAGCGGATCTTGAGCAGCGCCAGTTCGCGCTCGAGCCCCGCAGGTTCGAGCGTGACATCCACCACCTTGCGCACCGGAACGATGCGGCCCAATTGCGCCTTGATCTGGTCGATGACCGGGCCGGCACCCCGGGTGACGATGGTGATGCGCGACCTGTGGGCGCGGGCATCGGTCTCGGCCACGGTCAGGCTCTCGATATTATAACCGCGCGCCGAAAACAGCCCGACCACGCGGGCGAGAACGCCGGGCTCATTGTCAACGAGAATGGCAAGTGTCCGCCGGGATTCGGGCCCGGCGGCGGCGGTGGTCGGATAAGCGGAAGCGGGTTCGGTCACGCAATGTCCTTGTTGGAATCAGGGGGGCGGATCAGGATTTGCCTTGTTTCCGTTGGTCTGGCGATGCCACGCTGCGCAGCTCGCGCAATGCGCGAGCCCAATGGGGCAGAAAATCATGACGGGCTTCGCCATCGGCCCAGCTCACATAATTTTTCTCGACCAACAGATCAGGAAAAATGGTTTCGACAAGTTCAGCCAGTTTTCCGACCTGGATATGCCCGTCATCCCCGGGATTGCGCTGCCGGCGGAGCCGTCGTCCGCCTGACAACGCGATCTCGTCGCTGGTATAGCGACGCAATTCTGAAATGACGATGCGGCGGGCCTTGTCGAAAATTGCCGCGGCCCCCGCATGATCTCCGGGAGACGGCATGGTCCCGGGCCGGATTTCCTCCAGCACATGGTAACTGAACATCATGGAATCGAGAATGGGCGGGCGGTAGCCACGAAAGGCAAATTCCTTCTCCTTGCCGAAATTGCGGGAGGGAATATTGGGAAAGTAAAGTCGACCAAGATCGACCTCGGTTGACAGTGAGGCCAGCAGGGAATCACGCTGGCGAATAAATTCGCCAGTGTCTGTGCCGGGGCCATTTGCGCCCGCGAGGACAAAGCGTCGGCATTGGGCGAGTGTGCGGATGGCGCGCTCGCCCCACGCCGCGACGGGAGCGATCAATTGCGCCCTGGTCGCCTGAATTTGCAATTTGCGCTGATGCGACAGGAAGATGAACGAGACAACAGAAATGACGATGGGGACAGAGGATTGGGCGAGACTTGCCCAATTCCCGGGTTTCGCGAAAAATTCCGCCATGGCCCGGCCAATGCCATAGATCCAGGCCCAATCATCTCCCGCCAGAAATTGCATGACCTTCCCCGTCGCCGGATCCGCGGCATCCGTGCCCGACCTCAGACCAGCGACCTTCCTGCCTCGGAAATCGCTGGATTGGCAAGCTTGGCACCCCGGTTTTCGCATTCATCGGTGTCATCCGGGGCGAGCAACATCTCGTCATGGGCGGCACCCGACGGGATCATTGGATAGCAATTTTCGGCCTTGGATACCCGGCAATCGAACAGGACCGGCCGTGGATCATGGATCATCTCGGCGATTTTGGCATCGAGTTCCGCCGGATCCGTCGCGCGCAGGCCAAGGCAGCCAAAGGCCTCCGCCATCTTCACGAAATCGGGCAGCGCCGCCGACCAGGATTGCGAATAACGCTCGCCATGCAGCAATTGCTGCCATTGGCGCACCATGCCCATCCATTCATTGTTGAGGATGAAAATCTTGACCGGCAGCCCATATTGCACCGCGCAGGACATTTCCTGCATGGTCATCTGCACGCTGGCCTCGCCCGCAATATCCACGACCAGCGCGTCGGGATGGGCCGCCTGCACCCCGATCGCCGCCGGCAGGCCATAGCCCATGGTCCCGAGCCCGCCCGAGGTCATGAAGCGGCGCGGGGCCTCGAAGCCGTAAAGCTGGGCCGCCCACATCTGGTGCTGGCCGACTTCGGTGGTGATATAGGTCTCGCGCCCCCGGGCGGCGGCAAAGAGGCGCTCGATCGCATATTGGGGCTTGATCACGGTTCCGCTTTGCCGGTAGCGGAAGGATCCCGGTGCCGCCCAGCGTTCAATCTGCGCGCGCCAGGGCGCAAGATCCGCCGCCGGCCGACCCGATTTTGCCGCTACGCGCCAGGCCTTGAGCAAAGCCTCGAGCGTTGCGCCGACATCCGCAACGATCCCGATCTCCACCGGCACATTCTTGTTGATGGAGCTTGGATCGATATCGACATGGATCTTGCGCGAGCGCGGCGAAAAACCGTCCAGCCGCCCGGTGACCCGATCGTCGAAGCGCGCCCCGAGCGCCAGCATCACGTCGCAATCATGCATCGCGCGATTGGCCTCGACCGAGCCATGCATGCCGACCATGCCGAGCCAGGCCGGCCCCGAAGCCGGATAGGCCCCGAGCCCGAGCAGGGTCGAGGTCACCGGAAAGCCGGTCTCGGCCGCGAATTCCCGTAAAAGCGCGCTGGCGCGGTCGCCGGAATTGATGATTCCGCCGCCGGTATAAAGGATCGGGCGGGTGGCGGCGCGCAGCATCTCCACCGCCCGGCTGATCGAATCCATGCGCGGTCCCGGCACCGGCTGGCAGTTGGGCCGCAGCAGCGGACGCGCTTCTTCGAGGGGGATATAGCGGCCGATCGCGTTCTGGACATCCTTGGGAATGTCGACAAGCACCGGCCCCGGCCGGCCAGAGCGCGCCAGCGCAAAGGCCTCGTGCAAGGCGATCGCCAGATCATCGACATGCCGGACCAGTACATTATGCTTGGTGCAGGACCGGGTAATGCCGACTGTGTCGCATTCCTGAAAGGCGTCGGTTCCGATCAGGCGTGAGGGCACCTGACCCGACAAAACCACGATCGGCACCGAATCGAGCAGCGCATCCGCAAGTGGCGTCACGATATTGGTGGCACCGGGGCCCGAAGTGACCAGCGCCACCCCCACCCCTCCGGTCGAGCGCGCATAACCCTCGGCGGCGTGACCGGCCCCCTGCTCGTGACGGACCAGAATATGGCGCAGGCCCGGGGCGGCATAGAGGGCATCATAGATCGGCAGCACCGCCCCGCCGGGATAGCCGAACAAGGTGTCGATGCCATTTTCCTGAAGCGCCCGCACCACCATGGCCGCCCCCGACAGCATTTCGGGGGCGGGTGATGCGTGTGCCGGGGCAACGGGTGCCTCGCACAGGATGTCCATGGTCGTCATTGCTTCCTGACCCTGCCTGAAGTGAAATTCGGTTCGTCCCTGCGGTGCGGACACATGCTGGCCAACTCCCGGTTCGTCCCTCGAAAAAAGGGCCCGGAAATACCGGGCCCTGCGGGATTCGTTCGGGCGACAAGGTCCCGCGCCGCAGGGGAGGGAACCGGAGCCACGCGCCGGAATTGGTTCCGGAGCGTGGGTGAATTTGGCGCGACGACCATACTGCCCCCGCCCCATTGGGGCCGAAAGTGAGCGAAGCCATGACAGATTAGGGTAAAAAATTCCAAAATGAAAGTCAAATTTCCAGAAATCCAGAAAAAATATTTGCCAGTTTATCAAGCTTGGAAATTTCTTCCAGAACCGGCCAGTCGGCGAATTGATGCGCAGCGAAGGTGAATTGGCGCTTGGCATAATGGCGCGTGTCGCGGGCGGATTTTTCGCATGCCTCTTCCATGGTCACTTCGCCATCGAGAAATTTCGCGAACCAGGGCAGGCCATGAGCGGTCCAGGCCAGGTCGTCGTAGCGAAGGCCTGCGGCGCGCGCGGCTGCAATCTCCGCGAGGGCCCCACTTTCGATCATTGCCTTCAGCCTTTGGTCGATTTTGGTGTAAAGCGCCGCCCGGGGAGGGCGCAGCAGGAGGCCGCGCCAATGGTCCGGCGCGAGCGCGGGTCTGGTGTCCGCCCAGAAGGCGCTGAGCGGCCGCCCCGTCATCCGGAACACGGCGAGGGCGCGCAACAGCCGGGGATGGTCGGTCGGGCAGATCCGCGCAGCAATGGCCGGATCGACTTCCGCAAGCCGGGCATGGAGTGCAGGCGCGCCATGGGATTCGAGCTCGGCCTTGAGCGAAGAAAGCAGTACCGATGGAGTCGGGGGCGCGTCCGCAAGGCCGCGCGTCAAGGCAAGAAAATATAGCCCCGTGCCCCCGACCAGAATAGGCCAATGCCCGGATGCCCGGCTTCGGGCAATGGCACCAAGGGCTTCACCGAGCCAGATTCCGACCGAATAAGCCTCGCGCAGGCCTTTGTGTCCGAACAGGAAATGCGGGACGAGGCCGGTTTCTTCCGGGTCGGGCCGATTGGTGAGGATGCGCAGGCCATCATAGACCTGCATGGCATCGGCATTGATGATGGCACCGGAAAATTTCCGTGCCAGTGCCAGCGCAAGGGCAGATTTGCCCGATGCCGTCGGGCCGTGAAGGAGCAAAGCCGGGCGCAATTCTGGCGAAACCCGCAGGAAGCGGGTTTGCGCCAATTCATCGGCCAGCTCATCGGACTCAGCCCCGGACTGTATCACCAGTCTGTTCGCGGGCGGCGGCGAGGTGTTCAGGTGAAAGCGTTCAGGCGACAGTGCTTACGACGTTCTTGGCGCACGCGGGCTGGTCGGCCCCGCTTCCGGACGCGGGCTGATCCCGGCCGTGGCGACGCCCTGGCAGCAGCGGACCTTCATTTCGAGGACAGGAGCCGCGAAACGACACTGGGTATCGCTGATGTCGCGCAGGATCGAGGGGCGGCCCGCCCGATAGGTATAACGCGACTGATGGCAGCTCACCAAAGTATAGCCCTGCTGGCAGGCACCGGTTGTCTGGCGTTGCAGGGTGCGGGTTTCGCATTGCAACTGGCCCGCACCGGCACCTCCCGCCAGCGCCGATTCGGAATTGACGAGCGCGCGATCGGCCGTCGCCTGGGCGCGCTCGGCAGCGGTTTTGGCTTCCCCCGAAAGGGCCACGGCGCGGCGGCTTTCGCCTTTCGCATCATTGATGCCGCCATTGACCGCGCAGAGATCCTTTCGGGAATTGGCCTCGATCGCGCAATAATCCTCGAGCGCGGCCCCTTGCAACAATTCTCCGCGCAGTGCCGAGCAGCCGCCCAAAGCGGTGAGCAAAAAGGCTGCCGCCGCGAATTTTACCCTGATTCCGGTCATTGCCGATTCCTCCCTCGAAATGAACCCTTCACGTTCAGTGCGCATTTTTCGGCACCGGTCGATGTGCGGGCTGTGAAATGTCCCCAATTTCTTTTAACCCCAATTTGATTTAACGGAGTGGCAGGCGGAAAGCTCTGTCAAGCAAATTCGTGTGCATGGCGAAAAAACTCTTCGCGAGGGCGTCATTTTTTGCTGTATTTGCCCCTTGGCGCGGGGCGTGGCGGCGGGCAAAGCCGGAAAATGAGCCCAACCCTTTCCCTCGTCACGGGCGCATCCGCGACCCTTTCGCATGCCATCGACCAACTGGAATCGGCCGGCCTTGCCGGGCGGGCGACGCTGCTGCCCGCCGGCGAGGGGCTGTTCGGTTGCGAATACATTCCGGCCGGGGATGTTTCCGCCGATCGGGACCATGTCGCCGCCCTCCTTGCCCCATTTGCGGTCGATTGGGCGTTGCGGCGGGGGGCGAAACGCCGCGCGCGATTGCTGGTCGCCGACATGGATTCGACGGTGATATCGGTCGAATGCCTCGATGAGCTGGCGGATTATTCCGGGAAAAAGGCTGAAATCGCAGCGATTACCGAGGAAGCGATGCAAGGCCGGCTCGAATTCGGGCAAGCCCTGCATGCGCGTGTCGCCATGCTGGCGGGGCTTGACGAAAGCGCGCTCGAGACCTGTTTTTCCGAACGGGTCCGGCTCAATCCCGGCGCGCGGGTGCTGGTGCATACGATGGCCGCCCATGGAGCCCATTGCGCGCTGGTCTCGGGCGGATTTACCTTTTTCACACAGCGTGTCGCGGCCCTCGCCGGATTTCACAGCCATCGTGGAAACCTTTTGGGAATTTCCGGGGGCAGGCTGACCGGCGCGGTCGAAGGCCCCATTCTTGGGCGGGCCGCCAAGTCCGAGGCTTTGGGTGAGCTTTCACTGCAATTTTCGATCGATCCTGTGGATATCATGGCCATCGGCGATGGTGCCAATGATGCCGATATGGTGGCCGCAGCCGGGCTTGGCATCGCCTTTTACGCAAAGCCGGCGCTCGAACAGGTGGCCAATGCGCGGATCCGCCACACCGATCTGAGGGCCGCCTTGTTCTTTCAGGGCTATCGTCCCGAGGATTTCGTGACCGGATGATCTTGCTCCGGAGGGCGGGCGGCCTTATTCGGGAGAAGCGCCGCCGGCCATTCGGGCATGAGGGCGTCGTGAATAGGCCTCATGACCTGGGATCCCTACCAAGCCTTGGGCATCGCCCGCACCGCGAGCGCCGATGAAATCCGCAAGGCGCACCGCAAGCTCGCCAAGGAGCTGCATCCGGATGTGCGCCCCAATGATGCGCGGTCGGCGGAACGCTTCCAGCGTGCCACCGCCGCCTATAGCCTGTTGTCGGATCCCAAAAAGCGCGCGCGATTCGATCGCGGCGAGATCGACGCCGATGGCAATGAACGCGGAATTCATGGATTCCGGAACGATGGCTTCGGTGCCGAGGATGTACGGCGCAGCCAGGGCCGTGCGGGCCGGGCGGGCGAATGGCCAGGAGGCTACACGGATCCGTTCCAGAATCCCGGTGGTCCCCATACCCGCCGCCGCGCCGGCGAGGCCGGCGACGACGGAATTTCCGATCTGTTTTCCGAGATTTTTGGCGGCACGACCCGCAAGACAGGCACGCGCCGCGGGGCAGATATAAGGGTCGCTGTGGAGATCGAGTTCCTCGATTCGGTCAGCGGCATACGGCGGCGCGTGCAATTACCGGGGCACCGGGCGCTCGAAATCACCATCCCCGCGGGCGTGGAGACGGGCCAGGTGCTGCGGCTGCGCGGGCAGGGCGAGCCGGGCCTGTCGGGGGCGGGAGATGCGCTGGTCGAGATCCATGTGCGCGAGGACATGCGCTACCGGCGTCGGGGCGAGGATGTTTATGTCGATGTCGGCATCTCGTTGCGCGAGGCGGTGGAAGGCGGCAAGGTGACGCTCGACAGTCCCGGCGGAACGGTCGCGCTGACCATTCCGGTGGGAGCCAATAGCGGCAAGCTGCTGCGTCTGCGCGGCAAGGGCGTCCAGAAGGAAGGCCAGGCCGGGGATTTGCTGGTGAGGCTGATCGTTATGCTGCCGGAGCCCGGCGTGACAGGGCCGGACCCGGAATTACAGGCCTTTGTGCGGAGCTGGAGCAAGGCCACCGAACCGCCCGACCGGATCGTGTGAGCCCGGATCGTGTGAGCGCGGTTCTGTGGTGCTGGCTCCCTCGACCCGTGCCTTGGGCCCGGGACAGGACAGCCCGCCGTTCACGCGCTATTCAGACCGCAGGACCCATAAGGCGCATGTTCACGGAGCGCGATCTTCCATGTCATTTTCACTTCCAACACGATCCGGCAAATCCGGCTTATGGGTGATTCTGCTGGTTGCGGCCATGGCACTTGCCGGGCCGGCAGCCGTCGCCCAGCAGCGCAAGGGACCGCCTTTGCTCTCGGCACCGCTCACGGCGCGGGATGCGCGCGAGGGGGTGGCCCAGGGCGAGATGCGGCCGCTCGGCGAAGTGTTGCGCCAATTGCGCGACAAGGTCGGAGGCCGTCAGCTCGACGCCCAATTGGTCAGCGCCCAGCCCAATCCGGTCTATGAAATCCAGTGGCTGACGCCAGACGGACGGCGCATCGATTTCGTGGTCGATGCCCATACCGGGTCGATCCTGCGCCAGCGCGGCGGCTGAGAGAACGGGGAAACACGCAATGCGAATATTGATCGTGGAAGATGAACCTGATTTGCGTCGCCAGATCGCTTCGGCCCTTGGCGATGCGGGCTTCGTGGTCGACGAGGCCCCGGACGGGGAGGAAGGACATTTTCTCGGCGATTCCGAAAATTACGACGCCGTGGTGCTCGATCTCGGCCTGCCGCGGCTTGATGGGGTCAGCGTGCTCGAAAAATGGCGGAGCGCGGGCAAGGTAATGCCGGTCCTGGTACTGACCGCACGCGACCGCTGGAGCGACAAGGTCTCGGGTCTCAATGCGGGGGCCGATGATTATCTCACCAAGCCCTTTTACACCGAGGAACTGATCGCCCGGGTGCGGGCTCTCGTGCGGCGGGCGGCGGGCCATGCCTCGGCGACCCTTGAATGCGGCGATCTTCAGGTGGATACCCGGGCCTCGCGCGTTACGGTGCGGGGCGAACCGGTGAAGCTCACCAGCCATGAATATCGGGTGCTGGCCTATATGATGCATCATCGCGACCGCGTCATTTCGCGCAGCGAGCTGATCGAACATATTTACGATCAGGATTTTGACCGCGATTCCAATACGATCGAAGTGTTTGTGGGCAGGTTGCGCAAGAAGATCGGGCAGGAACGCATCCAGACCGAGCGCGGGCTCGGCTACCGGATCATCGATCCGGCGGTGACCCCATATTCGCCGGAAGGCAGCGCGTGATCCCTGCCCGGCTGCGGCGCGAACCCTCGCTTGCCCGCCGGCTGGTGGTGGGCGCGGTGCTGTGGAGCCTGCTGGTCCTCGGGCTCGGGGGATATACATTGTCGGGGCTCTATCGGGATTCCGTGCTGCGCGGGCTCGACCGGGAACTCGAGAACAATCTTCTCACCCTGCTGGCCGGGTTGACGACCGATTCGACGGGAGTTGTCAGCCTCGCCAAGCCACCGACCGATCCGCGTTATGAGCGGGTCTATTCCGGGCGATATTGGGCGGTTCTGCCCATGGGGTCAGGAGAAGCCGGGACGGCAAAAGCCGTGCCAGGGGAATTTACGCCTTTGTTCCAGTCGCGCAGTGTCTGGGACAGCCCCGATTTCTGGCCTTTGGAATGGGCCCATACGGGAGGCAAAACGGGTTCGCTGCCCGCCGGGCAAAAGGGATTTGCAAGCGCCCCCGGCCCCGACGAGCAGAAATTGCGGATCCTCGGCCAGAGCGTGCGCCTGCCCGACCGGCCTGAGCCGATCCTGCTGCTGATGGCCGCCGATTCCAGACCTGCGCTTGCCGATGCCCGCCAGTTCACGGCAACCCTGATGCTGTCGCTGGCGGCCTTGTGTGGCGTGCTGGTCAGCGCCATTCTCATTCAGGTGCGTATCGGCCTCGCGCCTTTGCGCCGCCTGTCTGAGGATTTCAAACATGTTGCGCGCGGCGATGCCGACCGATTGTCCGGCAGCTATCCCCGCGAGGTCGCGCCTTTGGCCAGTGAGGTCAATGTGCTGCTGGATGCCAATCGCGAAATCGTTGAGCGCGCGCGCACCCATGTCGGCAATCTCGCCCATGCGCTGAAGACTCCGATCTCGGTCCTGCTCAATGAAGCGCGCGAACATGAGGGCGGATTCAGCGCCATCGTGCGCCGGCAGGCGGAGGCGATGTCGGCCAATGTCACCCATTATCTCAAACGGGCGCAGGCGGCAGCGCGCGCGGAAAATGCCCGGGCGCGGACCGAGGCGAAGCCGGTGCTCGAAGACCTCGTCCGGGTGATCGGGAAATTATACGCCCGCGACCGGGAGCTGGCCTTCCGGTTTGACATGCCGGGCGGAATTCCGGCCGGAGGGACCGGTTTCGTCTTTCGCGGCGAACGCCAGGATCTCGAGGAAATGGCCGGCAATCTGCTCGACAATGCCGGCAAATGGGCGAGATCTCGGGTGGTTTTGAATCTGCGCGCGGCAGAATCCGCCCCCGGAGCAAATGAGCCGGCCATGATCGAGATCGCGGTCGAGGATGATGGGCCCGGCCTTGCGCCCGAGGCCCGCGAGGCCGCAATCCGGCGCGGCGTGCGGCTCGATGAAAGCGCGCCGGGTACGGGGCTCGGCCTGTCCATTGTCGATGAGCTCGCCCGCGCCTATGGAGGGTTTCTGACCCTTGGCGAGAGCCGGCTCGGCGGCCTCAGGGCGGTGATCCGCCTGCCCGGTACAGGTTGACGGGGCGCGGAATTTGTGGCCTATGCCCCGTTCCGTGCGAACCGGGGTGATTTTCTCCCGCTTTCCGCCCCCGCTTTCCACTCCCGCTTTCCACCAGCCGACAGAGACCGCCATGGCCAAGCCGAATGCGATCAAGATCCGCCTCAATTCGTCGGCGGGCACCGGATTCTTCTATGTGACGCGCAAGAATGCGCGCACCAAGACCGACAAGCTCAAGCTGATGAAATATGATCCGGTCGTGAAAAAGCACGTCGAATTCGTTGAAGGCAAGATCAAATAGATCGGCGGTGCGTAGCGCAGCGCTTGTCAAAACCCGGTGGCCAAGTTAGGCCTTGGTGATGACAAGGCCCATGCCCGCATCCCGGCCCCTTCTTTCGGGGCCTCCCGCCGCCCCCGTCCAGCGCCAGATCATGGCCGCGGACGGGACCGCCCTGGCGGTTTTCGATTTTCCGGCGCTCGATCCGGTGGCTTTGGCACCGCCATTGTTCTGCCTGCACGGTATCAGCCGCAATTCCCGCGACTTCACTGAATTTTGCGAATCTGTGCAGGGGCTTGGCCTGAGGGCCATCGCGATGGATGTTCGCGGCCGCGGGCAATCGGCTTTCGCGCGCGACCCCGAAAGCTACACGCTTTTCCACTACGCTGCGGATGTGGTTCAGGTGCTCGACGCACTGGAAATCCCGCGCGCGGTATTTGTCGGCACCTCGATGGGCGGGCTGATCACCATGATCCTGGCGCTGAGCGCCAGCGAGCGGATCGCCGGGGCCGTGCTCAACGATGTCGGGCCGGAATTCACGGCCGGGGCCCTTGCCCGCATCCTGCGGAATTTGGCCGCGCGGCCGCAGCTCGGTTCCTGGGCGGAGGCGGCCGATCATGCACGCCGGATCAATGGCCTCGCCTTTCCGGCGCAGGACCAGCCCGGACATGAGGCGTTCTGGGCGGAATT
The DNA here is from genome assembly GCA_021731815.1 of Hyphomonadaceae bacterium. Classification (GTDB taxonomy): domain Bacteria; phylum Pseudomonadota; class Alphaproteobacteria; order Caulobacterales; family Aquidulcibacteraceae; genus JAKFWO01. The sequence goes on along the minus strand of JAKFWO010000008.1, from coordinate 9,680 downwards.
TGCGCGCCGGATCTGCCGGGAGGAGGCCGACGGCACCATCCGGCTCGATTACGATCCCGCCATTTCTGAGGCCGCGCTGAAATTGCTGGAGCAAGACGCAGCGAAGGCCGCCGACAGCGCGGTCACCGGACCCGGGAGCGGGATGTGGCCGGCCTTTGACGCCCTCGCGCGCGACGGAAAGCCGCTGATGCTGGTGCGGGGCGCGATTTCGGACTTCCTCACGCCTGATCTCGCCGACGCGATATCCGCGCGGGCCCCACAATTGCGGCGGGTGGAAGTTTCCGGGACCGGACATGCACCTTTCCTGACGGAAGAGGATGTATGGCCGGAGATCGTGGATTTTCTGGCGGAAATCCTGTGAAGCCTGCCTGCAGCCTGGTTGGGTTCCCTGGCCTTTCCCTCTGTTTCAGGGTTCTTCATGCCTGATCTCGTTTTGCTCCGTCACGGCCAATCGCAATGGAATCTGGCCGACCGCTTCACCGGCTGGGTGGATGTTGACCTCACCGAAGCCGGCGAGCAGGAAGCCCGCCAGGCCGGAGAATTGCTCAAAGCGCGTGGGCTGTTTCCGGACGAGGTGTGGTCCTCGGTCCAGACGCGCGCCATACGTACTGCCTGGCTGGCGCTGACGGCGCTCGACCGCTGCTGGGTGCCCCATGCCAAGGACTGGCGACTCAATGAACGCCATTATGGCGCGCTGACCGGGCTCAACAAGGCCGAGACCCGCGCCCGGCATGGCGCAGAGCAGGTCCATATCTGGCGAAGGGCCTATGACGTACCGCCGCCGCCGATCGAATCCGGTTCCGAATGGGATCCCGCCCGCGACCCGCGTTATGCCGATCTGCCGCCCGGTTCTGTTCCGCAGACGGAAAGTCTGAAAATCACGCTCGCGCGGGTCGAGGAGATTTTTGCTGAAAAGCTCGCCCCGCGGCTGAATACGGGCAGGAATCTGCTGATCGCCGCCCATGGCAATAGTCTGCGCGCGCTGATGAAAATCCTGTTTTCCATGTCCGATGAAGCCATCGTCGCGCTGGAAATGCCGACCGGAAATCCGCTGGTCATCCGGCTCGATCCGGGGCTGGTGCCGCAGGAAGCGGCTTATCTCGATCCCGCACGCGCCACCAGCCTGCCCTGAAGCCATCGATATGGCGGAAAAAGGGGCAGTGGCCGAAGCCAAATCCGCTTTGCGGCGAGGCTTGCGCGATGCCCGTGCGCTGGACCATGCCACCCAACCCGATGCCGGGAACTTGCTCGGCATGCATTTCCCGGACTGGCTGCGGCCGGCGAGCGGAGATTTCGTCGCAAGCTATCGCCCGATCGGGACGGAAATCGATCCCCGGCCGCTGGAGGCCGTGTTGCGCGCCCGCGGGGCGCTTCTGGCGTTGCCGCGGATCGCATCCATTACCGACCGGCTGCATCTGGATTTCCACGAATGGCACGGCGATGATGCGCTGATCACCGGCCCCTTGGGGATTACCGAGCCGCGCGAATCCACCCCGCTGGTGCGCCCGGTTCTGGTGCTCACGCCTTTGCTCGGCTTTGACCGCAAGGGCGGGCGGCTCGGCTATGGCAAGGGCTATTATGACGCGACCTTGCGGGTATTGAAGGAATCAGGTCCTCCCCCGTTTGCACTGGGGCTGGCCTTTGCCGGGCAGGAAGTCACGGAAATTCCTGTCGATTCCCACGACCAGCGCCTCGATGGCGTGCTGACCCCGGCAGAATATATCGCTTGCGCGCAGTGATTTCTGCACCGGATCAATTGCGGTCGCGAACGTCTACTTGCTGTCGCGCACCATACCCGTTTCGGGGTCGATCTCCACGATCGGCAGGCCGGCGGCCTTCCATGCCCCGATACCGCCCGCCATATGGGCGTGGACGGCGATCCCCGCTTCCTCGCACCGCGCAAAAGCCTTGGCCGAACGCTTGCCCGAGCCGCAATGAAATACGATCGGTCTGGGCCCGCCGACCGGCAGCATGGCCGCGTCAAAGGTCGAAAGCGGAAACAACAACGCGCCGTGAATGCGCGCGGCGGCATATTCACCCGGCTCGCGGACATCGATCAGAATGATTTCCCGCGCCGAAAGAGCGGCGGCAACGGATTGAGGACTCATTTCCGGGGGGATCACGGAATATCCTTTCGAAGTTCCAATACACGATTCAGGGGAGCGATATTCCGGCCTGCCTGTGTCCAACCCATTGCCCGATACGCGGCAATGGCGGACACGCATCAGGTAAATCGGCTGCGCCAGCCTGTCAATTCAGACGCTCTGCCAGTCAGGGCGTAGCGCGTGGCCGGGCAGTGCTTCAGCGCCAGACTCCATTTGTGTTTTCATGAAAATTTTGGCATGGCGGCGGTGCGATATCCCGTCTGCGCCGATTTCACCCATGACTCCCTTCCCGGCGCATGTCCCTGTCGGCGATTATTGCCGCCGGCACCTGCCCCAAAAGTGTCCAATCCCCCCTCGCGTGCGGCGGAGCGTCCGCGAGCCGGGTCTCATCATGACGCCGCCGACAGCAAGGAACCAGCTCATGGCCAAGTCAAAGACCGTGAATTCCCCGCTCGGCAAGACCACGCCGATTCCCGCCGCTCCTGCCGGCAAGTCCGCCAAAGCGTCCCCCAAGGCCAATCGCAAGGCGGAACTGCTGTCCACCCCCGTCGAGCATATCGACATCGCAAAGATCGATGGTTCCGCGATGATCGCTGCCATGGGCAAGATGAGCTTCACTTCGCGCGATACGGCGCGCGCTTCCGACATCCTCAACATGGCCATTGCCGATCTTGAATGTTCGGTCTGGCTGGTCATGGCCGGATCGACGGGGGCGGGGGGGTGCCTGCATGTCTGGCGCGACATGGTGGAATACAACATGGTCGATGCCGTGGTCGCCACCGGGGCTTCGATCATCGACATGGATTTTCTGGAAGCCCTCGGGTTTCGCCATTACCAGGCGAAGGAAATCCCTGATGACCGCGTCTTGCGCGATCATTACATCGACCGGATCTATGATACCTATATCGACGAGGAAGAACTCCAGCATGTCGATCAGACGATCTATGAGATCGCGGAAAGCCTCGATCCGCGGCCATGGTCCTCGCGCGAATTCATCCGCGAAATCGGCCGCTGGCTGGCCGCAGGCAACGCCAAAAAGCCCGATTCACTCATCCAGCGGGCTTTTGAAAAGGACGTGCCGATCTTTGTGCCGGCTTTTTCCGATTGCTCGGCCGGGTTCGGGCTGGTCAAGCATCAGGTCGAGCGGCGCAAGGCGAAGAAGCCTTATTTGACCATCGATTCGGTGGCCGATTTCCGGGAGCTCACCGAGATCAAGCTGGCGGCGGGTTCGACGGGCCTGTTCATGATCGGCGGTGGTGTGCCGAAAAATTTCGCCCAGGACACGGTGGTTTGCGCCGAGATCCTCGGGCATGAGGATGTCGAAATGCACAAATATGCCGTGCAGATCACGGTGGCCGATGTGCGCGACGGAGCGTGCTCGTCCTCGACCCTCAAGGAAGCCTGTTCCTGGGGCAAGGTCGATGTAACCTACGAGCAGATGGTGTTTGCCGAGGCCACGACGGTCGCCCCGCTCATCGTGTCCGACGCCTTTCACCGTGGCGCATGGAAAAAGCGCAGCGAACGGCGTTTCGGAAAATTGTTCGACTGAATTCCGGTCTGAATTCCCGGCATATGCACCCGGCGGCCATGTATTGGTCGCCGGGGGGCGTTTCGGGATGCTGGTTCTGCCCGAAAATCAGGTCCGGCCCCAAAGCCGGAAATGGCCGGAACATGGCCGAAAACGACAATTTGATTGCGCTTTTCACGGCTGAACGGTCGAATATTTACCCGCTGTCATGATAGGGTTTCGCGCGTCAGAGTCGTGCGGGGCCGCTTTGGACCGCGGGAACGGGCGAATCGGGGCAGGGAAGATCATCATGAAGTCTTCGAAGCTGCGCGCCCGCAGCAATATTCGTGTTCTCTTTTCCATCATGTTCGCGGGATTGCTTCTCACCGGCGGCATCATGGGCTGCGCGCTGGTCAAGCTTCCCAATGTTCCGCTGAAAGTTACCGGAGCGCGGCCGGACAGGGATGTCCTTGCCGCGCTGCCGGGCGATGCCGCAATCCTTGCCGCCAGTGACTGGACCCAGCGCCGCAGGCCCTATTTGCAGGACATGTTCGCGCGCAATGTCTATGGCCGGCCGCCGGCTTTCGGGGCCGCGCGCGTGGTGGAGCGCCGCACGACCGCCCCCTCGGCCTTCGACAAAACAGGCAAGGTGGAGGAATTGATCATCGCGCTCGGGGAGGCACCGGGTTCGCCGCGCTTTCACCTCGCTTTGGTGACTCCGCTCGGGACCGCCGGACCGCGGCCGGTGATCATCATGCAGAATTTCTGCGGCAATCGCGCGGCTCTGCACGGGCTGCCCAATCTCGCGGCCCCGCATTCGCCCGTGCCCTCGATGTGCACCAATCCGATCGCGCAACCCTTGCTGCAACTGGTGTTCGGGCGCGACATCAATGCGCCCCCGTTCGAGAAGATTCTCCGGCGCGGCTATGCGGTGGCGATTTTTCATGCCGGCGATGTGGTGGCCGATGCACCGGGCAATGCGCGCGCGCAATTGGCTGCGCTCGATCCCGGCGGGGCTCCGGCCGAGGCCCCGGGTGCGATCGGCGCATGGGCGGCGCTGTATTCGCGGGTTATCGACCTGTTGATCGCCGAACCGGCGCTGGCGCGCGAGGGGATGATCGTCTGGGGCCATTCGCGCAACGGCAAGGCGGCCCTGCTGGCGGCGGCCAATGACCAGCGGGTGAATGCCGTCATCGCGCTGCAACCGGGTACAGCCGGGGCGTCCCTCCAGAAAAACGGCAAGGGCGAGACCATTGCCCAATTGACGGGAACCTACCCCCATTGGCTGGCACCGGCCTATGCCAATTATGCCGGGCGTGAGGATGAATTGCCGGTTGACCAGCACATGCTGGTGGCGCTGGCGGCTCCGCGGCCGGTGCTGATCGGGGTGGCGCGGCGCGATTCGTGGTCCGATCCCGAGGGTTCCTTTCTCGCAGCGCAGGGGGCGAGCCCGGTCTATCGCCTGCTCGGCGGCAAGGGGCTCGTGCAGGACAATATGAAGGACCTCAATCTGGAGGGCGAACTCGCCTTCTGGATGCGCGGCGGGCTGCATGGGGTCCATCGCAGCGACTGGCGGGTGTCGCTCGATTTTCTTGACCGCTGGTTCATGGCCGGGAATGAACCCGGAAATGAACGGAGTGGTCAAATCCGCGGCTGATTATGCGCCGCGGCTGATTTTCTGCGCGGAATGCCTCATTTCCGGCGGTTGCGGCGGGCTTCGGCCGATCGCGCGATGCGCAGCGCCAGATCCCCCAGCATTTCTGCGGCCGGGGCGTCCTTTCGTTTCATGGCAATTTCCAGCCCATAGAGTGCGGGGGCCAGCGCCTGGAGGCTGTCGAGCGGCCACAGGGCCAGTTCAGTTTCAAGGGCCTTTCGTGCGCGGGCGAAAACCGGCGGCCGCAGGCCTGCGATCGCCTGATCGAGGCCACGTCCCCCGGCCATTGCTTCGCGCACGGCGAGCAGGCGCAACAGCCGGCGCTGGGCGGCGCGGGTGATCGAGACGGGTGCAGCCCCGGCCTCGAGGCTGCGCGTGAGCCCGGTGAGGGCACCCATGGCATCGCCGGCAAAAGCCGCGTGCAGGGAATCGTCATAATCCTCGCCTCCCGCCGGCGCGCAGAGTTCGACGACCGCTTCTTCCGTCACCGGTCCGGTTTCGCCATACCAATAAAGACACAGTTTTTCGATTTCCGCGCGCGCCAGATTGCGATCCACCGGGATGCGCGCCACGAATTCGGCGAGCGCGCCCTCGCTCAGCAGCAGACCTTTCTCCGCGGCAATATTGCGAACGAATTCGGCAAATTGCGCCGGGTCGGGTTCATAGAGTTGAAGGGCGGCAAACAGCTCTGCTTCCTCGAAAAAGACGCGCAGCTTCGAGGTTTTCCGCAATTCCCCGGCTTCGATCACCAGCGGATTGGCGGCCTGCCCGCCCTCTGCCAGCAAGGCATTGAGGTTTTTCTGGATCCGTTGGGAGGAGGCCTCGTTCTCGATGCGCAGCCGCACCACGCCGCGCCCCCCCAGCAAAGAGCGATTGGTCATGGCATGGAGCAATGCCATGTCCCCGCGTTTGAGGTCGTCCTCGGTCATCCGCACATCGGCGAAGGGATCGGCCGGATCACGGAGCGAATCGGCAAGGCGCGCGCCAATATCCTGCGCGAGCCCCGGGTCGGGACAGTATACGAGCCAGGCCACCACCTGCGACAACGGCTTTGCGGCCATGGATTCGGCCTTGGCGCCGGCGAATTTCATGGGTGCCTTCCCGCCGTCACCGGCCGGTCACGGTTTTTGGGATGTCGTGGCGCGCGCGGCATTCTTGCGGGCGCGCTCCAATTGCACGGCAGCGCTCGCGAAAATGAGACGACCGGCCTCGCGCGCGGCCCGTTCCTTCGCGTCGAGCTGGTTGGCGAGGTCGGCATAGGCCCCGTCGCGGGCATTGAGCGTGCCGGCATCGACCACGCCCGGGGCCTCATAGCTCGCGGTCGTGGTGAACGGGCCCTGCGCGAGGGCGAGCCCGTTCTCGCCACGCAGGATGAACTGGCCCGCAAGCACCACATCGACCCGCGTCGCCGAACGGTCGAGCCGGATGCCCAAAGGAACGAAGCTCTCACGATAAGTGATTTCGAGCCGCGGCGCGCCTGCTTGCGCCCGATTGGTCTGAAACAGTTTTTGCAATTCGCCCTGCATGGCAAAACCGGTGCGTCCGTCGATTTCACTGACATGGGCCACGATCCCGGAAGGTCCGGCGGGTCCCGTCGCCCCGTCAACCTTGGCATAAAGCGGCCGGAAACCGCAGGCCGCCAGTGCCAGCGGGAGGGCGAGCGCGAGGATCAGGCGCGAGACCGGTACAAGGCGCATGGATTCTTCCCTTTGGCGCATATGGGGATGCAGCCCCCGTCGCTTCATTTGGTCACGATATTGATGATGCGGTCGGGCACAATGATCACATCTTTGGGCGCTGCGCCAGCCAGAAAGGCCTGAACCTTGTCCTCGGCCAGCGCCATGGCCCGCAGGATTTGCGGGTCGAGCCCCTTTTGCGCGTTGAGTTCGGCACGGCGGCGCCCGTCGATCTGCACCGGGATGACGACCATGTCCTCGCGCAGGAAATCCGGATTGGCCTCCGGCCAGGGCGCGTTCACGACAAACCCCGTCCCGCCCAGCTTTTCCCACAATTCCTCGGCCAGATGCGGCATGAAGGGCGCGATGAGCCGCGCCAGAATGCCGAGCCCCTCGCGCAGGGCCGGTGCATGGTCCGGGGTGAAAAGGGGTTCGAGCTTTTTCAGCGCGTTGACGCATTCATGGACCGCCGCGATGCAGCGATTGAAGCGAAAGCCTTCGAGATCGCCGGTGATCGCCGCCGCCGCGCGGTGGCAGGCGCGCAGGATTTCGAGGCCCGGCCCCTGCGGCTGGACTGCTGCCATGAGCGGATCGCCCGGCGGCGGGGCGGCGGCAAACAGGGTCCACAGGCGTTGGGAGAAGCGCCACGCACCCTCGGCCCCCGCATCGGTCCATTCGAGGTCGCGCTCCGGCGGGCTGTCGGACAGGACAAACCAGCGTGCGACATCCGCCCCGAAATCCTGAACAAACGCATCAAGATCGATGACGTTGCGTTTGGATTTCGACATTTTTTCGAGCGCGCCGCGCGTCACCGGCCGACCCGATCCGATCTCGACCGGCTGTCCCTCGCGGTCCTCGATTTCGTCGGGCGCGAGCCATTTTCCCTCGCCGCTCTTGTAGGTGACATGGTTGACCATGCCCTGGGTGAACAATCCGGCAAAGGGCTCGCCGCCCGGTAAATCGAGAAAGCCGCATTCGATCAGCGCGCGGGTGAAGAAGCGGGCATAGAGCAGATGCAAGACGGCGTGTTCGACTCCGCCGACATATTGATCGACCGGCAGCCAATAAGCGGCGAGCTTCGGATCGAAGGGCCGGTCCGGCGCGGTGGCATCGCAAAAGCGTGCGAAATACCAGGAGGAATCCACAAAGGTGTCGAGCGTATCGGTCTCGCGTTCGGCCGCGCTGCCACATTGCGGGCAGGCGACATGTTTCCAGGTCGGATGGCGGGCCAGCGGATTGCCCGGCGCGCTGAAATCCACGTCGCCCGGCAATTCCACCGGAAGGTCGGTTTCGGGAACGCCGACCAATCCGCATTTCGGGCAATGAATGATCGGGATCGGGCAGCCCCAATAACGCTGGCGGCTCACCCCCCAATCGCGCAGCCGCCAGATCACGGTGCCTTCACCGGCACGGCGTTTCTCCAGTTCCGCAATGGCGGCGATGATCCCGTCCTCTGTCGACAGCCCGTCGAGAAAGCGGGACTGATAGAGCGTGCCCGGCCCGGTAAAGGCTTCGTCATGGATGGCATGGCTGTCGGCATCGACCCCTGGCGGCAGCACGACCGGTACGACTGGCAGGCCATATTTGCGCGCGAAATCGAGATCGCGCTGATCACCGGCCGGCGAACCGAAAATCGCCCCTGATCCATAGGTCGAGAGCACGAAATTCGCCGTCCAGACCGGCAGGGTCCAGGCGGGATCGAAAGGATGGCGCACCCGGATTCCGAGATCCATGCCCTTTTTTTCTGCCTTCTCGATTTCGGCTTCCGATGTGCCGGCGCGCGCACATTCGGCGACAAATTCCGCCACTTCGGGACGAAATTCGGCGATGCGGCGGGTCAGGGGATGGTCGGGGGCGAGCGCAAGGAAACTCGCCCCGAACAAGGTATCGGGGCGGGTGGTGAACACCTCGACCGGGTCGCGGGCATGATGGGGGCCCTCGTTTTCAAGCCCCGCTTTCAGAAAGTCCGGCACTTCGGCAATGTCCCACCAGACAAAAGCGCCGCGGCTCTTGCCGATCCAGTTGGCCTGCATGAGGCGCACCTTGTCGGGCCAGCGCCCGAGACCATCGAGGCCCTCGAGCAGATCCCCGGCAAAGGCCGTGATCCGGAAGAACCATTGTTCGAGTTCGCGGATCTCGACCGGTGCGCCGGTCCGCCAGCCGCGGCCATCCACCACCTGCTCATTGGCCAGCACGGTGTTGTCGACCGGGTCCCAATTGACCTTGGCCGATTTGCGGAATGCGAGGCCCTTGCGCCACATGGCAAGGAAAATCGCCTGCTGGTGCCTGTAATAGGATGGATCGCAGGTCGCCAATTCGCGCGACCAATCAATCGACAGGCCGAGCTTTTCAAGCTGCCCCTTCATCTCGCGGATATTGTTCAGGGTCCAGGCACCGGGATGGACCTTGCGCTCCATGGCGGCATTTTCCGCCGGCAGGCCAAAGGCGTCCCAGCCCATGGGGTGGAGCACATTAAAGCCCCGCGCACGTTTATAGCGGGCCACCACATCGCCCATGGTGTAATTGCGCGAATGGCCGACATGGATGCGTCCCGACGGATAGGGAAACATTTCAAGGATATAGGCCTTGGGAGAATCGCCGGCTTCTTCGGGCGTGCGGGCGCGGAACAGATCGGCCTCCGCCCAGGCCTTGCGCCATTTGGCTTCGGTTTCCCGGTGATTGTAACGGCTCATCAACGCGCTCGCGGGGGAAGGGAGAGGGGAAGGGGAGGAGGGAAG